>CAZSZE010000012.1:0-70395 GCA_964610645.1 uncultured Enterobacterales bacterium | reverse complement strand
GGTATGCGCAGGGTGCCGCCGGACAAGCCGGCGATGGCGGTCAGGGTCAAGAGCTCCGACTTGCTAAAGGGAAAGCCCAAGTTCTCCATCTGGACGGCAATGATCCCCCACATGATCCAGACGGCGAAGCCGCACAGCAGGCTGGGGATCGATATCCACAGGTTTCGGGTAGCTATCTTCTTGCCGGTGCTCTCCCAGAACTGTTCGTCTTCAACATTCCATTCGGTGAGATCGACTTTGGCCATTTCTCGCTCCTGTGGCTCATCTCGGCATCGTTCGTTGCATCAAATGACGCAACAAACGACGCTAGTTGTTCCTCGGTCTGTGAATCGTCCAGGGCGTCGAGGGGCTTCGGACCTTTTTAGGATCCCAGTGCCAGATCACCAGCTGATAGGGTCTGGCGAGGTAGTGCAGGGGGGCGACGATGAAATGCACCAGGCGCGTGAACGGGACCATGAACAACACCAGGAAGGCTCCAAATATGTGGAGCTTCACTACAAGAGGAAGCGCAAACACCGCCCCCGTGTCCGGGTTGAGCTTGACCAACGACCAGAGGTAGGGCGAGAGGTCGGAAGCGAACCAGGAGGATCCCCACCGATAACCAAGCGCAATCCAACAACCAAGCACCACCTGGGCCAGAAGCACGAACTCAATGGCGAAGTCCATGCGAGAGGTCACCATGCGAACCCGCACATCTGAGAGGCGCCTGAGAATCAGCTGGGAGAGGCCAACCAGTACACTCAATCCAAAGATGAACGCGGTCACCTCCAACACGATCAAGCGCGTGGGGACAGCGTTCCAGGCAAGCGTGGCCCGAGGCATGAGAAAGGCCGCAGCGTGCCCGAAAAACAACACCATCAAGCCAAAGTGGAACGGAACGGAGCCCCAGAAGAGCCGCCTGCCTTCCAAGAACTGGGAGGAAAGGGACGACACCTTGAACCCCGTTTGGCGGTATCGCGCCCATACCCCCAGGGAAAAGACCACGACCGCGACGTAGGGGAAGACAACCAGGAGAACAGTGTCAATGGACATCGCTACTTCCCTCCACTTGGGCACCCGCCCGGGCTTGGCATTTGGTCCGACCGGGTTGCACCGGGCCTTTGGCCGGCTCCTCTCTCCTCGATCTCAAACTCGCGACCCAAGGAGCGAAGAAAGGCACTCGCCCCTTCCACCGGGGCAGGCTCCTCCACCAGAAAGTCGTCCTCCAACACGCTCAGCACCGCAGAAAGAAGGTGACGAAAGAGAGTCAGACGACCCACATCCATGTGAAGAAGTGTCTTGTAGTGCTTCTTGTACAAGGTATTTCTTTGCTCTATGCGCTCTTCCCGAAACTCGAAGATCATTGCTCCGACTGCCGGGTGAAGAAGGAGCTGCACCAATTCCTGCGCAGTCTCGAAATCGTCCCACCTGGCAAGCAGTCGCAAGATGCTTGAGAGGTGGTCGGGAAGCTCCGTACCAACAACCACCTTGGCTTCCTGAAGCTCGCGGTTCAGCTGCACCAGCAGCTCGGCTCGCTTGTAATCGTCGCCGAACATCAAGTACCCCACGTCCAGTGTGGTGATCGACTGGACCTCGAAGGTGCGCGTGAAGATCTCCTGGAGCCGTTGCAAGGGAGCGAGGCCGCGATCGGTCTCGCCCGGCACAAGGGACAGAAACTCCTTCAAGGATGCCGCAGCCGCCGGGTGCTTCCCCTGCAGGGCCATCATCGTGGTCTCCAGGCGAGGCAGATAGTTGTCATCCGGATACAAAAACAAGCTGGAAAGCTGTTCGTAATGAGCTCGAATCAACATCTCATGACCCTCTCGTTGCGCTGCCATCCTTGAAGCCAAAGCCAACGCTTCCCTTGGCATCCCCTGTGAACTCCAACATTTCAATTGCCTGCTCCCGGTGGGCAGCTGGCACCACAAACCGGTCATCGAACTTGGCCAACGCAGTCAATTTGTAGATTTCATCCGCCATTTGCGCATCGAGCCCCGTGGCCTTCAACACCTCCGCCGCGCGTTCGGCTGGGATGTCCCCGACCGTCACGTGTCGGCGATGGATTCGAACAGCCATCAACTTCTGAATCCGATCCGCCACCTTCTTCGTGTCGCCATTGCTGAACATGTTTGCCAGGTACTCCAGGGGCAAACGGGCCTCCTCTATTCCACCCCAAAGGTCATCTGTGCTCGTGTCATAAAGCCACTGGTCCGGCCAGCTCTTGGCGATGGGGTTGAGCTTGTCGTTCTGTTCGTCGTTCGACACGGACTTCACCGACGCCATGACGGGCATCAAGGGAGGCACATAGAACAACATGGGAAGTGTGCGGAACTCTGGATGCAACGGAAGAGCGAGGCCCCACTCCTTCACAAACCTGTACGTTGGCGAGGTTTGGGCCGCATGAATGGTGGAGTCCGCCACGCCATTCTTCTTGGCGGAGGCAATCACCTCTGGATCATGTGGATCCATGATCATGTCCAGGTGTCGATTGACGATTTGGTCGTCCGCAGCGGACGCCGCATCCTGGATCTTGTCCGCATCGTAGAGCAGCACGCCCAGGTACCGAATCCTTCCGACGCATGAATGCATGCAGGCGGGCGCGTACCCCGCCTCAATCCGGGGGTAGCACAGGATGCACTTCTCAGACTTGCCCGTATTCCAGTTGTAGTAAGACTTTTTATAGGGACAAGCCGTGACACACATTCGCCAGGCACGGCAGACATCCTGGTTGATGAGAACCACGCCGTCCTCACCTCGCTTGTAGATGGCCCCGGACGGGCAGGATGCAACACAGGCCGGGTTGAGGCAGTGGTTGCACATCCTTGGAAGATAGAAGAACGTCAGGCGCTCCATTTCGAACATCGCTTGCTGCATTGCAGGCGGCAATCCCTCCAGGTTCGGGTCCTTTCGGGCATAGTCAGGGGATCCCCCCAGGTCGTCATCCCAGTTCGGGCCCATCTTGATGTCCATTGGCTCGCCAGTAATCAATGACACAGGACGCGCGGTCGGTTGATCATCGCAAGCGGGCGACTCAATCAGGTCAAGGTACTTATAGGTAAACGGCTCATAGTAGTCGTCGATCACCGGCATATTTGGATTGTGGAAAAGGTTCGCAAGCCCCTTCTTCTTCCCTGCACCCTTCAGATCAATGGACCCGTCTGAGCACTTCTCCCAGCCCCCCTTGTAGATTTCCTGGTCCTCCCATTTCCCCGGATAGCCAGTGCCAGGTTTGGTCTCCACGTTGTTCCACCACATGTACTCGGCGCCCTTGCGGTCGGTCCAGATGTTCTTGCAGGCAACCGAACAGGTGTGACAGCCAATGCACTTGTCCAGGTGAAAGACCATGGAGATCTGAGAGCGGATGTTCATGACTTGCCTCGAGTCTGCAGGGGTGAAGGGACGCGGACTACCATTCCAACTTGTCCATGCGCTTGACGATCACATGGGTGTCCCGCTGGGGAGCGATTGGACCCCAGTAGTTGAAGTGGTAGCTGAACTGCCCGTAGCCCCCGGCGAGGAAGTTCGGCTTCAGGTGAATCCGGGTAAAGCTGTTGTGCCCACCTGCTCGTTTCCCCCCGCGAACCTGGGATTTCGGAATCCCAACAGTGCGTTCGGGGACGTGGTACACGATGCACACGCCAAGCGGAATCCGAGCGCTGACCGCAGCGCGAGTGCAGTAGACGCCATGGTCGTTGTACACCTCGCACCAGTCGTTGTCCTGAATGCCCAAGGCCTCTGCATCCTTTTCGCTGATCCAGACGGGCTCACAGCCTCGAGACAGGGTCAACATGCGGTGGTTCTCCATGTAGGTTGAATGGATGTGCCACTTGCCGTGTGGGGTAAGGCAGTTCAGGATTCTTGCGTCACCCTCCTTGATCGTCTGTTTCAAGTCCCCATACGCTGCCGGCTTTGGTGATGGCTTGAATGTCGGGAGGTTCTCGCCGTAGGCGAGGTACATCTCGTGGTCCAGATAAAAGTGCTGTCGGCCGGTCAGTGTCCGCCAGGGAACCAGTTGCTCCACGTTGTAGGTGTACGCAGAGTAGGCGCGGCCTTCATGCATCAACCCGGACCACAACGGGGAGGAGTTGTAACGCCGTGGTTGGGCCTGAAGATCCTCGTAGCGAATCCGCACGTCCGCACTCCCCGCTCCAAGCGGCACCAGTGGCAGACTCGTCTTCTTTGCCGCGTTCTCGTATGCGCGGACAGTGAGCTTCCCGTTGGTGAGTGAAGAAAGGTGCAACACCGCGTTTGCAGCCCACTTGTCTTCCTTCAGGGAGGGGAACACCTTGTCACCCCGCCGCTCCACCGGGAAGTGGTTTGACGCCACCATCGCGTCATACTCGTCCTCGCACTGAAAGTGGTTCCCGTGGGCCCCAAGTCCGTTCTTTCGGACGTTCTCGCCCAAGGCGATAAACTCGTCGTACAGGGCGGTGTAGTCCCGGTCCTGCACGATAATCTTGTGCATTGTCTCACCGGGCACAGCCTCACACTCGCCCAGGTACCAGTCCTTGATCTCAGGCTGGCTCACCTCTCCTGGCGAGTCGTGGGAGAGGGGTGCCGCAATCACGTCCTTTTGAGGCTCAGGTAGATACTTCTTTGCCGCCTCACTTGTGCAGCGGGCAAGCTCCTTGAAGATGTCCCAATCCGTCTTTGACTCCCAAACAGGTGGAATGGCCGCCGAAAGAGGATGAATAAACGAGTGCAGGTCCGTGCTGTTCAGGTCAGCCTTCTCGTACCAGGAGGCTGCAGGTAGGACGATGTCCGAGTACAAGGCCGAGCTGTCCATGCGGAAGTTGAGGTTGACGATCAGGTCCATCTTTCCGACGGGCGCTTCCTCTCTCCAGTTCACCTCAGCGGGATGCTCCTCGCTGTCTTGTCCGATGGCATTGGAGTGGGTTCCCAGGTAGTGCTTCAGGCAATACTCATGCCCCTTCATCGACCCCATGATGGCGTTGCCTCGCCAGATGTACCAGAGCCGCGGAAAGTTCTCCGGCGCCTCCGGATCCGACACAGCATACTCAAGGTCCTTGGACTTGAGCTTCTCCAACACGTAGTTCTCAATCTCCGCGTCCGTGCCTGCACCAGCTTCCTGGGCCTCCTTTGTCAGCTCCAGCGAGTTCTGCTTGAACTGGGGGTAGAACGGCATCCAACCCATTCGCACAGACTTGAAGATGCTGTCCGCCGTATGCATCCTCGTCATGTCATTGTCGGGGACGGTGTTGTAGCGTGAAAACTGTCCGTCGTAGCGGTACTGACAAGTGTTGATGTAGTGCCAGATGGGAGCCTGCTGGAGGCGGGGAGCCTTCTTCCAGTCCTTGGCGAAGGCGATCGAACCCCATGAATCCACGGGAGCCAGCTTTTCCTGTCCCACGTAGTGATTCAGCCCACCGCCGTTCTTTCCGACACAGCCACAGAGCATGAGCGCCATGGCGCCGGCCCGGTACATCAGGTTTGAGTGGTACCAGTGGTTGATGCCAGCCCCGATGATAATCATGCACTTGCCGCCGGTGGTTTCAGCCGTCGACGCCCACTCACGGGCAAACTGCAGCACCGTGTCGGTGGCCACTCCGGTGAAGATCTCCTGCCAGGCCGGGGTGTATGCAGCGTCCTTGTCGGAGTAGTCACTCGGGTAGTCACCCGGAAGATCTCGAGACACCCCATACTGGGCCATCATCAGATCGTAGACCGTGGTGACGGTCTGGGGTCCGTTGACCGTTTGGATCTCCATGGTAGGCACGCCGCGGAGCACCTTGTTGTCCAACCCGAACTCGGTGAACTCCGTCTGTGCGACGCCACCGCCCCGTCCAAGAAGGGACAAGACCGGATCGTAGGGTTGATGATTGACTGCGTCTTCCGACTTCATGTTCCAGTTGCCGGAGCCATCCCAGCGGGAACCGGAGCTCCCCTTCGGAACCACGGGCTGCCCTGTCGTTTCATCAATGTTGACGAACTTCCACTCGCCCTTTTCCACATCCTGGTAGGCGGGAAGGTCCGACGCCCGGAGAAGACGACCCGGCTTGAAGTGCCCCCCCTCACTGTCCAGCTTCACAAGGTAGGGGCTGTCCGTATACTGCTTTACGTAGTCCAGGAAGAACGGCGTCTTCTGCTCGTGATGAAACTCCTTGAGGATCACGTGGGTGACCGCCATCCAGAAGGCTCCGTCGCTTCCCGCATGAAGCGGAACCCACTGGTCCGCATACTTGCAGACCTGGCTGAAGTCGGGCGCAAACACCACAGCCTTGGTGCCATTGTGGCGCGACTCTGCGAAAAAGTGACAGTCCGGGGTGCGTGTCATGTTCAGACAAGCCCCCATGTCGGCGATCATCTTGGCGTTGTACCAGTCGGCGCTCTCCCCCACATCGGTCTGTTCGCCCCAGATCTCGGGGAAGGCGGTGGGCAGGTCACAATACCAGTCGTAAAAACTCAGATTGATGCCGCCAAAGAGCTGCAGAAAGCGGGATCCCGCCGCATAGGACAGCATGGACATCGCTGGAATTGGGGAAAACCCGATTACGCGGTCTGGCCCGTACTTCTTCGCCGTATACAGGTTGGCCATCGCTGCGATTTCCAGCGCCTCATCCCAAGTTGCCCGAAGGAAGCCACCCTTGCCCCGAGCCTTCTGGTAGTTGCGACGCGCATCCTCATCCTCTTGCAAGGCGACCCACGCCTTCATGGGGTCGCCTCCCTGCTCAGCCTTTTTCTGACGATATGCCTGGAGCAAGGCACTGCGAATCAGCGGATACTTGATACGAAGTGGGCTGTACAGATACCAGGAATAGGAGATTCCCCGCTGGCATCCACGGGGCTCGTAGGGAGGCAGCCCATCCTCCAGCAGCGGGTAGTCAAGCTGCTGCGTTTCCCAGGTGACGATTCCGTCCTTTACGTGGATCTGCCAGGAACAACCCCCCGTGCAATTCACCCCGTGCGTGCTCCGAACGATTCGGTCGTGTTGAAACCGATTTCGGTAGAACTCCTCCCACTTTCGGGTGTCCGGAGAGATGATGTCCTTGATCCAGCCCATGATGTTCCCCGTGTTTCTTGTGTCTTAGAGGTCAGATGACTTGATCTGTCGATCGTAGATGCTCTCGTTCACGCTGAATCTCTTTCGCTTTCTCCAAATGGCGCTGTACAAGCCCAGAAGGAGAACCGTCCCCACCGCCCCACTCATCGCCAGCTTTCGCCCGGTGTCACCAGGCATATGGCGAGCCTGGTCCTTGTTGATTCGGACCAGAAAGGCAGCCAGATCCGCGACCTCCTGGTCTGTGGGAGCGTGGTCCACATAGGCCCGCTGCATGATCGGCTGTGCCTGCACAAACCCTCCCACCTTGGCCTGGCCGGCAGCGGGAGCATCCATCCCCTTGAGCGTCTCGGTCAGCTCCGGCCCCAACAAGCCCCCACTGATGACTGCGTCATTTCGGACGCTGTGACAAGAAATGCAGCTCGGGCCTTTCTTTTCGAATCGCTGAATTCCCTGAAACAAGTCCTGTCCCCGATCAGCATCGCCCATCACGGCTACAGCTTCCTCGGCAGCGGGGGCATCCGGAGTGCTCCCAGGGTCTTTCGCCACCCGGGTCAACTCAAGAAGGTCCAGAATCACCTCTCGGGACAAATCCTGAGGCGGCATCGGAATCTGGGCAAATTCGGTGAACAAGGCCACCGCCTCGGCATCCCCCGACGCGACCACCTTTGCGGAGTCTTGAACAAAAGCGACAGCCCAATCCTCAGTGCGACGATCCAGAACCCCCTGCAGGTCGGGTCCTACTCGCCGGCCCTCCCCGATGGAGTGACAGGCCGCACAACGAATCGCGAACTCCTGTTCTGCGTCAGCGGCCAAGGCGATGCCAGACCACAAGGACGCCCCCAAGAGAAGAGCCCAAGCGCTCCAGCCCGCTGCCCGCCCGGAAGATGAGGTCTGGAACATCGGCAACCTCCCCTTGCTGGTGACACTCGGTCACCAAGTTCAGGAGGGATAAATACCGGGGCGCTCTTTCAGGCCACTTACAGAAAGCGTGTCACCCATCGATGAGCATAGAGACTTCTTCCATCTTGTTGAATTCCCTCCAGGAACCCAACACCCGGTTTGCCTCGCTGGTTCTCTCGTCTTTCAGCAGAATCCGAACCAGTTCTTCTCGATAGTCCTCGCGAAATGGCTGCGCCTGTACGGCCACTCGAAGATAGGAGACTGCAAGGTCGGGTCGATCCAGCTGCATGGCAGAGGCAACCGCAAATCCAAATGCGTCGCGCAGCTTGTCGGAAAAGGCCACCCTACAGGGATCAGCCCACTCCCACTCCAACCGATCCCCCAGCAGCTCGCCGTGACAAAGCCTGATTGCACTGTCAGCGAGGTCCAGACACTCCGCAAGTGACTCCCCGGTGCCCCTCTTTCGACGGGCGCTGGAGAGAAGATCCTCAAAAACAACCAGGTCCAGGCTCACGGTCTCCATGGGCAACCAGAAGCTGCCTTGTTCCTCCAGAATGTGATGCCAGCCTCGGGTTTCGCGTTGCGGCTCAATCACCTTTCTCAGAGCATGCACGGTCACATGCAGCCGAGAGAGTCCGGACTCGGGAGTTGCATCCGGCCAGAGCGCCTCCCACAGGTACTCCCGGCTTGCTCTCCGGCCTCTTCGCATTGCCAAAAGGGCAAGAAGCTCCAAGGACTTGGACCTCCCAAACGCTCGTGGTGGAACCAGCCGTCCGTCCACGAAAACGCTCATCCCACCCAAAACCCGGATTTCGAGGCGCCTTTCTTCCGCAACCGGCATCGCAGAGGCGGGGGCGCACGGCACAGCCTCAAGCCTTCGAGCGGAGACAAGCCGGGCTGCGCACCTCGCGAGAAGACTGACACGAGTTGCTACAGCGAGGGGGGAGACGCGATCTCCCTCCTTCCACCCCAAGAAAACAACGCCCAGCACTGTCCCCTCCTCTACGAGAGGAATCTCCAGCACCGTTTGAAATTCCCGGCCCAAGGAGCGACAGCGTCGATCCCACTTTCTCCTTGGCCCACTGATTCCCGTGCAGCGGCCTTTCCCTGTTTCACGCGGGCACTCGGAGAGTAGCCCCGCCTCCAGGCCATCGCATGTGAGGAAGTGGCTGGATGTGGAGTCCCGATCCACGACTCCCTCTCCATCTTGCGCCAGCAAATGAACTGTCGCGATGTCAGCCCCACTGACGTCCTTGAATGCATGGATCAGGTCTTGAAGGTCTGGTGGCCCGTTTCGACAAGAGAGAAGCAGATCAACCAGGCCTCGTTGCTGTGTGGACATCACCTGGGCCGCCAGGAGGGGCATGGCACAATTGACGAACCTGCCGATCTGCCTTCTGGCCTCGGCCCAGAGATCCCGACGCCAGACAAGCTGGAGGACCCCCACAGCCTCTCCTTCCTGGCAAACCGGCACACAAAGAGCCGCTGCGAAGTCGGCTTCCACCAGGTCTTCACGCTCAAGAGCCAGCCCAACCGGTGTGATATCGGCCCAAAGAGGCTCCCCCCTTTCGACGGACAGCCCCTCCAGACCATCCTGCAATTGCAGGCGCTCGGGACCCCTGTGGCGGGGCCGGCGCGACACCTCTTCCACCAGGAGAAGCTCATCGCCCTGCCCGTCGACCAGAAACAGCTCACACCGGTTGGCGCCCGTCTCGTGGCGAAGAACCTCCATCCCCTCCTTCAATCCGGATCCCGCCGGGTCCCCGGCCAATGCAGCCGCAAACCTGCCAAGGGAAAGAAGCCCCTGTTCTCCAATCGACCCAGGACCCCCTACCACCACTCCCCCCCGTACAGTGCGCTGGCAAGCTGCACACTCATTTGAAAGCACCCGGGGCAATCTCGGATCTGAACGCGCTCGTCCTTCACTTCCCGAGACCCCCACAAGGCCTCCAGATCCTGGTCAAGAAGTGAACCAAGAGGCCTGAACCGGTGTCCACAAGTCACCACGCTGCCATCCGGCATCACGTACACCAGCGCCCCCAACTCCTGGCAGCGAAACCGCTGGTTGGGCCCCTGCTCCACGAGACCGCCGAACTGCTTTCGATTCGCGCTCCCCCACAGCTTCCCTGCGACGCGCCCATACCGCTGGTCGTCCTGGACCTTGAGGCTCGAGAAGAGAGCCGCAGCGCAAGCCGGATCCACGGTGTGTTCAGCCAGATCTCCCGGCCCACATTGAAAGACCACGGAGTGAACGGGGATCCCCGGAAAGAAGCCGACGTTCTTCTTCTGGCAGTAGGCCTCAGCCTCCTTCATCTCCTCGAGGGTGTCCGGCGTGAGGTGGTAGTTGAGGCCAAGGGAAAACTGGGCGCCCCCCTTCTTGAGGGCCACAAGGCGATCCAGCGTCTCCCTCCCTGGGGCATCTACACCGGGCCAACCCTCCATTCGCACGCGTAGGTGCAGTCCTGGCCACTTCAGACGCCTCGCAAAAGACTCCACACGCGTGGGCCACCCTCCCGGCGTGCCCACCTGGAACAACGCCGGCCGAACCTCCCGGAACAGCATGTAGAGGAGATCCTCGATGTCCTCCCGCGCGAAAGGATCATCCCCCACGATCTTCGCCACATCCAGCCCACGGAGACGAGTGAAGACGGTTTCCCACTGGTGGAGTTCCAACGAATCCCACGACCCACTCGATTCTTCAACACGAAGCGCAATGTGTGCGAATCGCGGAGGAGAGACGATTCCCATTCGAGACAGACACGCAGAAGCGCCTACATTGGCGACTGCACGAGCGCGGGCGTGAAAGAACCTCATGGACTCCAGTCGTGGATAGGAGGTTGCAAGATCCACTCCAGCCCCTCCTCGGGTTCAGCAGCGCGATTCCAGGCCCTAAGGGCCGTTTCTTGGCGCCGCCCGCACGTGGTTGGGTGATTTAGCACAGTTTCCCAAGCAGATCCACCCACCTCTCTGACCGTCCAAAAGAGGTTGCCCGGCGCCCCGGGAGACCTTCAATCCCGTGGTACATTCTCCAACCCAATGCGCCCGCCCAAACGACTCATTCCCGCCTTCGCAGCGCTAAGCGTCGGCTTCACCGGCTGTGGAGGGGACACCGAAGGCATCGAGGGCAACTGGGACCTGACCGTCATGAACGACGTGGGCCTGCCCCTGGCCACCACCTCCGCCGTCACGATCACCGGAGGCCCCTACGATGGCTACTACACGGGCTACACCTACAGCATCACCGGTTCGTTGGCGGTCTCCGCATCCGGGACCGCAAGCCTCACCCTGACCCTGGACGAATCCGAGGGGTATTCCCCCTATACAGAGGATGGGGAGTCCACTTTCTACAGCAGGAGCTGCGCTGCCACCTTGACCGGCCCGTTGGTGGAGGTGGAACCGCGTATCTTCGAGATTCGCGTCGACGGCCAGACCAGCGTCTGTGAGAACTCGGACGGGGGAGAGACAGAGGAAAGCGCGGAACAGACGCTAAACCTGGACTGTGTGCTCCACGAGGGTCCCGTTCTGCTTGACTGCGTCGATCGAAATGCAGGCGGCTACTGGGCCTTCGAGCGGAGCAAGGGAAAGTGACGCCACGCCCCCCCTCCCTTGCCATGCTTGCCACCCTCTGCATCGGCCTGGCCCCAGGCTGCGCCTCGGATCCCATTGTCGGCGAATGGCAGATGATTGAAATGCGCGGGGATGAAATGCCCTTCACCAGCGTCGACGAATCAGAAGGAACCACCCAAGTCGTGGACAAGGGCCTGACCGTTGTTGACAACCTCACCGGATGGATCTTCTCCACAGACAGCTTCGTCCAGGACCTGGAATTTGATTACAACGGGTCCGACGTGAACGTGAGCGCTACCGCTCACGAGAACGTCGCCCAGCGCGTGTGGGTTCGCCCAAGCGAGGAAGTTGCCTCCAGCTACGAAGTGCTCTTTCTGGACGAGTCCCCGTCCATGGTCTGCACCCTCGAGGTGCTCCTCTCCTGCCAGAAAGCCGGCGAGAGTGAACCGCTGATCTACAGCCTCCTCGACACCTCCTGATCTCACCCCCCGGTGGTGCGCTCTCGCGGCTCGCCCCCCAACCACTCGTCCTCCAGCCGACTGTTGAGGGCGTTCATGGCCTCCAGCAGGTCCCGCGACAGGGACTGGCTCTCGGCGATTTCCCCGTGGAGCGCATCAAAGACCTCCACGGCTGCATCGTCCACGGGGGCATCCGCCACCGAGTCCACCTGTGTGCGCAGCCGGGGCTTCACCACCTCCAGGGCCGCCTCCGCATCCCCCTGCCCAATCCACTCCAGCACCTTGGGAATCACAGCCCCCGGATCCGCCAGCAACGTGTCATAGCTGACCAGGTTCACCGGGTAGCGCCGGGTCGCAATGTCCCGGATGAGGTCGTAGTTCTCGAACCACCACTCCAGGGCCGGGTGGATCTTCGGTCGCTGCCGCAGCGCCCGCTCCAGAGGCTGCTCCACTTTCCCGTCGGGTCCCTCTTCCGGGGGGAGGTCCGCCAGGAAGGAGTCCTCCATGTCGTACAGGCGCTGAATGGAGTTGCAGTAGTCCCGCCAGGGGCGAAGGGTGGCCACCACGCGACCGATGTAAGCGTAATCGGTGCGGACAAGGCCCGGAATGAAGACCTTGACCGCGTGACCCTCGCACTGCTGAGGGAAGAGAAAGGCACCGGTCCTGGGATCCGGGTTCGTGGCAAAGAAGATGCCTCTGCGGAACAGGGACTCGTAGAACCCCTCCGGGTTGGCCGCGCGGATCGACTTGTCCCACCGCCCGAGAAACTCCTTGCCAATCCAAGGCAGGCCGGCAGCCACGAGAATCTGCATCCACATGGAGGTGCCCGACCGCTTGGTGCCAGTGACAAGGATCAAGGTGTGCTCCTCCGAGGGCTCAGACCCTCTCGGCGTGCCCACGGAATAACCACGCTGAAGCCCGTTTGCCCGGCCTGGGATTGACCCCGAGACCAGCGCGTGGGAGGCTCGAACAACCCTCGAGGAGACAGAAAATGCGGGCCTGGCCAGGTGGTTTCGTTCTCGTTGCGATGTCGCTGTCCAGCTTCCTGGGATGCGGCGAGAACGTTGATCACTGCGTGGCCTATTCCGAGACCTGCAACACCTGGTGCGAGGGCACCGAACTCTCAGACTGCCTCAACGAGGGGGCTGCCCTTGCCCAGGACCAGGACCAACAAGCCTGCTTCGATGCCACCATGCGTCTGGCCTGTGAATCGTTCGAAGACCGGTAGGCCCGGGAGATCACGGCGACTAAGACAACAAGCACCCGCCATAAAGTCGGCTTAAGATCTTCACGCTGGTCTGCATGCAGCCAGGGCAGTCGTCAACGCTCTTGCGGAAGGGCTTGATTGCCTCGCCAAACCATATGTCATCAAAGGACTGCTCTCGCACGTTCCCGATCGGCCGGTGGTCCAGCCCACAGCGCACGACGCTTCCATTGGGCAACATGTAGAGCAGGTCCCGCAGCTCCCGGCAGGTAAAACCAAAATTCTCCCCCATGACCTGCTGCCGAAGTGTGGTCCTCGTGATGAACCTGGAAATCACGTGATCAAGAACAGGCAATTGCCGCCGAATGCCGACCCGCGAATCCTCCAGGGCCGCCATGGCTCGCTCCTTGTTGTCAATGAGAATCACCCGCTGCTGCTCTTCCTCGGGCGGCGCCGTCCCAACCAGGAAAGGATCCACACACACACCGGGGATGAGGTCCGCTCCCATGGACGCGGCAAATTCAATCATCTCCTCCAACTCCTCCACAGAGTCGTCGGTGATAGCGAAGTTGATGCCCAGCGTGAAGCCGTACTTCTCCTTGAGCTCCGCGGCCGCTGCAACGGTCCGGGTCACCATCTTCCAGCTCCCCTTCACCCCGCGCATCTTGTCGTGGGTCTCCTCCACTCCGTCCAGGGAGATGCGCAGCTGCAAGCCGGGCCAGGCCACCGCATGGATGGCCTCCACGACCCTCTTGGTGAGCATTCCGTTTGTGGTGAGCTGCAACACATAGGGGTCAATGATGTCCCGAACCCCGGCCAGGATCTCCACAATGTCCTTGCGGACAAAAGGCTCCCCCCCGAGGAGCTTCACGAGGTCCAGGGAACGCAACTGGCCAAAAAGGTGCAACCACTCTTCAGTGGTGAGGTCCGCGTGGTCTTTCACCTGCCAACTGGGACACGCATCGCACTTGAGGTTGCACCGGTAGCTCACGATCAAGTGGCCAGCGCGGGGTGGCGGAACCCACTCCGGCTTGACCCGGCGCATCGTGGCCGATGTGGCGATGTGGCGCCACGCACGCGCCCGCCGTACAAACCCGATGCTGCGAGGCAGCATCACATGGTGACCAGAGAGCGCGGGTTCACCCAGCGCTTGATCAACAACGGCGTCATCTCGCCTCGCGCGGCCATGCCTGCAGCAAAGACCCCCATGCGCACCAGGCTGGCAGCCTGGGCCATGGCCGTGAGGGGACGCGGGTCCTCCTTGAAGCGCTCATCCTCATAGAGCTTCCAGACCGCGCTCTTGGGCAGAAACGGCTTGTTTGCCAGCACGATGAGGGCGAGCCACCGCTGGTCCGCCTTGGGGCGTGGATAGCTCAGGTCCACCCGGAACTGCTCGAAGGCATGGGTGTTGAGGCCCTCGATGTCGTCCTCCGTGAGCAACTTCTCCCGCAACAACCGCCGGGCGAGGTGGGTGTTGGGATAGACAGTGAGCCCGAACAGGTAGAGCTCAAAGGGCCGCTCCAGCTCCATGACCATGTGAAAGAGCTCGTCCTTGTCCTGCTCCGTGGAGTAGGGGTCATCCCAGATGATCTGCAGGTTTGCGACAATTCCCACCTTCCGAAAGACCTTCTGGCAGTCGAGAATCATCTGGTTGGTGGTGTGCCGGTTGTAGAACTCCTGGTTCACCCGGTCGTTGGCCTGGATGCCCATGCAGATGCCCCGCAGCCCCGCACCCTTCAGCTTCTTCAGCGGCTCGTAGGACACCATGCGCGGGTCCACCAGCACCTCGAAGGGCAAGCCCACGCGGGCGGGCCACTTCTCACAGAACTCGTCGATCCATCGCTTGCGAATGGGAAAGACCTCGTCGTCAAAGCGGACGATCTTGATGTCCTTGCACAGGTTCTTCGCGTACTCCATCTCCTGGATCAGGTTCTCCACGCTGCGCATGCGGAAGTTCTTGCCCAGCCCCTCGTACAGTGGCTTGGTCAGGGTGTTCGAGCAGAAGGTACAGGTCCAGAAGGGGCATCCACGGCTGGCCAGGAGCGTGTACTCGGGGTTGGTGATGAAGGGATCGCCCTTTGTGACCTTGTTCCCCTTGATGTGGAACTTGTCTGCCCCTGTGTGGAAGTCCCGGAAGGGAATCTCGTCCAACTCCACCAAGCGTGCCAGCCCATTCTTGTAGACGGTGTCCCCTTCCCGGGTCCAGAAGCTCGCGCAGCTACGCAGGTCGCCCCCCTCGTCCATGGCCACGAAGAAGTCCACCACCGCATTGTCGGTCTCCCCGATGGCGATGTGGTCCGCGATGGGAATGCAGTCTTCCGGCAGGAAGGTGGGGTGCATGCCGCCCCAGACAATGGGCAGGCCCAGCTCATGGCGAATGCGCTCAGTGAGGTACTTGGCCAAGCGGTGAAATGCACTCGCGCGCACCGAAAGTCCCACCACCTCGATGCGCCGCTCCCGAAGCAAGTCCAACAGCGCCTGGACCTCTCGCTCCTCGGGCCAGGGGAACCGGTTGTTCACCCAGTCCTTGAAGTAGATCTCGGTGACGCCAAAGCCTCCCTGTCGAAGACTCGAAGCCACGTGCCGCACGCCATTGTTCTCCAGGGCGTACAAGCTCACAACCGCAATGCGAAGGGGTCGCTTCAAATGGGTCTCCAGTCCCCTCCAAGCCTACCCCAAGCAATCCGAACCGCAACTTCTATGGACGCGGCGAGCCGCCAGCACTACTCTCGGTCTCGTGGACTTCATTCAAGAACCGCCGTCCCTCGGCAACCAATTCGACGACGACTCCTTGCTGCAGGAGTACCTGGCACGCCAGCTTCCCCCCGAGGTTCTGGCCCGCCACACCGAGGAATACCGCCACCTGGGCGATCTGGGTGGGGGTGCGCTCCTGGAAGCCCAGCTGGCAGATCGGGAGAACGAGCCCGTCTTGCAGAACTGGGATGGCTGGGGAAATCGCGTAGACCTCGTCACCGTCAGCCCCTTGTGGGAGCGGGCGAAGCTGTTGACGGCGGAGCATGGCTTTGTGGCTTGTGCCTATGAGCAAGAGGACGGCGCCTTCAGCCGGCTGCACCAGTTCACCCTCAACTCCCTGGTGCAATCCTCCCTCGATGTGTGGTCCTGTCCGCTCGCCATGACAGATGGCGCAGCCCGCACCCTGCTGGAGAGCGGGAATGCGAGTCTCATTGAACGGGCCATGCCCCGCCTCACCTCCCGAGACCCCGCCACCGCCTGGACCAGCGGTCAGTGGATGACCGAGAAGACCGGGGGGTCGGATGTCGGCACCTCCCTGGCTCGTGCCGTGGAGCAGGACGGGAGCTGGCAGTTGTTTGGAACCAAGTGGTTCACCTCCGCCACCACCTCGGAAATGGCCCTCACCCTGGCCCGTCCAGAGGGCAATCCCGATGGAGGACGCGGACTTGCCCTGTTCTACTTGGAGACCCGAAATGCCGCCGGTGCCTTGAACGGCATCACCATTCACCGTCTCAAGGACAAGCTTGGGACCCGCAAGGTGCCCACAGCCGAGCTCAAGATGGATGGCTGCGCTGCCACGCTTGTGTACGGCACAACCAATGGCGTTCGGAACATCACCCCCATGCTGAACGTGACCCGCACCTGGAACGCCATGGCAGCGGTCTGGGGCATGCGGCGGGGCATCGCCCTGGCCCGGGACTTTTCCGCCCGCCGGCAGGCCTTTGGCGCCACCCTCGACCAGAAGCCACTGCACCGGGACACCCTCGCCCAGATGCAAGCCACCTACGAGGCCGCTTTTCACCTGGCCTGGCATTGCGCGGGCCTCATGGGCCGAATTGAAGCAGACGCCGCCACGGAGGCTGACCGAGCCCTCTCGCGGGTGCTGACTCCGATCGCAAAGCTCACCACGGGCCGACAGGGCGTCTCCGTGGCCTCGGAGACTCTCGAGTGCTTCGGGGGCGCTGGCTACGTGGAGGACACGGGGTTGCCAAGGCTCCTGGCGGATGCCCAGGTCCTGCCCATCTGGGAGGGAACCACCAACGTGCTCTCCCTGGACACCCTCCGGGCCCTCAACACCGAGGGCACGTTCGAAGCCTTGGAGGAGGCGGTGCGAGGTGGCTGCCGGGCCGCCACAGATGCCTCCCTCGCCGCACCCGCTGCCCAGGCCATCGCGCACCTGGATCGAGCCAAGACCTGGTTCGCCGAGAACAAGACCGATGCCGACGCTCTTGAAGCAGGCGCCCGACGGTTCGCCCTGGCACTGGGTCAGTCCTTTCAGATCTCCTCCCTCTGCGCCCATGCTCAATGGGCCCTCGACAATGGCAAGGGAGGCCGGGCTTCCGCTGCAGCCCGACGGTTCGCCCTGGACCTCCAGGGGGACCTGCAGAGCCCAGACTCAAGAGACAGTCAACTGCTCGCCACCGGCTGATTCTCGCGCCTCATGCGCTTTGACTCCCAGGTCTTCCTCCTCTTCCTTGCTTGCATGGCCACAGGCTCCGCGCTTCTGCCCCGGCGGCGGTGGCAGAACGCCCTGTTGGTTCTGGCCAGCTACGGCTTCTACGGCTGGATCCACCCCTGGTTCTGCTGGCTGCTCCTGGCCTCCACCACAGTCGACTTCCTGGCTGCCTTGGGGATGGCCCGGGCGCCAGCGAAGCGCCGCTTGGCTCTCGGGGTGAGCCTCGCCACCAACCTGGGACTCCTGGCCACCTTCAAGTACCTGGACTTTCTCGTGGAGAGCGCTGCAGCCGCCCTGGCCACCGTCGGGTGGAATCTCGACCCCTTCACCCTGGGGGTGGTCCTGCCCGTGGGCATCTCCTTCTACACCTTCCAGTCCATGGGCTACACGATCGATGTCTACCGGGGCCGCACCCAGCCCTGCCGAAACCCGGTGGACTTCGCGCTGTTTGTCTCCTTCTTCCCCCAACTGGTGGCAGGGCCGATTGAGCGGGCGAGTCGCCTGCTGCCACAGCTGGAGGCCCACCGCCCGCCGCGCTGGCAGAACCTCGCGCGGGCCGCTCCGCTGCTGTTGCGGGGTTTCACGCTGAAATTGGTGGTGGCCGACAACCTCGCCCCCCGGGTGGAGAAGGTCTTCAGTGCCGGAGACCCCTCGGTGCTCCTGGTGGCCACCGGCGCCCTGATTTTCGGCGCCCAGCTTCTGGCGGATTTCTCCGGCTACACGGACATTGCCCGGGGCAGCGCAAAGCTCCTGGGAATCGACCTGGTGGAGAATTTCCGGGCCCCCTACGCAGCCCGCTCCCCCTCGGACTACTGGCGCCGCTGGCACATCTCCATGTCCCAGTGGTTCCGGGACTATGTCTACATTCCCCTGGGAGGGTCTCGCCAACCGTCGGCTGCCCGGTTCGCCTGGGCCATGGGGGCCACGATGGGGCTGGCGGGACTGTGGCATGGGGCCGCCTGGACCTTTGTCGCCTTTGGCCTCTTCAACGGCCTCGCCCTGTTCATTGGACATCGGATCGGTTGGAATGCCCACTGGGTCCCGGCCCACAAGGGGCAAGCCCTCCTCGGCCACCTGGGGACGTTGTTCGTGGTCTTTGTGAGCCTGGCGATCTTCCGCGCACCTTCCCTGGGCTGGTTGGGGGAAGCCATTGGCACCGCCCCTCGCCCGAGCGACTGGCTGGCGGCTGCCCTGCTCCTGTCGGGGGGCCTCTTTTTCTCTCTCTTCTGGGGGGTGGAAGCCCTCTGCAAGCGGGCCAACCATCCAGCGCTCTACGCGGCCTTTGCTGCCGCCTGCCTCGCCGCCTGCTGCGTGCTTTCGCCGGGCCTTCGCGGCGACTTCCTCTACTTCCGGTTCTGAATCGTGTCCCGTCTCATTGCTCTTGTCTTTCCCCTCGTGCTTGGCATCGCCTGGTGGGCCACGCCGGCGGCCCAACCGTCTTCTTTTGTGCCCCAGGAGGAATGGACGGCGCGGCACCACGGACTCATGTCGGATCCGGAGATCGTGGTGCTTGGAAACAGCGTGGTAGGCAACGGAGTGGATCCGGCGGCCCTGGCAGACTCCCTGGGGGTGCGGGTGGGCACGGCCTGGCGAGACGGGGCGGGATCGGCCTGGTGGTACCTCGTGCTCAAGAACCGACTCCTCGTCGATCCCCCATCGACTGTGGTGCTGGTCTTCACGGATCACCTGCTGTCCGCCCCGCGGTACCGGGTGGACGGTCCCTGGCGCCCAGCCCTCCTGGAGCACGTGGCGGGCCCGGAACCAGAACTCTGGCAGCGGGCGTTTTCCGCCCATCCGGCCGCCTCTCCCGGGGCCCGCCTGGAGGCGAGACTTGGACAATGGACCTGGAGGGCCAGGGAGCGCATCCGATTCCTGAACCAGGAGAGCCGTCGCCTGGCCCAGTTCAAGGTCAACGAGACGCTCAAGGCTGCCGTGGCGGGGGGACTTGGGCTGGAGGGTCCCGACACCCTCGACCACGCCATGCGAACCACCTTCTCCGTCACCACCCGCCACCGCGCCAGCAAGAGCCTCTGGATGAGCGGGGTGGCCAGCCCCCTGGACCTGGACATTTCCGCCTCTTTTCTTCCCCTGTTGGTGGCGGAGACCCAAGAGGCAGGGGTGCGCCTGGTCCTGGTGCGTCACAAGCGGCGGCGAGATGTGGTCCCAGGCCAGCAGCCTGCCGCCCTCGAGCAACACCTGGAGTCCCTGTGGCGCTGGCTCGACGACCACCACGTGACCTGGGTGGACTTCACCCTGGATCCCCGCCTGACCGAGGCACATTTCGTGGACAATGTGCACCTCACGGAAGCCGGACGAGCGGTCTTCACGCAGATGCTTGCCGAATCCCTGGCCGATCGTCCTTGACCCGGGTGCGACTGCATGCGACACCTGTCAGGGAGGCCCCATGGCGATCAGCCCCCTTTTCCGCGTGGGCGGGCAGGTGCCCGGCCCTTCCCTGGCCTGGATCTTCACGGGGACCGTGCTCCTGGGCGGCGGGCTTTGGACCCTGCTGACCGGCTTCTTTGCCCTGTACGATCCAGCCAACATGCTCTCCCTTTCCCTGCGGTTCCTTCCCACCGGCCTGCCCCTGGTGTGCCTGGGGTCGGGAATCCTCGGCTTGGGCCTGGTCAAGCAGAAGGCCACCACCTCGCAGCCCGCCCTTCCCGGACCGCCGCAGCACGGACCGAAACTGCTGGAACTTCTGTGCGGGGAGAACACCAGCGTGGCGGGGCTGGTGCGGGCAAGCGGCTTGGGTGAGGTCGAGGTCGTGCGCACCCTGGCAGCTCTCGAGCAGCGCGGTGAGGTGCAAGAGGAATTGAACACGGACACCGGCGAGTACTTCTACCGGGCCGCTCGAGGGGAGGGGCGGCCCTTGAGCCTCCAGGAGCGCGTGGACCGCCAGGAGGATTCATGAGGGATCCCGTCACTGCCGGCATCCTGGCCCTCTTTCTCGGGGTGGTCGGGGCCCACCGGTTCTACCTCGGCCAGGCCGGCATCGGGGTGGTGTCCCTTGTTTTCGCCCCCACGGGTCTCCCCGCCTTGCTGGGCCTCTTCGACGGCGTGCGCATCCTCTCCATGACCCAGGAAGAATTCGACTCCCTCTACAACGCCCCCGATTCGGCCACCCCAGGATTGTCCCAACACGTGACCGTTCAGGTCCCTGCGGCCTCTCCCGGAGCAGAGCTGGAGCGCCTGCACCGTCTGCACCAGGACGGCGCCCTGAGCGAGTCGGAATTCAAGGCCCAGAAGAGTCGACTCCTGGAGGGCGGATGACCCTCCCCCTTGTTGGACTCGTCGCCCTGTGGGGAGGCTGCATCGACTACGGGGTGGACCTCAAGGATCCCCCCGGCTCGGAAGGGGGACACGACACCGCCATCTACCGCTCCACGTCGGTGATGGGCCTGGAAGTCGATGTCTGCGACGAGGAGCAGGTGGCGCGATCTACCCGCGTCGGAAAAAACGAGTCCTGTGTTGTGGACCAGACGTCGGACCTGGACATGGTGGTGGAGTGGGCCACGGACATCTTTCATGAGATGGGAACCTTCCGGGAGGTGCTGATGGTCCCGGTGGTAGGCCAGCTCACCGACGACAACGCCGATGGCATCATCAACGCCTCCGACACCCCGGACATCGTGAGCATCGCCGACGAGGGGCTCGGCACGGGCCACTTGCACGGCGTGCTTCGAATCCAGGACGGTGCGACGGGCGCAGTGCACCAGACCCTCTCTCGGATCGTGGTCGGCGATCTCGACTTCCACCCGTACCAATACTCCAACGTGGCCCTGGGAGACATCGACAGCGATGGACTGCCAGAGATTGTCCTGGTTGCGCAGGCGATCTCGAACATCCAACCGGAGGAGCCGGGTCCACCCCCCGACACAGGGGAGGTGCCCGTCCGCATGATCGATCCGAACAAGTGCGTGGTGGCTGCATTTACCCATGACGGGGAATTGGACTGGGCGATGACCGAACCCCAGGTTCGCTGTGGCGGACACTCCCCTGCCCTCGCAGACCTGGAGGGGGACGGCACCGTGGAGGTGATTCTGGGACCCCTGGTGATCCATGGTTCCACAGGGGAGCTCGCCTGGGAGCTGGTGTTCGGAAAGGGAACGTTTGCAGCCTACGACGACATCGGATTCCAGTCTTTTGCTGCGGATCTGGATGGAGACGGATCAATGGAGGTCATCACCGGCCAGTCGATCCACGAGTCCACCGGGGCCCAGCGCTGCAGCCGCGCGGACGAATTGGACGGGTTCCCAGCGGTCGCCGACCTGGACAACGACGGCCTGGGCGACCTGGTCACGGTCGGTGGTGGAGCCGTACACATCATGGATCGCAACTGCCACGAAACCGCCTCCTTTTCCCTGGCGGGGTCCGGCAACGGTGGCCCCCCCACGCTGGCGGACATGGACAACGATGGCCTGGTGGAGATCGGTATCGCCGATGCCGACTACTACGCGGTCTACGAGGCGGACGGCACCGTCCTTTGGAAGCGGGAAATCACCGACGCTTCCTCCCATGCCACCGGCTCTTCCGTGTTCGACTTCGATGGCAACGGAATGTCGGAAATCCTCTACGGAGACGAGACCGCCCTGTATGTCTTCGACGGTCGAACAGGCGTCATCCGGTACACAGACCCCTCCCACACCTCTCGAACGCTCCACGAGTACCCGGTCATCGCCGACGTGGATGGGGACGGCCGGGCGGAGATCGTGGTGGCCCATGGCGGTGACCACGTGCCAGGCGGCGCGGCGGGCCTGACGGTCTTTGGGAGCGCCAACGACTCCTGGCGTCCCGCCCGCACCGTTTGGAACCAACATGCCTACAGCATCACCAACATCCAGGAGGACATGCAGATCCCCAGCCCCGCTGCGGCGAACTGGCCCCAGTACAACTCCTTTCGGGCAGGCACCCTGGTCAACCTGGGCCATGGCCTGCTGCCGGATGCTGTTCCGCTCATCGAGGGCGTCTGCATGGACGGCTGCGGGGAAGACCAACTCTCGGTGGTGGTGCGCCTGGGAAACGAGGGCATGGATCCCCTTCCTGCCCACACCCAGCTCACCTTGTACGCCAATAGAGACGGCAGCCAGGAGGTCTTGCACACCTCGGCCTTGAGCGCACCCGTCCTGCCCGGACAGACCAGCCCCGGCGTCATGATTCCCCTGGATTCCGCCCAGACCGCAGGGGCAGAACTCCGCCTGGTGGCAGATGACGATGGCCAGGGAGCCGGGTGGATCCTCGAGTGCAACGAAGACAACAACCGGTCCGAACCTCTGGAGACCGCCTGCGAATAGGCTCATAGAAGCTCTCCCTGAGGATTCCCGGGTTAGCATTCCTTCATGCTGGTGGTTTTTGGAGCAAACGGACGCACAGGGTCCGAGGTGGTCACGGAGGCAACTCGGCGGGGACTGGAAGTCCGGGCCATCGCCCGTTCCGACCGGGACGTCAGCCGCCTGAACAAGGCACTTCCCATTCGGTGCGTGTCCTATGCGGACGCTGATCACCCCGCGTCCCTTGGTGCAGTCCTGAAGGGAGCCACCCGGGTGATCTCCTGCATTGATCCCCGCACGGCAGGACCGGATGCGCCCCTCTACGGAAAAAACGCCGCAGCGAACATCATTCAGGCTGCTACCGCCGCTGGCGCCACAGGCATTCTCCATGTGACGGTCATGGGCGCCTTTCGGTGGTCACCCTCCCGACTCAATCGCATGAGCTTCCACCTGGATGAGCGGGTGCGCAGCGCGGCGGGTCCCTGGGGCCTGCTGCGAATCAGCTGCTATTTCGACGAGATCATCGAAGGCCATGTCTGGCCCCCCGATGGCGGCGCACCCTATGTCTTTCGTTCCGCCTCCCGCTACGCCCCGGTGTCACGCACCGAGGTGGCGAGGAGCATTCTGGACCACCTGGACACCCTGGTTCCAGGCCGGGCTCCCTGCATGGGGGGGGCCCACGCCTACTCCGGCGAAGAGTTGAACACACTGATTCGCCCGCTGGTTCACAACACCCGCCGCCGCAAGACAGCCTTTGCCGCCCTGCCCCCAGGGGACATCAGCGTGGAACCCATGACCACCCGAAGCACCTTGGGCTGGGTGCCCACCGATCGACTGGAGACCGCTCTGGACCTTCCGATGCCACACGCCTCCAGCGGACTCGCCTTGGACCCGGGCCCTGTCTACGCAAAGCGAGATCCAGGCCCCCACCCAGCTGACCTGGAACAGGACACCCCCGCCCTGGCCGCCATGGGGCCGGATCTTCGCCGGGTTGTTCACCAACAGCTGGTGGAGGACCTCGTTCGCTTCTATGCCCCCAACGGCGTGGTTCGCCTGGACTTCTCCCGGGCCCGCCGGAAGAAGCGGGCCGAAACCGCCCACGGCGGAGAAGTGTCCGAAATGACGGGGGTCGCAGCGATGGACGGTTCTGGCCAGGTGGTCCACCGGGGCCGAGTGGACTTTCTGCGAGACGCCCTGGCCGAGGAATTCCACATCTGGTGGGCTGGAGATGGAATTCCGTCCCGGGTCTGGGATCACCTGGACACGGGCGTTCGACGACGCCTGGTGACGGACGCCCACTTTGGAACGGACCCCAGTGTGAAGGCATTCGCGTCGGGAGCGCCAGAGGCCGTTTAGGGGTGTCCCGAGACCCGCGCCTTCCGCACCCACGCGCCCGGCAACGTGAAGACCACCGCCGCGACGAACCACGCCATGTGCCAGCCCGCCTGCAGCGCCAGGCCCCACCGACGGCGAGCCAGCATGTGCCGGACCACCTTGGGGCGCAGCGCAAACGAGACGAACTCGATCCAGTCCACGCCGTCCATCTGCATCGTGTAGGCCCAGTTCAGCGGCGGCGGCGTCGTCCCCTCGAGCACGAGCTGGTCGCCCTCGACCGAAGGCTCCTCGCTGCCGCAGTCCACGTGCAGGCAGCGCTTCCCCAGACCCTTGGACCAGAACTTCACGACTTCGACTCCTCCTGGGCGCGCTGCCGCCGGAACGGGTGGGCCAGCAGCTGGAGCGTCGCCCCCAACAGCGCACCGACCAGCCGCAGGCCGATCTGCTCGGCCACGAAGCGCACGACCTCGGGCCGGCGCGCGAGCACCACGAACCCGACGATGTCGGACTCCTGCAGCTGTGCCCGGTACGGCCAGTTGACCGTACGCTCCTTGATCACCCCTTGGAACATCAACTCTCCATCCTCCAGGACGACGTCCGCCTCGGACAGCCGGAAGGGCAGCGTCATCTTTCCCAGTCCCTTGGATGCCAGCCTCATCGCGGCATCCAGGGGGCCGGATCGTTGTCGACCGCGCCGACGGCGCCGAACGCATCCGGGTCGGGCAAGTACCCGCGCTCCCGGGCGGCGACCACCATCTCCGGCTCGTCCCACCAGACGTCCAGGTCCAGATCGTGGGCGACGATCCGGGCCGAGTTGTAGCCCGGCCCCAGGATCACCATTCCGCCGGGGTGGGTGCTCGCGCCGCCGACGTACAGCCCGTCCAGCGGCGTGCGATAGCTCGTACAGTCCGGGAACGGCCGGTTGTGCCCCATCTGCAGCGAGGTGTAGGCCCCGTGCTTGATCGATCCGCGCTTCATGGTCGGCAGGTGCTGCTCGATGTCCCGCGGAGACCACGGGACGGAGGCCCGGATGTTGGCCGATGCCAGGTTCGGCGCGTACCGCGTCCACGTCGCCAGCGCCCGCTCGGCGTAGTCGGCGGTGCAGCGATTCCAGTCGGCGTCGAACGGCGCCCAGGACTCCCACCGGATCGAGTGCGGGGACCCGAAAGGCACGTGACCGGGGGCCATCAACGGGTCGTGCAGCGAGCAGACCGTCCCGTGACCGGCCATCCGGCTGGTGTCGCCCGCGGCCACCTCCTGCAGGTGCCCCAGGACGTCATCGGGGGACTCGTACCCCATCGCCACGAGCAGCGACTGGTCGACGTGGTCCGGCCAGCCCTCGTAGCGCGGCGCCCCACCGAGGATCCCCCAGTTCCCGACGAACATGCTGGTCTTTTCCCACTCGTAGGCGGCGGCCGCGTCGGTCACGTCGACCGGTACCGGGCCGCCCTCCAGGAGCTGCAGGAACGTCTGCTCGGGGTTCAGCGTACTGACGACCGCCCGGGCCCGCAGCTCGCGGCCCCCCTCCAGCACGACGCCGACCGCCCGACCGCCCTCAGTCACGATCTGCTGCGCTCCGCGCCCCACCAGGACCTTGCCGCCGGCCTCCTCGACCTTTCGCCGCAGGGTCGAGGACAGCTGGTGGGAGCCTCCCCGCACCAGCGCGGCCTGCGTCATCCGGTGCAGGTAGATGGGAGCCAGGAAGCCCATGCCCCCCTCCTCGGGGTCCAGCCCAAACATCGAGACCAGGTACAGAAAGCCCGCAAGCACGCGCGGGTCCCGGAACCCGAACGACTCGATGTACTCCCGCGGCGAATCCTCAGAGATCTCCGCGATGCGATCGCCGACCGCGTCAGAGTCCCGTAGCAGCAACATTTGCTCGATCGGCTCTACCGCTGGGACGTAGGTCGCCGGCACCAGGAAGGCCTCGCACAAGCTCGCCGTCTCGGTCAGCAGCCGTCGGGCAGGATCGGCGTCGGCCGGGCACAGCGCCGCGATGCTGGCGACCGAGCGCTCGATGTCGGTGTACAGCGTCAGCGACTCGTGCCCGTCGAACAGAAACGAGGCCTGCTGCTCGGGCCGAACGTACCGAACGCCGCCGGCGCCCAGGTCCAGGTCCGTGTGGGGCGGCATCTGCTCGCCGAGCATCATGTAGGTGGCGTGGAAGTTCATCTTGAACCCGCACAACTCCTCGGTGACCAGTCCCCCGCCGGTCTCCGTGTTCCGCTCGACCAGGGCGACCTTCGCGCCCGCGCGAGCCAGGTAGGCGGCGCAGGTCAGCCCGTTGGGGCCCGCGCCCAGGACGATGACGTCATACTGGGTCTCGTTGTCAGCCACGGCGGCGCCCTCCCATCGGCGGCGGGTTCTCGATCAAGAAGTCGAAGGGGCGGTGGCACCACCACTCCTTGTCCCGGACCCCCAGGTCCTCCGCGACGCAGCCGGCGGTGACGTAGGCGTTGCCCAGGTGCGTCAGCGAGGCCGGCCAGACCCCCTGGCTGAAGTACAGCCCGTCGATGTCGCTCCGGTTGGGCATCCGGCCGAGGTACCACTGGCCGCCGCTGACGTCGCCGCCCAGCTCGTGCCCGTAGATCGCCGACGGGTTGCGCCGCCAGTTGTCCATCGGGGTCGAGTAGGACTCGTTGACGATGTGCTTGGAGATTCCCGGTGCGAGGCGCTCGAGGTCGGCCTTGTGCTCGGCGTGCAGCCGATCGGTGATCGCCCGGTCGTCCCACGCCTCTTTGCCGCCGAAGCGGCGCAGGTTCACCGGGTACTCCATCTCGAAGACGATCACTGAGCGCCCGTCAGGGGAGCGGCGGCTCGGGTCGATGGGCGACAGGTTGTACATTTCGCCCACGTCACCGGCGACGTCGAAGAGCTCCTCGTTGGTGCCGTGCTGGAAGGACAGCTTGGCCTCCTCCCAGGTGTCCCACGCGCGCAGGGGAAAGGCGCACTTGTTGACACCGGCGTCCCACGAAGCCGACCCCCACGGCGGGGGGCGGTCGAGCAGGAAGTAGGACGTGAAGGCGCAGTGGCCGGTCATGTCCCAGTGCTCCATCTTGCGGGCAAGCGCCGGATCGTGGCGCTTCAGCTCGTGCTCACCCAGGAGTTGGCGGGCGATCGGGGGGCTGGTGTGCATGACGACCGCGTCGGTAGCCGACAGCTCCAGGGGGCCGTAGGCGGAGTGCTCAGACAGGACGACACCGTCGGGCTTGCCCGCCGACCAGGTGACCTGCTCGACCGGCGCGTTGAGCAGCAGTGTGCCCCCGTGGCTCCGGAAGCAGCGAACCAGGGCGTGCACCAGGTTGTGCATCCCGCCACGCGGAACCCCGATGGAGAGGGCCCACGTCAGCAGCGTCATGATCGCGCCCTCGCCCTTCTCGCCCGGGTCGCCGAAGACGCCGATGTTGGCGACACCGAGCAGGCTCATGCGGACATGGTCGTCGTCGTACAGCAGCTCCAGCAGCTCTACGCCGTTCATTGTCCTCAGATCGGCGGCAGAGAACCCGACAAGCTCGCCCAGGGAGAACAGGTAGTCCTCCCCTTCCTCGGACGGTGGGCTGAAGATGGCTCGCTGCGCCACCTCGACCATGTGGGGGAGAAACCGGGTGGTCAAGTTCAAGAATGTCTCGCCGTCCTTCTTGTTGAACCGACCGACCGCCTCGGCGTTCTTCACCGGGTTGTACGAGTACAGCAGGTTCCGGTCCTTCCAGAGCGTCCCGGCAGGGATCTCGGGGAGGATCAGGTCGAGGCCGAATCGGCCCAGCTCGAGGTCGCCCCAAACCGGGGACATCGGCAAGAAGCAGACCCCCGCGTGAGTGTCCACCGGGACGCCGGCCCCGAAGATGTCCTCGGTCATGGCGAACGGGCCGCACTCGTTGCGGCGCTCGACCACGGCGACATCCAGCCCCGCGCGGGCCAGGTAGGCACCGCAGGCCAGGCCGTTGATGCCCGCACCGACGACGATCACGTCGAACTGCTTCTTCATTGTCTCTCCTTCGTGGAATCCGTCGCGGCGACGAGGCCTTCGAGGCGATCGCGCAGCAGTCGGCGGTGTAGCGCGCCCAGCATCCTCGAGGTTGCCTCCACGGCGACATGGGCCATCGGCGCGGCCCGCTCGGGGGAGACCGCGCCGAGCACGCGCTCGTTGAAGGTGGCGAGCTCGAGGTCGATCAGGGTCTGCAACGCCGCAGTGTACAGGCCCATCTGGTCCACCGAGAAGCCGAGATCCTCGTTGAGCCCCGCCTCCCGCATCTCGTGCACCGCCGCCACGACCTCGACCTCTTCAGTGCAGAAGGGCCCGTCGGCCGAAGCCACCAGCCCGGCGCCCGCCAGGGACTCCAGGACCTCTGAGGCGACCGGGTGCTGCTCAAGGAGCTCGGCGCGGCCAATGGCGTCGCCCCCCTCGTCGGCGTCCCGTCGCATGGCCCGCAGCAGCCGGCCGTCGAGGTCGTGGAGCCCATCGAGGCCGCCGTCGTCGAAGACACGCTTGATCGCGTCCAGCGGCATGAATCGCCGCTCCTTGAGGTCCAGGATGACGCGGACCCGATCCACGCAGCCCGGGTCGTAGTAGGCCATCCGCAGGTTGGGTCGCTCGGGCTGGGGGAGCAGCCCGACCTCCAGGTAGTGGTAGATGGTCGCCCGGCTGACGCCCGTCAGGCGCATCAGCTCGCCCATCGTGATCCCGCAGCCCTGAACGCTCCCCGACATGCATGTCTCCGTCAGTGTAGAGACACTATCATGTTTAGGGTAGAACCCGAAAGGTTACACAAAATAAATAAGGAGGACCGACAAGGTGTTCGGCTGGACGGCAACGTCGGCGTGTGAGACTCACGAAAGGTGAGCGGGAATGTGAGGAGTTGGACATGGGTGCCTCCGAGTTTGTTTCGGAGATCATGCAATGCCACCGGGAGGGAAATTGTCCTGACCTGCGCCTGACAACATAAGCAGGAGCGGTGTTTTCCTGGTTTTTTCCTTGACACCCCCCGGTGCAGGTGGGCATAAGGCGCTCGTTGCCCGGAGGTTCCCATGGTGTGTCGTCCCTCTCCCTGCGTCTTGTTTGCATTCGCCCTCCTTTCGGGTGCGACCGCTTGTTCAGACTACAGCCTGAACGAGACCAACAAGGATGACGCGCTGGGTGCACACATTCTGGTGGAACCCACGCAGCTTACGTACAACATTGAAGCGGTGACCGACGTCCAGGTGAAGAGCTTCACCATCACCAACGTCGGCAACGCCACCCTGGAGATCCAGGACATCACGTTGTCGGGCTCCTCTGACTTCTCCATTCTCACCGAGTGGTGGCCTACGGCCATGCTGGCTTCTGAAACCGTGGAGATTGAAGTCTCACTGATTCCGTCTGGCGCCGAGTCCGTCGGCGAGGTGCTGGTGCAGAGCAGTGATGTCTACGAGCCGGAAGTGATCGTGGACCTGTTTGGGAACTCCCTGGACGTCCCCGTCGCCGTGTGCGAAGCGCGTCCCGACACAGTGGAACCCCTCGTGGACCCGGTCACCTGGTGGGGCGAGGACAGCTACGACAACACCGGTGGCACGCTGGTGTCCTGGGACTGGACCCTCATCACCGCACCCAGCGGGTCCGCAGTGGGCATGCCCGGAGGCGGGGCCAACCGCACCGGTTTCTACCCGGACCTCGCCGGGGAGTACGTCGGCCAGTTGATCGTGACCAACGACTCCGGCATGCAGTCGGCCCCGTGCCGCACCACCGTGACGTCCGCGCCGGACGAGGACATGTGGATTGAGATGTACTGGACCCATCCCGGCGACGACATGGACCTGCACCTCATCGCCCCGGGCGGCTACTACGAAGACGGGTCAAGCTGGGACAACGACACGGACTGCCACTGGCGCAACTGCACCTGGAGCGGCGTGAACTGGGGCAGCGCAAGCAGCACCGACGACGACCCGTCCCTGGACCTGGATGACATCACGGGGACCGGCCCGGAGAACATCAACATCAAGTCGCCCACAAACGGCACCTACACCATTGCCGTGCACGACTACCCGGGCAGCTCCTATGAAGGCGCAAACCCCGTCACCATGAACGTGTACCTCAACGGTGCCCTCGAATGGACGGACACCCGGCAGATCAGCGGCGAAGACACCGTGACCTACTTTGCCGAGATCGCCTGGGCCAACAGCGCTGGCGTGGTGACGCCCCGGTAGTTCACCGGTCGGTCTGAGCGACCTCAAGAACGGCCCCAGCGGACAGCTGGCCCAGGGATTCTGACGTCCCCCACGGCCAATGGACAGTCACTTCGGCGAAAGCCCAACCGGCCAGCCCAAGGGTCAGCTCCGGCGCCGAGGCGCCGTAGGTGCTCGAGGTCTCCAGCCAGCGGTTGTAGGTGCGGCCATCTGGCAGCGTCACCTCCACCCTTGGCCCGAACCCAAAAGAATGGGGGAAGCCAAGCTGAATCCCTGTGGGGCAGCCCCCCCGAGCAAACCAGGTCCGGAAGAAGTAGGAGCCGTAGTCAAGCTGTACCCCCCCCGTGATCACATCCGGTCGACCATCCCGATCCAAGTCCCCCACCACCACGTTCCTTCCCACGCCCTCCCCATCAAAGCCAACCTCCACCGAGACATCGCGAAAGAGGCCATCCTCCTGCTGGACAAGGATCACATCCTGCTCCGCACTGTCCTGCTCCTCGAGCATCAAGCGCCCATAGGCCGTCACGAGATCTTCCAACCCATCCCGGTTCAAGTCCACGAACTGGGTGCCCCAGGAAGCCCCGATGTTCTCCTGGTCCGGGAGGGCCTGCCGCGCCGCCGTCTCATTCACAAAGCCGTCCTCGCCCAGGTTGACCAGCAAGTGGTTTCTCCCGATGTCGGTCAGGTAGAGATCGGGCAGGGCATCCCCGTTGACGTCGCCCAGCGCCCCGCCCATACCCTCGATGGGCAGATCGCAATTGCAGTTCGGGTCGATGTCGAAATGCCCGTCGCCGTCGTTCAGCAGAAGCTGGTTGGGCACAAAGTGCATTCCCGATTCGTTGGAAACATAGAGATCAAGGTCGCCGTCTCCCTCGGTGTCCAACCAGGTGCCCTGGTAGCACTGCGAGTTCAGAATCTCCGGGGGAAGAGCATCTGAAGCCTGGAGCCAGCTGCCATCGGACTGCTGCAAATACAGGAAGTTCCCTTCACCGTGCGGCTCGACCCAGTCCGGGTCGCTCTCTGGGTTCACCGGCACATTGGCGGAGAACCCACAAATGAAGAGGTCCAGGTCACCATCATTGTCCGCATCCGCGATGGAGATGGTCTTTGACTCGCCTTCGCTCCCCGGCAGCTTGGTGGAGGAAAAGTCCAAGCCACCCAAGTGGGTCAAGACCCGATCGGGATGTCCCGTCTTCGACGCAAGCACAAGGTCTGTGGCGCCGTCCCCGTTCAGGTCCGCTGCCGCCACAGCGATGGCCGGAGGCAGGCGGTCCCCACCTAGAATGGTCCCGCCCACGCGCTCCAAACGGCCCTCCCCATCGTTCAGGAAGATCCTCGAGGCCCCCGCGGGGATCGCCCAGACCAGGTCCAGCCAGCCATCCTCATTCAGGTCTACAAGCACCAACCCCGGCCCTCTCTGATCCGGAAATTCCAGCCCGAGGACATCCTCCTTGCGCAGCCGAACGGTCTGGCCTGGCTCCATGGACAAGTCGGAACAGGCCTCTCTCTTTGGATCACCATCCACCACTTCCCGTTGGTTCGCGGACGTGTCCTGATCTGGGCCATCCTTCCAGCCCGCGCACGAGGCAGCGGTCCAAGCAAGGGGGAGGCACCACGCCAACCGCCGTCCCGAGCGGGCTGCACTGCTCATACACCCATCATACACCCAAATTCGAGCAGGTTCGTGCCTACCGCCCACCACACCTGGCGCAAACAACGCACAGCCTCACCGGGCAAAACTGTGGGGTTTGGCCCACGGTGGGCCCAACGATGGGCACGTACGCCCTCCCCTGTCGGACACCCACAGGAAGGAAGCGCTCCGAAACCCGCCTTCTACCGTCCAACCGAGTTGGCACGACCATTGCGTTTAGCCCAATCGAATTCGCGAAACGGGAGAGTTCGCTCATGCCTGGTGACCTACCTGCCGCAATTTCCTCATCCGGAATTGCCATCGACGGGATCATTCTTCTCATCTGGTGGCTGGCTTTCGCCTGGCTGGTGGTGTGCGAAGGCTTGCTTCTCTACGCGATCGTGGCCTTTCGCCGCAAAGACAAAGTCCGCGCAGCCTGGATGCCAGGGGTCAGCCGAAAGTCCCTTGCTTGGATCTATGTCCCGGTGGGACTGGTCTTCATCTGCGACATGGTGATCGACATTCGCAGCAACGCGGTCTGGGACGAAGTGAAGATTGATGTTCCGGCGCACGACCTGCTTGTCCGGGTGACGGCTCGCCAGTTTGCCTGGGACTTTACCTACGCCGGGGAGGACGGGGTCCTGGACACCGCGGACGACTTCGGCACGGTCTCTGAGTTGCACGTCCCCAAGGACGGCATTGTCCGCTTTCAACTCGAGTCAAAAGACGTGCTTCACTCGTTCTTTGTGCGGGAGCTGAGACTCAAGCAGGACGCGGTCCCAGGCCGGTCCATTCCGGGTTGGTTTGAGGCGACGGTGGAGGGCACCTATGAGATCGCTTGTGCAGAGATCTGCGGTGCCTCCCACACGGTGATGCGTGGTGAGCTCATCGTTCAGTCAGCCGAGTCCTTTGAAGACTGGGTCAACAACACGTCGAGCCAGCAGTCATTGCTGGCAGCAAAGGACGAGAGCTAATGAACCACGCTCCACAAGGTTTCCTTAGAACCCACGTCTTTTCGACGGACCACAAGGTCATCGCCAAGCAGTACATGTTCACAGGCTTGGTCATGGCCGTGCTTGGCGGCCTCCTGGCCTACGGGATGCGACTGCAGCTGGCGTGGCCGGGCGACCCCTTGCCCCTGGTGGGGGCCATCTCTCCCCACGAGTACAACGCGTACGTCACGATGCATGGTTCGATCATGATCTTTTGGGTCGCCATGCCCCTGCTGGTGGCAGGCTTCGGAAACCTGTTGATTCCCTTGATGATCGGCACCGACGACATGGCGTTTCCCACGCTCAACATGATGTCCTTTTGGATCTTCTTCTTGAGCACGGTGGTCTTGATCGCGTCGTTCTTCGTTCCGGGAGGTGCTGCCGCTGGGGGATGGACTTCCTACCCACCACTGGCAGCAGACGCGATCTTCAGCGGCGTGGATTGGGGCGTGAACCTCTGGATTCTGGCTGTCGCCCTTGAGTTGGTGGCCTTTCTCATGGGGGGGATCAACTTCATCACCACCTCGATCAATCTCCGTGCCGAGGGAATGCGCATCTGGGACTGGCCGTTCGTGGTCTGGCAGATTGTCATCGCCAGCATCGTCTTCATGATCTCCGTCGGGCCCCTGATCGGGGGGGCGGTGATGCTCCTGCTGGATCGCACCATCGGAACCGGTTTCTATGCGAATTCCCTGGGGGGAGACCCGCTGCTCTTTCAGCACCTGTTTTGGTTCTTCGGACACCCGGAAGTCTACGTGCTCCTCCTGCCTGCTCTTGGGATCATGGGAGAGGTCCTCTGCGCGAACTCGCGGAAGGCCCTGTTCGCTCAGCGTCATGTGGTCTGGTCCACGATCGTTGCTGGAATCTTGAGCTTCGTCGTCTGGGCCCATCACCAGTTCATCAGTGGCATTGACCCGCGCCTGGCCGCCCCCTTCAGTCTGACCACAATCCTCATCTCTGTGCCCTTTGCGGTCGCGATGTTTGCCTTCGTAGCGACCCTGTGGAAGGGGTCCATTCGGTTCACCACCGCCATGCAGTTCGCCCTGGGGTTCATCGGACTGTTCTTTATCGGCGGAGTGACCGGCATCATGAACGGATCAGCTGCCGCCGACATCTACATCCACGACAGCTACTTCGTGGTGGCGCACTTTCACTACACCCTGGTCCCCATCACGTTGTTCGGCACTTTCGCTGGCATCTACCACTGGTACCCGAAAATGTTCGGGAGAAAGCTGGACGAGCGCTTGGGCACAATTCACTTTCTGGGCACCTTTCTCTCCTTCAACGCAATCTTCATTCCCCTGTTCCAACTGGGGCTCCTGGGGCACCACCGCCGCATCGCGGTTCCTACTTCCTTTGACTTCCTCCAGGGGCACGCTGAGTCTCTCCAGGCGATTGCCACCGTGGCAACCGCAGCGATGCTCATCTTCCAGGTACCTTTTGTCATCAACATCTTCCTTTCGTTGAAGAAGGGAGAGGTGGCCGGAAAGAACCCCTGGAACGCCACGACCATGGAGTGGAACACCGCTTCCCCGCCCCCCCACGGCAACTTCACCGAACGCCCCGTCAGCTACCGGGGGCCCTACTTCTACAGCCCTCCCGGGGATGGGCCCGACTTTCTTCCGGTCTGGAAGAGCGACGAGACAGCCGACGCTCCGCTCGATGCACTGAAAACCCATCAACAAGCGGGGAAATGAGCAGCCATGTCCACTCTTTCCATTCGCCGCACCGCCACGGAGACGCCCACAGGCCGCCTCGGAATGTGGTGGTTCCTGGGATCCGAGATCCTGATCTTCGGTGGCCTCGTGACCACCTATGTGCTCCTGAGGATGCGCCATCCCGAGTGGAGCGCAGAGGCTGCACACACCATGACGGCCGCCGGCGCCATCAACACGATGGTGCTTCTCACCAGCAGTCTCACAGCAATTCTCGCCCACGAGGCCGCAGCGAAGGGGGACTTCGCCAAGAGCTCCCGGTTTCTCTTCTTCACGGTGGGCGGGGGGCTCGTGTTCCTCTGCATCAAGGCCTTTGAGTACTCCCACGAGATTCACGCCGGGTACACACCCGTGACTGGCTTGTTCTGGTCCTTCTACTACATCCTGACCGGCCTCCATGCGCTGCATGTCATCGGCGGGATGACAGCGATTGCCGTTGTCGCGTGGAAGACCCCAAGCCAGAAGAGCCCCGAATGGGTGGAGAACGTGGGCCTCTATTGGCATCTCGTGGATGTGATCTGGATCTTCTTGTTCCCCCTTCTCTACCTGGCCAGCTGAGGTTTCCATGAGTGACTCTCACCCCCCCACGAACTACGTCCGGGTCTGGATAGTGCTGTCGGTTGCCTTCGGCATCTCGCTGGTGGCCACAGCTGTCTCCGGGAGCCAGTGGGCCATTGCCTTTGTCTTCTTGATCGCCCTCTTCAAGGCGTGGCTTGTGGCTTCCCGCTTCATGCACGTGACCCTGGAGCAACGAGCCATCAAGGTGCTGATTGTCGGCTGCCTGTTGGCCCTGATGGTGCTCTATGTGGGCCTCATTCCGGACATCGCCTGGGTCTTTGGGGCAGAGCCCGTCCAATGACCGCAGCAGCACAGGTGCGCCCCACCCGACCGTCTCCGGCGATTCCCAACATCGTCCTCGGGTGCGCACTGTTTCTGATCTCTGAGGCCATGCTCTTCTGTGGCCTGGCCAGCGCCTACGTGGTGCTGCGGTCCCAAGCAGGTCTCTGGCCACCCCTCGACCAACCGCGCCTACCGGTCTTTGCCACCGCCATCAACACGGCGATTCTTATCGCCAGTGGAGGCGCTCTCTGGCGCAGCGTCTCCGAATCCGCCCGGGGCAACCACAACATCGCCCGGTCCCTGCGGGGAGCAGCGCTGGCCCTTGGCACCGTCTTTGTGGTGTTTCAGGGCATTGAGTGGGGGCGCCTGATCCAGCACGGACTCACCTCATCTTCCAGCCTCTACGGCGCCCTGTTCTATTCCCTCGTGGGCTGTCACGGGTTGCACGTGATCGTGGCCCTGGTTGTGTTCGCACGCATCCACCAGCTGACCCTCCGGGACCCCGGATCCACCCAATCAATGGATCGCCTTAGAGCCGGGCGAATGTACTGGACCTTCGTGGTGCTTGTCTGGCCCCCCCTCTACGGCCTGGTGTACCTGTGGTAAGCCGAATCGCCTTCATGCTGCTCCTCTCGGGCCTGGCAAGTGGCACAGCAGACGCGTGCCCCAATTGTGCCGGGATCTTCGGGGGAGACGAAGCGATGGCGTACCTCACCGCAACCGCCCTGATGCTGGGCCTTCCAATCCTGATCCTGGGAGTGTTCTTGAGGTGGCTTCATCATGCCCATCAAGCGAACACTTCCCCCATGCCCCTATCGAGTTCAATTCGTGGAGAAGTCCTTTGACCCCCAAATTCCACGCCCTCTCCCTGCTCGTCCTTGCCCCATTGTTGGGCTGCGAGCCCGCCTTCACCGAGCCCCAGGTCCTGGGAGGTATCTCCGTCTCCGCGGACACCCTCAATGCGGGAGAGTCGGCGTACTCCTACTACTGCATCTCGTGCCACGGCACGGACGGGGACGGTCGAGGCCTCTCCTCCGCGGACCTCACGCCGCCCCCCCGCGACCTGCGAACCGCGACCTACAAGTTCACTGGGACCTCCACTGAGTACTTGCCAACGGATGAGTCCCTTGGGCTCCTGATACGCGGAGGCTTGCATGGAACCGCGATGCTGGAATGGGAGCTTCCGGACCAGATGCTCGAGCCGCTGATTCAGTACATCAAGACGTTCTCCCCAGAAGGAGACGGATGGCGCGACCCGGACTCAGAGGTGAGTGCCCCCTACAGTCCGGGAGAAGACCCCTGGACGGACGACAAGGCAGCCATTGAGAGGGGCGAAACGCTCTACCACAGCGTGGCTGAGTGCTCCACATGCCACCCCGCCTTCCAGACGCGCGAGGCCACCAACGCCGACCGGCAGGAGCTTGGCTTGTCATTCAAGACCGACTTTCGGCCCAACAGGTGGCGCTCAAAGGCCAAGGAAAGCAAGTCCTACAGCAGCCCGATCCCTGGCGATCCCGCCTGTGAAACCAACCGGGACTGTACCGGTGAGGACCAGGTCTGCCGGTATGGCCGCTGCGAGCAGCCACTCATGATCGTGCCACCGGACTTCACCTATCGCCCGCTCAGGCGAGCGAGAGACAACGCCTCCCTGGCCCAGGTGATTGGAATTGGCATTCCCGGAACCGCCATGCCGGCCTGGTCTGAGACGCTGGAGTCCAAGGAAATCTGGGCGATCGCCCACTATGTCGGCTCTCTCACCGCGCTGAAGGGAACGCCCGAGGCTGCCCAGCGCAAGGCACTGGTAGAAGCGGACACAGGCCAGATCACGGCTCCCCTTCCCGTGGAGAACGCTGCCGAGGTGCCATGACGAATTGGCCGCGAAACCTGCTGACAAGGGTTCTGGTTCCACTGACCTGGAGACCGTTCTCCGGGAGAATGGCATCGCGGCTCAAGTACTTTTCAGTCATGGAAGCGGACAGCGCCTGGCAGCTGCTGCACGCCCTGGAGCAGATCGACGACCCCCCTACTCGAGCCCTCGTTCTCCAGCACACCCTCGAAGAGCTCCACCACGCCAGCGAGTTTGATCGGGTTGCCAGCCAGTACGAGGCCTCCCACCCACCCAAACCGCTCCTCCACAGAGATCCCATCCTGGACCCGTTGAAGGGAGAGGATGCCGCACCAGCGTTTCTTGCCCACGCCCACGTCGGGGAGAAGGACGTCTTTGACCAGTTCAACTCCTACGCAGCAGGAATAGGAGACTGTCCGGCAAGGAGCGTCTTCCTTGAAGCAAAAAAGGACGAACTCGGGCACGTAGGCCTCACCCACAAGCTCCTCCTCGCCATCGTGGGCTCACCCAAGGAGGCAGATCGGTGGATCCGACGTGCTCGGCTGCGGCGTGCATGGGAGAGTTGGCTTCGATTCTCCAGGCGCCTGGGCGAGATTCCCATGAGAGTCCTTCTCACCGTTCTCTATGTCCTCGGCCTGCTCGGGGGCGCCTGGGCCTGTAGGCAGCGCCTCGACGAAGCACCCGGTTTCGTGGAATTCGAGTCTCCGGCACTTCCATGAACGTGCTCGGAGTGTCCGCCATGCACAGCGACTCGGCCGCTGCGCTGGTGGTCGGGGGGCAACTCGTGGCGGCCGCCTCCGAGCAGCGGTTCACGCGGCAGTCCGGAGAGCCCAACGTGCCAACCTACGCCATGGAGTTCTGCCTGAACGAGGGCCGGATAACCGCCGAGGATCTCGACCTGGTGGTGTACCACGAGGAACCGCACAACCGCTTCAGTCGCGTCTTCTCCTGCACGCTCGGCGCTCCCTTCCCCAAAGGGCTCTCCCCATTTGTCCGAACGATGAAGCGGTGGATGGAGTCCATGCTCTGGGTGCGAAACGAGATCAGCGCCCAACTCGACGTGCACCCCGACCTGGTGGAGTTCATCCCACACCACCTGGGGCACATGGCCAACGCATTTCTCACGTCTCCGTTTCCGGAGGCGGCCATCCTGGTGTTGGATGGCAAGGGGGAGTGGCCCTGTACGACGATGGGGCAGGGAGCCCGAGTTCCGGACATCGAACTCCTGGCTCATGGCTTCCTCTCCTACCCACACTCCCTGGGGCTGTTCCGCCGGGCCGTCGCCACGCACCTTGGCTTTCCGCCTGGGAACGAAGCGTGGCACCTGGGTGAGCTCGCTCTCTACGGCCAACCAACAAGACTCGAGGAGTTTCGTCGAATCCTGGTGGGCGCCGAGGATGGAAGCTACCGGGTCAGCCCGGGATGGTTTCGGTTTGAACGCCTTGAGTCTCCTCCTTTCCGGCAGCCGTGGACCGAGCAGTTCGAGTCGACCTTTGGTCCCCCGAGGGACGTGCGCAAGCCATGGTCCGCCCCGGACGATGTACAAAGAGGACAGCTTTCCAGCCCGCGTGACCAGGAGCTGGCGAACATCGCCGCCTCGCTTCAGGAGGTCATCTCAGAGCGGGTGCTGGCGCTTTGCGAGAAGCTCCGGGGCGATACCGGACTCCCCCATCTGTGCCTGGGAGGAGAGATCGCAGCCGACCCGGAGATCGTTCGTCGGGTTCGTGGATCTGGACTGTTTGAAGCGATCTTTGTGCCTCCCGACCCCGGCGACGCGGGCAACGCCCTGGGCGCAGCCTTGTACGGGGCCCGGTTCGGAAAGACGGAAACAACACGCGGCGAATGGCCGTTTCTCGGTCGAGCCTACGACGCAAACCAGGCGGCGGAGACAGCCGCCCACCTACGACCAGGAGCATGGCGTCGGTTTCGCATGCCCGGGAGCAACGTGTCGGCCTCAGGGCTCGAACTCGAGCGCACCGTACACACCCATGAGGACTCTCTGGTGGCGGCTTGTGTTGCCGCTCTGGAGTCCGGTGACGCGATCGGATGGCACCAGGGCAGGTTTTCGTGTGCCACGCGGAACTTGGGAGATCGAGCTATTCTGGCCGCTCCAAAGCACCCGACAACCCTGGCGCAGACTGCACACAGAATCGCCGGACAACCACAGTTCTCCATTCCTTCCCTCGCCATCGCCACGGACGATGCGGAACAGGTCTTGGTGGATCCTCCGTGGGACGCACCCTGGAACCAGGTCCGGGCCGAGGTTTGCCCGGATGCCCGGCCACTCGTTGACTCCTGCGTGGCCCCTGACGGCACGTGCGTGCCCTTGCTCTGCAGCCCGGAGCGCCACCCGAGCCTGTACAAGCTGCTCAAAGCATGGGGCGCCCTCCATGGCCTGCCCGCGCTCGCTCTTTTTGAGCTCCAGGAGCGAGGCTACCCGCTGACCGCATCCCCGGCCGACGCGCTGCTTCTCTTTGCGAGAAGCGAGATCCCCTGCCTGGTTGTGGACCACGTCTTCATCAAGAAGGTGACCGCATGACACAACCGCCCCAGAAGAAGCGTACGCGCTCCGCCGCCTCCCGATCCGCGCTGAAGTCGGTCTTCGCTGTTCTCTCTGCCATGTCTGGTGATAGGCTCAAGCTCGCTATTCCCGTCGTCGTCGTTCTCCTGGTGTTTGCGGTTGCCCTCGTGGTTCTGTCCCTCTTTCCAGCCATCAGCCCCTTTGTGTACCCCCTGCTGTGACAGGGAACGGGATGCGTCGACTCTGGCCACTCTTTCGGCTTTTTGCCAGCTGTGTGCTCGCCGTCTTCGTTGCCCTGGCGGCACTGGAATACCACGCCACCCACCTCGCCTGGCCAGTCGATCCATCCTGGTATTGGCTGGATGAGACCGAGACCGAGGTCACCTTCGGCTGCCAACAGTTCCGTCCCATCCAGTTCTCGGTACAGCCTGCCGAGGGGGTGACCCGCCTGCTGCTGGTCGGGGGCTCGACCTCCTTTGGATATCCAACCCGGCCGCGGGGAACCGAGCCAATGGGCCGACCGATGCACGGTATCGCTGGGAGCCTCCAGGCCTCCCTAGACGACGTGGCTCCCGGCAAATTCGAGATCATCAATCTCGGCGTCAACGGTGGGGCGTCCGATGACACGCGGAGACTCCTTGATCGTGCACTCTCCTGGCATCCAAGCGCCGTGATTGTCTACGACGGGCACAACGAGTTCCTGGCAGCTCCCATGCGGTTTCCGGCCAGTCTGTGGCGTTTCAACCTCGTGCGACAGCTCCTCCAGGCACTTCCACGCCCCACGACCTCTCCGGGCTGGATTGGGCCACCCTCCTATGGGTCCCCAGAGCATCGACAAGCCATTGTGGGAGTCTTCGAGCGCAATCTCAATCGAATCCTCCAAATGAGCGAGAAGGCGGACGTTCCGGTGATTCTCGCCACGCAAGCCTCCAACATGTCCGGCCTGGACCCCAACTGGAGCACCGAGGGCCCCGAATCCCTCGCCGGCTTGTCCGACCAGACTCTTGGTCAACTCCAGGGTCTCTCCACCCAGTTCCCGGAGTCCGCTGACGTGTCTTGGCAGCTCGGACTGAAGGTTCGAGAAGCAGGCCAGGATCCTGCAAATGCCCTGGCCTCCGCAGTGAATCACGACGGCCTGCCGCTGAGAGCCCCCAGAGACCTCAACGAGGTCATTCGTCGCCTGGCCGACGGCAAGGGTGTGGTACTGGCAGACACGGAAGCCGCCGTGAATCGGGCCCTGCCGTCTCCGGGGAATGACGGGTTCTACGACTGGGTTCACCCAAGACCCATTGCCGTTTCCGCACTTGTCAGTGGCTTGCTCCAGGCTCTTGAAGAGGCCAATATTCTGGAGGTTCCGGCCCCACCGGCGCTGCCTGCCACCACTCCAGATAGCGACCTTGAAGAAGGAGAGCTCAGGGCGGCAAGGTCCTGGCTCCAGTGGGCCTGCGTACGGGGGCACGACCCGGCCTGGCGACTCCAGCAGTCGCAAACATTGGCCAGCCGCGTGTTGGCGGCCCAGCCAGACCATCCTGAGGCCCGGGCAATACACCAGGTGGCGGCTGCGATGTCCGGCGACGACTCTGCCACCCAGGACATTGTGGCAACCCTGCGCGAACGCCTGTCCACCTTGCACCCCTGCGTGGCCGAGGTTCTTTGACGCAACCTACCGCCGCTGTTCCGGTGCCAGGCGTGCAGTGAAGTGCCAAAGAGCTGCGGGTGCCTCCCGAGGACGGCTCGCCTCTTTAGACTCCGTCTTCGTCGCTACGCTTCAACACGCCCGCAGATACTCGAAATGCACCGGCCGCCCATTGATTCCACGGGTGGGCGCGCAGATCCAATGGGCCATCTCTCCCGGCTCCAGGCAGGGTTGCATCAAGGATTGGACATAGCGTCGATCCGACGCAGTGGGCAGCCAATCGTCTTGCTGCTTCAACCACTCCGCCTCTGAAACAAGCCTCCCCTCCGGGTCAAACTTGTGCCCGGAGTACAGTCCTTTTCGTCGAAAGAACCGGTGATTGGGGAGGCTGATCCGAAAGTCGCTTCCCTCTCCTTGAAGAGCCCGGTTCCAACGTTCCACCACGCGCTGGCAGTCCTTGATGTACTCCACCCGAAGCAGCTCGTTCATGGCGCGGCGAAGAGGCACATCCTTGTGGACCAGCACCCCGTCCTGAACCATCGGCAAGGAGACCTCCCCGTGGGTACAGACATGATCTCCCTCAAGATGGTTCTCCTTCCACCGCCCCTTGAGCCCCATGGAGAAGGCCTGCGCCGCGTTTGAGCTCTCCTCAGAACCAAAGAGATCCAAACAATAGGCAAACCAGAAGTTGCAGTACTTCTGAAGCGTGGGGAGGTCAATCCCACCTTGTCCCCTGGCGTCCCCGTTGGGATCCTCTCGAGTCAACTGCACGGATCTGCGCAGGATTCTCTCCAAGCCCCGTTCTCCCACAAACAGGTGATGAGCCTCCTCGGTGAGCATGAAGCGGCAGGTCCGGGAAAGGGGATCAAACCCGGACTCCGCCAGGGCTCCCAGCTGGTACTTGCCATCCCGATCCGTGAAACAGGTGAAACAGAAGAAACTCAGCCAGTCCTCGCACGGTTGGTTGAATGCCTCGAGGATTCGGGGACAGTCCGCATCCCCTGCTCGCCGCACCAACAAGTCATCCGCCTGGTCCCGGCCATCTCTACCAAAGTAGCGATGGAGCAGGTACACCATCGCCCACAGGTGTCGGCCTTCTTCCACATTTACCTGCAGCAGGTTTCGGGCGTCGTACAGACTTGGGGCGGTACTTCCAAGCGCCCGCTGTTGCTCCACCGACGCCGGCTCCGTGTCCGCCTGCGTCACGATCAAGCTCTGCAACAGGCTCCGCCGATCTCCCGGCACCTCCTGCCAGGCCCTCTCCCCGGCATCATCCCCACAGGGGACCTTGCGATCCACGATCGGGTCCGCGAGGAAGATGCCCCAGCGATACTCCGGTATCTGCACAAACCCAAAGCGCGACCACCCACCCGGCTCCGTCGAAACGGCCGTGCGCAGGTACACCTCCTCCTGGTCGAACCCCTGGGGGCCAACATCTGCCCACCAGTCCCGGAACTTGGGCTGCCAAGCGGCCAGCGCCCGCAGTAGCTTCCGGTCGCTCGCGAGCCCCACATTGTTCGGGACAGTTGCCCCATAGTCCATTGCCACTTCTTCTCCCAGGTCTGCGGCCCGCACGTGTCCTTCAAGGGAACCACACGGGAACACCTCTGACACACCCAGCAACGCCTTGGTCAAAGTGTGCACATTGCGTGCCAACCCAAGGCCCCGAGCAACCACCCGCCCAGCCGAAGATCCGCCGCTGCCCTGCACTTTCGCCCCCCCCAAACAGGGTGTTCACCGGGCAACAATGTGCGAAAACACCCACAACAGAATAGGCGAACATTCCCGATCGCCGTACGCTTCCCCTCGGCGCCTTCATTCAGCCGGCATGGCGCTTGCAAGCGATTGACTGGGAAAAATGGCTTTTCCAGAGCGAATGGAGAGGATGCCAGCCCATGGAAGTTCCCGTCAACATTCTCATCTGTGACGATGAACCGCTCATCCGGTGGGCGCTTCGGGAGCACATGGAGGGCCTGGGCTATCGCATCTTCGAAGCGGAGAACGGAAAGGAGTGCCTTGAACAGATCACGTCGGTCTCACCAGACCTCTTGATCACCGACTTGCGAATGCCACAGATGGGCGGACTGGATGTGCTGCGCCACCTGCGAGAGACAGAGAGCACCCTGCCGGTCATTGTCCTCACGGCCTTCGAGGCCATTGAGTCAGCCATCGAGGCCACCCGCCTGGGCGCCCACGCCTACCTGAGCAAGCCCTTCGATCTTCGGGAAGTGGAGTTCGCCGTGGAGAAGGCGCTGAAGAGCCATCGCCTGCAACTAGAAGTTCGATACCTCAAGAAGAGCGCCGAGCGCCACTATGGACGCATTATCGGAGAATCCGCCGGCATTCGGAGGGTCCTCTCCCTCGTCGAGCGATTGAAGGACGTGGATCCCCCAGCCATCCTGATTCAAGGAGAAACGGGAACCGGAAAGGACCTTCTCGCCAAGGCCATTCATGACTCGGGCACCCGATCGGATGGGCTCTATGTGGAGGTAGACTGTGCTGCCCTGCCCGAGACCCTGATCGAATCGGAGCTGTTTGGTCACGAGCGAGGTGCCTTCACGGATGCAAGGACTGCCAAGCCCGGTCTCTTCGAGATCGCCAAGGGCGGAACGCTCTTTCTCGATGAGATCGGGGAGTTGGGCATCGGGGTGCAGGCCAAGCTCCTTCGAATCATGGAAAATCGGCGGTTTAGACGAGTGGGAAGCGTCCACGACATCAAGATGGACGCATGCGTGATCGCGGCCACAAACCGAAACCTGGCAGAAGAGGTACAGAAGAAGACATTTCGCCAGGACCTCTTCTACCGGCTGAACGTCGTGGAGTTGGTCGTGCCTCCTCTTCGAGAGCGTAGAACCGACATCCCACTTCTCGTGGATCACTTCGTGCGGCAATTCAACAGGGAATATCGCCGGGAAATCACCGGTGTCAGTGTGGAAGCAATGGACCTGATGTGTAGCTACCCATGGCCCGGAAACGTGCGGGAGCTTCGAAACGTGATCGAGCGTGCCATTATCCTTGAGGCAGACGAGACAATTGAGGTCGCACACCTTCCCAAGGAGGCCAGGGCGCACAACCCCAAGCCGGGGGAAGCGGTTCCCGAAAATCTGCTGGTCCTGGGGGAGGCGGGGGCGAGCCTGGAGGAGGTTGAGCGCCAACTTCTGGAACAAGCCCTGGCCCGCACCCAGGGCAACCAAGTGCAAGCCGCCAAGCTGCTTGACATCAGCCGCTACGCCCTACGCTACCGCCTCGAGAAGCACGGAATCCAGATCAAGCAGAAGGAAAGCTGAGGCGAAAACAGGCCCCCCCAAGGGAATCCTCAGGCGCCTCCACCAGGACAAGGGTTCCCGACATCGCTTCCGAAATCTGGCGACTGATTGCAAGACCCAGGCCCGTACCCCTGGCCTTGGTGGTGACAAAAGCACCGAAGAGAGTCTCCCGTACGGACGCCTCCACGCCGGGCCCATCGTCCAGCACCTCCAATTGCGGGCCCGGGCCTACCCGGACCAGGACCCTGCCTCCCGGACCTGCTGCTGCCAGTGCGTTCTGCAGGAGATTCACGAGCACCTGGCACACGCAGTCCGGATCCGCCCAAGCCAAAGCTGTGCCCCGCTCCAAGAAATCGGAATTGAAACCCCTGTCGTTGATGACCTCAAGAACAAGAGCACCCAAGTCGGTGCGCTCACAACGCGGCGTCGTTGCGCGACCAAAGAGGAGCAGATCGGTCACGAGGTGATCCAACCGGGCGACCTGTTCTGTGACAAGCGCCAGCGCTCTTCGCCGCCGATCACTCTCCGCCAACCCCCCCATCACCACCTGCACCGTGGAAGAGATACCGGCGAGAGGATTTCGAATCTCATGGGCGAGATTGGCCGTGAGCGCACCAATCTGGGCGAGGGATTTGGACTGACGGGCCTCCAGCTCGGCGCGGGTCTCCTCCGTGATGTCTTCTACCTTGATCATGAGGTCCGACAGGCCGTGGAACATGGGCACAACGTTCAGGCGCAGTGTCCGTCTTTCCTGTCCTGTGCCCAGGGTCACGCCACCAATGTGCTTGGGGACCCCCAAAGGGATTACCTCTTCGAGAAGCTGTGCCAGCGATGTTCCACCGAACAGCCCTGTCGGAAGCACTTCCAAAGCCTGGTCACCGACCTCAACGTCCACTCCCAAGATCAACCTGGTCATCTCTGTCACCGCGGTGACGATCCCAGCTCGATCCATGCAAATCACACCCGCGGGAAGATTCTGGACCACCTCCGAGTGCAATGCCTGTAGACGGGCCAGCTCTCGTGTCTCCCGGTAGGAAGTTGTCATGGCCGCAAGATCCAGATCCGTGATTCGAAGAATGGACCGGCTGATCTCGCCCGTCTTTTCCGATGAACAAACCTCCGCGACCACATCGAGAAGGTCACTGCGAATGACGCTCATCGCCGTAAACATGTACCTCTCTTCCAACCCGACCCTTACATGCACCTCTCCGATTCGCCGCCTGCTCTCGAAATAGGACAGGTCATGGGGTCCCTCAAAGAGCTCGACCAACCAATTCAGAAGCGTCTTTTGAAGCCGCTCCACCTGCGAATCGTCCTTCAAGACGCTCCTTGCCCCTGGAAACTCTGCGATCACCTCGTAGAAGTGCCCCACCAGCTGCCTGAAGTGAGGGCGCAGCAGTGGGAGGACCTCCGCGAGCCTCTGTGAGTCCTCCTCGGTGAAACTCACGTAGGCCTTCATTTCGGCCCAGTTATCCGAGTAGTGGGGTGTGCCCGTGCTCAGGTCCCCGAACTCGGTTCCCATCAATCGCCTCCCAGATTCCTGCGTTCGTCCCCAGGCCCGACGGTCCCCTGGCCCATGAGGGGAGGGGTTTCCGGACCTCCCTGTCTTCCCTATGCGGTAGTAGGGATCATACCACCGCCAAACAACGCCAAGGCCCCGCATATCACAGGAACTTGTGTGATTTCGCACGCCTCACTTCACGGCCACCTGGGCAGCCGGTTCCCTACTGCCCCAACCCCCGCCGAATCGCTGTGGCCCAGGGGTGGATGGACATGGCTGCTTGATCCGCGGGCTTCATGACTCGGTGGATCTCCTGGAGCAGGCCTTCTGCTTCCTTGAAGAACTGGAAGGCACGGTTTGAACTGCCGAGGGACTCGGCGTAGCGAGCGCTGGCCAGGAGGTACTCCATTCGCAGCGCATAGACCGGCTCGTCAAACATCCATTGCAACACCGGGCCAAACGAGAGGTCCGGGTCTTCCCGCCCGGAAAGTGCTCGGGCCCGGGCTGCACAGGCTTCCCCCAGCACTGGCATGTGGCCCTCCTCCTGGAGCTCCTGGATCCCCAGGGCCAGGTCATCGGCCCCCTGCTCCATTCTTCCGAGGTTCACACGGGCCTCCCCTCGATAGACCCGCAGCTGGGAGGAGATGATCCGCAGGTCTGCATCCTCGGCCTCCCCCACCAGGAGATCCAGAAGAGAGTGGGCTTCCGCGTGATCTCCGCTGGCCAGGGCGATCTTCGCCTTCACGAGGCCCAACCCTGCCCGCAGGTGCAGGTGCTCCCCCAGATCCAACTCGGTTTCCACACGCTCCACCCGCTGACGGGCCCGGCCGAGGCGAATCATCTCCACCTCCAACTCCGCCAGGTTCAGGAGCATCAGCGCATACCGGAAGGCTGAGGCACCCTCTCGCACGGCAGGAAGCTCCTCGGCCAAGAGGTGCACTCCCTCAGCGAAGGCAGCCTTGTGCCGCAACAGATCGCAGAGATTGGCCTGGGCATGCCACAACCCCTCCCGGTCCCCTGCTTGTTCGTAGAGCAGGGCGGCTTCCCTAAGGTCGGTCTCAGCCGCCCGCATCTCTCCCTTGGCAAGGTGGACCACCCCCCGGCCCAGCAGGGCCCGGGCAATGTACCGCCCCTGGCCATGGCGCCTGGCGTTCTCCAGGCCCGCCTCAAACCAGTGCATGGCCTCGTCAAAGTGACCTCGGTACCACTGCACCCGGCCCAGGTTCATCCCCACCTCAGCCTTGAGCAGCGCCGGCGCCCGGGCCACCCTGGTGCGGGCTTTCTCCAGGAGGTCCCAGGCACCATCCAAGTCCCCCTGGGCCACTTGCAGGCGGGCATGGTGCATGTTGATTTCGCCACGAAGCATCTCCGTGGGTGCCAAGGCATAGGCCCGCTCGATGGACAGCTTTGCTTCCGGATCTCCCGGATGGGAAACCAGGCGACACCTGGCAGACGCCAGGTAGAGGCGCGCCAGGGTCTCGCGATCCGGCTTCTTGACCGAGGGGACAGCTGCCACGGCTGTCGCCAAAACCGGCGCCACCTCCTCCGCCCGATCCCATTCCAACAGCGGCACGGCCCACTCCACCGTCTCCGCAATGGCTTCATCTGCCCAGCCTGCCTCCGCCAACAAGCGGATCTTGGCGGGCCCCGGCGGCTCCCCGCGCATGGCCTGGGCCAGGAGGCGCTGGAACACGTCGCGCCGCAGGTCGCGGAGCCGCTCCATCAGGAGTTCCCGGGTCAACGCCATTCGAAAGGACCAGATCTCGTCCCGGGCGCCATCCCGGGAGTTGAGCAGACGGCGGCTGACGAGGTCCTGGAGAATTGGGGCCACCTCCACCGGGGGTCGTTCCACCGCATGCGCAAGCACCTTGGTTCGCGCTTCTCCGCCGGCCACGGCAAGACCCTGCAGCAAGCGCAACGCCTCCACAGGCAACGCATCCAATCGCAAGCGAATGGCATCCCGGGCCGTGCTGGGAATACCGATCTCTCCCCCGGTCCGATCCACCCACTCAATCCCCTCCCGATTCTTGCGGGCCTCAAGAAGCGACCCCTGGACCATGGCGCGAACCACCTCCCCCACAAATCCAGGCATCCCACCGGTCACTTTGTGAATGGACCGGGCCAGTTCCATGGAAGGGGGCTGCCCCCCGAGCATGCTCTGGACCAGCTTCTGGACCTCCTCGGGCTCGAGGGGCTGCAAGTCCACGCGGCCCGCCTCGGGCAAGCGCTTTCGAATGGCCGTGCCCGGTGCATCGGAATCATCGGGAGCGGTCGCCAGGAACAACACGGGAACTTCCGCCTCCCTGCAGCGCTGCCTCGTGTAGGACAGCGCATCCAGCGCCACGGGACTGGCGCGGTGAAGATCTCCGAGGGCCACCAGCACGCGGCCCTCATCCTGGGCACAGCGAATCAGGCTCGTGGCCACGTAGCCAAAAAGCTGCTCCTGGACCGTGCCCGTGGCCATTTCAATGTCGTCCCCGAACTCCGCGGTGGTCTCGTCCTCAATACCCAGAGTTCGCTGGACATCGTCGGCTACCTCCAACAACACCCCCAGTCCGCGCTCCCCGCCAAACCGCCCGCTGTAGCAACGCCATCCCTTCTGTCGTGCTCCAGCGACCACGGATCGCATCATGCGGGAGCGTCCGGACCCCGCGCTTCCCACCACCAGCACCACCTTGCCCGGGGACTCCTGCCCAAGGAGCTCCGTGACCTGTTCCAACTGCCTGGTGCGACCCACCAGCCGCGAGGGCCCCAGGGTGGGGCGTTCTGCCTGGGGAATTCCCACCAGCTGGCTCGCCAGGAACTCGGCCACCACCGTGGCGGATTCCGGGCGGTCCGCCGGGTCCTTCTCCAGGAGCCGCAAAATCAGCTGGTCCAGGGCCTCCGGCAGCATGGGAACAAGCTTCCGGGGCGGCACCGGGCGTCGCTCCACGTGCATTCGGGCGAGCTCGTGGGGAGAATCCGCCTTGAAGGGCCGGCGGCCGGTGCTCAGGCGATACAGCAGGACCCCCAGGGAGTACAGGTCGGACTTTGCATCCACCGACTCCCCTGTGATCTGCTCGGGAGAGGCATAGGCAAAGGTGCCCACGAACTCCCCCCGCCGGGTGATTTCCTCCTCTCCCTGCATTTGGCGGGCGGTGCCAAAGTCGAGCAGCTTTACCTGCCCCTCTGGCAGCACCATGATGTTGGAGGACTTCAGGTCCCGGTGCACGATGCCGCGCTCATGCAGGTAGGCCAGGGCGCGGGACACGTTGACTCCCACCCGCACAACCTCCTCGCCTCGGGTGGCATCACCGGGCGGTCCCTGTCGGTGCACGTGGACCTGCACCGGATCGCCATCCAGAAACTCCATGGACAGGTAGGGATTCCCCTCGTGCATGCCGTACCGATAGACCCGCACGATGTTCTTGTGATCCAGTCGAGTCAGGGCCTTGTACTCTCGCGCAAACCGCGGCCGGGCGAGACCCCGGTGGGTCAGCAGCTTGACCGCCACCCGCTCCCCGTTGGCGGGATCCTCTGCCTCGAACACCGCCCCCATCCCTCCCCGGGCGATGGGGCGAAGAACCCGGTAGGGACCAATGGTCTCAGGGGTGGGGAATTCGACTTGGGCCAAAGGACGGCCTCCCGTGGAGCTTTATAGCGCGGCGATGCGGTTCTCTGGGGCTCCGTTGTGTTAGATCCGGCGGCACCATGATCTCGATCCTCCTCTTTCTCGCCGCCTGTTCCCATCCCACAGAGGTGCTGGGGCTGCCCTCCACCGCCCAGGCTTCCGCCACGGACACGGTCGTGACCTGGAGCGGCGGGACCCTGACCCTGGGCGATCTAAGCCAGGCGGCGGAGGCGGAGCTAAGCCAACTGGAGATCGAGTACATCCAGAACCGCCACGAGCTGATGAAGCAGACGGCCAACCGAATCATCATCGACGCCATCCTGGAAGCCGAGGCGGCCGCAGCCGGCATGGAAATCGACCCCTGGTTGGAAAAGCAGGTAGTAGCGCAGGTGGGAGAGCCCAAGGAAGAGGACCTCGTCGCATTCCACGCCCAGTACGCCCAGCACTTTGGCGGCCAACCCCTGGATGCAGTCCGCGCCCAGCTGGCGGATGCCTGGCAGCAACAATCCCGGGGCGAGGCGGCCCAGGCGCTGCTGACAGAGCTGATGGAAAAGCACAAGGTCCACATCGACCTCCCCTACCCGGAGCTGCCGCGCATCCCCATGGACGGGGCTGGCAACCCGTCCAAGGGCCCGGCAGATGCTCCGATCACGATCATTGAATTCGCTGAGTACCAGTGCCCCTACTGCGGCAAGGCCGGCGAGGTCATGGAGCAACTGCTCGCCGAATACGAGGGCAAGATCCAGGTGGTGTTTCGGGACTTCCCCCTGCAATTCCACGATCGCGCCATCCCCGCTGCCGTGGCTGCGAACTGTGCTGGGGCACAGGACAAGTACTGGGCCATGCACGACATCCTCATGGCCAACCAAGGCGCGTTGCAGGACATGGACCTGGAAAAGTACGCCTTCGATGCAGAAGTGGAAATGGAGACATGGCGCGCATGCGTGGCGGATCCCGAGCCCCAGGTGAAGGAGATCATGGCCGACATGGAAGCCGGCGCAAAGGCCGGGGTCACCGGGACCCCGGCGTTCTTCGTGAATGGGATCTTCCTGTCGGGCGCTCTCCCCTATGCCTCCTTCAAAGAGATCATCGACCGGGAGTTGGGCGAAAAGTGAAGCCCCTGGAGACCATTCAAGCGGAGTTTGAGGCCCGGCTGGCCAACGCCGAGGACCTGGAGTCCCTCGATGGAATCCGGGTGGCGTACCTGGGCAAGAAGGGAGAGGTCAAGGCTCTGCTGAAGCAGACCGGTGCTCTTCCCCCCGAGGAGCGGGCCGGTTGGGGAAGCCAGGTCAACGCCCTGCGAGATGCCCTCGAGGCCCAGCTCGCAGCGCGCAAGGAGAGCCTGGAGAGCGCCCAAGCAGATGCCAACCTGGCCCAGGGCTGGTTGGATCCCTCTCTGCCGGCCCAGTCCCAGGGTGCGGGGAAGCTGCACCCCATCACCCGCCTGCTTGCCGAGGTGATCGACCACTTCCACGGACTGGGCTTCTCGGTGGCCTCGGGTCCGGAAATCGAGGATGAGTGGCACAACTTCGATGCCCTGAACATCCCCGCGGACCACCCAGCCCGGGATGTTTGGGACACCTTCTACCTGTCCACCGGCGAGGTACCCCGGACCCACACCAGCTCGGTGCAGATCCGCACCTTGGAGAAACACGCCCCTCCCCTGCGCATCATCGCCCCCGGCAAGTGCTTTCGAAACGAGACCATCGATGCCACGCACCTGGCCTGTTTCAACCAGGTGGAAGGTTTGTTCATCGACCGGAACGTCACCGTGGGCCACCTCAAGGCCACCCTGGAAGGACTGGTGGAGCGCCTCATGGGACGCACCGTCCCCACCCGCTTCCGCCCAGCGTTCTACCCCTTTGTCGAGCCCGGCCTGGACCTGGACATCGAGTGCATCTTCTGCACCGGCAGCGGGTGCAGCGTGTGCAAGTCCACGGGCTGGATCGAGGTCATCCCCTGCGGCATGGTCCACCCCAACGTGCTCACCGCCTGCGGACATGATCCCGCCGAGTGGAACGGGTTTGCGTTCGGCATGGGATTCGACCGCATGGTGATGCTCCGATATGGAATCGACGATCTACGCCGGCTCTACGACGGCAACCTCGCTATAATCCGTTCCCTATAGGTCCCGGGCACCGGAGGCACCATGCGTTCCCTGATTCTCCTCGCCTTTCTGGGCTTGGCTCCCCTTTCCTGTACCGACGGCAAGATCGACACGGACGACACCGGTGAAGCCGATGCCGACACCGATGCGGATGCGGATGCCGATGCGGATGCGGATGCCGATGCCGATGCGGACGCTGACTCAGACGCCGACACGGATCGCTCCAGCGTGAGCCTGGAGGTGCGCCTGGATGCTGCCCCAGAGTCCGGCTGGAATGTCGGGGCCTTCGCCCTCGAGACGGGCAGCGATGACCTGGAAATCAATGGCGAGGTGGCCACAGTGGAGGCCGATAGCGACACGGTTGAAATCGAGATTTCCGCCCTGGACGACAGCATGATCGGCGACTTTGACGACGGCGGAACCGGGGCTGTCGTGCTCTTGATGGCCTACAACGATGTGGACAGCAGCGACGATTGGTCAGACGGGGACACAGTGATGGGCGCCTCCAACGATCTGCTGGTCTACCAGGACACCTCCGACACCGGGAACACCCTGGACACCTGGTTGGTGATGACGGCGGACTTCGCTGGGGGAACCGACCCGACCATCAGCATTCCAAGTGCTGGGGCCGACCTCACCGTGTTCAGCCTGCGGGAGTCGTTCTCCTTCGGCGGGACCTACGACAGCACCTCCCCCTTGCCAGCGGGGGCCCGCATGGCGACCTTTGCCCTCCTGGAGATCGTCACCGGCTCTCCGATCGCCAATCGACCTCTGGACGAGGAAGTCACCGGAGACCTCTCCTTTTCCCTCGAGGGAGCGCCGGCTGCGGACCGGTTGTTCGAGGCGGAGCCCGGACTCGAGATGGGCCTGGAGTTTCCCACCCTCTACATGGACGACTCCACCCCCGCCGGCCCGGATGCCGGGGACACGAGACTCGGCTGGGCCTGCCTGGGCGGTGAGACGGTCGGGCTGGCCTGGGTGCCGGCCTTCTACGATTTCGGCATGGCGATCATGGCCCTGGGATCCAACATCCGACCGGGCTGGAACGCGATCTACACCAGCCAGGAGTGGGAGCTTCTCACGGAATCTGATGTTGCAGCCCTGAACTTCTCCGCCACGGCCTGCGTTTTTGCGGAAGTCGAAGAGTGATCACCGCGGTTGGCCTGCTTCTGGCGGCCTGCACCGGCGCCTCGGACGACACGGACGACAGCACGGACGGCCGCGCCTATTTCGAGCTGACCGAGTACTGCGAGTAGAACCGCCTACTGGCTCGCGAGCGGTGCCGTGTCTTCCGCGCCGTCCTCAGGCGGTGCCGACCAGGCCACCAGGCCCCGTTCCTCGTCAGTTCCAGCGATGGTGTTGTCCAGGAACAAGGCCGTGAACGCACCGACCGCCATGCCCGTGCTGCCAAGCGTATTCACGATGGTGGCCAGCCATGCGGGCTCAAACACCACCGGGTTGGCGCTGAAGTACTCCGGCACAGACAACCCCATAAAGAAGGCAAACCCGAGGATGAACAGGTTGCGGGCGCTGTTGAGGTTCACGAACTGCAGGTTCGACAAGCCCACAGCCGCGATCATGCCGAACATGGCGCAGTACATTCCCCCCACGATGGGCTGGGGAATGGTGGTGAACAGGGCCCCAAACTTGGACACCATCCCGAGGACAATCATGATCAGCGCCCCGGCCTGCACCACCTTGCGCGACCCCACCCGGGTGAGGCCGATGGCCCCGATGTTCTCGCTGTAGCTGGTGGTGCCGTTTCCGGTGCCAAAAATCCCCGCCACGAGACAGCCGATGCCTTCAAAGGTGATGCCGCGGTTGATGGTCCGCTGGTCGGGAATGGGGGCGCCGGAGAGGCGAGCGCAGGCGTAGTAGTCGCCGACGGACTCCACCATGGAGGCGATGTACCCGGCCAACATGCCCACGAAAGCTGCCACACCAAACTGGGGCATGCCCCACTGGAAGGGCATGGGCACGCGGAACCAGGGTGCGTTTTCCAGGTTCTTCATGCTGGTGAAGGCCGGGTGGCCCTCCTGGAACACACCGGTGGCCGTGCAGATCCCAGCCACAATCCAGGCCCCCACGATGGCCATGAGGATCGGGTAGAGCTCAAAGGCACGGGCGCGGGTGCGCAGGTACTGGGAAAACAGGATGATGAGGCCAATGGTCAGGCCGCCGATGGGCCAGTGGGTGCCTGCCACGGGGGCCCCGAACTTGAACAGGGACAGCCCGATCAAGGCAATGGTGGGGGCGATGGTGATCGGCCCCACAAAGCGCAGCATACGGCCCACAAGCCCCGTGGCACCCACTGCGATTTCCACCAGGGAGCCCGCGATAATGGCCCCCTGGACATGCTGCATCTTGAACTCGAACCCCATCTCCGCCACGCCCGCCAGGCCGCAGATCGTGATGGCCGGTGTCAGGAAGGAGAACGTCCCGCCCTGGATGATCGGCAGGCGGTTTCCCCAGGTGGTCTGCAGCATGGTGGTGATGCCCGACACAAAGAACATCGTGGCGATCAGGAAACCCAGGTCCCGGGCCCCCTCGGGCGTCGCCGCGTCGATCCCCAGGGGTCCGGCGAGAATCAGCGGAATCGCCACGGTGGATCCAAACATGGTCAGGTAGTGCTGGAAACCGAGAACCAAGCATTCCCCGGTGGGGGGAACATCCTCGATTCCATACAGAAGGTCTGGCGCAGACTGGCCCATGGCGTCTCCTTGTCCTTGGAGTCGAGCCTATCGCATTCGGCCTGCGTCTCCAGGGAAGCACCGGTTAAACTGGACCTCTGGAGGCACCCATGGAAACCCCATCCCTGTCCGTAGAGCAGGCCGTTCGCGACCGATATGCGGCGGCAGCCCAGTCACGCGAGGAGAACCTCTGCTGCCCCATTGACTACGACGGGGCGTTGTTGGCGGTGATTCCCGACGAGATCATCGAGCGAGACTATGGCTGCGGAGACCCCTCCCGCTGGGCCCGCCCCGGCGACACGGTGCTGGACCTCGGTGCCGGCGGCGGGAAGATCTGCTTTATGGCGGCCCAGGTCGTGGGGGCCACGGGCCGGGTCATCGGAGTGGACATGAACGCCGACATGCTGGCCCTGGCCAGAGAGCACCAGCCCACCGTCGCCGGCCGCATTGACTTCGACAACATCGCCTTCCACCACGGACGCATTCAGGACCTGGCCCTGGACTTGGACGTGCTGGAGTCCTGGCTCGCAGAAAACCCCGTCACCGACGCGCTCTCCCTCGCCCGAATGGAATCCCACCGGGATCACCTTCGCCATTCGCAGCCCATGATCCCCGACAACTCGGTCGACCTCGTGGTCTCGAACTGCGTGCTGAACCTGGTTCGGGACGCCGACAAGGCCCAGATGATCCAGGAGATCTTCCGGGTGCTCAAGCCCGGCGGCCGGATCGCCATTTCAGACATCGTGTCCGATGAGCCCGTGCCCGCAGCCCTCAAGGCCGACCCGGTGCTTTGGAGCGGCTGCATATCGGGAGCCTTCGAGGAGAGGGACTTGTTCTCCACGCTGACCGAAACCGGCTTCCAGGGCATCACCGTGGCGGACTGGGCGGAGGAGCCCTTTGCGGAGAGAGACGGCATCGAGTTCCGTTCCATCACCTTCACGGCCATCAAGGGAGAAGACACCCCCTGCCTGGAGGGAGGCCACGCGGTCGTGTACCGGGGACCGTTTTCAGCAGTAGAAGACGACGACAACCACCGCTACGAACGAGGGGCCCGAACCGCGGTCTGTGGACGGACCTTCCGCATGCTCACCGCGGACCCCTACCAGCCACATTTCGTGGCCCTGGCCCCCGCGCAGGAAATCCCCGAGCCGGAACAAGCCCTTTTCGCCTGCGATCGTGACACCCTCCGGCACCCAGGGGAGACCAAGGGCAGCCGGGTGATCGTGCCTGCTGAAAACAGCTCGGGTTGCTGTTAGGAGCGCTGTAGTTCATTGCGGACCGAGAATGGCGCCGCACACGTGATTACAGGTGCTTTCGGGAGGAGGGAACATGTCTGGACATGTGACCGACGAGCGGAAGTGCCTGGGATTGCGTGGGCAAGCCAGTCGACGGGAACAATGCACTACATCCTCCTAATTCCGCGCTGTCAGCGGGTATACTCCCCCTGGCACACGGTGAGCCATGTTGCGTCCGATGCACTTCTCTGTCTGGTTGGCCCTCTTTGGGTCGATGGGGTGCTCTGACTACTTTTTCAACAACAAGGCTGATGACGCCGAGGGAGGGGAGGACCACCACGCCAGCGCCACAAGCCTGGAGCTCCTGGCGCTGGACCTCTGCGATGCGCAGGCCACGGAGGCGCCAAGCCGCGTGGCCCTTGACGAGAGCTGCCGGGCCGGCGGCCGGCCGGACCTGGAAGTGGTGGTCGAATGGTCCATGACCGACTTTGAGTCATTTGAGTACCCGGAATACCGGGAAACCCTCATGACGCCGGTGGTGGGACAACTCACCGACGACAACGGCGACGGCTCCATCGACGCAGCCGACGTGCCGGACATCGTGATCGTGACCGACAAGGGCGCAAACGCCGGGAACTTCCACGGGGTGCTGCGCATCCTGGACGGCCGGGGCACGGGGGTGCACCTGACCGTGAACCACATCACCCACGAACACACCGACTACCACCCCTACCAGTACACAAACGTGGCCATTGGGGACATCGACGACGACGGGTTGCCGGAGATCGTGATGGTGGCCGGACGCTTGTACCAGGGCGGACCCGATGACCCGGACCCCCCGGAGGACACCGGCGAGCCCCTGCCGGACAGCGGAGGAGACTCGGCGGGGCCCATGGACGACACCGGCGGGGACTCGGGGGAAAACCCAGTGCGAGATGCCCACGAGAGCCCTTGCCGGGTGGTGGCATTCACCCATGACGGGCAGTTTGAGTGGGCCCTGGACGACGTGGAGATCGCCTGCGGCGGCCACGCCCCCGCTCTGGGAGACCTGGAGGGCGATGGCTCGGTGGAGGTGATCCTGGGCAACCTGGTGATCGATGGGGCTACCGGTGCCCTGGTGACCCAACTGCTCGACGGCGTCGGGACCTTCATGGCCTATCCGGAAATCGGCTACCACTCCTTCCCCGCTGACCTGAATGGGGACGGGCAACAGGAGATTGTGACCGGCCGGTCGATCCACGATGCCCAGGGCAACCGGGTCTGCGTCCTCGAAGACGAGGAGGACGGGTTTCCGGGAGTCGCCGACCTGGATGGAGACGGGCAGGGTGACGTGGTCTCTGTGGGGGATGGGCGGGTGAACATCTTCGATGCCAGCTGCAGCCTGCGGTCCACCTTTGCCTTGACGGGCACAGGCAATGGAGGCCCCCCGACCCTGGCCGACATGGACGGGGACGGAGAGGTGGAGATCGGCGTGGCAAACGCCAGCCACTACGCGGTCTACGAGGCGGACGGCACGGTACTTTGGAGCCACCCGGTGGAGGACGACTCCTCCCATGCCACGGGATCCTCGGTCTTTGATTTCGATGGAGACGGCAGCGCGGAGATCCTCTACGGCGATGAGACCGCCCTCTGGATTTTCGACGGCGCCACGGGCACCGTGCGCTATTTCACCGACAGCCACACCTCCCGCACCCTGCACGAGTACCCGGTGGTGGCGGACGTGGATGGAGACGGCGAGGCCGAGGTGCTGGTGGTGAACGGGGGCGGCCACGGCGAAACAGAGCACTGGGGGGTGTTCGCCCTCGGCAGCGCCGACCACAACTGGCGGCCCGCCCGGCCCGTGTGGAACCAGCATGCCTACAGCATCACCAACATCGACGAGAACCTCGCCATCCCCTCGCCGATGCCCGCCAATTGGCCCACGTACAACTCCTTCCGCAGCGCCAGCTTGAGCAACGGCGTGGACCGCCTGTGGGTCGATGCGGTCCCGGTGCTGGAGGGGGTCTGCACCGACGAATGCGAAAACGGCCAGGCGGAGTTGATCGTGCGCCTGGGCAACTCCGGCACCCAGGAGATGCCCGCCGGCATTCCCTTGTCGATCTACATCCTGATCGCCGAAACCGAGCAGACCCTGGCCACCCTGATCACCACCGACCCGGTCCCGCCCGGCCAGACCACCAGCGGCTATCGCCTCTCCATCGACCCGGACCAGGTCACCGGCGCCACCATGCGCCTGGTCGCCGACGACGACGGCACCGGCACGGGTGTCCTCGAGGAATGCAACGAGGACAACAACGTCTGGGTGGTGACCGAGGCGATCTGTCCTTAGAGGCGTTGCCCCAGGGGTCAAGTCCCCGACTACGTCGACATTCGGCCGAGCATGGCTCCGATTCGCCGGAGTTTCTGCTGGTATTCCGCTGCGTCTCTCGACTGCACCAGGTCCAGCACCGCGCACATCTCCGCCGCACTTCCCAGGGCGATTCGAAAGTGGTTCTTGCCGGCCCCACCGCCCCGGGCCCTGCCCTCAGCAATATTCAGGACCACAGAGTCTGCCGCCCGGCACCCCTGCTCCCTGAGAGAGGCCCGGCCCCGCGGCACCGCCACCGTGGGAAACCACCGAGCGACCTCCAGTGCCAGTCGATAGACGTCGAGGTTCTCGTGAGCAAATCGGCCTTCCATTCTTCCCTCCGGAGGACCGCAGGGGGATTCGAGGAGGCGGCCCTCAAAAAGCGGCCGCAGGCCGATGGGGCCGCCCCCGCAGAAACCCCCGTAGGTCCGAGGGGGAGAAGGAACGATTTCGAGCATCAATCCATCGACTCATCTACCCCCCAGCCACCCCAGCCACCCCAGCCACCCCAGCCACCCCAGCCACCCCAGCCCCTCCCTACGGCAACTGCTCGATCATGTCCCCATACGTGTCCGGACGCCGATCCCGAAAAAACTGCCAGACCTTCCGAACCTCTTCAATCATGTCCAGATCACAGTCCACATGAATCAACTCGTCCTGGCCCTTGGCGGTAAAAACCTTTTCGCCCGTGGCGGGATCAGCATCAAACGCCGCTGAAGAAGCCTTCACCAGAAACTCCCCCCGAGGATTGCAAATATAGCTGTTGCCGTAGAACTCCCCAATCTCCCAGGGCCCCTCGGTGCCCACCCGGTTGCTGGCAGCCATGAAATAGCTGTTGGCCACCGCATGGGCCGGCTGCTCCAGCTCCCACAAGTACTGCGAGAGCCCCGCCACCGTGGCGGACGGATTGAACACGATCTCGGCGCCGTTCAGGCCCAGTAGGCGAGCGCCCTCCGGAAAGTGGCGGTCGTAGCAGATGTAGACGCCGACGCGGGCGTACTTTGTCTGGAACGTGGGGTAGCCCAGGTTGCCGGGCTTGAAGAAGAACTTCTCCCAGAAGCCGCTGGTCTGGGGAATGTGGTTCTTGCGGTAAATCCCCACGGTGCTGCCATCGGCATCGAGCACCACAGCCGAGTTGTAGTAGACCCCAGCCATGACCCGCTCGTAGATCGGCACCACCATGACCATGTCGTACTTCTTGCAGTAGGGCCGGAGGCGCTCCACCGTGGGGCCATCCGCGGCCTCAGCAGCGTCGTACCAGCGCTTGTCCTGGGAGGGACAGAAGTAGGGACCGTTGAAGATCTCCTGGAGCCCCAGGATCTGCACGCCAGCTTCCCCGGCCTGATCGATAAAGGGCAGGTGCTTCTGGAACATGGCTTCCTGGATGTCCGCCACCGGGACCGACTCGTCGTTGATCGGGTTCGAGACCTGGATCAGGCCGACCTTTACGTTTCTTGCCATGGGGGGACTCCTAGTAGAATTTGGATGTGCGCTTCGCGCTTGCGTGGTTGATGTATACCGTCTTGAGCTCGGCGTAGAATTTCCAGGCATCGGGTCCCATCTCCCGGGGCCCAACCCCGGTGGCCTTGATGCCGCCAAAGGGCAGGTGCCCCTCCCCGCCGATGGTGGGGGCATTGACCTGGGTCATGCCTGTTTCCAGGTGCTTCACGCAGGCAAAGGCGCTGGAGAGGGACTGGGTAAAGACCGCGCTTGTGAGCCCGAAATCCACCGCATTGGCGGCGGCAATGGCCTCCTCCAGGGAGTCCACCCGGATCACCGTGAGGAAGGGTCCGAAGATCTCCTCGGTGGCGATGCGGGAATCGGGGGCGGCGTGGTCATAGACCGACGGGGCGGGGAAGAAGCCGCGGGAGAGGTTGCCCTCCTCGAGACGTCCGCCACCGATCTTGCGCTCGGCGCCGTCGGTCTCGGCAATGGCGTGGTACCGCAGAACCTGCTCCATCTGGCGCTCGGACACGGACGGCCCCATGGTGGTCGCGGGGTCCATGGGGTGACCCGCACGAACCGCCTGGGCGGCGGCCACCACCTTGGCCACGAACTCATCGGCTACATCCCGGTGCACAATCGCCCGGGAGGTGGCCGTGCAGCGCTGGCCCGTGGAACCAAAGGCTCCCGTGGCCGTGGCACCTGCGGCCAGGTCCAGGTCCGCATCGTCCAGGACCAGAATCGGGTTCTTGCCGCCCAGCTCGCACTGCACCGGCTTGTGGTGTTCCCCACAGGTGCGCTCGATGATGCGGCCCACCTCGGTGGAGCCGGTAAAGGAAATGGCCTTCACATCCGGGTGGGTGAGAAGCGCCTGGGCGGGCGCCACATCCCCGTAGACGATGTTCACCACGCCCTCGGGCACGCCGGCTTCCGCCAGAATCTCCCCGATGATGTGGGCCGTCAGGGGGGTCTCCGGGGCGGGCTTGAGCACCACCGTGTTTCCGGTGATCAGCGCCGGGGCGATCTTCCACAGGGGAATCGCCACCGGGAAGTTCCAGGGCGTGATCAGCCCCACCACCCCGTGGGGGCGCCAGATGGTGCAGGCAAAGGTCCCGGGCAGCTCGCTTTCCGCGGTCATGCCTGTGATGCGTCGAGCGTCTCCTGCAGCAAACTCCAGGTACTTGAGGGTCTTCTGGATCTCTCCTTTGGACTCCGGGAAGATCTTCCCTTCCTCCAGAGACAGGGCCTGAGCCAGCTCGTCTCCGCGGGCCCGCAGGACCCGTGCCACGGACAGAATCAGGTCTCCCCGGGTAGGGGCCGGCGTGTCCGCCCAGTCCGGAAAGGCCGCCTTGGCTGCAGCCACAGCCGCCTCCACGTCTTCCGAACCGGAATCCGGCGCGGTGCCCAGAAACTGGTCCGTGTCCGCGGGGCAGCGGTTTTCCTGCACTTCGCCACCAATCGCTGGTACGAGATGGCCTGCAATCAGGTTCTGACAGTTCACCGGGGCAATGGCATCCATGGGCTTCTCCTATCGCAGAACGGAGAAGTCTATCCAGGTGCACGCCCGCGGCCAAAGGCAGAATGCATCAGATCGTCCCGGCTACTCGCACAACCCGGTCAAATCCAACACCACCTCGTTGTTGGCATCGCTGCACTCATTCGCCGTGTCCACCGCCTGGACCACTCCCACAAGGCTTACATACGGCACCACCTCCGCCAGGGTGTACTCCCAGAGAAACCCCGGCGCCGTGCGTCCCGCCAGGAGCACGGTGGTGATGGCCTCGCTCTCCAGCAGGGTGCGGGTCCCATCCGCCTCTTCCCCGAACAGTTCCACCCGGATCCCCCCTCCGATCCGCGCCAATCCCTGGTTGGCAGCCTGCATCACCACGGTCACGTCCAGTCCACAGTCCTCCTGGCAGACCCGCTCCCCCACCAGGGTCAGGTCCGGCGATCCCTGCGGGTTCATGTCCCCCGGCGCTCCCTGGCGAAAGTTGTTGTGCTGCGGCCAGTTGGCCACGGGCTGGGCAGGAATGTGCAGAAGCGGGTCGACATTCACGATGTTGTAGGCGTGCTGGTTCCAGAGCATCCGGGCACTGACCCAGTTGTCGTCCACCTCTCCCACCACGTAGATGCCGCTCTTTTCCTTGGAGTTGGTCACAACGATTTCCGCGTTTCCATCGCCATCCACATCCACGATCAGCGGGTACTCATGGACCGTGCCGGACGTGTGGGAGGGATCTTCCAGGAGGATCTGCCCGGTGCGGCCGTCCAGCACCCAGAGGGCTTCCTGATCGCCGTAAACCACCTCAGCAGCGCCATTCCCATCGAAATCGAAGACCGACGAAGCCGTGGCACCGGAGGAGGTCTCATCGATGACAAGGGACCAGACCAGGGTGCCATCCACCTCGTACAGGGAGAAGCGGGTCTTGTCGGCCACGGTGAATTCCGGAGCGCCATCCCCATCGAAATCTGCGATGGTCGCCGGGCCGCCAAAGCCGTACCCAGCCGTGGTCCACGCTGCAATGAGGTTGCAGCCACCGTCGAAAATGCGCACCCACTCGTTTCCCGTGACGATGATCTCGCCCTTTCCATCGGCGTTGAGATCGGCCACCGCCGGGTAGCCGTCGGGGAAGCCCATTTCGCAGATTGTCTGGCCCGTGGGGGAGTAGATGTGGCTGCCCGTCACCAGCTCCTGGATGCCATCTCCATCCAGGTCAATGGGCACGGAAATGTATCCGGAGTTGTAGTAATCGGCGTGGAAGGCGCGGCCGCCGTCCCCGCGACCTTGGAGCACGCCATTGGCCCCCCGGAGAATGAGGTGGCCCACGGTCACTTCCACGTCGCCATCGCCCTCCATGTCCACCATGGACGGGGCATGGGACCGGCAGGGCAGGCTCTCGGCTGTGTAGACCCACTTCAGGGCGCCATCGGCTCCGGCGAGGCCGAGGTAGCAGGTGTTGTCGTCATAAAGGAGCAGCGCGATGTCGGGGGATCCGTCCCCATCGGCATCCCCCAGGGCAGGCACGGCGTAGCGGTAGGGCCAGTAGGAGTCATTGCCCAGCTTCATTTCATAGGCCGAGAAGTGGGGACCGGTGCCATCGCCGGACAGCACCCGCAGCACCCCCCGCCAATCCTCCCTTGAATCGAACACCACCGCGATGTCGGGTGTGTCCAGGTCGTTGACGGCGCCATCGCCATTGTCGTCGGTCAGCTGCCCCACCATGGGGCTTGCGTAGCTCTTGACGTGGTCCGGGTACTCGGAAAACGTGCTCATGGTCCACTCGGTGCCAAAGTTCATGGCACCGAGTGGCGGCACGTAGGTGCACGAGGAATCCACCGGAATTCCCCCCTCCGGATACACCCCGCACTCCTCCTCAGCGGTGTCCGAGGTGGCCGCTCCGGTGTCCCCTTCTCCCGTATCGATCTTCCCAGTACGGCAGGCCAAGGCCAGCGCCAGAGAAAGTGCGGGTGCCAGCAACACGAACCGATGCATCGAATCTCCCGGGGTAAGAATACCCCAAGGTCGGCCCAAACAGCCATGGGAGCGGGGAATCAGTCGCTGTAGGCTTCCGAATGTCCTGCCGTGGGTCCGGAGAGCGACAAGTCCCCACCGGGGAAGGCCACGCCGTTCAGGGTGCCGTAGTCCAGGCGAATTCGCCCGTCGCCGCCGTCGCCGCCAATGGCGGAACCATAGGGTGTGCCGATGTTGCAGGAAGAGGAGTTGGCCCCCTGCCCTCCCTCGGCGCTGACGGTCCCCGACACGTTCAGCTCGCTGGCCACCAGGAGCACCTGTCCCCCAGACCCACCGCCGCCGGCCCCTACCTCACCGCAGTTGCTGGAGGCCGTGTCCGCGTCTTCCCCCTCCGCGGACAAGGTGCCGGAGATCGTGAGCGTGCCGGCCACGTACACGCCGATGAGGCCACCTCCATCTCCCCCGGGAGTGGCCACGTTGCCGGATCCCGCGCCATCGCCCTCGGTGTCCGGGGATCCGCCGCCGCCCCCTGATCCCAGGAACCACCCGCTTAGATCCGCAGCCCCATACGTGTCTCCTGGGTTGCAGACCCCGCCGCCCGAGTAGCTGGTACCCGTGGTCCCCACCGTTCCGTAGCTTCCGCCACCGCCGCTGTCGGCGTTGTCCCCTCGCCGGGGGTAGGCTCCGCCGCCGCCGCCGTTGGAGCTGGTGTCACCCGATGCTCCGAGGCCCGTGTAGGACTCCCCTTGCGTCGGGTCCGAGCCATTTCCGGTGACACCGGTGCCGCCGCGCCATCCAGCGTCATCGGCATCAATCACGCCATCCAAGGTCACGTCGCCGGCAGCCCGAAAGACCACGACGCCGCCTCCGCTTCCTTCCCAGGAGTCCGGCTCGATCACCGCTCCGGCGTCCACGGTCACGTTGTCGTAGTGGGGCACCCAGGCCACCAGGGTCTCGGTGTCAAAGGCGGTGTCCAGGGTCGGTACAAAGGCCAGGGTTGAACCGCTGATGCCCGTGAGAAACACAAATTGCCACTGGCCCACTCCGGAGCCGGACTGGGAAAGGAGAAGCACCTCGTCGCCAGTGGCAAAGCCCGTGGTGTTCTCGACATCCACGGTACCGTCCCCGGTCAGAGCCGGGCTGGAGGTCCGGGTCCAGGTGTCCAGGGTGAGGGTCTCCCCCGAGACAAGGGCGATGTCCCCCTCGATGCCGCTGCCCCCGGTGGGGCCGCGCACGACGGTGGCGTCCAGGTCGTCTGCATCCAGGGTGCCCAGCAGCCCGTCCCCGTCGGCATCGTCGTCAGCGCAGTCCTGGAGCCCGTCGCCATCTGTGTCCGTGGCGCTGGAGTCGTCGCAGTCCGTGTTGTCGGCGACATACCCGATCGGTGCATCGCAGGCCTGCTGAGTCAGCGATGCATCCCCCAGGCCATCCCCATCCGAGTCCGCGTACCAGGTGCCAGCGTCACTGGCGTTGTCGTCAATGATTCCGTTGCAGTCCTGGTCGACCCCGTCACAGGTCTCCGCCCCCCCTGGATTCACCGCTGCATCGCCGTCGTTGCAGTCCGCTGCGTTGGCCACGAACCCGGTCGGTGCGTCGCAGGCATCTTGAGTCACCCCAGCGTTGCCATACCCATCCCCATCCGAATCGGCGTACCAGGTACCCGCGTTGATGGCGGAGGCGTCGTCGGTGTTTCCGTCACAGTTGTTGTCGATCCCGTCGCAGACCTCAAAGGAAGCGGGACTGGTGGAGGCGTTGGCGTCGTCGCAGTCATCCGCGTTGGCCACAAAGCCCACCGGGGCATCGCAGGCCTCGGCCGTCGTGGCGGAGTCGCCGTATCCATCCCCATCTGAGTCGGCGTACCAGGTGAGCCCCACCCCCTCGTCCACCGTGCCGTCGCAGTTGTTGTCGGCGCCATCGCAGACCTCGGTGCCGCCGGGGTGGCTGCTGGCGTCCAGGTCATCGCAGTCATCGGAGGTGGCGACATAGCCCACCGGCGCGCTGCAGGCGTCGACGGCGTACTGGGTGCCGCCGTAGCCGTCGCCATCGGAGTCGCCGTAGAAGGTGGTGGCATCGACCACATCGGGATCGTCGCTGTCGATGCGTCCATCGCAGTCATCGTCGATGCCGTTGCAGGACTCCGCAGCAGCCTCGTTCACCGCTGCGTTGCCATCGTCACAGTCCTGGCAGGCGGGAAAGCCGTCTTCATCGCCATCGGCAAAACCCACGGAGCCATCGCAGTTGTAGTCCGCTGCATCCGTGCAGTCGGTTTCCGCAGCTCCCGGGTGGAAAGCCGGGTCCGAATCGTCGCAATCCCCGCCGACGCCGCTGTACCCGGACGGTTCCGTGCAGGCCTCCAACGCAAGCGCATCGTCGCCAAAGCCATCTCCATCCGCATCTTCAAACCAGGCCAGGGCGTCGTGTGCATCGTCATCCACCTCGCCATTGCAGTCGTCGTCCACACCGTTGCAGCTCTCATTTCGCTCCGGGTGTACCAGGGGGTTGGAATCATCGCAGTCCACATCCGCCGCAAACCCGTCCCCATCCGCATCCACAGTGGGATCCCCCGTGTCCACAGTGCCGGTGTCCAGTGGCTCGGTATCCTTGCCTCGACAAGCCACAACGAAAAGAAGAAGAAAGGCGGTTCGCATGGGGGACTCCTGTGCCAAGAGAGGCGCAGGATACCAGGAGAAGCCGCTACGGGGGCGCTCAGTCCTCGTTGCTGGTCAAAGCCTTGGTTTCGTCCTGCACGCGGCCCTTGCCCCACTCCGTGTCCCGGTTGGCCATGGCGGCGGCCTTGAGGGCCCGCTTCTCCGCTTGTTTCTCCACGAGGTCGTGGTGGGTCGTGAAGTACTGCAGGCTGTGGCCCACCGCCGATTGAAGGTCAGCGAATCCATGCTGCTCAAGAAGGGCCAACACGCCCTCCGACAGCTCGGTGACCATTTCAAAGCCCTGAAGCATCGCCCCAGTGCACACCTGGACCGAGCTGCCCCCCACCAGGATGTGCTCAAAGGCATCGGTGGAGTTTGTGACGCCGCCGATCGCCGAGATGGGCATGGCCGGGTTGGACTGGGCCAATTCGGCGACCATGCGCAGGGCGATAGGCTTCACCGCCAGGTAGGAGTACCCCCCGGGCGTGCTGTGGCCCTCCACCGTGGGCATGGGCTTCAGGCTCTTCATGTTGATGCCAATCACGCCCAGGATGGTGTTGATGGCGCTCACCCCCGCCGCCCCACCGCGCATGGCTGCAGCAGCCGGCAAGGTGATGTCCGTGATGTTCGGGGTCATCTTGGCCCAGACCGGGATGTCCACCGCCTCGACCACCCAGCGGGTGACCTCTTCCACCTGGTCCGGGTCCTGGCCCATGGCGGCCCCCATGCCCTTCTCGGGATGGCCGTGGGGACAGGAGAAGTTCAGCTCCAGGGCATCGCAGCCGGCCTCAGCACTGCGGGCCGAGACCTCCTGCCAGCGCCCCTTTTCATAGCTCTCCATGACGCTGCCAATGAGAATGCGGTCCGGATGCTCGTCCTTGACGGTCTTGAAGTCCGCCTCCCAGTCTTCAAACGGGCGGTCCGAGATGAGCTCGATGTTCTGAAACCCGATGGTCTCGTTTCCCATCTTCAGCTTGCCGTAGCGGGGCTGGACATTGACGACCTTCGTGTCAGTCAACGCCGTGGTCTTGGCCACAACGCCCCCCCAGCCTGCATCGAAGGCCTTGCAGATGATGCGAGCGTTGGTGGAAGGCGGCCCGCTCCCGATGACAAAGGGATTGGGGAAGTCGAGTCCGCAGATACGGATGTTGAGATTGTCAGCCATGGAGCCCTCGGGAGAACCCTCGTTCTACCAGAGAACCGTCCTTGCCGCCCACTGGGACGGCGTCAACGGACTGACAAGGACTCGCGCGTGTGCCATTCGCCGTCCCGCAGGATGGCATGCACGCTTTGGGTGTCCTGGATTTCTTCGTCCGGGCGGCCATCCACCACCAGCAGGTCCGCACGGTAGTCCGGCGCAACGAGCCCGTGTTCGGTCCAACCCCACTGAAGCGCCGGGAGCAGGGTCGCCGCTGAGATCGCTTCTGTGTTCGTCCATCCAGCGGCGACCAGTCCCTCCAGCTCCCGGTGCAGGCCGTGTCCATGGGCCACGAAATGGTAGCCCGCATCGGAACCTGCCAGGACCGCTGCCCCGGCTTCTCCCAGAGCAACGAGATTTCCCTGAAGCGTTTGCAACCACGCTGCATTGGAAGCGAGGTACCCGGCACCCCAATTCTCAGGATGCTCCTGGGCGTACCGCCAGGCCTCCAGCACGGGGTCTGGCACCTGGGCAAAAGCCGGATCGTCCAGGTCCGCTCCCTGGCGCATGACGTCTTCCATGCTGGCAAAGGCTGAGATCGTGCTGTGGATCGCCTCGAAGGGAAGGGCGGCCTGTTCCGGCGCAAGAACTGAGTCAAAGGGCACGTGTGCCAGGAGCCGCACCCCGGCAGCGTACACATCCGCTGCATCCGCCGCGGAAGCCACGTGGGCCAGGGCGGGAAGACCCGCGCCCGCAATGGCCGCCACATCGGAAAGGTCCAGGCGAGGAGCGGGCCAGTCACTCACATGAGCGTAGGCGAGCTTGGCTGCCACCGCGCCCGCCTCGACCAATTCCCCTACCCTCTCGGCCCCATCTCCCTCCACGGCCCAGCAGCGCTCGACATCGTTCACCGCCTCGCAGGGGTGGCCGCCGGGCACCGTCAGAAACGGCCCGGTGGCTGCGACTTTCGGTCCCAACAGCTCCCCGGCCGCAACCCGCTGGGACAATTCCAGCGTCCACAACGGTCCCCCCACATCGACCACGCCCAACACCCCCCAGGCGAGATTGGCCTTCAGGCTCTCCTCCACATCCGCCGCCACCCACCAGGAAGCCCCGGAGAGGGAGAGATGTACATGAGAGTCGATCAAGCCCGGCAGCACCGACCGGCCCTCCAGGTTCCGGACTGTCACGCTCTCTGGCCAGTCCTGTCCCACCTCCTCCACGCTGTAGATCCACTCCCCATCCAGCACCAGCGCGCCCTCTCGCACCCCGGTCGCATCGACGAGGCGGGCGTGGTCCAGGATCAGGGCGCCGGACGGCAGATCGTCCTGGGAAGAACCACCCGTCTCTCCCGGCTCTCCATCCGAGCCACCGCCCACGCAAGCCAACCAGTACAACAAGAGCATGGACCCATGCTACCCCCGCCCAGCATCTACCACGCTCCCTCGACCCGCCCGGCTTGTAATCCCGGCAGCACCACAATAGGAGGAGCCCGCGAAAAGCGCAGAGGTGCCCGTGGCCAGTGACGACCTGATTGAGATTGAAGGCAAGGTGACGGAGGTCTTCCCCGGCGGCACCTTCCTCGTGGAGACCGAGGCGGGAAGCAACGTCCAGGCCCACCTGGCTGGCAAGCTCCGTCGCTACCGCATCCGAGTGGTGCTGGGGGACAAGGTCACCGTGGCCGTGAGTCCCTACGATCTGTCCAAGGGACGGATCATTTTTCGGCACAAGTAGCGGGCGTCTACGGGTCCGGCGCTTCGTGGCCCCCGGATGTCAATCGCCCAACCCAACCATGCGCTCCAGCAGGTGCGGAGCATGGTTCCCCAGGTAGTCCTCAATGAGGCGCCGCAGACCGCTGGTGCGCAGGAGTCCGTCGACATCTGCACGATCATGGGGACGATTCGCGTGGAGTTTCATCAGGACAAGGGCCTCCAAAGCGATGACCGGAAGTTCTCCCGGCTCCGGAATGCGCAACTGCTCGGCCAACACCGGGTAGGCCTCTGGAACAGCCAGCAGATCAATGACACCGACGTGGATGAGTTCCTTTAATTCCTCGCGGTAGACAAGCATGGGCTCTGTCCTTTCAAACGCCTCAGGCCCGACCAGGAAGTCCACGTCTTTGGTAGCGCGAGGACGTCCGTTCAACCCAACGGCCAAGCCGCCGACAAGGACATGGGGAACGCCGAGTTCGGCAAGGAGCAAAGTCAATCGAATGGCATCGAGGAGAACCTCGGGGGCCACGACCCCCGCGAGCCGCTCAAGTGCACTCATGGCTTTCTTCCTACGAGGGCTCGCAGGCCACCGGGGTACTCCACCTCCTCAAGCTCTCGGTGGGGCCTTGGTGGATTTAGAGCCACCTGTGCTTCGAGACGGGAAACGAGGTCCGAGGGGATCGGGTGGACTTCGGGCTTGGCGGGCTTCGCCAGCCCCACAAGCCGGGCGCCTGTCCTCGACAGGCTGATGCACACGCCGAAGGGTGAAACTTCGTCTGCTGCGCCCTTGGCCAGCTCCAGGTCGTGGTTCATCTGCAAGTCGAGGAACCACTTGGGTGACACGTCGAAAAAGGCGCCGAGCCGGACGGCACTGTCAGCGGTGATTCGCCGCTGGCCACTGAGGATCTGTGAAATGCGAGTCTGCTGAACACCAAGGCCCTTTGCCAGTCGGTAGGCCGAAATGTTGAGTGGCGTGAGAAAGCGCTCCTGGAGGAGGATGCCGGGATGTTTCATGCTTCATAGCATATCGTATTACGATAGTATCGAAAAGCGATATGTTTCCCAAGCCCATAAGGCGCCGGACTTCCCCGCCCCTACGGCCAGTTGGCCAGAGCCATAGATGCCGACCCGTTGCCGCCATCTTGGCCGCCCTCGTCCGCTCCACCCTCGGCCCCGACACCGCCGGCAATATCCCAACAACTCGGTGCCGCGCAGCTTCCAGAAAGGCTCGTGCCCCAGAAGACCTTGATTCGGCCGCCACCACCGCCGCCGCCGCCATCGCCGCTGTCGTTGGTGACGCTGCCGCCGATGCCACCGATCGCGGTGATGCTGCCGGAGATGCTGACCACGTCTCCGTGGAGCAGCAGCCCCCCGCCGGCTCCACCGCCCCCGCCGTATGTATTGGGTCCGCCACCATCGGTTCCATCCAGGTCGATCACGCCGTCGATGGTGATCGTTTCTGCCACCACCATGAGTCCCGCACCTCCACCTCCACCTGATCCAGCGGAACTGCCGGCGGTGCTACCCCCACCCGAGCCCATGAAGTTCTCGTAGGTCGTGGCATCGCCATAGGCACTCCCGCCGATGCCCCGGGTGTCACTGCCGTCCCAGCCTCCGCTGCCTCCAGCGCCCCCATGGCCTCCTCCCCCCGCGCCAGCGGAAGTACCGCCTCCGCCTCCTCCCAAACCACCGCCAGTGCCCTGTACGCCCCGCGTGCCCCC
>CAZSZE010000011.1:0-78554 GCA_964610645.1 uncultured Enterobacterales bacterium | reverse complement strand
TTGGCCGCCGGGTGCGACAGAACCGGGGGGGGATACGCCATCCCCCAGGGAAGTTGGCGAGGTGTTGGCCGCCGGGTGCGCCAGAACCGGGGGGAGATGCGGTATCCCCCCCCCGTGGGTGTCCCTTTTGGGCGCGGTGGTGGGACATGGGGCCGGGGGGGATGGCGTATCCCCCCCCGTGGGTGTCCCTTCGCGTGGGGCGGGTGCGACGCGACGGCCCTACTCTACGGAACCACCCGCCCAAACACCGCACCAAACTCATCCTCGGCGATCTTCCGCCACCGCTCAGACCCCTCCGCCGCCGGCAACAGCGTGGTCCCGTGGTACGGCTCCCACAGCAGCAGGTGGGTCACCCCGTGGGCGTCCAGCACGTCCTCCCACCCGTCCACCGCATTGGAAACATCCAGGTACAGGTTCCACGCTTCATCGTCGAAGACCCACGCCCGGATGTCTCCTGAAGTGGTAAATGCCGGTCCCAGCTCCAACGCCAGGTACCCGCCGTACTCCGGGGGATTGAAGATCCGCCCGGTCGCTGCATCCTCCCCGATGGCCTCCACAAGATCGATGGGCGTGTCCCAGTGCAGGGGCGTCTCCGTTGGCGCCAGGCCGCGGCCCAGGAAGAGCAGCCACAACACGCCTAGAACCCCTGTCACCCCGCGGCCCAGTCGCCGGGGAATACCAACCTCCGGTGCCATCGTCTCCGAAAGACGAATCGCAAGAGGCGCCGCCGTGGCCAGTCCAAACCAGGCGATGAACCGGGTGCCAGACACGGCGAGAAATCCAAAGCCCACCAAGAGCAGGAGGTGCGCCACGGGGGTGCGCTGTTGGCGGCGCCCCAGAAGGAAGATCCACAACCCCAGCGCCGAGTAGAACCGCGCCCCCTCAAAGGCTCGCGGGTCCGACGGATACCACTCCACGAAATCCCGGGCCCGGGGCAGGGCTGAGTTGTCCTGGACAAATCCCCAGATCCCCGGCCCGTAGGGGCCGATGCAGGCGCCGAGGGCCAGCGCCCCGGCAGCGATCAGCGGCGTGCGGGCTGCGGCGATCTGTCGGGTCTCAACGATCTTGCCGGCCGCCATGGCCCCCGCCAGGACGATGCCGGCTGGGAAGGACCCATGCAGGTTTGCCCAAGCGCAACCGATGACAACGCCCGCCGCGGCCACCTTTCGCGAGGGTCGCTCCCGAGCCACCAACCAGACCACCGCTGCCATCCCCAAGAACACCCACGTCTGCCCCCGCACGACCGTGTTCTGGAGCAGGAGAGCCCATGCATACAGCGTCGCCATGGCGGCTGCCCGGGGCTGGGCCCCACTCGCAAGGCACGCCCGGGCAAGACAGAACAGCGCTGCCGCCACGAACCCACCGTTGAGCAATCGAAGACCATCCAGCCCGATGCCCTCGTGGAGCTTCCAGGAGAGAACAGAGAAGCCCCAGGTCGCGTTGGCAAAGGGGGTCCCCGCAGCCGTCCAGGTGAAGACCTCCTCCTCCAACAATTGACCGTTCTCAGCCATCCACCGGCCCATAGCCAGGAAGACATGGAGGTCGTTGGTGGTGACCGGCCGGGAGCCCGTGTGGAGCAGAGCGATCCCCAATGTGCTCCAGAGGAGCAGAGGCCCGACGGGCATGCGCGGAGGGACGTCAGGAAGGGGAGACGCCATGCAGCTGCCCCACGGTTTCCACCACCCCAAAGCGCCCCTTCTCGTTTCGCTGCACCTTCCCCAGGGCCACCTCCGGGTCATGGGTGAAGAACAGCCACCCCCCCCGTTTTTCCAGGTCTGTCAGGAGCACGGTCTTTTCATCGATCAGCCGCTCGGGCCACCGGTCATACCCCATGGTGATGGGCACATGGACCCAGGGAACCCCTGGAACGAGGTCGGCTGCAAAGACCACGGGGCCCCGCTCCGTTTCGACCTCCGTGAGCAGCAGGCCCGGGGTGTGGCCGTCCGAGAAGTGAAACCGGTACCCGTCGCCCAACACCTCGCTGGTGTCCCCGTCCACGACCTCCAGTCGCCCGCTCTTTTCCAGGAGCGGCTGCAGCGCGGGAATGAACGAGGCCCGATCCCGCGGGTGGGGCCTTTTTGCCCGCTCCCACGCGCTCCGGCCCACCACAAACCGGGCCTTCGGAAACAGCAGATCCGGGACCGCCCCCTCCTTCCAGGCGGACAACAAGCCCCCTGCATGGTCAAAGTGCAGATGGGAGAGCACCACCACGTCGATGTCCTCCTGGGAGAGGCCCAGGCCCTCCAGGTTCTCCAGGAGCATGTGGCTGGACTCCACGACCCCGAAGCGATCCGCAAGGGCCGGTTCCATGTAGGCACCGATTCCGGTCTCCAAAAGCACCCGGCGCGATGGCTCCTGAACCAGGAGCGTGCGGCAAGCCAGGGGGATTCTGTTTTTCTCATCCGGTGTCGCCCAGCGGGTCCAGAGGGCGCGGGGCGCATTGCCAAACATGGCACCGCCATCCAGTCGCTGTGCGTTTCCAAGAACCGAGGTCAGTGTGGGAAGCATGCGGGTCCTCTATCTTCAGGGGAGATCCTGCACCCCGTCCTCCTGGATCTCCAGGGACAGCCCGGATGGGCGGGAATGCAGGGCCAGGATCGGGCCGGAGTATCCGGGCTCATCGTGCCAGGGAGGGGCCAGCCAGCTCCCGGCCTGCAGCTCCATCACCCCGTGATCCAACAGGTTGTAGGGGGCAGCAGCAGGACCGTCGGCGGGATGGGCGGTCTGCTCCAGGAAGGCGACAAGGGCGTCCGCGCGCCGCGAAGACTCCGGCCTTCCCGCAAGCAGCAGGTTTCGCTGGACCCAACCTGCGCTCTCGGTCCGACACCCGGTGCATCGAATCCAGGCGCGATCCGCCAGGAGCCGCTCTACCTCCACCCGCACCCCCAGGGCAGGCAGGACCAGGGACACCTGGGACTTTTCATCCACCACGGTCACCGGGGCGTCTCGCAACCGGGCCGAAAACGGAAGGGTGGACGGCAAGGGGAGGGGTGCGAGCACCTGGGGGGTCGAAGGAGGAACACGCCCCGGCGGCTCGTCCGGGGGCGCTTCCATACAGGCGAGAAAGAGGAGCCACACGCCGAGACGGTATCATTCGAATCCATGCGCTTGCTCTCCCACCTGTCCCCGGGGGCTCGAATCGGGGTCTTTGCTCCGTCGGGTCGCTTTGATCCTGATCGCCTGGAGAAGGGCATCGCCCTGGTGGAGTCGTGGGGATTCGAGGTGGTGCGGGGCCCCGGTCTTCACGCCGCCCACCGGTACCTCGCCGGCACGGACCACGAGCGCCTGGAGGGAATTCGCTGGGCCCTGACCGATCCGGATCTGGATGCCTGCTGGATGGCCCGCGGAGGGTATGGCCTGACGCGCCTGTTGGACCGCATCCCCTGGGAGGAGGTGGTGCCACGGCCGGTGATTGGTTTCTCCGATGGGACCGCCTTGCTGGCAGCCCTTCATGGCGCCCTGGGGCTTCCCTCCATTCATGGTCCCGTCCTGCACTCGGTGGCCGATGGCACGGATGATTTGTCCCAGGCCCATCTCAAGGCACTCCTGCAAGGAGAGGGCGTGGGCCCGTTTTCGGGAGAGCTTCTATTGGACGGACACGCCCGGGAGACCACGGCCGCCGGGCCCCTGGTGGGAGGAAACCTGTGCATGCTCACCGCGTTGTGCGGAACCCGGTGGCAGCTGAATGCCCAGGACTCCATCCTCTTGCTGGAGGATGTGGCCGAGCCGCCCTACCGCGTGGATCGCATGCTGCAGCACCTGCACATGTCGGGTGTCTTTGCCGGCGTGGTCGGGGTGGCCATCGGAGACTTGAAGGGCTGTTCTCCCCCGGAAAACGCGGATTGGAAACTGGCCGACCTGCTCCGCGACCAGCTGTCTCCCCTGGGAATTCCCGTGGTGGTTGGGCTCGACGTGGGCCACGGAGACACCAACCTTGCCTTTGTCCACGGCGCCATGACTGAGCTTCATCCGGGCGGTCTCACCCAGGACGGGGCTGGTATCGCCCCCCGTGCCTGAATAAAGGGGCGCCATGAGTGAGAAGCGCTGGTTTGAACAGCCCCCACCGGATCCCCAGCCCGGGGACCGGAAGCGCGAGGAGTCCCCGGCAAGGGACCTGTGGGTGCGCTGTCCCGGATGCGAGGACATGCTCTACCGGCCGGACCTTACGGCACAGCACCACGTCTGCCAGCATTGCTCCCACCACTTTCGTTTGGGAGTGGACAGTCGCATCGCGCTGCTTGCTGATCCGGACACCTGGGAAGTGCACGATGCGGATCTCGCGCCGATCGACGTGTTGGAGTTTGTGGATTCCAAGCCCTACGCGGAGCGCATCATCGCGAGCCAGAAGAAGGTGGGGGAAAACGACGCGTTTCGCTCGGGCTCCTGCACCCTGGATGGCATTCCCCTCGAGCTGGGCTTGTTCGACTTTCGATTCATGGGGGGTTCCATGGGGTCGGTGGTCGGTGAGTGCATCGCCCGTCTCTACGAGCGCGCCCTGGAGCGCAAGCACGCCTGCATTGTGATTTCAGCATCCGGCGGCGCCCGCATGCAGGAAGGGGCTCTGTCCCTGATGCAGATGGCAAAGACCTGTGCAGCACTGGCCCGGTTCCAGGAGGGCAGCGGCAAGCCCTACATCTCTCTGCTGACAGACCCCACCACCGGCGGCGTGGCAGCCTCGTTCGCCATGCTCGGGGACCTCATTCTGGCAGAACCCCACGCCCTGATTGGATTTGCAGGCCCGCGGGTCATTGAACAGACCATCGGAGAGTCGCTTCCGGATGACTTCCAAACCAGCGAGTACCTCCTGGAGCATGGCCTGGTGGACCAGATCGTCCACCGCTGGGACCTGCGAGACACCCTGGCCCGCCACCTCCGCTGGCTGGGCGCCGCATGATCTCCCACCCGGTGCTTTCCCGTCTCGCGGCGGGGGGCGTTCGGCTCGGCCTCGGACCGATCTCCTCTTTCCTGGACGAGATCGGTTCCCCCCACCGGGCTGCTCCCGTGGTGCACGTGGCCGGAACCAACGGCAAGGGAAGCGTCTGTGCCCTGGCCAGCGCCATGCTGCAGGCAAAGGGACTGAAAGTGGGCACCACCACCTCTCCCCACCTGCAACAGGTCAACGAGCGGATCTGTGTCAACGGGGAGCCCATTAGCGACGAGGCCTTGTCGGACCTCCTGGAAGAGGTCGAGACCCGGGCGGATGCCTTTGTGCAGCGGGGGGGGCTGCCCCAGGAGGAGGGACCGCCCCTGACCTACTTCGAGGCCGTGGTCGCAGCGGCCTTCCTGCACTTCCAACGGGCGGCCGTGGATGTGGCGGTGGTCGAGGTGGGGCTCGGGGGGCGGCTGGATGCCACCAACCTGGTCTCTCCAGCGGTCAGTGTCATCACGTCGGTGGGGCTGGATCACCTGGATCAGCTGGGCCCGGATGTGGGCTCCGTGGCTGCGGAAAAGGGGGGCGTGCTGAAGCCGGGCGCTCCCGCCGCCGTGGGTGCCCTGCCCACAGAGGCTCTGGGGGTGGTGCGGTCCATGGCCCGGGCAGCCGGCGCTCCGCTGCAGGAGCTGGGGCAGGACTTTCGGGTGTGGGGCACCCCGGTGAGCTTTTCCTACATCCGAAACGGGCAGGAGCTGGAGGGGCTCTCCATGAAGCTGACCGGCCAGCACCAGGTGGAGAATGCAGCGGTGGCCATCGCTGCGGTGCAGCTGCTCGGGGAGGCCGTGCCCGCGTTGGCCCTGGACCCCGCTGCGGTACGCGCCGGCTTGGCCAATGCCCTCCATGCAGGCCGCCTGGAGTGGTTGGGACCCAGGCTCTTGGTGGATGGTTGCCACAACGTGGAGGCTGCCCAGAGCCTCGCGGCCTACCTGGGGGGCCTGCCCCGGGATGGGGAGCGCGTGCTGCTCCTGGGATGCAGCCGGGACAAGGACATTCGTTCCATTGCAGCGGCGCTTTCCAGGGAGGTGGATCGGGTGCTGACGACCTCCTGTGGCCACCCGAGGTCCCTGTCCCCGGGGGAGGTGGCCGAGGCCCTGGTGGGCCTCTCGAACCCGGTTTTGCCGGCGGGACCCGTGGAACAGGCGCTGCCCCTGGCTCTGGACACGGGTGCTTGCGTTGTCGCGGCGGGCAGCTTGTTCCTGGCCGGCGCTGTGAGAGACCTGTACGGGGTCTCGTGATTCGGCTGCTCTTTGTCGGGCTGTGGGGGGAAGCAGCCGTGGCCCAGGAGTGGGAGGTGGAAGCGGACCGGGCACAGTGGAAGGACGACGCCTGGCACCTTGAGAACCTGCACATGCAGGTCGGCGAGGTCTGGCATCTCCATGCTGCGGCCGGGGAGGGGGCCCCAACGGACGGCTTTCACCTTTCAGAGGCAAGTCTGTCCCCCTGTCTGTTGGACCGCAGGTACTTCTCCGTGGATGCCGCCGAGGTCTGGCTCCACGAGGACGTCGCCCGCTGGCGCGGGGCCTGGTTTGTCGTGGCAGATAAGCCCCTCGTCCCCCTTCCCCGGGGGCGGGCTGCCCTGGAGGGTGCCCGCATCCGGCCCGGCCTTCCCCAGGTGGGTTGGGAGGAGGGATTGCCCCGTGGCGTATGGCCCGTGGAGCTGCGCCTCTCCGATGCAACGGCGGTGCAGCTGGCGGCGGGGTGGTGGGGTGAGCCGCTCCTGCGTGCCGGGTGGGAGCAGAGAGACGTGGGGGGCGTCGAGGCCACTGGCACCTTGGGGGACGAACCCGGTGCGGGGGCCACGGGCAGCTTGTCCTGGAAGCAGGAGGTGGTTCGCCTGGGGGTGGCGGGCCAGTGGGCCTCGGATCGGGAATGGCTGGAGCGCCACGGCACTTCGATCCTGGATCGCCAGCGCCCGTTCACAGAACAGCGCGCGGTTCTTGGCTGGCGGGACTTCCAGGCGTACAGCGTCTCCTGGCAGCCCCTTCCAGGACCCTCCTCCTGGAGGCCGGGCCTGTCCTGGACCCGTCCCGTGTTTGGCCTGGGGCCCCTGCAGGGCGGCGCACTCGCGGCGGTGGACGGGGATGGGTTGGGTCTCAGGGGGGAGGGGGGCGTCCACCTGGGTGCCTACGAGTCGGTGGGCGCGTTGGAGTTGGAAGCCCGGGGCGATGTCCGGGGACATGGCTTTTTCGATGGGGGGCATTCTGCGCTGGATGCAGGAGGATCGGCGGCTGCCCGGCTGCCGTTCTGGGGACAACACGGCTCCTGGCGCCACGAATTCCTGGTGGGTTGGTGGGGCGGCGGCGCCGAGCGCGTTTCCGAGACCGGTGCCCCGCGGGGCCCAAGAGATGCTGCCTCCCCCGGCTGGGAGACTGGCCCGGTGTTGGAAAGCCAGTGGTTTGGACCGGTGGGGCTGCGGGCCCGGGCGCTCTTTCCCCTCCAGGAGGCCCCTCGCTTTGATGTGCGGGTGCGGGCCTCCGGTTTCCAGGGAGGGGCCTGGGGGACGGGTGCGGGCACCGAGGCGGGAGGTTGGGTGACCCTGGGAGATGCTGCGGGGGGCCTCCAAACCGAGGTCTTCTGGAGCGAATCGCTGGTGGGTCGGATTGCAGCCCATGCGGGGCTTCCCCTGGGCCTGGTTCCCGGGGTGCAAGCCCGGGTGGTGGACCGAGGAATCGAGGAGGCCACAGCCTCCCTGGGCTGGTCCCTTCCCTGCCAGTGCTTGTCCCTTGGGGGCGCGGCTACTTTGGCGGCGGATCGGGACACACCGGAAATTGGCCTCTGGTTGCGGGCAGGTCCGCTGGACTCGAGCGCACCCATCTTCCGTCCCTGGGACTCGCCGTTGGGCACCGCAGAGGCTATGCAAGCTGCCCAACCCCTTGGAGGCACCCATGCGATTCTTCCCCCTGTTCCTGGGCCTTGGCCTGACGGCATGCATTGACAAGGAGCCAGTGGGCGACGACACCGGAGACGTCTCGATCCTGGATGATCTCGATGGCGACGGCGTCCTGGCCTCAGAGGACTGTGACGACGAGGATGCCCTGGTGGGTGCTGCCACGACCTGGTACGAGGATGCCGATGGGGATGGCTACGCCGGCGGTGCGCTGACCCAGGAGGCCTGCGACGCACCGGCTGGGTATGCCGCCGAAATCACAGACTGCGATGACCTGGATGCCTCCAGCTTCCCGGGGGGCACCGAGGTCTGTGACGGCGCCGACAATGACTGCAACGGCACCGTGGATGACTCCGCTGTGGACGTCGCCACCTGGTACATGGACGGGGATGCGGATGGACACGGGGATCCAGCCAACAGCATGGACAGCTGCGATGCCCCCTTGGGATACGTGGAGCTGGGGGACGACTGTTTCGACGCTGATCCAACCGTCTTTGAAGGGGACACCTGGTACAGGGACAGTGACGGCGACGGCGCCGGAATCCCCGACGACACCCAGGTGGCCTGCACCCAGCCCACCGGATTCGCGGCCACGGACGACGACTGTGACGATGCCGATGCGGCCACCTACCCGGATGCCGAGGAGGTCTGCGACGACGTGGACAACAACTGCGATGGCGTGGCGGACGAAGGCATCTGGCAGCCCACCTACTACACCTTCGATGACGGCCCGGATGGCACCTCAGACTTCATCACGGTCTACACCTACGATGCGGATGGCCTCCTGGACACTGTCACGGTCGATGACAACGGGGACGGCATCCTGGACCGGATCTACACCTACACCTGGACCGCTGATGAACAGGTCTCCACCGTCGGCTACGACCTGGATGCCGATGGGGTCGATGACTACACCTTCGAGTACTACTACGATGCCGACGGGAACGAGATCCGGGTGAAGCTCCTCATGGGCGCCTCCACGATCGAGGCCATTGACTATACCTACGATGCAGACGGCAACCTGCTGTCCTCCGAGTACGACGGTGACGGAGACGGCGTGGTGGATTCCCGGGTCACCTACACCTATGATGCCAACGGAAACCTCGTGCGAATGGAGGACGACTCCGACGGGAACTACCTGGCGGATGAGATTGAGACCTACACCTACGATGCGGACGACAACCTGATCGAGGTGCAGACAGATTCCGATGCAGACGGCACCGCGGACTCCACGGCCTGGTACACCTACGACTCGGCTGGAAACCTGGATCGCATAGCCTTTGACCAGGATGGCGATGGCTTCCTGGTCAGCAGCGACGACTACTGCCTGCTTTATGACTGGTCCGCCGATGGCAGCGAGGAGAGCCGCATCGACTACGACTCCGACTGCGACGATGTGAGCGATGCGGTCTACCTGGAGCGCACCTTCGATTCCAATGGAAACCGTTTGACCAGCCGCTGGGACACGGACACCGACGGGTCGGTGGACGAGATCTACACCTACACCTACGATGCGGACGACAACCTGATCCAGGCCACAGAGGATACGGATGGGGACGGCTATCCCGAGTACACCCGCACCTACGACACCCGGGGCAACGAAACCCAGACCGACTGGGACACGGATGCAAACGGGGTTGTCGACGGGGTGGAGTACTGGACCTACCAGTGCATTGACTGATCACGCAACCACCGGAACTCAAAGGATGAAGCCATGACCCATAAATCCCTGGCCCTTGCTGTGCTCTTTCTGGGCTTGACCGGCTGTCTTGACAAGGGGTCCGGCGATGACACCGGGAACTCTCCCGATCTGGATGGCGATGGGGTCACCGTGGCCGATGGTGACTGCGATGACAACGACGCCGCTGTCTACCCGGAGGCGGATGAGATCTGCGACGACGTGGACAACGACTGCGACAGCCTGGTCGACGAGGACCCCACCGATGCAGCGGACTGGTACCGGGATGCGGACGGGGATGGCTATGGTTCCACAGACAATTCCGAGGCGGCTTGCGAACAACCCACGGGGTTTGTGGCGGATGCCACGGACTGCGACGATCTCGATGCCGAGGTAAACCCGGCGGGCAGCGAGTCCTGCAACGATGTGGACGATGACTGCGACGGGGACACGGACGAGGCCGATGCGGTGGATGCAGCCACCTGGTACGCCGACACCGATGGGGACGGGTACGGCGATGCCGCCTCGACCCTGGTGGCCTGCGACGGTGGCACAAGCCACGTGGCGGACAACACCGACTGTGACGATGCCAACTCCAACTCCTACCCCGGGGCCACCGAGTTGTGCAACGGTCTGGACGATGACTGTGACTTGGCCGTGGACGAGGACGACGCCTCCGATGCAGCGACCTGGTACCAGGATGCGGATGGGGACGGCTACGGAGACCCGGATGAGACCACGCTCGCCTGTTCCATGCCCAGCGGGTACCTGGCAGACAACACGGACTGCAACGACAACAGCGCGAGTCGCTACCCGGGCGCCGATGAATACTGCAACGGATTCGACGACGACTGCGATGGCACCGTGGATGAAGACGACGCCCTCGACACGCTCGTGTACTACGCGGATGCGGACGGCGATGGCTACGGCGACATCACCGTCACCCAGGTGTCCTGCAACCCGAGCATGGGCTGGACCTCGGATGCCACGGATTGTGACGACACCGACTCGACGATCAACCCGGGAGAGTTGGACTGGTGTGCGGACGGTGTGGACAACGACTGCGACGGTGCGGATGAAACCCTGAACGGGCTCCTGTACTGGCAGTACGGCGACTACGATGCAGATGGTACCGTGGACAGCATCATTCGCTACGAGCAGAACTCAGACGGGGAAAACGAGACCGCGTACTTCGACACCGATGCAGACGGCACCTCGGACTACACCTACCACTGGGTCTACGATGCGAACGGCAACGTGACCCAGGCCTACTACGATGCCTACGGGACCATTTACGTCTACTTTGAGGGCACCTACGACACCGATGGCAACGTCACCTGGTACGCCTATGACACCGACATCGATGGCAGCTGGGACGAGACCCACACCTTCACCTGGGACTCGGACGGCAACGTGACGGTGGCGGAGAGTGACAGCGATGGGGACGGAATCGCCGACTCCATCACGTACTACACCTACGACACCGATGGAAACATCATCCAGAAGGACGAGGACACCAATGGAGATGGCACTCTGGACCGGTCCACTACCTACACCTACGACGCGGACGGGGACCTGCTGACGGGCGCTGTGGACAGCGATATGGATGGGGCCACGGATGCGGACCTCTTCTGGGAGTACGACGCCAACGGCAACCTGACCTCCGTGGAGATGGACGCGGACCTGGATGGCACGACGGATATGACCGTCTACGAGGCCACCTACGACTCCAATGACAACATCACCTGGGAGGCCTGGGACACTGACTACGATGGCGCCTGGGACGAGGAGTCCACCTGGACCTATGATGCCAACGGTGACCTCACCGAGTACACGGAGGACGAGGACGCCGACGGCAACCCGGAGACCACCGAGACCTACGACTCCGCCGGGAACACCACCCAGATCGACTACGACGACGACAGCGACGGAACCGTGGATGCCACGATCTCGTACTTCTACGTCTGCGACGATTCAGCGTAGGGGCTTGTGATGGGAATGTTGATTTCCTGAATCGAGACTGTTATTGTCTCAATATGTCCATGCATCGCAAGGAACTCGTCGAAGCGTTGACCGTTCTGGGCGAGGTCTTGCAGGAGCGTGGAGAGGCCTACGATCTCGCGATCATCGGAGGGGGCGCGCTGCTTCTTCTCGGCTTGATCGAGCGCCCCACAAAGGACCTGGACATTGTCGCCAGGATCGAGGGAGATTCCTGGACGGAGGCCGATCCGCTGCCCGAGCCCTTGCTGTCTGCCATTGTCGAGGTGGCTGGAGCGCTGGACCTGCCGGACAACTGGTTGAACGCGGGGCCGACGCTTTTGATGAGGTTCGGGTTGGAGGAGGGGTTCTCTGCCCGGGCGGAGGTGCGGACCTTTGGTTCGCTCACCATCCGCATCGCTGGCAGGCGTGACCAGGTGGCGTTGAAGCTCTACGCGGCGGTGGATCAGGGGCCGAGGAGTCGGCACTTCGCGGACCTGCAGAGGCTTGGGCCCGGTGAAGACGAGTTGCTTGCCGCGGCGCTTTGGTGCCGAAGCCACGACCCGTCGGCGGGCTTTCTTGAAATGCTCCTGCAGGCGCTCGCTGCGCTGGGGGTCCAGGTGGATCATGTCTAGCGCCGCAATCATCGATTTCGTCGAGGAGCTGGCCTGGAGTCTCTGGACGGAACTGGGGGTGCCAGGAGTGGTTCGGAACCACCGCCACACGGTTGTGGATCCCGAAGCGCTTCTTGTTGCCACGCCGGCCATGGTCTGGGGGGAGCCGCGTTTACGGGAGTTGGCGTACGGCTGGTGTGCGGTGCACTCGGAGAGGACTTCGACCAGTCGACTTAGAGGACTCTATGCGGGACTGCCGGGTGGGGCCCAAGCGCCGTTTGGCAGCTTTGTGGCGACCTTGCGTCAAGGCGGCCTGGTTCGGTGGTCGATTCCAAGCGACGAAGCCCCCTGGCGGGACCAACCCCTTGTGCGTCGCGTTTCGCTTGACCTCTCCAGGCCGGCCCTCTTGCGGCTCCGAATGCGCGGCTTGTGCGGGGTGGGGGCCCGCGCCGATGTTCTTTGTGAGCTGCTTGCAAGGCAGGACGGCTGGGTGACCGCGGCTGACCTGCAGCACGAGGGCTACTCCAAGAGGAACATTGCCCGGGTGCTGTCCGAGCTTCAGGACGCCGGTGTTGTCGTGGGCCACGCTCAGGGGAATGCGCAGCGGTATAGGCTCGCGTCACCGGAGGAGTTGGGAGGGCTCGTGCACGACGCTGGGCTCGCCCATCCCCCTTGGCGTCTCCTGCTTGGGATCGCCCTTTGCGCACTCGAAATGGCTGCCCTCGAGGAGCGGCCCCTCTCGATTCAACGGACGGAGGCCCACAAAATGGCTGAGCGGGTGCGTCCCCTGGCGGAGCAGATACGTCTCGACTTGCCGCCTGCGACGAGGGGTGAGGCAAATGCCTGGGGCATGATGGTCGACTGGTTTTCCTTGCAGCTTGAAGGTATCGCCCAAGGGACTTCGCCCGCCTTTCGGGTCGGAGCCGCAGTAGGACGGCTGGTGGAGTAGTTGAGGGCGGGGCCCGCCCGTACCGTAGGGGCGGCCCCCTGTGGCCGCCCGCGTGAGCTCAGCGCAGCCGCTTCTGGACCTTTCGATTGTCCGCCAGCTCGGCGAGCAGGGAACCGGTGAGGTCTTCCCCGGGGCACCCTCCCAGGACGGGCGGGTTGGCGCAGATTCCGATGCTGCCGCCCTGCTTCGCGAGGGTGGGCTCAATGGCGGCCAGCAGCCGAGCGCCCAGGGCCCCCGCGTCTTGTTCGTAGCCCAAGCGTAGATCCTGGAGGGCCTGGAGGCTTGCTTCCACGTCCTCGTCGCGCTCCAGCTTTGCTTGCAGCGGTGCCTGCTGGGCCCCAAGTGCCTTTCCCAGGGACTCGAATTCCCCTGGAGCAAGGGCATCGAGCAGTGCGCCCATCTGCACGTGGGCAGCCGTTCCCGTGAGCGCGACCACGCTCTGCGGCGCTGGGGCGCTGGAGAGCCCGGGCCAGGGAACGGAGAGGATGTCCCGGACCTCGGCTGCCAGGACCACGTCTGCATCGAGGGCAAGGGAGATTGTTGCGCTCACGTCCTCTCCTTCGCAAGAGGAGCCTGGGCCCTGGCGTCCGGGGCCCATGGCTGCCATGCCCCTGGGGCGGGCGCACTCCTTGAGATCGAAATGGGCCGCCTGGGCTGCCAGACCGCGGTCCATCGCCGCCCCGAACGTCGTGGCGGAGTCCTCTTGCAGGGTGTCGACCCACGCCTGGGCCACCAGAAATCCATGGGCGGTTTCCCGGCGAATCCGCGTGACCCGCTCCCGCTGCTCGGCGGGGGCACGCTCCCCCAGGGCCAGCATGCCCTTGTCCAGGGCTGCGGTGGCGGCGCTGGTGCGGGACAGCTCGGACTGGAGGGCATCGAATTTCGGGGCTGCCTGCTCCGAGAACCCCCGAAAAACCGTGGAGCCCGACGCCACGCGATCCGGGTCGTAGTGGGCGGGGGGAGCAGCAAGAGCAACGGAAATCAAGAGGGAAATCATCTGGAGCCTCTAAGGCAGCGCGAACACGGGGACCACGCTTGCCCCCTGGGTGACATTGGCGAGGTGGGTCTCGGACAAGCGACACAGGAACCCTGCAAGGCGGCCCTGGATCAGGAATGGGTCCAGGTCCACCACGCAGTCGTGCAGGCGGAATTGGTCCCGGGCATCGGGAAAGGGAAGCACCACCTCGGGCACCCGCCTCTGGAGCACATGGGGGGTCTCCGTGGCGAGGGCACTCTCCCAGTCGCTTGGGCTTGCCTCCCATCCCAGCACAACCCCGGTCCCCCCGTGGCCAGTCGCCGGCTTGATCACCCACTGGTCCGGCTGGGCGACGGCCTCCTGGAGCGCATCCTTGGGCGGGGGTGCGAGGGGAGACAGGCGCACGGTGAACGGCACATGCTCCTGCACGACCTTGCGCTCAGAGGCGGTCAGGTGCCTCTGGAAGTCCGGGTGGTGCAGCAAGGCAAAGAGGGCCTTGGAGTGGAGCAGGCAGGTCCGGAGCGAATTCACCATGCAGATGGCGCCGGCCCGGTAGGCGGCCACCAGGTCCCGGGTTTCGTCGGGATGTTGCAGGATGTCCTGCACCAGGAGCCGGCGGTAGACCAGGTCCACCCGGGCCAACCCGTGCATGAGATGGGTGCCGTTGAACTCCAGCATGCGCGGATCCACCACGGAACAGGTCACCCCAGCCCGGCGGAAGTGCTCGGCAAACAGGTGGAACTCCGGGGTGGTCGGCGCCGAGTCGAAATCCACGATGGCCACGTGGGGAGGGGCCCCGGTGTGGCCGCGCCAGCTGCGAAATGCATTCAGGGCAGCCCGGACCACGGCCTCGGAATTGGAGAATCCACGCAGGTTGCGAAAGTGATCGCGGAGGGGGTCTGCATCGAACACCTCGGTCAGCGCATCGGTGTAGGCGATGCCTGCGGGAGATTCACCGTTGAGCTCCAGGATCCACGGGTGGCCTCCAGGGGTGAAGCAGTCGATGCGGGCAATGAGGGCAGTCGAGCGGTAGCCTGGGTCGATTCGGGCCAGGTCCAGGGCCCGGGGGTCCAGGTCCAGCTGGGACAGCAGGGAGCCTGGATTTGGATCCAACCCGTCGTCCAGAATCGCCTCGCAGATCTTTCGGACAATCCCGTGAAAGGTGGCCAGGATGCGAGCGAATCGCTGGACCTGGGGGCCGGTCAACAAGTGGGGCCGGCGGTGCACACACAGGGGTTCGCCCTTGTAGACCACCCCAGCGCGGATCACGGCCGCGAGAAATTCCTCTCGGGATCGGGGGTGCTTCTCAAGAAGCGAATGCCAGCGGGTCACCGCATCCATGGAGCCATCATAGGCGGGTTACATCCCCCCCATGGCGGTTGATCTGTTGGGACAGGGCGCGGTGCTGAAGCCACTGCTGGAAGCGGCTTCCAACGGGCGTCTTCATCACTGCTACCTCTTCGAGGGCCCGGAAGGGATTGGCAAGCACGCTGCAGCGGTGCACCTGGCCATGGCAGCAGCCTGCACGGGAGAGGGGGTCCCCTGCGAATCCTGCCAGACCTGCCGCCACATGTCCCGGGGCACCCACCCGGACCTTGTGGAAGTGGGGCTGGATCCGGATCGGAAGACCCCGACCATCAGCGCTCGGCAAGCCCGGGAGGTGGTGGCCCAGGCCCGGCTGCAGAGGTTTTCGGCCCGCCGCCGCACCTTTGTCATCGACCCGGTGGACAGGCTGGGTCCTGAGGGGGCGAACGCCCTTTTGAAGACGCTGGAGGAGCCTCCGAATGGCACGGGATTCATCCTCGTGACCTCCCGGGTCAGCGCCCTCTTGCCCACGGTGATTTCCCGCTCCCAGCGGGTGCGGTTCTCCATTGTGGAGGAAGAGGCACTTCGGGATTGGCTCATGGAAAAGGGCATTCCCGAGGCGGAGCGGGTCGCCGCCATGGCTCAGGGCCGCCCCGGTCGGGCCCTCGCCTTGAGCGAGGGGGAGCTTGCAGCCCTGGACCAGGTGCGGTCGGAGATGTTGGCCGTGCTGGGCAGCGGACCGGGGGAGTTGTTTGAATATGCCAAGGCGCTCGCAAGTGGGGGATCGCGGGTGGCCTGGCTGCCGCGGGTGGAGCGACTGCTGTTGGTTCTGGAGTCCCTGGTGCGCGATGCCATGACCGTGGGGTCCGGTGCGAATCTCGGGAGCTTGAACCGGGATCAACAGGAACGCGTCAATCTCTGGGCTTCGGCCCTGTGGCCCGGCGGTGGCCAGCGGATTCAGCGGGCGGTGGGCGATGCGCGGGAGCAGCTGGATCGAAACGTCAGCGGCCGCCTGGTGGTGGAGACGCTGCTGTCCCATGTGGCCACGGAGCTTGGACGGGCGCGGAGGGGCCCGTGATCTTCGACTCCCACTGCCACCTGGATCCGGAGACGTTTGGGGGGGACGAGGGCGTGGATGCCGTGGTGGCGACTGCTGTGGCTGCGGGGGTCACGCGCATGCTGACCGTGGGATCCGGGTACGGAGAGGGGACAGCGGGCCGGGCGGTGGCGGTGGCCAATCGGCACCGGGGGAGCGTGTGGGCGAGCGTGGGAATGCATCCCCACGATGCCCAGCAATTCGACGACGCCGTCGAGGAGGAATTGCGGGCCCTGGCAGCCGATGACTGCGTGGTGGCATGGGGGGAGATCGGCCTGGATTTCTTCTATGACAACTCCCCGCGTGAGGTGCAGCGGTCGGTGCTTCGCAGGCAGATTGGCATTGGCCTGGACCTGGGGTTGCCCTTGATCATCCACGACCGGGACTCGGAGCAGGAGACCTGGCGGATCCTGGTGGAGGAAGGGGCCTTTGAAGGCGCCGGCGTGCTCTACCACTGCTTTGCCGGGGATCCGCTTCACATGGAGGAAGTGGTGGGGGCCGGGGGGTACATCTCTCTTCCGGGATCGGTGACCTGGAAAAAGGCCGGCCTGGCCCACGAGGTGGCCCGCCTGGCACCCCTGGATCGGCTTCTGGTGGAGACGGACACCCCGTTCCTGACACCAGAGCCTCTTCGGGGCCGCCGAAATGAACCGTGCCACGTGGCGCTGGTGGTCGATCGGATCGCGGAGCTGCGCGGAATTCCGTCGGCAGAGGTGGCCCAGGCCACCACCGAGAACGCGAACCGGGTGTTCGGTCTGCCAGGCTAGGCAGACAGGGCGCTACTTGGTGGGCTTCGCCTGGTTCGGCGCGTTCTTGTCGGCTTCCGGGGTGTGAATCGGAAACACCGGCGTGCTGCCGTCGCGCTCGCGGAGATTCTTGGCTGTTCGGCCGGCCTTCTTCAGACGAAGTGCGCGGCGAAACTTGGTGATCTTGGTGTTCGAAGCCATGGGATCCATCCTCGCCAACCCGGGAATTCCCAGAAGACGACGCGCCATTTATGGTTTCGAGGGGGGGATGTCAACTTGCGGGACGGCGGGATTGGCTGGGTGTGGGAGGCGGCACGGGTCTTGGGTTTCGGGTCTTGGGTCTCCGGACTCTGTCCCTTCTCCCCCAACGGACCTCCGGGGGGGGCTGCGAGGGCGGCGGAGGTGTGTGCAGTGCTGGACCTGCTGAGCCGCAAAGGGTGCCCGGGAAAAACAGCAGAAACTTCGCCGAATCGGTGCCATGCTCGCTCGGCTGTAAAGGTAGAGGCGACCTTGAGACAAGGAAGGGAACCAGGGAGTGAGTGGGGCCAGATCGCCTGTTCACAAGCGTGTATGCCGCGCTACCGCCGACGCCAGCTGGCCCGATCAGGGCAGTGACAGGTCGTATTTCTCTGCCGCTCTCGCCCGCCTGAATTCCTCGAGCAACGGCTCGAATCGCTTCCTTAGCTGTCGGTTGATTTCATTCATTCGGTCGAGCAGTGCCTTGGAGAGCGCATTCCGGGATTCAATGGTGCCGACAAAGTCATCGAACAGCTGGACTTCCTCGTCTTTGAGGTGCGTGCTCTTGAAGGATGTCCCGTGTTGGCTTCGCAGCGAAGGTTCGACCTGGCCTACGGCATTCTTGAGGTTGGTGTCGCCGCCAAGGAACTTGAGAACCCGGTGGATGGTCTCCTCTGGATTCTCCATCAGGGTCGTGTAGGCGACGAGATGGTACGGGTAACGCCGTGTGGCGATGTCACGTACGAGGTTGTAGTTGTCGAAGAACCACTCGATCTCGGGAGGCAGTGGGCCCCGGTTCTTCCTGGCCTCGGCCACCGGGTCTTTCCCGTCCTTTCTCGTCTTTGTGCCCAGGTGGTCGTCTTCAATTTGGTAGAGGCGGGCAAGCGAGGTGCTGTATTCCCGCCACGGTCGCACCGATGCCACGACATGGTCGAGAAAGGCAATGTCACTCCGATAGAGGCCGGGAATGAACACCTTGACGAGGTACCGGCGTGTTGAATCAGGAGACAGGTAGCGGCCGGTTTTAGGGTGGGGGTTCGTCTCCCAGAAGATCCCCTTGCGAAGAAGGGACTCGTAGAACCCGCGCGCGTTGGCATCACCAATGGACTGTTCCCAGGCATGGGCGTACTTCGAGCCGATGTACTCCAGCCCGGCAGCGGTGAGGATCTGCATCCACAAGGAGGTGCCGCTGCGCTTCGTTCCTGTGACGAGGATCATGGTGCCTTCCAGCCCCTTGGACCCAATACGGGAGAAGGAGAAATCGACGGGCTATCGGAAGAAATCCCGAGGACAGAAACGCCGCGTGCCTATCACTTCTTGGAGAAGGTCAGCTCGACGACGTCGTCGTCCTCGCACTCCAGCTCGTCGCCGGCGTCGTTGACGGTGCACTCCAAGTCCAAATCATCCTCGTCACCTTCCAATTCAATGTCGTAGGTGCCGTCTTCGTTGGCTGTCACGCTGCCGCTGAAATCGTAGGAGGCGGTTTCGGACTCGCTCCCGCTGCCGCAGTACTCGGTTTCATAAGCGTAGGACTGTTCGGCCTCGGTCTCCATCTCGGCGAGCAGGTTTTCGTCTACCGTGATTGATCCCTCGAAGGTCATTGAGACAGTGTAAGAAGAATCCCCGCAATAATCGTCGTAGCCGTCGACTGAGTTGGAGTACGTCAGCCCATTAAAATTGTAGTCTTCAATATCAACGCTGGAAAGCTCCCAGTCTCCGATGATCGGCTCACCAGCGCAGCCGATAAGACAGGAGATGCCGAGGGTCGCGAGGGGAATGAGGTTCTTGTCCATGAGGATGCCTTCTGCTTTGGGGTGAGCGGGGTGCAGCAGGAGGAAGCCACAGCAGTTGCTTGTCAGGTGTCAACGGGAACCCGAATTCCAGGGGAAGGTGTGTGCGCTTGGGAACTGCTCGCACCAGGAGGTGCAGATCCATCCATGTCGGGGTTAGGCTGCTTCCACCTGGATTCGTCTTGGAGGACGACAATGCAACATTCAAGGATTTTCGTACTTTCCGCTTCCTTCCTGTTTCTTCCCGGCTGTGACCTGCTCGGTGAAGCCATTGAGGAGTTTGAGGGCCTGACCAACCCCCTGGTCGCCCAGACCTTCCTCCTCGGGGTTGCCACTCCGGAGGATCCCGAACTCGCCGCTGCCATCGAGGATTCAGCCATGGAGATGGATCGGGTCATCCAGGTCTTCCTGGCCGATGCCGCGAGCGCAGACGATCTCACAAATGCCCCAGTTTCTGGTGCTTCTGTGACGGTGCAGGTGGGCGCTGGAGATGCGGTGGATCTCAACGAGGCCGTGGACGGCGGCTACAAGGCCAGTGGCGCGGACGGCCTGGACTACACCACGGGACAGGACGCCACCGTCACTGTGACCCTGGGCGATTCCTCGGCCACCATGTCGCTGACCCTGCCCATCGCGGTAAGCGCGACAGTGCCCGCGGAGGCAGACGCCAACACCGCCCTGGTCGTGGACCTGGGGTCTGGGTACGATGGCGCCCTCGGGGTGGTCATCGATGTGGCGACCTCGGAGATCACATGGGAGAACCGGCCCATGGGCATCCAGGAGCTTTATGACTTCACCCACACCGATGGATCCGTGAGTACCCTGGAGATTCCTGCCGAGGCTTTCCCGACGGAGAGTGTCTATGCAGTGGGCATCGCGGGCATTGAGAACGCGGATCCCGAGTCCTTTGACGGTGTGAACATCCTGCTCACGTCCTTCATGGCCGGAAAGGTCACGTTCTACCCGGTGAGCACGATTGCCATTCCTGCGGGAGCGCGCTAGCCCCGACGCCGCCTTCGGGCGGCAGCGAGACCGACGATTCCCAGCAGCCACGCAGGGCCGTCGGGATTTGTCGTGCCCGAGGAACAGGCGGCGCAGCCCTTGGTGGGGGGGATTCCCTCGTCCAGGAACCCCGTGTCCACATCAGTGTCTTCCGAGTCGGCATCTGCATCTGAGTCCGCATCTGAGTCCGCATCCGAGTCGGCGTCGGCGTCGGCATCCGCATCGGCGTCGGCATCCGCCTCGCCCGTGTCCCAACCGAGCCCGGTGTCACTTCCGTCTTCGATACCAAATGCAGGGCCGGAGAGGGTGACCTCCAGGATGGTGGGCACCACCTGCTCGTCGTAGGCCACGATGAGACGGGTGCCCTTGCGGGCCAGGTGGGGGGTCATGGCTGCGCCGGAGGAGGTGACCTGCGCGGTCTCCAGCAGGTTCCAGTCAAAGTCAAAGACCGCCAGCATGACGTTTCCCAGGAGGCCCGGTCCTCCGCTTCCCTGGTTGATGAAGGCCACGATGTAGTGGTCCTCTACGCGCAGCACGGCCTGGGGCCAGCCGCCTCGTTCCCCACCGGTGAGCACCTGGGAGCTTTTGACCTCCACCACGGTGAAAGGATCGGTGGTGGTGTCCAACCGCGTCACATCGAGTTCATCTGAATTGTCCTGGATCTCTACGATCAAGAGATTCCCGGTCTCTGGCTCCACCAGGAAGGAGTTGCCTCCGGTCTGGGGAATGTTGAGCAGTTGGGTTGTGCTTGTCATGCTCGCGTTGTTGTCCATCAGGAAGAAGGTCGAGAGCACATTGGCCCCCTGCTGGCCCCCGAAGACCGTGATCTTCAGGTTCGGCGAGCAGGCCACGGGCATGTCGTTGTGGGCCTGGGTGGTGACGCCCTCCTCGAGGGTGCTCCATGACAACAGGTTGAAGTCGTCGTCGTAGCGAAATGCATAGGCCGAGTCGTTGGGCGCCGTCACGTTCGCGGAGGCGATGTGCAGATACCCTCCCCCCGGGCAGGTCGTGATCGCATGGTCTTTGAGCATGTGGTTGACCGTGCCCTGGGTGAGCTCGGTGCGGCCCAGGTCCTCCGCCCACAAGGTGTTCTCATCCATGGCGACCCGGGCATAGGTCCCGCCCTGGGCCCACAGCAGGTGCCAGCCGTCGTCGGCAGGAAAGACCCGCGGCCATCCACCGGCCATGTGCAGGGTGATGGGTGCATCGACCGCCGTGATGTAGGTTCCGGCATCCGCAGGGGCAGCGAGGAAGAGCAGCCACAACATGGTCACCTCCGAGACACCATTGTGGTGTGCGCTACGGCGAGGGACAACACTCATCCCAGACAGCGGCCTGGGAAAGGGTGTTCTCGCCCCGAGAACTCACGGGTTTTGCCATGCGGTAAATCACGGGAGAAAGGTCGCGTCGGAAGCCGGGAAGGACCTCTGCAACGCTGGGAAGGGTGTAGATACAGGCGGAGCCGTCTGTGCGCGCAGCAGCCTCTGCAGCGCTGATCGCGTCGATCATCCCCGGGCCGGTTCCCCACCGCGCCACGATCTGGGTGGCGTGCAGGTGTCTCTCCCGCCCCCCGCCCCGGGTCACGATGGGCCAGCGCACGGTGGCCACCCCGGCATTCGGGGCCAGGAACCAGCGCGGACAAAGGCTGGGGGGCGTCCACGCAGGCCGCACCACGGCCTCAGCAATGGCGCCAGGGCGAGGGGGTTGGGGGCGGGGCGAGGCCGACCATGCGGCCTCTTCCACCTCCAGTGCGGCGCTGGACTCGAGGAGCGGAGCGCCTCGAGTCAAGGGGCGCTCCAAGGGTCGATAGGCCTCAGCGATTTGGAACCCCTCCCGGGCATAGAGTCGGTGGGGCCCATGGGATGCGTTTGCTGTGAGGGTGAGAAGATCCGCTTGGGAGGCATGGGCGATCTCCGTGGTCGCTGCCAGGAGCTCGGCGCCGAGCCCTTCCCGTTGTCGGTCCGGCCGCACGGCAACTGGCCCCAGGTGCACGATTCGGAGCGTCTCCTGGTTCCAATGCGCCGCCCGGAGTGCCCCCAGGGAGGCTGCCACCAGTCCTGAATCGTCCTCCAGCACCAAGGCCACGGGGGATTCGTTCCACATCCAGCGGGCAAAGAACCCCACCACGTCCGGGGTGTACCGGGTGGCATCCCGGGTGCCTGCGAAAGCCTGATCCAGGAAGGCCGGCAGCTGTGGCAGGTCCCGTTCCTCCAGCCTGCGGGGGGTCACCGGATCTGGACGGAAAAGGGAAGCGCTGCTGCCAGTCCGTCCCGCTCCAGGATGGGGGCCAGGCGGACCCACGTGTCCAGAGCCTTGCGAACCTCGTCCCCTCCCAGCTGGGCAAGGTGGGCCATGGCATCCGGGTCCGGCTCGAATTCAGAGAGCAGGGCCTCGAAGAAGGAGGCCTCCGCCGGGCGGAGCATCCGACCGTAGGAATCGGGGTCCAACCCCGCCTCGGCTGCAGCCCAGGCAATGGCTTCTTCCAGTCCACCGATCTCGTCGGCCAGGCCAATGCGAATGGCCTGGTTTCCGGTCCACACCCGTCCCTGGGCCACCTCGTGAATGGCCTCGGGCGTCATTTCCCGGCCCTGGGCGGCCTTCTCCAGGAAGGTGTCGTAGAAGTCGCCGATGCGCTCCTTGACCTTGGTGCGCTCGGCGTCGGAAAAGGGGCGTTCAGAGTCGTAGAGTCCAGCCATGGAGCCCCGTTCTGAGGTCCAGCTGGTGATGCCCAGCTTCTCGTAGAGCCCCGCAGCGGACACCTTTCCCGCAAAGATGCCGATGGAGCCGGTGATGGTGCCCGGTTGCACGAAGATCCGCCGGGCAGGGGCGGAAATGTAGTATCCGCCGGATGCAGCCACGGAGCCCATGGACACCACGACCGGCTTGGCGCCATCGGCTTGTTTGACCGCCCGCCAGATGACATCGGATGCCATGGCCGACCCACCCGGGGAGTTCACGCGCAGCACGATCGCCGCCACGGAAGGGTCGTCGCTCAGCTCCTCCAGGTAGCCGACGACGGTGCGATCCCCGCTGACATCGCTGCCCCCAAAGCCTCCGGAGTCCGAGCGTCCATCCACAATGGTGCCCTGCACATGCAGGATGGCTACCTGGGGTCGAAATCCCCGGTTTCGCCGGTCCAACCGTGTCAGGTAGGGGCGGATGTGCTCCTCTTCCAGCCCTTCCAGGTCATCCAGGTGGCGCATGGAGTCGACCAGTCCGCGATCCACGGCAGCCGCTGCGGTCACAGGCGGGTCGTCAATCAGCTCCTGGACCTGTTCCGCCGAAAGGCCGCGGCTCTCGGCGATGTCCTGGGCAAACCGGGTGGCCAGGTCATCCAGGAGCGACTCCATCATTTCCTTGGTGGGATCGGAGGGCTGTGAGCGCGTGTAGGCCTCCGGTGCCGACTTGTAGTCCCCGATGCGCTCGAAGTCCGGTTCCAGCCCGAGCCACTCCAGGGCCTCCGCAAAGTGGCGGGTCTTGACCTTCAGGCCGATCACCATGGGCGTGCCCTGGGGATGCATGCTGACCTCAGAACAGGCGCTCGCCAGGTAGTAGGCCAGGTTGTCGTAGGCCTTGGCCCAGGCGATGCAGCCCTTCTCTGTGGCATCAAACTCAGAAACGGCCCCCCGGATCTCCTGCGCGGCCGCCATGGAGAGGGACGGAAAATCCAGATCCAGGCGCAGGCTGCCGATGGAGTCGTCCTGTGCAGCAGCGCGAATCGCCCGGGCATAGTCGGCGACGTAGACCGTGAACCGCTCCGGGTCCAGGGTGAACTCACCTTCCCCCGGACCATCGGGAATGGGACCCGCCAGGCGAATGTGCAGCTCCCGGCTCTCCGAGGGCAGCATGCCCTGGGGAACATCCGAGAGCACGAGCACCAGCCCCCCCACACCCAGGCCCAGGATCAGGAGGCCCAGCGCGGTGATCCACAAAAGGAGCTTGGTTCTGGATTGCATGGGACCCTCGAAACAACTCTCTATCCGACCCCGGGTGGGGGGTTCAAGCTGTCTCGACCAGGACTTCGGTGGGCGCCTCGGGTTCCGGCGTATCCCAGGCCTGGGACCGGTGCTCGTTCAGCCAGCCGATCACCCGGGGAATCACCGTCTTTCGCGCATCTGGGGCCAGCAGGGGATCCAGGTGTCCCCAACCCCCATCCATGACCAGTTGATCTCTGGGTCCCCGAAGGACATCGAGAATCTCCAGGGCTTGTTCGGGCCGACAGATTTCATCTCCCTCGCAGGCGATGACCTGCAGGGGCACCCGCAATCCGGACAGGGCCTCCATGTAGTCCAACCGGCCTGTGCGGTCGCAGAGATAGCCGACATCCAGCCAGGACAGCACCTGACTCAGCAGTCCCACCGGCGTGTCTGCTGCACCATGGACCAGTATCCCGCGGAGGATCTCGCCACTGACCCGTCGGGCCCCCAGTGCGCTGGACAGATCGCCGCCGGCGCGTACGGCGGGGGAGATCAACGTCGCCAGTCGCTGGTTCGGCAACCGGAGCTTCTCGGGCAGGAGCTGGCGGGCCAGGCCTGCGGCCCGCGCTGCCGTGGTGGGCGTGGGAAACCGGGTGGCAGCGCACAGGGTGGAGGCGGATGCCACCTGGCGCCCCCGATCCAGGGCCAGCCAGGCGTACAGGAGCTGCCCCCCCAAGGCATGGCCCACGTAGTGGAGCTTCTCAAACCCGGAGTCCTTGCACACCACGTCCGCTGCAGCGGGAAGGTCCTGCTCGGCAATGTCGTCAAAGTCGAAACCCTCAGCGTCCCGGTTGGGGGCGATGGAGAGGGCATCTCCCCGGTGACACACCAGGTAGACCGTAAAGCCCGCATCCCGCAGTCCCCAGGCCAGAGAGTTGTTCCGCTCCCAGGTCAGGGTCTTGTGGTTGAAGCCGAGTCCGTGTACCAGCATCACGGGTTCCCCGGTGGCGCCGGGGACCGGTGGCAACCGAAGCAGCGGGATGCGCCAGCCGTCTTCGGTGTCCACCTGGAGCCGTGTCACGGAGAGGCCATTCGGGGCCTGGAGAAACGGCTCTCTGGTATCGGGCTGCATGACCCGGTAGGCGGTGTGGAGAGCGGCCTTGGCTGCCCGAAGGGCGAGCTGCCTGGGGGGAGAAGATGAGGGTTCAGGCCGGACAAGGTCCGGAACCTGCAACTCCGTCAAGGGAAGTACGCTTTCGTATTCAGGCATGGATTTGGAGGTGGAGGCGAGCAGGCCAAGCCGAGCAAGGGTGCAGCTTCGACGTAGGCTTCTGGGGGACACCCCGTTCCCACCAGGGCCCTAAGTGCGCAACGTCAGGGAGCGGCGCTACCAGCGTCCAGTCCAAGATCGACATCTAGAGTCAGCAACCGGCGCGACCTGCTCGACCTCCATAAGATTGGGTTGAAGAGACGTAACTCTTGTCACGTCAACACCTCAACTTTTACCACGTGCTTGGTTTTTCAGCCAAGGATCTCAACCGTTTTTCTACTATCAGTTGAGATAAATCCGCTGTAGTTACTTGACGCGTCAACACTTCCCATGGATTTGTCTTCCCCGGAGTCTTTCCCGGCAATCTGTGGCGCGCGGGGGGGGAACCCACGGCGCACAGGTTGCTACCCTTCCGATTTCGCGGCAGATGGGCTTCGTGCGTGTTCTGGGCATTGAAACCAGTTGTGATGAAACGGCCGCTGCGGTGGTGGGGCCGGAGGGCATTCTCTCGGATGTCATCCACACCCAGCAGGTCCACGAGGAGTACCTCGGAGTTGTGCCGGAGCTGGCAGCCCGGGCCCATGTGGAGAAGATCTGTGCCGTGACCCGCGCAGCCCTGGAGCAGGCGGGGGTGGAGAGGCCGGATGCCGTGGCCGCCACCGCAGGTCCCGGGCTGATCGGTGCGGTGCTGGTGGGCCTGTCCTTCGGGAAGTCCCTGGCCCTGGGCTGGGGCGTGCCCTTTCTCGGGGTGAACCACCTGGAGGGGCACCTGCTCTCTCCCGTGCTGGAGTCGGAGGTGCTGGAGTTTCCCTTTCTGGCCCTGGTGGTTTCCGGGGGACACACGACCCTGTACCTGGCCCGATCCCTCGGCGAATACGAGACCCTGGCCACGACGGTGGATGATGCTGCCGGTGAGGCCTATGACAAGGTCGCCCGCATTTTGGGCCGGGGGTATCCGGGGGGGCCCTTGATCGATGCGCTGGCCCAGGGGGGTGACCCCGCTGCCATTGCCTTTCCCCGGCCCCGGGCAAACAAAGTGGACTTTTCCTTTTCCGGCCTGAAGACGGCGGTGCGGTCCCATGTGCTGGGGGCTGATCGAAAGAGCGATGCGGATGTGGCGGCCTCCTTCCAGGCGGCGGTGGTGGATGTGCTGCTGGACCGGGTTCTCTGGGCGGTCGATGAAACCGGGGTGGATCGCGTGGCGCTGTCCGGGGGGGTGGCTGCCAACTCGCTCTTGCGGACGCGGATCCAGGAGCTTCCCGGCGTGGATGCCTTTGTACCGGAGCGCTCCCGCTGCACGGACAACGGGGCCATGATCGCCCATGCGGGCCGCTTGCATCTCCTGGCGGGAAGGCGCCATGGGCTGGAATTCTCCGCCCGTCCCCGTTGGCAGCCGGGGGAGGCATGAGCGAGCACCCCCGAAAGATCCTGGCCCGCCTGGAACAACGGGCCCGCAAGCGTTTCGGCCAGAACTTCCTCGCCAGCGAGTCGGCGTTGCAGCGGATTGCCGACCTGGCCCAGGCGGGGCCGGAGAGTCGGATTGTGGAGATCGGGCCGGGGCTGGGGGCCCTGACCCGGGTGCTCCTGGAGCGGGGCAGCCGGGTGCGGGCCATGGAGATCGACCGAGACCTCGTGGCCTTCCTCCAGGAGGAGCTGCCCTCCCTGGAGCTTTTCGAGGGGGATGCGGTGAAGGCGGACTGGGAGGTGCTGGCCCCGGGGGAGGGGTGGTGCTTGTGCGCCAACCTGCCCTACAACGTGGCCACGACCCTCGTGACCGGGCTGGTCACCCAGGCCCCCAGGTTCTCCCGCCTCGTGCTCATGTTCCAGCGGGAGGTGGCCCGGCGCCTGGTCGCCCAGCCCCGTACCTCGGCCTACGGCTCGTTGTCCGTCCACGTGCAGGCCTGGTCCCAGGTCAAGCTGGCCTTCCACCTGCCCCCGTCCGCGTTTCATCCCCCCCCCAAGGTGAAGTCCAGCGTGGTGGTCTTTCAGCCCCGGGACACGCCGATCCTGGGGGGCTGCGAGCCCGCGTTCTTTGAGAGGGCTGTGCGGGCCGGCTTCTCCCAGCGGCGAAAGACGCTGCTGAACTCCCTGTCCACAGCGTTCGACCGGGAGCAGGTCCGGGGCGCCCTGGAGGCCACCGGGAATGAAGGGCGCCGGGCGGAAGAGCTGACCGTGGAGGCGTGGGGGGTGCTGGCCCGGTCCCTCCAGGAAACTACACGGTGATCAGGTGCCTGTGGAGCTCCCGGGGCGTGTAGAACTGGCAGACCAGCCGCCCGAGGGTGACCCAGTAGCCGCTCACCAGGACTTCCCCCTGGCCTGATTGGAGCCAGTCGGCTGTCCGCACCCGGTTGAACGCAGCCCGCCGACAGACTACAAGGCGGGGCCGTTTGGCCTTGACCCCTTCCAGGAGCCCCCCATGCGCGTGACCAGTTGTGGCATCACCGATGTGGGAATGAAGCGGTCCAGCAACGAGGACAACTACCTCATCAACGAGGAGCTGAACCTGTACGTGGTCTGCGACGGCATGGGAGGCCACGTGGGAGGGGAATACGCCTCGGCCATTGCGGTCAACACGGTGGAAGAGGTCCTGACGACCATGGAGCTTCGGCCCGAGGATCTGCCCGGTGTGGACGAGGGCCCCGTGGAGGTCACCCGCTCCAAGCTGTGCTACGCTCTGCGGCTGGCCGGGTGCCGGATCCATGAGAAAGCCACGGCGGATCCCGAGTACAAGGGAATGGGCACCACGGCCCTGGTGCTGCTCCTGGACAGCAGCAACGCGTTCATCGCCCATGTGGGAGATTCCCGCGGATATCTCGTGCGAAAGGGTAGAATCGAGCAACTCACCGAGGACCACTCCCTGGTGAACGAAAAGGTAAAGGCCGGGGTCATCACCCTGGAGCAAGCGCAGACCCACCGGTTGAAGAACATCATCACCCGCAGCCTGGGCTACCAGGAGGAGGTCGAAATCGACGCGCAGATCAAGGCCGTGCAGAAGGGGGACCGGTTCCTTCTCTGCTCCGATGGCCTCTCCAACCTCGTGACCACAGCCGAGATCGGCGAGGCTGTACAGCGCAACGGTCCCCAGGGGGCTGCCCGCGCCCTGGTGGAGTTGGCCTGTGAACGCGGCGGCGACGACAACATCACCGCCGTTGTGGTGCGCGTGGACGAGATCTGATTGGAGCCACTCCTTCCCGGCGAAGAAGAAGAGGAACGGGAGCCCTGCTGGACCCTGTTGGTGGTGCCAGACCACGGAGGCGGGCAAGTCAAGCAGCTCCAGTTGCGACAGGCCACGCTCAAGCGGTGGGGGTTCGGCATGGCCACGCTGCTGGGCACCATGACCTGCCTCGCCATTGGCAGTGTGGTCATGTTGCCCCGTTCCCTGCAGTACGGGGAGATTCGGGCTGAGAACCTGGAGTTGAAGGCTCGCCTGCGGGAGGTAGAGTCGGTTCTGGACGAGGTGGATCGCACCTTGCGTCGCATCCGCCTCTACGATGCGCAGCTGCGAGAAGTCACGGAATCGGACCTCCTGCCGGGCTTTGGGCCGATCTCCGATGCGGAGGCCGAATTCCTGGAGTTGGATGAGGACGAGCCCGACATCCCCTGGCCTGGAGAGGCCGGGTCGCCCATGGAGGAGATCGGCCTGGATGCAGACGAGTCGCAGCCACTGGGTTCCTGGGCCTCGGATGTGCAACACCGGGCGGAGCTGCTGCAGCGCCTGCTGAAAGACGTCGAGCCGCGCCTGGGCAGCCTGGCCGAGGAAATGGAGGACCTGTTCTCCCTGCAATCCGCCTTTCCCCAGATCTGGCCCGTGGAAGGACAGCTCACCTCTGGCTTTGGAACCCGCCGCTCACCCATTTCCCGCCTGCGGAAGTTCCACAAGGGCATCGACATCTCGGCTCCGCGGGGGGCACGGGTCTTTGCCACCTCGCCGGGGGTGGTGGTGCTTTCCCAGTACGCAAGTGGGTACGGCCGCCTCGTGGCCCTGGATCACGGCTACGGCATCATGTCCCGCTACGCCCACAACACCTCGCTGCTTGTGCGGGTCGGCGACTGGGTCGAGGAGGGAGAGGTCATCGCCACAGTGGGTTCCACCGGGCAATCCACCGGCCCCCACCTCCACTTTGAATTGCTGATCGATGGCCAACCCGTGGACCCGCTGGACTATCTTCCGCGTTAGGTACCCGGCCGACAAGGGAATTCAGCGCCCCGCCCCTTGACCACAGCCTCCGGGTGATTCTATTTCCGGGGCAATTCGGGACAGTTCCAATGGTCAGCATCGACAAAACCCTCCAGAAGGTCTTTGGCAACGCCAATGATCGCGTCCTCAAGAAGATGCAGCCGCTGGTCGCACAGGTAGGCAGCCTGGAACCCAAGATGGTGGGCCTTTCGGATACGGATCTCAAGGCCTTCACCCCCCAGTTCAAGCAGCGCCTGGAAAATGGCGAGCCCCTGGACGACTTGATTCCCGAGGCGTTTGCCGTCGTTCGGGAAGTGGGAAAGCGCACCCTTGAGATGCGCCATTTTGATGTGCAGGTGGCGGGAGCCATCGTGCTGCACCAGGGAAATGTCGCGGAAATGAAGACCGGGGAAGGAAAGACCCTGGTGGCCACCATGCCCATCTACCTGAACGCCCTCTCCGGCAAGGGCTGCCACCTGGTGACCGTGAACGACTACCTGGCAGCACGGGATGCGGAGTGGATGGGAACCATCTACAAGTTCCTGGGACTCTCCGTGGGCAACATCCTGTCCAACGAGCGCGACGATCAGATCAAGCGTGCCGCCTACGCCGCGGACGTGACCTACGGCACGAACAACGAGTTTGGCTTCGACTACCTGCGGGACAACATGAAGTTCCGCATCGAGGACTACACCCAGCGGGGCCACAACTTCGGCATCGTGGACGAGGTGGACTCCATTCTCATCGATGAGGCCCGCACCCCCCTCATCATCTCCGGGCCCACCAACGACTCCGTCGACAAGTACTACCTGATCGATGGGGTGATTCCGCTGCTCCAGAACGAGATTGACTATTCGGTGGATGAAAAGTCCCGATCGGCCAACCTCACGGATGCGGGGATCACCAAGATCGAGGACAAGCTCGGCGTGGACAACATCTACGATGTCCAGAACATGGAGGTGCTCCACCACGTGAACCAGTCCCTGAAGGCCCACACGGTCTTCAAGCGGGATCGGGACTACGTGGTCCGGGAAGCCAAGGTGCTCATTGTCGATGAGCACACCGGCCGTTTGATGCATGGCCGGCGCTGGTCCGATGGGCTGCACCAAGCGATTGAGGCCAAGGAGAAGCTGCGCAGCGAAAACGAGTCGCAGACCTACGCCACGATCACCTTCCAGAACTACTTCCGTATGTACGACAAGCTGGCGGGCATGACCGGAACCGCGGAGACGGAAGCAGCCGAGTTCGCGAACATCTACGACCTGGAAACGGTCATCGTGCCCACGAACGTGCCCATCGCCCGGGACGACGAGCACGACATTGTCTACCTGCGCGGCGAGGACAAGTTCAACGCGGTGCTGACGGACATCCTGGAGTGCAACGCGCGGGGACAACCGGTCCTCGTGGGCACCACCTCCGTGGAGAAAAGCGAGATTGTGTCGCGCATGCTGGAGCGCAAGGGCATCGCCCACGAGCTGCTCAACGCAAAGCAGCACGTGCGGGAAGGGCACATCGTGGCCCAGGCCGGTCGTTTGGGGGGCGTGACGATTTCCACGAACATGGCGGGGCGAGGCACCGACATCAAGCTCGGGGGCAATCCCGAGGAGTTGGCCAAGGACAAGGCGGGGGAAGGCGCGGACGAGGAGACCTACCAGGCGGCGCTCGGGGAATTGATGGTCCAGTGCGCCGAGGAAAGGGAGAAGGTGCTGGCAGCCGGTGGGCTGCGCATCATCGGCACCGAACGCCACGAGTCCCGGCGCATCGACAACCAGCTGCGGGGTCGCTCCGGGCGCCAGGGAGACCAGGGAAGCTCCAAGTTCTACCTGTCCCTCGAGGATGACCTGCTGCGGATTTTCGGCTCAGACAAGATCCTCAACTTCATTGAAAAGTGGGGCAACCCAGAGGAAGAGGAGCCCATTGAGCACAAGTGGATCACCCGGTCCATTGAAAACGCCCAGAAGAAGGTGGAAGGCCACAACTTCAACATCCGCAAGAACCTGCTCGAGTACGACGATGTGCTCAACATGCAGCGCCAGTCCGTCTACGAAATGCGGCGAAAGGCCCTGGTGGGGGAGAACGTCAAGGAGATGATCCTGGAGTCCTTTGATGGCGTTGTGGGTGACATCATGGATGACTGCATGGCGGAAGGCATCCACCCGGAAGACTGGGACATGGAGGGCCTGCGGGAGAAAGCCGGCCGCGTTTTTGGGGTGGGGTGGGACGACACCGATGCCGAGCTGCGGGATCACGCCAGCGCGGAGATTCGGGAGCGGCTTCTGGCAGATGCGGTTGCACTCTACGCCGCGAAAGAAGCGGATCTCGGGGAGGAGCCCTGTCGCCAGGTGGAACGGATGCTCCTGCTCCAGTTCACGGACCAGCTTTGGAAGGACCACCTCCTTGCCATGGACCGCTTGCGGGACGGCATCGGGTTGCGGGGCTACGGCCAGCGAAACCCCCTGCTGGAGTACAAGAAGGAGGGCTTCAACATGTTCATGATGATGAACGCCCTTCGCGATGAGATGGTGGCCTCCCGGATACTGCAGGTGGAGCTCAACGCCGTGGTGGAGGATGCAGCTGCAGCGCCGACCAAGAGGGCTGCCCGAAGTGTGGCCCTGGGGCAGAAAGCAACCCTTCCCGCTGATGCGGCGGCTTTCCAGACCAAGGAGGCAGCACCTGCCCCTGTCCGTCCCAAGCCAGGAGCAGAGGCCCGGGCCCTTGCAGCCAAGGCGGGACTCAGACGGAACGACCCCTGTCCCTGTGGCAGTGGCTTGAAGTTCAAGAAGTGTTGCTTCGAAGCCCCGGTGGCCGCCTCTGCGCCCGCCAGCAATGGCGCCACGCCGGTCCCCATGCCTGCGGCTTCGCCCTCCTCCGTGTTGGCCGCCCCCACCGAATCCGGCACGCCCCTGCCCGGGTTTCAGGCCCGCAAGTTCGCGGAGGCCAACAAGATCGGCCGCAACGAGTCCTGCCCCTGCGGCAGCAGCAAGAAGTTCAAGAAGTGCTGTCTCGTGGACGGGGACGGGGCGCCGGCCTGACGCTTTTGCAGGGCTCCGGGCGGTTCACCAGGAGCCCGCCCAGGAAGACGTCAACGATGAGATCCACTGCGGAGGGCAGCGGCGTGCCGTAGTGGTCGTTCCCGCCGAAGAGCAGCTCGACGATCATGAAGTTGAACAGGTGCATGTAGACCATGCGGAAGGCGAGTCTCGCTTCAACTCGTAGGCGGCCGGTCTCCTCCAGGGCATCCAGGTGTGCGAGGAGGTGCGGATGGTTCAGCCCTGCATCGTGCAGGAACTGGTCGCCGAAATGTCGGCCCTGAAATTCCAGGACATCCACATACCAGAGCAGCCAGAAGTCCCGGTGTTGGCGGATCACGTCCTCGATGGCCCGGGCCAGGGCGGGGATGTCGTCCGGAAAGCGCGTGGAGGCAAAGTGGATCAACAGCGGGTTGTCGGGTTGGGCAAAGACCCGGCGGTAGCGCTCGATGATCGCGGGAAAGAACTCCTCCTTGCCCGGGTAGTGGGCGTAGAGGCCGCCGGTGGAGACGCCTGCCTCGGCAGCGATCTCCCGGGTGGTGGTGCCGTGGAACCCACGCCGCACAAAGCAGCGAATGGCGGCGAGTTCAATGTTCTCGCGGACTCTGGCCCGGCGTTCGGGGGTGAGCGCTGGCATGAAGGCCTCCAGTAAAACGAGCGCTCGTTATGTATGTCGCGCGGGGCTGCCGGTCAAGGGAGAATCAGCGCCTTGGCATCGGTAGGGTCGAGGGCCGCCCCCTCCGGGATGGAAACACGCGCCTGCGTGCCCCGGTGGCGGCCAAGGAGCGCATCGCCCGGGAGGAGCAGGGCCATGCGTCCCTGTCTGGTGACATCCTGGCCTGGTGCTGCGCCGAGGGGGGAAGGGATGTGCGATGGGTTGTGTCAGCTACCGAGCGGTCCCTCGCCTGACGTTGGCCCCCGGGTGCTTGCGGTTCAGGGCAGGTGGTAGAGGACGTAGGTTCCGAACTGGGCTTCAGTGCCCACCGTCAGCGTCTTGTCTCCGTTGCTCAGGCAGCCCGGCGAGCCGGTCCAGCAGTCATACCCGGTGCCTTGGTTGAAGGCTGAGGCAGGGTGAACAACGCCGCTGGGAATGACTACCTCTTGGATGGCGCCGGCCACCGTGATGGAGTCCACGCCGTTGTTCTGGAAGGGCACCACCCACGTGGTGGAGATGCCGATGTTTCCATCGCAGTCCGGGTCATCCGCAAGGGTTGTCGAGCCCGAGTCGTTGTCGTCGCAGTCGTCGGCGGTGACGGTGCCGTCGCAGTCCGCGTCGGTGGTGGTGGTGGTGGAAGGGTTGGCCTGGTCGTCGCAGTCCGTGCTGTCGGACACGTACCCTGTGGGGGCGTTGCAGCTGACCTGGGGGGTGTTCGGGTCGCCAAAACCGTCGCCGTCTGCATCGGCATACCAGGTGGAGACGTCGATGGCCGTGAACTCGTCGCTCAAGGTGTCGCAGTCGTTGTCCTGCCCGTCGCAGATCTCGTTGGCATCGGGATTTACGGTGGCGTCCGAGTCGTCGCAGTCGCTGCCGTCGCTGATCAACCCTGAGGGCGCGCTGCAGGACTGGACGGCGGTGGCCGGGTCGCCGAACCCGTCGCTGTCGGTGTCGTCGTACCAGGTGGGCACATCCGCGGCGTCGTCCTCGTCGATGCTCCCGTCGCAGTCGTCGTCCACGCCTGCGGTGCTGCAGAGCTCATCGGCGCCCGGATTGACGCTTCCGTTGGCATCGTCGCAGTCGGTGGCATCGGACACGGCGCCGCTTGGCTGGTTGCAGGCGGTGACCGTGTTGTTGGCATCGCCGAAACCGTCGCTGTCCCCGTCCAGGTAGAACACGGTTGCATCGACGGCATCGTCCTCGTCCACAGTCCCATCGCAGTCCTCGTCGACCCCGGTGTTGCAAAGCTCGTCGGTGAGAAAGTTGACTGCGGCATCTGCGTCGTCGCAGTCATCGGCAAGGTTGGCCCCGTCCTGGTCCAGGTCGTCCTCGAGGGTGCTGGCATCGCAGTCGTTGTCCACGCCGTCGTAGGGCACCTCGGTGGCGCCCGGATTCACGGTGGCGTCGGCATCGTTGCAGTCGTCGGCCAGGAGGTACGTGTCCTGGTCCAGGTCGTCCTCGAGGGTGGTGGCATCGCAGTCGTTGTCCAGGCCGTCGTAGGGGATTTCGGTCCCCCCTGGCTGTGCATCGGCGGTGGTGTCATCGCAGTCTGTGTCGTCGGTGACGTAGGAAGAGGGAACAGCGCACGCCAAGGTCGCATTTCCCGCATCGCCGAAGCTGTCTCCATCGGTGTCGGCGTACCAGGTGCTTTGGGTGGTGGGGTCCACGTCGTCATCCGCATCGTCCGCCAGGCCATCGCAGTCGTTGTCGACGTTGTCGTCGCACACCTCGGTGGCAGCTGGATTCAGGGCAGCATCCGCATCGTTGCAGTCCTCGCAGGCAGCCCATCCGTCGGTGTCCGCATCCTCATAGGCCACCGAGCCGTCGCAGTTGTAGTCCACCGGGTCGGCGCAGTCGGATTCGTCGGCTCCGGGGTGGATGTCCGGGTTCGCGTCGTCGCAGTCCGTGCTGTCGGCGGCATATCCAGTGGGTGCCTCACAGGCGGTGAGGGTCTCGGAGGGAACGCCGTAGCCATCGCCATCGCTGTCCGGGTACCAGCTGGAGGCATCCACTGCGGTGGCTTCGTCGATCGCTCCATCGCAGTTGTTGTCGATGCCATCTGCGCAGACCTCGTCGGCGTCCGGGTGGACATCGGCGTTGTCGTCATCGCAGTCCACGTCGGCCGTGAAGCCGTCTTCATCGGCGTCGACAGGTCCTGTGTCCGCGCTGTCTTGGGAGCTGGTGTCCTGGGAGTCGCTGTCCCCGGTGTTGTCCTTGTTTGGCTTGTCCCCGTTGCAAGCCAGCATTCCCAGGGCGAGTGCCCAAACCACGTGTCGCATCGCCGACTCCTCACTTGCCCGGAGAGTACCACCCGGAGTTGGCGGTCTGCCGGTCGTGGCCCGCGGAGGGTTTCCGGCGCTGCCCGGCGAGAGCCACAGCCAGGAACATCCAGGCCAGCGGGGAAGGGGGGCGTGGGTGGGAGCCGCAGCCGCAGAGGCCCCGTGGTCCCGGTGCGTCCTCCTGCCGGTTGGGCTGGGTGTCGCTTGCGTCGGGGGTGGGGCTGTCGGGATCGTCGCTGTCGTCTGGCGTTTCCCCCAGCACCCCCGCGACCTCCGCTGCCACGGCCTGTAGGCGGGCCTTGTCGGCGTCGCTGATGCCCGGGTGGGCCCAGGACAATCCCACGGGGCTTTGGCCGGTCACGGTTGCGTACGCGATGCAGGCGGCCAGGTAGGTTCCGAGGGGGCTTGGATGACTGCCGTCCTGGACATAGAGCCGGGTGAAGAGGGTGTCACCCTCGGTGGGGGTCACCCCGGCGGCCACGAGGTCGTCGTGGATGATGCGCCAACCCTCGCCCGCGCGGATGATCTCGGCTTCCATGCCTGCCGCTCGAATGGCGTCGGCGAACCCGGCGTACCCGTCGGCCAGGTGCTGGTTCATGGTGGAGAAATCCCCATTGCGCCCGGTGTTCTGCTCGTCGCCATCCCGCCGGCCCCAGGTCTGGAGCAGGTGCGGGGTCGCCCCCAGGGCGGTGGCCATCTGGGCCAGGGCCACCACAGCGTCCCGTGAGGCGGTGTAGTAGGCGCCATCCTGGGGAAAGCTCGGCACCTGGCTCTGGTCCTGGAACACGACCAGGTTCCACTCTGAGACCTCCCCGGTTCCTGTGAGCAGGTCATGGAGCGGCCCTGTGTCCTGGGCTGCCTGCAGATGGCCTTCAAAGGAAACCCCACCCGGGGCGTGAAAGCGGATGTCCAGAGGTGTCCACCCGGGCTTTCCCTCCTCGAGCAGCTGCTGGTACGCGCCGGAGAGGTTGTCCGGGGCGTGAAAGGCGGTGTAGCTGTTGCCTACGAACAGGGCGTTGTGGGGCTGGGCCCAGGACACCGCGCACAGCAGCAAGGCGATCATTCAGACTCCGTGCGCGGTACATTATCCGGTGCGGGGATGGGTTCAGCAGGTGTCTTTTCGGAGACCGGGTTGGCGCGGGGCCTGAATTTGGAGCCTTGCCGAATGGTCGGACAGATTTTGGCTGATCTGCCCTTGCCTTTGGGATGGAGGGGCCTACCTTGCCCTCCATGGAACTGCACCCAGCCGCGCTTGCCTGGCATGTGACCGCACGCCTTCGACGGGATCGGATCATCGCGCCGCGGGAGGGGGATTCGCGACGTGTGGCTGCCGTTGTGTTGGACCAGGCGCGGCCGCGGGCCGGGTTCGATCCCCAGTTGTTGGCATTTTCCGTGCCCGACACGCACATCCACCTGTTGTTGGCCTGTGATCGGGCCGCAGCGGGGCGGTTCGTCAACCACCTGCTGGGCGGACTCGCGTGTCGGCTGGGATTGGCAGGCGGCTTTGCCCCGGCCTGGTTCGGGCAGGTGGAGACCCAGCGGCATTTGTCCTCGACGTTCCACTACGTGTTGCGACAACACCAGCGCCACGAGACGCGGCACGATCCGTTTCGGGAGGCAAGCAACCTGCCCGACCTCGTGGGCCTGCGGCCCATGGGGAGGTTCACAAGTCGGCCGGTGCAGCGGCTGCTGCCCAGGCTGCGGGTTGCGGAGATCGTGCCGCACCTGGGGTTGACGACCCTGCGTGCCGCCAGCCGTCCCGACCTGCTTTCTGACGTTGCCGCGGCCACCGTCGCGGCGCCATCGCTCCGCGGAAAAGGCCGCCGGGTGGTGTTGGCAAGACGGGCGGCTGTGCACTGGGGGCACGGTTGTGGGCTCTCCGTGGGTTGGATGGCGCAGCACCTGGAGGCCGATCCCCGATCCGTGCGCCGATGCCTGTCCCGGGCACCCGATCCAGAACTGGTACGGGCCATCGGATTGCAGATGGGCTTCCGCGAGGCGCTGGCTGCTCCTGGGCGCATGAGCGCCTAGAGAGCTCCTACCGGCCCCGCTCGCCCAGGCCAGTCCGGCGCCTCGAAAGCGCGAAGCGGACAATTCGGGCATCCGCACAGCGCGGATGGGACTTTGGTCCGCTGGGCGGACAATTCGGGCATCCGCACGGTGCGGATGGGACTTTGGTCCGGTGGGCGGACAATTCGGGCATCCGCACGGTGCGGAAGGGACTTTGGTCCGCAACGTGCGACAGAAAGGGGGGGAGATACGGTATCCCCCCCCGGAAGTGGCGAGGCCGAGGGGTTGCCGCGGCAGGGCCCCACTCCTTGCCCCCCCAATCCCGCCCGGTTACTCGCCCGAGCCGCCCATTTCGGGTGGTTAATTCGCACGCCGAATCCCGAGTCTGACCGGGGTGCCCGCAAGGGTTGGTCGGATTTCGTCGGCGGAGGTTCAACCCGAATCGCGACATTGCAGGCATGAGACCGCACATGATCGCGATGGGGCACTGCCCCAAATGGAGTCCAAAATGAGTATTTCCCTGCGCCAACTGCTTGAGGCAGGCGTTCACTTCGGCCACCAGACCCGTCGGTGGAACCCCAAGATGCGCCAGTACATCTACGGGGAGAAGAACGGCATCCACATCATCGACCTGCAGCTCACGGCCCGCGCGGCGGTGGATGCTTCCCGGTTCATCGCCAACGTGGTGAGCCAGGGCAAGCCGGTGCTGTTTGTGGGCACCAAGCGGGCAGCCCAGGACATCATCCGGGAAGAGTCCCAGCGGGCCGGCATGTTCTTTGTGAACCACCGCTGGCTCGGGGGAACCCTGACCAACTACCAGACGGTTCGCAAGTCCGTCGAGCGCCTGCTTATGTTGGAGCGGGCCTCAGAGGAAGGCCGCCTGGACCTCCTCACCAAGAAGGAAGCCCTGGGCCTGACCCGGGAAATGACCAAGATGGAGCGCGCCCTGGGCGGCATCAAGGAGATGACCTCCCTTCCCGGCGCCCTCTTTGTCATCGACCCCCGCAAGGAGCACATCGCGGTGCGGGAGGCCAACAAGCTGAACATTCCCGTGATCGCCTTGTGTGACACGAACTGCGACCCCTCCCAGGTCGACTTCGTGATCCCCGGCAACGACGACGCCATCCGCTCCATTCGCCTGTTCACCGGCGCCATTGCCGATGCCTGCCTCGAGGGAGCCCAGGCGGGCCGCAGCGAGCACGTCGTGGCGAGCGGTGTGGAGGTCGAGGGCGTCGAGGTCATCCAGCGTACCCACTCCACCGACGCCACCCCCGAGGCCACTGCTGCCCCCGAGGTGGAAGAGGTCGAGGAAGGTGCGGAGACCGCGGAAGAAGGCGCAAGCGCCTAGACAACTCTTTTCTCCCTCCACCGGAGGGGTTGAATCCACCACACCCCATTTAGCCGCCGGGTCCAGAGGGACCCACAGGAGAATCAACATGGTGACCGCAACTGACATCAAGGCCCTGCGCGAGCGTACTGGCGCTGGCATGCTGGACTGCAAGAAGGCCCTCAACGAAAACGAGGGCAACCTGGAAAACGCCATTGACTGGCTGCGCCAGAAGGGCATCTCCAAGGCTGCCAAGAAGTCTGGCCGGGCTGCCAGCGAAGGTCTGGTGGAGGCCTACATCCACGGGGGCGGCAAGATCGGCGTGCTCCTGGAGATCAACTGCGAGACGGACTTCGTTGCCATGACCGACAACTTCCAGGCGCTCGCCCGGGACATCGCCATGCACATCGCTGCGACCTCCCCGGAGTACGTGTCCATGGAAGATGTGCCCGCCGACGCCATTGAGCGCGAGCGCAAGGTGCAGCTGGCCCGGGTCATGGAAGAGGGAAAACCCGAGCACATCGCCGAAAAGATCGTCGAGGGCCGCATGGGCAAGTTCTACGAGGAGATCTGCCTCCTGGAGCAGCCCTACATCAAGGAAGACGGCAAGACCGTGGGCCAGGTGCTTACCGATGCCGTCGCCACGATTGGCGAGAACATCCGCGTGCGTCGCTTCTCTCGCTTTGTCATGGGCGAGGGCCTGGAGAAGAAGTCCGAGGACTTTGCGGACGAGGTGGCAGCGATCACCGGAATGGACAACTAAACTCTTCCAAGAAACGATGTCGAAGCCTGTATACAAGCGCGTCCTCCTGAAGCTCTCCGGCGAAATGCTTGCTGGAGGCCAGGACTTTGGCATCCACCCGGAAGCCATTGGGCAGTTCGCCGACGAGGTGAAGGACGTGCACGCCCTGGGGCTGGAAGTGGCCCTGGTCATCGGCGGCGGGAACATTTTCCGGGGCATCGCAGGTGCTTCCGGGGGCATGGATCGCGCCCACGCCGACTACATGGGCATGCTCGCCACGGTCATCAACGCCCTGGCCTTCCAAGACGCCCTGGAGAGCCGCGGGGTACCCACCCGGGTGCAGTCCGCGATTCCCATGGACAAGATCGCCGAGCCCTACATCCGGCGCCGGGCCGTGCGGCACCTTGAAAAGGGACGGGTGGTCATCTTTGGCGGTGGGACGGGGAATCCGTTTTTCTCCACTGACACCGCAGCTGCCCTTCGGGCCGCCGAGATTTCCGCCGACGTCATTCTCAAGGCCACCAAGGTGGACGGCATCTATGATTCCGACCCCATGGAAAACCCCGAGGCCGTCCGGTTTGATCGCCTGTCCTACCTGGAAGTGCTCCAGCGCGGCCTCTCGGTCATGGACTCCACGGCGGTGTCCCTGTGCATGGAGAACCACATTCCCGTGGTTGTCTTCAACCTGAAGGATGCGGGCAACGTGGTTCGCGTGGTGTGCGGCGAGGATTTGGGCACGCGCGTAGGCGATCCGGGTCCCCGTGCAGTGGAGAACTGATGGTTTCCGAGTACATTTCTGCCCTCGGCGATGACATGCGTTCTGCAGTCGACGCCCTCCGCAAGGAGCTGGACTCCGTGCGAACGGGCCGCGCCTCCCCCAAGTTGTTGGACACCATGGCGGTCGCCGTCGCGTCCTATGGCACCACGATGCCGTTGAACCAACTTGCCACGGTCACCACCCCGGATGCCCGGCTCCTGGTGATCACCCCCTGGGACAAGGCCACCCTGTTCGACATTGAGAAGGCCATTTCCACCTCGGGTCTCGGGCTGAATCCCGCGTCGGACGGACAGTTGATCCGCGTGCCGATTCCCGCCCTCACCGGGGAGCGCCGCCAGGAGTTGACCAAGCTCGTTCGCCGCACTGGCGAGGACTTCAAGGTGCAGGTTCGCAATGTGCGCCGCGAGTACAACGAGCTGTTCAAGGGCCTTGAAAGCGACAAGGACATCACCAAGGACGAACTCGAGCGCGTGCTGAAGCAGGTGCAGGAATCCACTGACAAGCACGTCGCGAAGATCGACGATGTGGTGGGTTCCAAGGAGCAGGAGATCCTTGCCGTCTGAGGCACTGGTGCAAAAGTCCCCTCGGATTCCGCGGCATGTCGCCATCATCATGGATGGCAACGGCCGCTGGGCAGAAGCCCAAGGTCGGCCGCGGGTCGATGGCCACGAGGTCGGCGCCGAGTCGGTGCGAGAGGTGGTGCGTGCCTGCCGGGAGCTGGGGGTCGAGGCCCTCACCCTGTACTCCTTTTCCACCGAAAACTGGGATCGCCCAGCGGAGGAGATCGAGGCCCTGATGTCCCTGCTGGCCCGCTACCTCGTGGGAGAACGGGCCGAGATCCTGGACAACGGCATCCTCTTTCGGGCCATCGGCCAGCTGGAGCGTCTTCCGGACGCCGTCAACGAGCTCCTGGAAGAGCTGTCCGAGGCAAGCAATCGCCCCGGCACCTGCATGACCCTCTGTCTCGCACTTTCCTATGGGGGGCGATCTGAAATCGTGGGCACAGCGCGAGAGTTGGCCCAGAAGGTGAAAACGGGCGAGATCGCGCCCGAGGACATTGACGAGGAGGTCTTCTCCCAGCACCTGCACACCCGGGGACTGCCGGAACCCGAACTCTTGATCCGCACCTCCGGTGAGCTTCGCATTTCCAACTTCCTGTTGTGGCAGCTGGCCTACGCCGAGATCTACGTGACCGACACCTGCTGGCCCGACTTCCGCAAGCCCCAGCTCCTGGAGGCCTTCCAGGCGTTTTCCGAGCGCGAGCGCCGGTTCGGAAAGACCGGAAAGCAATTGGAGTTGTCCCCATGAAAAGCCGGGTTCTCACAGCACTGGTGGGCATCGGGGTTGTGGTCCCCGCCCTCTTTTACGGGGGGCCGGTCGCCCTGGAGCTGCTCGTGGCCGTGGTGCTGGGCATCGCGGTGCTGGAGTACCGGGACATGGTGCTCAAGAAGCGATCAGGGGCGGTGACTCTGGGCCTCACCGGGGGAGCGTTCTACGTGGCCGTGCTGTATGGCCCTCCAGGCAGTGCGGCGGCGGTGGCTGCCTTGTCGGCTCTCGTGCTCTTCAGCCAGGCCCTTCTGCAAGCGCCAAACCCCCACGATGGAATGCGCCACGCAGCCGACCTTGCCCTGGGCTGGATCTGGATGTTTGGCCTCGCTGTCCATTTCCCCCTGGTGCGCCGCATGGACTCCGGGCTCTACTGGATTCTCCTGATGCTGGCCGTCATCTGGGGCGGAGATGCAGGGGCATTCCTGACGGGCAGAAGCATTGGAAAGCGGAAACTCTACGAATCCATTTCCCCCAACAAGACCTGGGAGGGGGCGTATGGCTCTCTTGTGGCGTCGGTGTTGGTGGCGCTCGTGGCCGGGGCCCTGCTTCTGCCGGAGGTGGGCAAGATCCACCTGGTGGTGCTCGGGTTGCTCCTGAGCGTGGCTGCGGTGGTGGGGGATCTCTTTGAATCCCTCGTCAAGCGTGCGGCGGGTGCCAAGGACTCGGGCACCCTGTTTCCGGGTCATGGAGGCATGCTGGATCGCCTGGACTCCCTGCTGTTTGGAATCGTGGTGGTCTACCTCTACGTGCAATGCATGGGGTTGTAGGTGGATCCATTCGTCGTCGTTGCATCGATTGCCCTCGTGGGAATCCTGATCTTCGTGCACGAATCGGGGCACTTTCTCTTTGCCAAGGCATTTGGGGTGGGGGTCAAGGTGTTCTCCCTGGGCTTTGGGCGACGCATCTGGGGATTTGAGCGGGGCGGTACCGACTATCGAATCTGCCTGCTGCCCATTGGCGGCTACGTCCTCATGGAAGGAGCCGACCCCTTTGCAGACGATGAACAGGTCCAGGAGGAGCTGCAGTCAAGCACCAGCCTGTTGAGCGCCCCCATCTACCAGCGCCTGTTGATTGTCGCTGCCGGGCCCCTCTTCAACCTCGCTCTGCCGGTGGTGGTACTCGCCGCATTGTTCATGGCGGGAGAGCCCCGCTCGGCCTCGGTCGTGGGCACCGTGGAGTACGACTCCCCGGCCTGGGACGTGGGCATTCGATCGGGAGAGGTCATCTCCCAGGTCAACGGCACCCCCGTCCAGTTCTGGGGGGAGCTGTACGAGGTGATGGCGACCCTTGATCCCGGTGGCGCCCTGGAGTTGGACCTCACAGGAGACCACGGCGCCCGGCAGGTGACTTTTGCCCCGGACCCGGATGTCTCCGCCTGGACGCCCGGAACCATCGGGTTGGATGACCTTCTAAGCGATCACACCATCGGCGTGTCGGACCCGGACTCCCCCGCAGGCAAGGCGGGCCTGGTCACCTTTGAAAAGGTGCTCCAGGTGGACGAAACCAAGGTGGGAACCATCCGGCAGGCGATGGACCTGCTGGGCAGCGGAGGCACGCACGTGCTCGTGGTGCAGGATGCGGGTGGCTCCCGACGAGAGGTCGAGATTGCTGCCGATGGCTCCTGGCTTCCCGCAGACCCCGGCTTTCTGGACCCCCTGGCGAACCCCTGGGGAATCGTGCCCGCCACGCTCTTCGTCAAGGCTGTCTCCGCTGATTCCGCAGCCCAGGAAGGGGGAATCCAGGTGGGCGATCGGCTGCTGGGCATTGATGGGCGCGGTCTGGGAACCTGGGCCGAGGTCACCCAGCGAATTGCAGATGCGCAGACCGGAGAAGAAGCCGAGGGGGTGGACCTGGTGCTGCAGCGCGGCGGAGAGCTGATTTCCCTGGTGCTCACGCCTCGGCTGACCCGCACGACCAACATCATGGGCCACTACATCACCCGGGCCCTGATCGGCATTGAGCGCGGCGGAGACCTGGCCCTGGGACCGACCGCGCGGCGGTACTACTCCCTGGTGCCTGCAGTGGGCATGGCCTGGACGGAAACCCACCTGCTCATCAAGCTCACCCTGGGCCAGATCGGCAAGCTCGTCACCGGGCAGGCCGCACCGTCCAAGACCATCGGCGGTCCGGTCCAGATCTTCCGGGATGCAGGCAGGGCAGCCCGCCAGGGCATCTTCTCCTGGGCCCGCCTGATGGCCCTGCTGTCCATTTCACTGGGCATTATCAACTTCCTGCCCGTGCCCGTGTTGGACGGGGGACAGTTCCTGTTCTACGCCGTCGAGGGGCTGCGGGGACGCCCGGTGTCATTGCGCATTCGGGAGCGGGCCCAGCAGGTGGGAGTCCTGTTCCTGGTGGCCCTGATGCTCATGGTGCTGGTGTTCGATATCAACCGCTGGATCACCGGGTGAGCACGCCCGTGGTGTTGGCCGTGGACACGGCCACGCCGTGCATTGGCGCCGCCCTGTGGGACGGTACCCTGCGCACCTTCAGCGAGCGGGTGGTGCGGGGGGCGGATGCGGCCCTGTCGGTGGGCCTCTCCGATCTGCTGGACGGGGCGGGTCGCCCAGACCTGCTGGCGGTCAGCGTGGGACCCGGGGCCTTCACGTCTTTGCGGGTCGGGGTGGCAGCAGCCTTGGGGCTGGCCCTCTCTCTGGACTGTCGCATCGTGCCCTTTTCGTCCCTGGAGGCCCGGGCAGCCAGGGTGGAAGGAGACCGAATCCTGGCTCTGCTGGATGCCCGCAAGGGCCGAGCCTACGCAGCGATCTACGAGCGAGGCCCAACCGGGTGGACACAGGTGGGAGACGAGCAGGATCTCCCCCCGGAGGAGGCGATTGCCCTGGCGGCCGGCCAGCCATTCCTGGCGGTCGGGGAAGGCGCAGCTCTCTGGCAGGACCTCGTGGAGGCCGCTGGAGGGCGGGTGGCCACCGATGCGGATCGTTCCCCCGCCGCGTGGATGGCGCAGGCCGCTGGCAGCCGGGTGGACCAGGCCCTGGATGCGGGAAGAATCCAGCTTCGGTACCTGCGGCCCCCGGACGCCAAGAAGCCTCAGCCTGTCCCGGCCGGTTAAGGCGGCGGTATGATCGGATTGACCTTTTTATTGACCAGCGTTGCCTTGGCGCTGCCGGATCGCGTGGCTGCGACCCTGGACGGGGAGGCTGCGGATTCCCTCGTGGGCAATGACACGGTGGCCGCTTGGTTTGAAGGGGACGAGGTCGTGGTTCTGGATGGCGGGAGTTGGGAAGCCGTCGGGGTGGACCCGGGCTGTACGGGGGCTGCGGGGTTGGCCCTCCAAACGGATTCCGACGGGGGGGAGTGGCTCTTTGTGGGGTGTTCCGATGGAACCCTCGCGCGAATCGAAGCCACGCCGGGCACCCCCCCGGTGGTCGATGGAACTGTCTCCCTTGCCACCGAGACGATTGTGGGCCTCACCTTCGACGACACGCGCGTCTATGCGGTCACCCAGCCGTCCGACGGCGGCCTGGCGGTCTACAGCTACGACATGGCCACAGACCAGGCGGCGGGTCCCTACAACATCACCCGGGGAGGATTCGAGGACGTGGGCCAGAGTGCCAACCACGTAATCATCCTTCAGGGTTCCGACGATGTCTCGAAGGTCGACAAGGGAAGCGGCGCTGCCATGTCCAACGTGGAAGTCCTTGCGGGCCGAAACTGGGTGGATGTGGCGACGGATGGCAGATCGGGAGTCTTCCTGGCGGACAGCGGCGGTGCGGTGGCCCGGTACCTGCTTTCCACCAACGAATTCAACCTGGTGTTGTTGGAGTCCGATGGGCTCGATGCGGTGGATGCCATCGCCTTGGATGCCGATGCAGCCGAGCCCTACCTGGTCCTGGCGGAGGCCACGCTCGGGGAGATTTGGTGGATGGATTTCGATCCCGACTCCCTGGCGGTGGGCGATACGCCCCTCGCGACGCTCGCTGCCACGGGCGTGGATTCGATGGTGCCGTTCGGCGATGACCTCCTGGTCACGTCCTCGGAGGGGGGGGTGATGGTACTGACCGAAGCGCCCTGGGTGGAGGCTGCCTCGGACCATGCGGGTGTGTTGTCCCAGGGGGATGTGGCCAATGTCTCCTTTGAAGCGGACACGGACGGCGACTGGGAGGTGGCCAGCTCCTCGGGCACCGTACTTGACAGCGGGTCGCTGGTGGCCGATGAGGTGGTCGAGGTGCCCGTGACCATCGACGGCACGTACGTGGAGGGCAACAACCGGATCACCGTGACCGTTGAGTCGAACACGCTGGTGGGCCACGATGCGGTGGATCTGCCCGTGGACAATCCCCCCTCGGCCCTGCGGTTGGCGGATGACGCGATCAGGTTCGGGAACGAGGAAATCCTGGTGCGTTTTGAAGGCATAGAGGATGCGGATCTTGCACGCTACGACCTCTACCTCACCACCGAGCCATTCGAAGGGGAGGACTATGGGGATGGCGGCGGACCGACGTATGCAGGGCCTGAGCCCACCCTGGCCGTGCCAGTGGCCATCGCTGGCGAGCCAGGGGAGGCGGTCGATGTCTCTGTCGGCCCTCTCTTGAATGAGCAGACTTACTATGTGGCCTTGCGGGCGGTAGACTCCGCTGACCAGGAGGGTCCCATGTCCCAGGTGTTTACGGTCACCCCCACCCCTGCGCTTGGAGCAGCCGAGCTGGCCGGGGAACCGGGCGGTTGTGGTTGCGGAGACCGGGGTGCACCGCTGGGCTGGCTCGCGCTGGCTGCGGCGGGTCTCGCCCTGGTGCGCCGATCCACCGGTGTTGTGCTGGCCGGCCTGCTGGCATGTTCTCTCTCCACCGAGGCGCTTGCGGACTCAAACAAGGCGCAGGACGTGGAGATTCGCCTGGGCTTCACCTCTCTGGACAACACCTCCATCGCCGATGTCTACGGGGAAGGGGAGTCCACCGCGTCCTTTGTTTCCCTCCTGATGGAGGGCGGCTACCAGTGGTTTCGCGTGGCGGAGCTGGATGCGGGATTTGGCTTGATTCGCGGCAAGGGAGATGCGGTGGGCCTGGCCGGGGACGTCCCGGAGCCTTCCGGCTACCCCTCGCGCCTGGTGCTGATGCCTGTTTCCCTGGGGGCCACGCTCCGCGGAGATTTCTGGGATGGCCAGCCTGTTGTGCCGTACGTGCGGGCCGGTGGGGAGTACTGGTTGTGGTTCGAGCAGGTGAAGGACGAGGAGACCTACCTCCAGGGGGGACGGGGGTCCGGCGGCAAGATCGGGTGGAGCTATGGCGGGGGCTTGAACGTTCTCCTGGACATCTTTTCCCAGGAGCGCTCCGGCAACATGAAGGCGCGGTGGGGGGTCGAGGACAGCTACCTCACGGTCGACTGGCGGCGGCAGGCCATGCTGGAAGAAGGGGGCCTGTCCTTTGAGGGCGAGGCCCTCACGGTGGGCCTGAAGCTCGACAAGTAGCGGATGACCAACTGGCGGCTCGTGCTCGAATACGACGGCACCTCCTATTGTGGGTGGCAGCGCCAGCCGGAAGGGCGTTCGATCCAGATGGCGGTGGAACAGGCGGTGGAGCAGGTGCTGGGGGGCGCAACTCCCCGGGTCATCGCCTCGGGCCGCACGGATGCAGGGGTGCATGCACTGGGGCAGGTGGTGTCGTTTCGGTCCGACGTGGAGCGCACTCCCCAGAAAATGCGCGATGGGCTCAACGCGACGTTGCCAGCGGAGATCGCCTGCCTGGAGGCCGCCCAGGCCCACCCGGAATTCCACGCCCTGCGCTCGGCCACGGGCAAGCTGTACCGCTACGTGATTCGCGTGGGCCCCGTGCCGACAGCCCTGGGACGCAACCGTTCCTGGCAGGTCCGCTATCCGCTGGATGTGGGCGCCATGGGCGAAGCCTTGTCCCTCCTGGAGGGGGAGCACGACTTCACGTGCTTTCGGGCGGCAGGTTGTGCCTCCAAGTCCCCGGTGCGGCGCATCAACCGGGCGGGCCTGGATGTGGTGGAAGGCGAACTCTGGATCGAGGTCCACGGGGTCGGATTCCTGCGGCACATGGTGCGAAACATCGTGGGCTCGCTCCACGAGGTGGGGCGCCACAAGCAGGAACCCGCCTGGTTCACCCACCTCATTGAAGCCCGGGACCGCACCCTGGCCGGGCCGACCGCGCCCGCCCTGGGGCTGCACCTGGTGCGGGTGGACTACCCGCATGCACTGCTGACCGGGGGCTCGTCTTCCGGCTAGTCGTCCGACTCTTCTTCGGCTTCGCCCATTTCAGGCACACCCAACTCAGAGAGCCCCCCGTCCTCGTCCTCGTCCTCGTCCTCTTTTTCTTTGGACGCGTTGGCCTCCTCCACCTCCTCGGTATCGGGATCGGCGCTTGCCTCCTTCTCGACGGCGGCTGGCTTGGACTCCTTGGCGGGTGCCGGTGGGGCTTCTCTTTCCACGCCCCCTTCCGGCTCCTCACGTTGGTTCACCCCGCAGCTGGGGCAGGTGGGCTCCGGACGGTTCAGATCATAGAACCGTGTTTCGCACCCAAAGCAGACGTATCGTTCTCCGAGCGCGGCCTTGTCAAGTGGCATGTCCCCTCCGCTAAAGTCAGGCGTGTTCCGGCATGCTCTACCACGGTGCGTCGTGCCGTCAAGCACCTCCAGACCTCGCGGAGCCGGCCAGTCGAGGGTACAAGGGAGAATCATGGGAACTTCTGCTGGAATCTCCTGGCTTTTTGCGCTGCACATCCTCGGTGGCTGCAAGGAGCCCGTGGGCGAAGTCTTTGGCGACACCCGGGTGGACCACGCGGGCGCGGCGGATGCAGGAATCGAAGCCCTCGCCCCCGTGGTGTGCATGGACGAGCCGGGGTCCATCCACGTGGCCTGGTACGACGACCGCAGCGGCACCCGGGGAATCTGGTACAACCGCACGCGGGACGGCGGCTCCACGTGGCTCACGGCGGACATCCGGCTGGACACGGCGGACTCCAACGCCGATGCAATAGCTCCTTCCATCGCTTGCGTTGCAAACCGCGTCTACGTGGTCTGGGAGGATCGCCGGGACGGGGAGTTGGACAACGCAAACATCCGGTTCAACAGCAGCGATGATCGGGGCCTCAATTGGTTGGAAGAAGATGTGGCCCTCGATGTAGATCCCGAAGGTACGGCCATGAGCCTGGCGCCGCAGATCCAGGCGGACAGCTCTGGGGTGTACGTTGCCTGGTACGACAACCGAAACGGCGCCTATGACGTGTTTCTGAATGTCTCCACCGATGGGGGGGGTGTGTGGTTCGACCAGCCGGTCCGGGTGGACACGGATGATCGGGGCAGCGCCTATTCGGCGAGTCCTGTGGTGGCTGTGGACGGGGTGGGGAGCGTGGTCGTGGCCTGGGAGGATTCCCGGGACGGCCTCTCCGATGTGTACGTCAACAGCTCCTCCGACTACGGCCAGACCTTTGGCACCAGCGATGTGCGCCTGGACATTGGAGATGCAGGCAGCGCCGACAGCTTCTACCCGCGGCTCGCCCGGGATGGAGCCCATGTGTACGTGGCGTGGCATGACACGGCAAGCGGGTTTGGGCGGGACATCTACGTGGCCCACTCTGCGGACGGTGGACTCTCCTGGGGCAGCGCCTTTCGTCCGGAGACCGCGCCGGAGGGGAATGTGGATGCCCTCTACCCCTCCATTGCAGCGCGGGGAGCCGAGTTTCACGTGGCCTGGCAGGACGACCGGTCCGGGGGGTACGACATCTTCTACCGCAAGAGCCCGGACGGCGGCGCCACGTGGGAGAAGGAGGAGATCCGCCTGGATCGCGACACCGCCGGGCTCTCCCACTCCAACCGGGCGCGGCTCCTGGTGCATTCCAACGACACGGTGTTGGTGGTCTGGGAGGATCACCGGGCAGACGAGGACGGCGTGGGGTTCAACGATCTCTACTACAACTACAGTTCCGACGTGGGGACCACCTGGAGCTCCGGGGATTTCAGGGTGAACGGCAACCGCGCGGGCACCGCCTATGCGGTGGATGCATGGTCGGGTCACAGCGGGAACGCCGGATTCTTCGTGTGGGCGGATGGGCGCTTTGGTTCCGCGGACATCTTCTTCAATGCCCTGGTGTTGGGTGAGTCTGCCGTCTACACGGCCCCTGAGGAGTGAGAAGGTGCCCCGCAACCCCCTTGACAGGGGCCCATCAGCCCACTAAAAGTCGCTGTCTTCAAGGAAGGGCCAACCCTGGCGCGCCCCTCCAACTGGTGGAAACCAATGAAAACCTACTCCGCAAAGCCGGCTGACGTTGTCCACGAGTGGTACGTCGTGGATGCCGCTGACATGGTGGTGGGCCGCCTTGCGACGCGCATTGCCACGGTTCTCCGCGGCAAGCACAAGGTGATTTTCACTCCCCACGTGGACACCGGCGACTACGTCGTGGTGATCAACGCTGCAAACGTGAAGCTCACGGGCAACAAGCTCGATGCCAAGAAGTACCGCCGGTACTCCGGCTTTATCGGCGGCCTCAAGTCCTCCACGGCACGAGAGGTCCTGGAAAAGGACCCCACGCGAGTCCTGCGCCAGGCCGTCAAGGGCATGCTTCCCAAGAACAAGCTGGGAAGCGCACTCATCTCCAAGCTGAAGATTTATCCGGGTGCTGAGCATCCCCATGCGGGCCAACAGCCCAAGCCCTTTCCAGGTCATGTCTGAGGATTTGTGATGGCGACTAAGAAGCAGTGGCAGTGGTACGGCACCGGCCGGCGCAAGGCATCCGTGGCACGGGTCTTTCTACGGCCCGGCGCAGGACAGGTGTTGGTCAACAAGCAGCCCGTGGAGGAGTACTTCATTCGCGACACCTTGAAGATGATGCTCATGGCGCCGCTGAAGATGACCGAGAACGCAGAATCCGTGGATGCCCACATCACCGTGAAGGGTGGTGGGAAGACCGGCCAGGCCGGGGCCATCCGCCTGGGACTGTCCCGGGCGCTGATTCAACTGAATCCGAACCTGCGAGCTGAGCTGAAGAAGGCTGGCTTCCTGACACGGGATGCCCGCGTCGTGGAACGGAAGAAGTACGGACAACCGGGCGCCCGCAAGCGCTTCCAGTTCTCCAAGCGGTAGAAATGGACTCAAGCTGTATCGGCGTCATTCCCGCTCGGTACCGCTCGACCCGCCTCCCCGGAAAACCACTGGCCCGCATTGCGGGTCGGTCCATGCTGGAGCACGTCTGGTGCCGGGCCTTGCAGGTGCGCGGCCTGGATGCTGTGATCATCGCCACAGACGATACGCGCATCGCCGAGGAAGCCCGTGGATTCGGGGCCGAGGTCGTCATGACGCCCGAGGACCTGGCCACAGGTTCCGATCGCGTGGCCTGGGTCATGCGCAGTCGCAGCGAGTCCCAAGTGGTCAACATCCAAGGGGATGAACCCCTGCTGGATCCCACCAGTGTGGAGCGTGTGCTGGCTGCCCTGTCCTCTCCAGGGGTGAGCGTGGCAACGGCGGCTGCGCCGGTTTCTGAGTCCAGCGCCACGGGTGTGGCTGTCACCGTGGATGAGAACTCGAATGCAGTGTCCTTTTCCCGGGGGCAGAAGGCGCCTTTGCTCCAGCACATTGGGCTCTATGCCTACCGAAGAGAGGCCCTGCAGCGATTTGCTGCGCGGCCGAGATCGGGGGGTGAGATCCACATGGAATTGGAACAGCTTCGCTTCCTGGAATACGGTGATCAAATCCGGGTCGTTCTTGTCCCGGAATCCAGCCCTTCCGTCGACACTCCTGAGGACCTGGAACGGGTCCGTCAGCTTTTTTCCACCGGGGATCCAGCATGAGAAAGAAATTCATCTTTGTCACCGGAGGCGTTCTCTCGTCCCTGGGCAAGGGGCTCTCGGCTGCAGCCGTAGGCGCCTTGATGGAAGCCCGCGGCCTGCGGGTCACCAACGTCAAGATGGATCCCTACATCAACGTGGATCCGGGGACCATGAGCCCCTACCAACACGGGGAAGTATTCGTCACGGACGACGGTGCCAACTTCACGGCTGGGCGGGTGTACGAGAACGTCATCTCCCGGGAACGCTCTGGGGAATACCTGGGCCGCACCGTGCAGGTGATTCCCCACATCACCGACGAGATCAAGCGCCTGATCTGGGATGCTGCCCAGGACGTGGACCTGGCCATCGTGGAGGTCGGGGGAACCGTGGGCGATATCGAGTCCCTTCCGTTCCTGGAGGCCATTCGCCAATTTCGCTTGGATGCAGGAGAGGAGAACGTGCTCTACGTGCACCTGACCCTGGTGCCGTACATTCCCACCTCCGGAGAGCTCAAGACCAAGCCCACCCAGCACTCGGCCAAGGCCCTGCTCCAGGTGGGAATCCAGCCGGACATCCTGATCTGTCGGGCGGATCGCGACCTTCCCAAGGAGATTCGCCAGAAGATCGCCTTGTTCTGCAATGTGCAGGTGGACTCGGTGGTGGCAGCCCCGGACGTGGAGAACATCTACCAATTGCCCCTGGTCTTCCACGACGAGGACCTGGATGGTCGGATCCTGGAAAAGCTTGGTATCTGGGCGGCTGCACCGCAGCTGGAGGCCTGGGAGGACATGGTGGAGCGGGCCAAGAACCCCGCCCGGGAAGTCCAGATCGGCATTGTCGGCAAGTACGTGCACCTGGGCGACACATACAAGTCCCTGAACGAGGCACTTGCCCACGGGGGCTTCCACAACGAGTGCAAGGTGAACCTGCAGTATGTGGATTCGGAAACCCTTGAAAGCGAAAATGTGGAGGAGCTGCTGGGAGAGCTGGATGCCATCCTGGTGCCCGGCGGATTCGGCGAGCGCGGGATTGAAGGCAAGATCTTGGCGGTGAACTACGCGCGGACAAACGACGTGCCCTATTTCGGCATCTGCCTGGGGATGCAGGTGGCGGTCATCGAGTACGCCCGGAACATGCTCTCTCTGGCGGACGCCAACTCCCGCGAGTTCTCGGACACCACGGAACACAAGGTCATCGACCTCATGGACGAGCAGCGGAACGTGACCGACAAGGGCGGCACCATGCGGCTTGGGGCTTACCCCTGTGCCTTGGAGGAGGGGTCGCGGGCTGGCGAGATCTATGGGGCTGACTCCATCGAAGAGCGCCACCGCCACCGCTACGAGGTCAACCCGGCCTACCACCAGCAGCTTCGGGATGCTGGGCTGTCCCTTTCCGGAACCTCCCCAGATGGAAAGCTCGTGGAGATGATCGAGCTGACACGGCACCCCTATTTCGTGGCTTGTCAGTTCCACCCGGAGTTCAAGTCGCGTCCCCTCGAGCCCCATCCCCTCTTTTCTGCCTTTGTCGAGGCAGCGCTGGTCCGCCGCGCCTGCCTGGATCGGGACAACAGGGTCGAGCAGGAGGCCCAGGAGCCAACTCCGGCCCTGAAGCTCACGACCGAGGAGCGGGCATAGCTGCGCTTCTCCTCCTGGGTCTTGCCTGCACTGCAGACCCTGTTGTGGATGCTGGACCGCTCGCGACCCTGGTGGGTGTGGAGATGACCGCGATCGCCCAGGCGGGCGACCTCCAGGCGAAAGCAGACGTGGTGGTCGTGGCCGAGGGCGTCCTTGCATCCGGTGTGGAGGTGCAATCAACACAAGGACCCGGAATCTCCGTGGAGGCACCGTCGAGTCGAATCCGCTTGGAGGAGCGCCTGGCCGTCTTTGAGGGGGGCGTGAAAGCCATGCGAGGGGATCTGCAGATTTCCTGCGATCGACTGGAGGTTCGCACCGACGAGGACTCCACTGTGATCACCGCCACCGCCACGGGGTCGGTGGTCCTGCAGAGTGGAGAATGGCGAGCCTCTGGGGAGGTGGCTGCCTTGGACCTGCGCAGTGAAACCGTTTCCCTCTCCGGGCACGCGCGCCTGGCCCAAGGCGGCAACCGCATGGAAGGGGATCGAATCCACATGGACTTCCAGGGCAAGGAGGTGGACTGCCAGGGCTGCCGAATCGTGGTTCAGGAGGCATCCCCTTGAGCTCCGTCGATGCGGGGCTCCTGCTGGAGGCGAGAGACTTGTCGGTCTACCGGGGGGCCCACTGCGTGGTGGATGGGGTGTCCCTGCAGGTCAAGGCGGGGGAGATCGTGGGGCTTCTGGGCCCGAACGGCGCTGGAAAGACCACGACCTTCCAGGCCATCACCGGGGGCTTGGAGGCCGCCGGGGAGGTTTTCCTGGAGGGCGTCGCCCTGGAGGGCCCGCTCCATGCCCGGGCGCGCCGCGGGCTGGGGTACCTGCCCCAGGCGCCCACGCTCATCTCCGGATTGTCTGCACGGGGACACCTGCACCTGGCATTGGAAGCCCGGGGGGCTCCCTTGGGGGAGGCACAGGCCCTGCTGGAAAGACTCGGGCTCGGCGATTGCGGGGACCGGACTCCAAAGCAGCTGTCGGGGGGAGAGCAGCGGCGGCTGGAGGTGGCCCGATGCCTGGCGGTTGGCGCGAGGGTTCTGCTCCTGGATGAGCCGTTTTCGGGGCTCGATCCCCTGATCGTGAAGGAACTCGGGGGGCTTTTCCGCATTCTGGCCCAGGAGGGCCTGGGGGTGTTGTTGACGGATCACGCGGTGCGAGAGGCCTTGTCCTTGTGTGACCGGGTGCTGCTCATGGACACCGGACGCATCTTGCTGGCTGGGTCCGCCGCGGAGGTGGCTGCAGACCCCCTGGCACGGGATCGGTGGCTCGGGGAGGGGTTCTCCTTTGCGGAACCCCAGACCGCGTAGATCGACGGCCAATCAGGGAATTCGGCCCGATCTTTGCAGGTTGAGAGTTGATCGATGGATTTGACCGCACGCAAAGACCGTGCCAGACTTGGGTTCTGCCGTTCCCAAACGGACTGGACACGCCATGGCCCTCGAACTCAAGCAGCACCTGAAGCTTCAGCAGCAGCTTGTCATCACGCCCCAGTTGCAGCAGGCCATCAAGCTCCTCCAGCTCTCCCAATTGGACTTGGTGGAGAACATCCAGCAGGAGCTCCTGGAAAACCCGGCTCTCGAGGAGATCCCCGGGACAGAGATACCGGAGAAGTCTGAGGCGGAAAAGGCTCTGGATGCCTCCTGTGTGGCGGTCAAGAGCGAGCTCATCGATCAGAACAACGGCAAGGAAAACACGGATCAAGACTGGTTGAAGGTCTTGGAGAGCTACCAGACGAGCCCCAGGCTCACCGGAGGCATCCGGGGAACGATCCACGAGGACCTGCCCCCCATCGAGGCCAACCTGGTCAGCACGGACTCCCTATCGGACCACCTCCGTTGGCAGATGCGAATGCAGCACTGCACGGAAGGAGAACGTCGCGCTGCTGCAGCCATGCTCATGAATCTCGATGAAAGGGGGTACCTGATCCTGACCCTGGAGCAGGTGGCCGAGGAAGTTGAGGTCGATCTGGAGGATGCAGAAGGCGCCCAGATGATCATCCAGTCCCTGGATCCCCCTGGCTGTGCATCCATGGACCTGGCCGAGTGCCTCGTCGTGCAGGCCCGCATACGCTACCCGGAAGACCCCTTCATGGTGGAGATCATCCAGAATCACCTGGGGGATTTTGAAAAGCGGAACTACCAGGCGGTGGCCCGGGCCATGGGGCTCGATTTGGAAGACATCATCGAGTACCACAAGATGATCCGGGAGTTCGAGCCATGGCCTGGACGGGGCTACGTGGACGTCGAACCGCAGTACATCACCCCGGACGTGCACATGTTCAAGCTCGGCGGCGAGTGGCAGATTCTCCTCAACGAGGACGGCATGCCCAAGCTGCGGGTCTCCAACTACTACCGCACGGTCCTGGCGGGGGCGGGGAGCAAGGAAGACCGCGCCTACATCAAGGAAAAGCTGGATTCGGCGGACTTCTTGATCAAGAGCATCTACAAGCGCCAGAGCACCATCTTCAAGGTGGTGAAGTGCATTCTCGATCGCCAGCGGGACTTCTTTGAAAAGGGCCCCGAATACCTGACCCCCATGGTCCTGCGTGATGTGGCGGATGCCGTGGAGGTGCACGAATCCACGGTCAGCCGGGTGACCTCCAACAAGTACCTGCAGTGCCCCCATGGAATCCTGGAGTTGAAGTACTTCTTCAGCTCAGGGGTGCAGCAGGCGGCTGGAGACGATGTCTCGGCGATCAAGATCAAGAGCCGCATCAAGCAGCTGGTGGGGACCGAGAACCCCAAGAAGCCCATGAGCGACCAGGGCATCGTCAAGGCGCTGGAGCAGGATGGCATCAAGTGCGCGCGGCGCACTGTTGCCAAGTACCGCGAGGCCATGGGCCTTCTCTCGAGCAGCAAGAGAAAGCGGCTCTTCTGATCCCTTTGGCGCTCACGCCTGGAAGCGGGTGCGTTCGTGGAAGAACCCGGATAGAACCCAGGGCCAATGGAGAACGCGATGTCCCTGAACCGAAGCCTGTTTACATCCGAGTCCGTGTCGGAAGGGCACCCGGACAAGATGTGCGACCAGATCTCCGATGCCGTCCTGGATGCGTTCCTCGCCCAGGACCCCCACTCCCGCGTGGCGTGTGAGACCCTGACCAAGACCGGACTGGTGGTGGTGGCAGGTGAGATCACCTCCAAGGCCATCGTGGATGTCGCTCCCTTGGTGCGAAAGACCGTCCTCGACATTGGCTATGACCACACGGACAAGGGTTTTGATGGCACAACCTGTTCGGTCCTGGTGGCGGTGGAACAGCAGTCTCCGGACATCTCGCAGGGGGTGACCGAGGGGGAGGGGCTCCACGCGGAGCAGGGCGCCGGCGACCAGGGAATGATGTTTGGCTATGCCTGCGACGAGACCGACTCGCTGATGCCCCTGAGCATCGCGGTCAGCCACGAGCTGGTGGCGGAGTTGGCTCGGCTGCGAAAGAGCGGCGTCGTGGATTGGCTGCGTCCGGACTCCAAGTCCCAGGTCTCGGTGGAATATCGGGATGGGGCGCCGGTCCGTATCGACACCGTGGTGCTCTCGACCCAGCACAGCGACTCTGTCTCGGATGGGGATTTGCGGTCCTTCATCGTGGAGGAGTTGATTCGAAAGGTGCTTCCGGCGGAGCTGGTGGATGCAGACACGACCTTCCACGTGAACCCCACCGGGCGGTTTGTGGTGGGCGGGCCCATGGGGGACTGCGGCCTGACGGGCCGGAAGATCATCGTGGATACCTACGGCGGCCACGGCGCCCACGGAGGCGGAGCCTTCTCCGGGAAGGATCCCTCGAAGGTGGATCGCTCTGCGGCGTACCTTGGACGCTATGCCGCCAAGAACCTGGTGGCAGCGGGTGCTGCCAGTCGCTGCCTCGTGCAGCTGGCCTATGCCATTGGTGTCGCCGAGCCGGTCAGCGTGATGGTGGACACCTACGGCACCGGGAATGCCTCGGATGACCAGTTGACCGATTGCGTGCGGGAGTTGTTCCCGACCAAGCCGGCGGACCTCATCTCACACCTGGATCTGCTGCGTCCCATCTACCAGGAGACCGCAGCCTACGGTCACTTTGGCCGGGATCACTTCACCTGGGAGAAGACGGACCAGGCGGATCGGGTCAAGGACTTCCTGGGACTGTAGGGGCGGGCCCCTGTGCCCGCCCGCCGCAGGGACGGGTTCGCGGGCGACCACGGGGGGTCGCCCCTACGCTTGTACCTAGACCTCGCGGTTTCTGCGGGCTACTTCTGTCAACAATCCCTGCAATAGATCCACGGCCAGGGACGGGCGGCGTTCCTTGAGCAAGGCGTAGCAGCCGCGGCTCAACAGGGCGACCGTGCACTCGCTGGTGGATTCCACAGACACCAGGGACTCTCCCCCATCCAGAAAAGGGGTCAGGCCAAAGACATTTCCCGGCACCAGGGATCGGCCTCCTTCGACCTGCGCCGTGCCCTCCAGCAGCAGGTGCAGACCCATCTCCGACTCAAACACGTGGTCGGCCCCGTGGACGTACTCGTCCAGGTACAGAGACAGCATGGCCAGGTCTCGTCCGTTCAAGTTGGAGAGAATGGTGGATGAGCGGAGCGCTTCGCGGCGGCCCTCCACCTCTTCTGGAAGGGCGCCTTCCTCGGTGCGAGCCAGCACCACCGTGATGTTGTCAGGACCCCCGGCTTCGTTGGCCTGCCGGATCAACTCCTGGGCCACCGCCTCCAGATCGTCGGTGGATTCCAGCAATTCGGCAATTTCATCGTCGGAAAGAGGGCCGGTCAGGCCGTCGCTGCACAGAAGCAGCACATCCCCGCCGGCCAGCGGCTCACAGAGCAGGTCTGGATCCAGCTGCCCCGCCGTGCCGAGGGCCTGGTAGAGCATGTGCTGGTAGGGGCTCTGATCGTGTTCTTCCTGGGAGATCAGCCCGGCCCGGTACTGGGCTGCCGCCACGGTCTGGTCTTCGGTGAGCTGGCGCAGTTGGCCATCGCGAAAGAGATAGGCCCGGGAATCTCCCACGTGGGTCAACAAGAGGTGCCCATCGCTCACCAGCCCGGCCACCAGGGTGGTGCCGGATTGGGCGCCGCCGGTGACGGCCTGGATCCTGTCGTTGGCCACGTGGGGCAGCATGTCCAGGGCCTGGGCCAGCTGGACCCGCCCGAGGGCTCCTGCATTTGCCTCGGCGTTGACCAGGAGCTCCTCAATGGGATTTCGCGCTGCCTCGAGGGTTGCAATGGCGGTGGCGGATGCCACTTCTCCCTTCTCCAGGCCTCCCATTCCATCCGCCACAGCAAAGAACCCCAACTCCGCCAGCACGAGGTGTGAGTCCTCGTTGTGCTGCCGGTGCCGGCCGATGTCGGTCAGGGATGTCGCGCATGACAAGCGCATGGGGGTCTCCCGTTCTGCGAGCGCCCATCTAACCCCACAAAGAGGCGGTCGGCCACCCTGGCATCCAGGCGTGGCGGTTGCTATGGTGGGACGCCTTCTGTGTCTCGTCCCGTGGGAAGGTCTGAAAGGGGAGGACGTCATGGCAGAAGAATTGGTCGGCGGCCACGTGGAAGGGCTTGCTGCAACCCAGCGGTCTGATCCCTGGTGGGTGGAGCCCATGTGGACCGGCCTCGGCTTTCTGATCTTCAGCGTCTACACCACCTGGGCCGCGTTTCAAGGGACCCACTACTGGGTCGGCGATGAGACCGGGGGATACCTGTCGCCGTTCTACTCCCCGACGCTCTTTGTGGACCTGGCCGCGGTGGGGGCAGCCCCTCTGGCCCATGCCTGGTTTGGGGCATGGCCCGACTGGCTGACTGCGATCTGGCCACCTTTTCTGCCTACATCCCCGGCCTGGCTCATTCTCCTGGGGCCCCTGGGCTTCCGAATGAGCTGCTACTACTACCGGAAGTTCTACTACCGAGCCTACTTCTTCTCCCCCCCGGCCTGTGCGGTGGGTGGCATGCCCCAGAAGAAGTACAAGGGCGAGACCGCTCTGCTCCTGGCGCAGAACTTCCACCGGTACATGTGGTACGTGGCCGTCGCCTACATCGCGGTCCTGTCCTATGACGCCTGGCTCTCCTTCTGGCGGGCAGGGCAGCTTGGCGTGGGCGTGGGCTCGATCGTGCTGACGGTCAATCCCATTCTGCTGGCCCTGTACACCTTTGGCTGCCACTCCTGCCGTCACATCGTTGGGGGGCGCTCAGACTGCTTCACGACCTGCAACGGCAATCCAAGCGCCAAGCACTCGGTGTGGAAGAAGGTGACCTGGCTCAACGAGCGCCACAAGATGTGGGCCTGGGTGTCCATGATCTGGGTGGGATTTGCAGATGTCTATGTGCGCATGGTGGCCAGTGGGCGAATTCAAGACTTCAACACCTGGGGGCTGTAGCCATGGTGGATGTTTCAGAGATTCAAACCATCGACCACGATGTGGTCGTCATCGGTGCGGGCGGCGCGGGCCTTCGGGCGGCGATTGAGTGCTCCGCCCATGGACTGAACACCGGCATTGTGTGCAAGTCCCTTTTGGGCAAAGCCCACACGGTCATGGCCGAAGGTGGCATGGCTGCCGCTCTGGGAAACGTGGACGACCGTGACAATTGGAAGGTCCATTTCCGGGACACCATGCGGGGCGGGAAGTTCCTCAACGTGTGGCGCATGGCGGAGCTGCACGCCAAACAAGCCCCCGAGCGGGTCCGGGAGTTGGAGGACTGGGGCGCGGTGTTTGATCGCACCAAGGCTGGCCTCATCAACCAGCGCAATTTCGGGGGGCACCGCTTTCCCCGCCTGGCGCACGTGGGGGACCGCACAGGGCTGGAGTTGATCCGCACCCTGCAGGATCACGGAATCCACCAGGGCTTTGACGTGCACATGGAGTGCAAGGCCCTGGACCTTCTTCTGGATGCTTCCGGTCGCATTGCCGGGGTGTTGTGCCTGTGGCGGGAGACCGGGCGTTTCGTCCTGATTCGCTGCAAGGCAATCATCATGGCGACCGGCGGCGGGGGCAAGGCGTGGCGGGTCACGTCCAACTCCTGGGAGTACACCGGGGATGGCGCAGCCATGGCCTACAACGCGGGTGCGGAGTTGATGGACATCGAGTTCACACAATTCCACCCGACGGGGATGGTCTGGCCTGCTTCGGTGCGTGGAACTCTCGTGACCGAGGGAGTGCGCGGGGAGGGAGGGATCCTGACCAACAGCGAGGGGGAACGTTTCATGTTCCGGTATGTGCCGGATCGATTTGCCGACGAGACCGCGGACACCGAGGAAGAAGCCGCTCGATGGCTGGCGGGGGACAAGGAAGCCCGTCGCCCACCGGAGCTGCTGACCCGCGACGTGGTGGCCATGGCCATTACCGCCGAGGTCAAGGCCGGGCGGGGCTCCACCAACGGGGGCGCCTACCTGGACATCGCCACCCGCCGCGATGCGGACTTCATCAAGCGCAAGCTGCCATCCATGTACCACCAGTTCAAGGAGCTGGCCGAGGTGGACATCACCAAGCAGTCCATGCAGGTGGGTCCGACCTTGCACTACTTCATGGGCGGCATCCGCGTGGATGCGGACTCCCAGATGTCGCGCGTGCAGGGGCTCTTTGCCTGCGGCGAGTGCTGTGCGGGACTGCACGGTGCAAACCGCCTGGGGGGCAACTCCCTTTCGGACCTCATCGTGTTTGGAAAGCTCGCTGGGGATGGGGCTGCTGCGTATGTGCAGGGCCTGCACGGCGAACCGCGTGTCTCCGACACCCAGATAAGCGGCAGCATTCGCGCGGCAACCGGGTCGCTGAACCGGGAGACCGGTCCCAACCCGTTTGTGCTCCACGATCGGCTGCAAGAGGTCATGGGGGAGTATGTGGGCATCGTTCGCAGCGACGAGGGCCTGTCCGAGGGCATTGGGAAGCTGGAAGAGCTGGCCCAGGAAATCGAGACGGTCAAGGCCCATGGCTCCAGCCAGTTCAATGCCGGCTGGCACGAGGCCCTGGACCTCTCCAGCCTGGTGGTGACCGCCCAGGCTGTCGCGCGCGCCGCCCGCATGCGCCAGGAAAGTCGAGGCGCACACACCCGCGTAGACTTCGAGGGGGAGAACAAGGAATGGGGCAACAAGAACGTGGTGATTCGCAAGGGACTCGGAGGGGACATGGAGGTGCGCGAGGAAGTGCGCCCCGACCCGCCCGAGGAGTTGGCGCGAATTGCAAGAGCAGGCATTGACGATGTGCTGGAAGGCCGGGTTTGACCCGGGGAGGACCACATGAGTGAACGGACTTTTCGGGTATGGAGAGGCAACGCCGAGGGCGGCGCCTTCCAGGAGTACAAGTGCCTGGTGGACGAGGGCATGGTGGTGCTCGATGTGATCCACCGCATCCAGGCGGAGCAGGCCAATGACATGGCCGTGCGCTGGAACTGCAAGGCGGGAAAGTGTGGATCTTGCTCCGTGGAGATCAACGGCAAGCCGGCGCTGTCCTGCATGACCCGTATGAACACCTTTGGTCCGGACGAAACCATCACCGTTCAGCCGGTGCGCACCTTCCCGATCATGAAGGACCTGGTGTGCGACGTCAGCTGGAACTACGAGCAGAACACGCGAATTCCCCCCTTTGTGCCCAGGGCCCGGGATGCAGATGGCGAGCACCGCATGCACCAGGAGGACGTGGACCGGGTCCAGGAGTTCCGCAAGTGCATCGAGTGCTTCCTGTGCCAGGACGTGTGTCACGTGCTGCGGGACCACGATCGCAAGGACTCATTCGTGGGGCCACGGTTCATGATTCGGCTGGCCAGCCTGGAAATGCATCCCCTGGACACCGTGGACCGCATCCCGGCCATTCGCGGTGAATTTGGCTCCGGATTCTGCAACATCACCCGCTGCTGCACCGACGTTTGCCCCGAGCACATCGGCATTACGGACAACGGCATCATTCCCATGAAGGAGCGGGTGGTGGATCGGTTCTACGACCCGGTTGCGATCCTCTGGCGCAAGCTCACCGGCGGCGGCAAGAAGAATGCCCCCGAATCCACACCAGAATTGACCGGGGACGGGTCCTGAACCGCGCTTCAATGCTGCGTTGACAGCCCTACGGGGCCAGTTACGTACCCGTGGCGGGTGGTGTACAACGACGGCAACAGGAGGCAGGATGTCGGCAAATGGTGACGTGCTTTTCGAGGTCACTTCCAAACACCTGAACACGGGGCTGCGCGGCTTCCCCGTCGGCACGGTGCGCACCTCGTTCGTGGATCCGCAAAAGGGCCTCCACTACGTGGGACACCCCATCTCCGAGTTGTGGGAGATTGACCCGGAAGCTGCGGTCTACCTGCTGTTCCACAAGACCCTTCCCAACGACGAGCAGTTTGCCGCCTTCAAGGCGGACCTGGCCACGCGTTCCACGGTGGATCCCCGGGTGCTTGAGCAGCTGGCGGGCCTTCCCAAGGATGCCCACCCCATGGAGTGGCTCATCACGGGGCTGATGTACCTGGGGATGACCGGCCGAACGGGGGACTACGTCGAGGATGGCCGCAACGTGGTGGCCCGCATGCCGGAGCTGGTGGCAAACATCTTCCGAATTCGCTCAGGGTGGGGCGACCCCATTCCCAGTGAGCCCGAGCGCGGCCTGGTGGAGAATTTCGTGCACATGATGGGGGTGCCGGATGCGGATCCGAAGGCCCTCACCGAGCTGCTCCGGGTCTTTTACGTCCTGCACCTGGACCATGGGGGGGGCAACCTCTCCACGTTTACGGGCAAGGCGGTGGCCAGTGGGCTGGCCGACATGTACACCTCCCTGGCGGCTGCCATGGGGGGGCTGTCCGGACCCCGGCATGGCCGAGCGAACCAGGACTGCCTGAACTTCGTGCGCAAGGTGGGCACCTCAGACCCGGATCAGGTCGAGGCCTTCATCCGGGCCGAGCTGGATGCCAAGAACCTGATCTACGGGTTTGGGCACGCGGTACTGCGGGCGGAGGATCCCCGGGCCACGGTCCAGTACGAGCTGGGAAGGAAGATCTGCGGGGACGACGAGCTGTTCAAGACCGCGCTTGCCATGCGGGAGCGGGCGGTCAAGGTGCTCAAGGAGAACCCCAAGGTCTCCAACCCCTACCCGAACGTGGACGCGATCTCCGGCACTCTGCTGAACGCGGTGGGTCTCAAGGACTCCGACTTCAACACCGTGCTCTTTGGTTTCTCCCGGTGCTCCGGCATCGCGGCGCAGATCATCGATGAGCGCCTGAACCTGCGCGATGGCAGGGGCGTGCCCATCTACCGCTGCTCCTTCAAGGCGGAGAACCAGGGCCGATGAAGATCCACGAGTTCCAGGCCAAGGGAATTCTCCGGGAGTATGGCGTGGCGGTGCTCGAGGGATTCGAGGTCACCACCGTGGAAGAGGCGCATGCTGCGGCAGAAAAGCTCGGGGGCGCGGTCCAGGTGGTGAAGGCCCAGGTGCATGCAGGGGGGCGTGGCAAGGGACGGTTTGTGGAGAGCAGCTCCGACGCCGTGCTGGAGGCCGTGCTGGCTGGGGAAGATGGCGTCCCTGGAGACGGTGGGGTGCGGGTCTGCAAGGGCCCGGAAGCGGTCCGGGCTGCGGCTGCGGACATGCTGGGCAAGACCCTGGTGACCAAGCAGACCGGCCGGGATGGCGTGACCGTGCAGCGTCTGTACGTCGAGGCTGGTTGTGACATCGCCCGGGAGCTCTACCTGGGGGTGCTGTTGGATCGGGCTGTCGGCCAGGTCTGCATCATGGCTTCCACGGAAGGGGGCACCGAGATCGAAGAGGTCGCTGCGGAGACCCCGGAGAAGATTCTCAAGGTGTGGATCGACCCGGCGGTGGGTCTGGGGGCCTGGCAGGCCCGGCAGATTGCCTTTGGGCTGGGATTGGAAGGCGGCAGCGTGCGCAAGGCCGTGAAGTTCATCCAGGGGCTCTACAACGCCTACATGGACAAGGACTGCTCCATGGCGGAGATCAACCCCCTGGTCATCTCTGGTGACGGGGATGTGATCGCCCTGGACTGCAAGATGGGCTTTGACGACAACGCCCTGTTCCGGCACAAGGATGTGCTCGCCCTCCGGGATCTCGCCGAGGAAGACCCCATGGAGGTGGAGGCCGGCAAGCACGACCTCTCCTACGTGAAGTTGGATGGAAACATCGGCTGCATGGTGAATGGCGCTGGGCTGGCCATGGCCACCATGGACATCATCAAGCACTACGGTGCCGAGCCCGCGAACTTCCTGGATGTGGGGGGCGGGGCCACGGCGGAAAAGGTCACCGAGGCCTTCAAGATCATCACCGATGATCCGGCGGTGAAGGGCATCCTGGTGAACATCTTCGGGGGCATCATGAAGTGTGATGTCATCGCCGAGGGTGTGGTCACGGCGGTGCGCGAGATCGGCCTGGAGGTGCCCCTGGTGGTGCGCCTGGCTGGAACCAACGTGGAGTTGGGCAAGAAGATTCTGGCGGAAAGCGGATTGGCCGTGATTCCCGCCAACGACATGGCAGACGCGGCGGAGAAAATCGTCGCCGCTATTCAGTAGGGGGCAACCATGGCAATCCTCGTCAACTCGGACACCCGCCTGGTCTGCCAGGGCATCACCGGCGGTGCTGGGAGCTTCCACTGCGGCCAGATGGTGGAATACGGCACGAACCTGGTGGCGGGGGTCACCCCCGGAAAGGGAGGCCAGCGCTTTTCGGACAGCGTGCCGATCTTCGACACGGTCGCGGAAGCTGTTCAGGAAACCGGGGCCAACGCCACGGTGATTTTTGTTCCCCCCCCCTTTGCAGCGGACGCCATCATGGAAGCCGTCGATGCGGGGGTGGATCTGGTGATTCCCATCACCGAGGGCATTCCGGTCAACGACATGGTGCGGGTGGCCCGGTACCTGGAGGGCACAGCCAGTCGCATGGTGGGGCCCAACTGCCCGGGGGTCATCACGCCGGGACAGTGCAAGATCGGCATCATGCCCGGCCACATCCACACCCCGGGCCGCATCGGGGTCGTGAGTCGCTCGGGCACCTTGACCTACGAGGCCGTGGGCCAGCTCTCAGCCATCGGCGTGGGCCAGTCCACCTGCCTGGGCATTGGCGGTGACCCGATTATCGGGACCCACCACACGGATGCCTTGAAGCTGTTTGAAGCGGATCCAGACACGGACCTCGTGATCATGATCGGGGAAATCGGTGGCTCCGCAGAAGAAGAGGCCTGCGCCTGGGCGAAAGCCAACATGTCCAAGCCGGTGGTGGGCTTCATCGCCGGGGCCACGGCTCCTCCAGGGCGCCGCATGGGCCACGCGGGGGCGATCATCGCCGGCGGCAAGGGCACCGCCGAAGAGAAGTTCGCTGCCATGGAAGAGGCGGGCATGACCATTGCCCGCAACCCAGCCGAGATGGGCAAGGCGGTCCAAGGGCTGATCGGCTGATAGCCCAAGGGTCCGATGGGCCCGGTCAGTAGGGGCAGGCGGTGGTGGACCAGGCGGACTGGACGGGGATATTGAAGTCGATTCCGCTGTTTGTCTGGTCGTAGGAGGTGTCTCCGCCCCCTTCGGTGAAGGTCCAATGGGCCACGAGATCGGTCTCGTTCAGGGTGTCCAGCCAGCGGGTCATTCCTGATTGGATTTCACTTTGGGAGAGCGCCCGATCCCACAGGCGGATCTCCCCGATGGAGCCATCAAACTGGTTCACGTTGTCGTGGGCGTGCCGGCCCAGCCAGAAGGGGCCCGTGTTGCCAAAGGTCATGGAGTCGCTGTTGCTCCACTGGGTGGGGAGCGAGTAGCCATCCAGGTAGGCGCGGACCTCGCCAGCGGCGCCAGCGCTGGGATCGTTCACGAACGCAAGGTGCTGCCACGTACCGACAGTGATGTAGTTGGTGCAGGTGTACGGAACACCAAAGCCGTGATCCCAGGTCAGGATAGGGGTGCCGATGTCACAGAGCTGCAAGGTGGAGTCGGCGTAGTCCAGGATGACCGGGCCGAAGAGGTTGTCGGCGGCAAACACGCTGTTGGCGTAGATCCAGATTTCGAGGGTGGCGTCTCCCGAGACTGCCGGGGAGGCGCTTGCCATGGGGAAGTCCGAGAGGCCGGCGAGGTCGAGGGAGCCGCAGGGAACCGGGATCGCGAAGCTTGCCGTGCTGGCCGTTCCGTCTTCAAATCCATCGTTCGGCGTCACTGCGCAGACCCATTGTTCCCCCGGCCAGATCTCGGAGCCGGCGATGGTGCTCTGCGTGGCCGTGTTTGTGACGGAACCCGTGAACGTCACGCCGTCCACAGTCCAAGAGAACGAGTAGGTCACCGGGTCGTTGTCGTCGTCGGAGCTAAGGATCGGAATGCCGCAGACCAGTTCGTCCGAGGGAGGGATGGCGAAGGGGTCGTTGATGATCATGACCGCTGCGAGAGGGGCCGTGGGCGAGGTGTTTACGACAGAAACCAGGGTGGAGGCCAACGATGGACCGCTTTCATCTCCATCGTGGGGAGTCCCCGTCACCTGCACCGTGTCTCCTCGGTCAAACCAGGTGTTGCCCGAAAGTGCAGCCCCGGTCTGGGCGACGGGCTGGCCGTTGACTTCCCAGGCCCAGCTTATGGTCACCGTGTCCCCATCTGGATCGTCGGTGCTCGACGCGATCACTTGGAGAATATCGTCGGTGCCGGGCTCGGCGTGGGACAGGGAAATGGAGGTCAGGCTCGGCGGGCTGTTTACGAGGGTGACCGAGTCGGTCACGGCAGCGCTCAAGTCATCGATGTCCGTGGCCACGGCGCTGACCTGGAGGACATCCCCCTTGCTGTAGCTGGCCAGGGACAGGGTGTTGACGGAACCACTTCCGAGGCCGTTCCAACTGTAGTTCACCGTGGGGGTGTCAGCAGGATCCGGATCATCCAACCCGCTGACCGTCGCGGTCAAGGTGTCCTCCACCGTGGGTACCGAGGGGGACAGGGTGACGCTGGCCAGGGTGGGGGGGCTGTTGAGCACTCTTTCGAAGTCCACCAGCTGCAGGCCGCCCTCTTCCTCGTCATCACTGGGAGTCAGCCAGCACTCGACCTCTTGGGTTTTGTCGAACCAGGTTCCATCCAAGGTGGCTGTAGAGACCCCTGGATCGACGCCGTCCACCCCCAGCCAACTGCGAAGGTCACCGGATCTCCATCCGCATCAAACACCCTGGCCGGGTCCCAGTCGTCAATGTTCACATCGGGAGGGGAGTTGGCGATCTCGATGGTGTTCGACAGGACCGGGTCTCCTTCGATGAAGCCATCATGGGGGGTGACACGCGCCTGAAGCAGCTGGTGCTTTGCCGTGAGGCTGCCAGACACCTGGTTCGATGTGCCTTCTTGGATCACTACCCCATCTGCAAGCCACTCGATCGCTGCGGTGACTCCGTCCCCGTCATCGTCGACCAACTCAAGCTCCACGGAAAGGGTCGACTCCACCGTGTGAACGCCCTGGGCAATCTGTGCGGATTGGACCCACGGGACCGAGTTCTCGATGTTGATGGTGCCGGTGCCAGGGGTGCTCTCCGCCGTCCCGTCGGATGCAACAACCGTCACGGTCCACACCTCGCCCCGTTCCGTCCAGGTCTGGGAGAGGGTCTGGGATTCCAGCACCTGCCCGTCTGAGGCGCGCTTCCACGCGAAGGAAAGCTCCAGCTCGTCGCCATCGGCGTCCGTTGCCTCGGGCAGGGCGGTCACATCCTCGGTGGCCAGCGGTGCCTCCGGGCTCACGCTCACGCTCACCACCGGAGCGGAGTTCACAACCGTGACCTCGGCCTGCCCCTCCACAAAGTCGTTGAATCCATCCCCCGCGCCCACCACCACGTGCCAGGTCTCCTCCTTGGAGGTGGCGCTGGCGGGCACGGTGGCCTCGTCCAGGTCCTCCACCCACTCCTCTCCCCGGAACCAGCGAACTGTCCAGTCGGCGTCCGCGTCGCCCCGGTCAAAGACCACCTGCAGATCATCCCCTGTCGTAGGAAGCGCGGGCTCAATGTGGACCTGCGGCCTCTCTTGCTCAGAGGGCGGCACACAGGCCACCAGCAACAAAGGAAGGACAAATCTCATCCGGGCCAGTGTACCGCGGGGACAGGCTGGCAGACTGCCGGGTGCTGCGATATCTGCCGCCGCCAGACAACGAGGTTTCCATGTCCCAGCGCACGCTCTCCATCGTCAAGCCCGATGCGGTCAGCCAGAACAAGATTGGGGCCATCGTGGCCCGCTTCGAGGAAGAGGGGCTTCGCATTGCAGCCATGCGCATGGTGCACCTCTCCCTGAGCGAGGCCGAGGGGTTCTACGCGGTCCACAGCGGGCGGCCGTTTTTTGGGGAGCTCACGGAGTTCATGTCGTCGGGACCGGCGGTGGTGATGGTGCTGGAAGGGGAGAACGCCATCGCGCGGAACCGGGAGATCATGGGGGCCACAAACCCGGCCGATGCTGCCCCGGGCACCCTTCGTGCCCTCTACGCCACCGACGTGGGCGAGAACGCCGTCCACGGGTCGGATGCCCCGGAGACCGCTGCGGAGGAGATCAACTACTTCTTCCGCCAAACCGAGCTGACGGGCCCCCGCAACGCTTAAGGTCGCCCCCCCGCAGCGGACGAATCGCTTCCAGCGGGACGCAGCCAGCGGTACACTCCCTCCTCCGGGAGGGCGCATGACCACAGCGCAGATTACCGACGGCCACCATTTCTCCATCTCCCTTGGGCGGGCGCTGTTTTCGGAGATGTTTGGCGCTGCCCTGCCCTTCACCGTGGCCAAGGGGGAGTTCGACCTGACGGAGAACCTGCGCCAGGTGGCCCGGCAGCTGGCGGTGCGGGAGAAGGTGGCGGGCCTGTTGGAAGACCGCAATCCTCCCCAGGCCCTGTCCCGGGTCAAGAACAAGGCGGTGTCGGTGTGGGACGATCACCGGGAACAGGTGCTCTCCGCCCTGGAAGAGGTGGTGCGCATCGACGGGGACTGGGAAGTCGAGTTGGACAGCGAGGGAAGCGATCTGCTCTTTTCCCAGCAGAGCCTGGGGGCCGAGGCCCATGTGAAGCTCATCGCCAGTGGAAAGGCGGTGTTCCTGAACCAGAACATCGAGGTGCCGTTCACGGTCGAGAAGCGCATTGGTGCCGAGCTTCATCTGAAAGACATCCGGTATGACAAGGACTCCGGGGAGGTGGTGGGCCAGATGCGGGATGTGGCCCTCAAGCTGGGACAGGGGGTCTTCTGGGGCCTCCTGGAGGACCTGGCCGCCAAGATCCTGGCCCAGCAGGTGCACCGGTTCGCCCGGGTACCGATTCTCAAGAAGGAGCACCTGGATGGGCTCTTGCGCCCTGCCATGGAGCCCCTGAAGCTGGCCATGGATGTGGAGCATCTCTCCCTGGATGTGGGAGAGGAGTACCTGACCCTGAAGGTGCGCTTCGGGTTTACCCAGAAGCAGATCTCCGAAGGGTCCTAGCCCGGACCGCCTACTGCGGAGGAGGCACGCGCCAGGGACCATCCTGTGCGCGAGGTGCCCAGGAACCGCGCCAGGCGTTGCTCTTCCCCAATCGCAGCCAGACCTTGGAGGACACGAGCTTGTCTTCCACCGGACCCCACCACCGGGAGTCCACGGCCTCGTCCCGGGCATCTGCCAGGAGCCAGAGGGACCCGGGGGGAACGGTTTCGGCCTTGGGAGACTTGCGCCCGGGCAGCAGGCGCTGCTGGATCAGCCAGGCATTGTTCTCGGAGAGCGTCAGGTGGGTCTCCGTGCGGCCCATTTCCCGAATGCGGGCCTTTTGGCCGTCCACCTCCAGCTGCCCCGCAGTCACCCGCACCGCGTGCCCGGGGAGGCCCACCACGCGCCGCAGCACCTGGCGGTCCGGCTCGGAGGGGTCCGACAGGAGGGCCACGTCTCCGGGCTCGAGGGCGCCGGGCCCCAACACCAAGAGGTCGCCGGGCTGGAGGGAGGGTGCCATGGCGTGATCCGTGACGCGCAACACCCGCACGTTGGCCAGGAGGATCGCAAGAATGACCACAGCCAGGACAAGGAGGCGTCGCACGTGGTGATGCTACTCGATAGTCTGGCTGGATGTGGATGTTGCTCTTTGCCTGTCTTGAGACCCGGAACGTGGAACTTGAGGAAACCGGGGAGGTGGACACCGGCCCGGGTGAGGAATTTGATTCGGCTGAGCGCATCGACCCGGCGGACCTGCCTGCGGCGCCCTCTCCCTGTCGAGAGCCGATCCTGGTGCGGGTCACGGACGTGGTGGATGGAGACACGGCGTGGGTGGACAACGGGAGCGGGAGCGAGAAGATCCGCTTCATTGGCATCGATGCCCCGGAGATGAGCGGGGGGGGCGAGTGCTACAGCAGCGAGGCCACCGACCATGTGCGGGAGCGCCTGGAGGGCCACGCCGTGTGGCTCACCTTCGATGCCGAATGCGAGGATCACTACGAGAGGACCCTGGCCTACCTGCACACCGCTCCCTCGGTGGAGGGCTTTGTGCAGAGGGAGCTGCTGCGAGGTGGGTGGGTCAGTACATTTGCTTACCCCCCCAACACCGCGTTTGAGGAGACCTTTTCCGGGGACCAGCAGGTGGCCCAGGCAGCGGATGCGGGAATCTGGGCGGCCTGCCGATAGCTACGGGCAGTCCGGGGTCAGCTCGAACAGTCCACCGGCCTTCCCCGTGGGGGGACCCACCAGGTGCACCACGACGATCTCACCCTGGGCATCCACCCCGAAATGGGCCGGGTGGAGCCCCGACGATGAGATTGGATGGGCCTGGGCCGTGTCCCCTTGCTGGCAGAGGGCCCACACGGTGCCGGATCCGAAGTCCCCGAAGATCGGCGCCCCGACCAGGGACGGCAGGGCGGCTCCCCGGTAGACGGGTCCGCCGGTGACGCTGACCCCCTTCTCCCGGCCATAGACATGCACGGGGGCGGTGAGCCCGGGGGTCTCGCAGGTCTTGCCGCGAAAGCAGGCATCCCCTTCTCTGATGTCCCACCCGTAGTTGCGTCCCCCCTCCAACACGTCGATCTCCTCCCAGGCGTTCTGCCCCACGTCTCCACCCCAAAGGACCCCGGTCACCGGGTCAAAGGACATGCGCCACACATTGCGCAGGCCCCAGGCCCAGACTTCAGGCTTGCCGATGCCTCCGTCAGCAAAGGGATTGTCGGCGGGAATGGCATAGGGCAGCCCGTGGATGTCCAGGCGCAGGATGCTCCCCAGCCTGGTTCCCGTGTTCTGGCCGTTTCCATGGGGGTCTGCAGCGGCACCGCCGTCTCCGAGGGAGAGGTAGAGATGCCCGTCGGGTCCGAAGAGCAGGGCCCCGCCGTTGTGGTTGGGGTAGGGCTGGCGGACTTCCAGCAGGAGCCGCTCGCTGGCCGGGTCCAGCAGGCCGCCAGTGAGGTGGTATTCCACCAGCCTGCCCCGTCTTGGACTGGCCGCCGAGTGGTACAGGAAGATCCGGGGGTCGGTGGGGAAGTTCGGGTGAAAGGCCACGCCCAGCAGGCCTTCCTCCTGTCCCCGGCTGAGAACCCTGTCCGCAAGATCCGCCACCACTTTGGCGCCCTCTGCATCGATGCGCAGGAGTCGCCCTCCGCGCTCCGCCACGTAGCGTTGGCCGGCAGCCTCTCCGACCCAGACGGGCTGTACAAGATCGATGGTGGGCGCCAGGCGCCGCGCACAGAGGGGAGGGGTGGTGGTGACCTGGGCACAGGGGGGGAGCGTGGCGGCGTGGGGAGTGGCCAGGATCAGGAGCATTGTCAGCATGGGCATTGAGTACCACGGTGGGCTCAAGTGCGGAGTGGGGACGGCTCGCGGTATGGTCGGCGCCGGACATGGACCTCACCTTTCCCCGGCGCTTGTTGCTTCCATTGGCCTTGTGGGGAGTTGCCGCCTGGGTCCGCGTGCGGGATGTGGATGCGGTCATGATGCTGGCCGACTCGGTCGGTCCTTACTGGGTGGCGGCTGCCCACCCGGTGGGGGCGGGACACACGCCGCTCTATGGCTGGGGGATGTCTCCGCCCTACTCGCTGGCCTTGGCGTTGGCGGGGTCCCTCGTGGAGGCATCCGCGGTGCTGTTGGTGCTGCATGCGCTCGTGGCACCCCTTGCGTATGCGCTGGTGCGGACGATTCGTCCGGAGCGCTGGATGGCGGCGACGGCGGCTGGACTGCTCCTGGCCTTGGATCCGGGGCTCGTGGACACCGCCCTCTCCGGGGCCAAGGGGTACCTCGCGGCTGCCTGGCTCGGGGTGGGGGTGTTGGCCCTGGTGGGGGGAAGGGGAAACGCATCGGCTGCCCTCGGGGGCGGCGCCCTGGCCATGGCCGGCATGAACCATCCCCTGGCGCTGTCCGGGCTGGTCTTCCTGGGTCTGCGGGATCTCACCAAAAGAGACGGCCAGCTGGCTGTTGTCCTGGCCCTGGGGCTCGTCGGGCCGCATCTCCTGGGCCTGGTCGGACAGGCGTTGACCACGTCGGGGGGCGCCCAGGGGGCTCCTGGAGAGGTGCTTGGGTCCTTCCTGCAGCAAGGGGGGCGCTGCGCGGCGTTGGTGTTGGTGGCGCCGCTTGTCGGGCTGACGTGCCGGCGGACCCGCAAGCTGGCGGTGGCAACCCTGGCCATGGCGGTGTTGCTCCTGGGGGGAGGACACTGGCTGGGGTACCTGCGGGACCACCACCTGCGGCTCCTGGCGGTGCCGGCCCTTGGGTGTCTTGCTGCCCTCCCGGCCCGGTGGGGGTGGTTGGCGCTGCTGGCCCTGGAGATTCCAGGGGTGCGATCCCCTCCGGCGGATCATCCGCACCGCCCGGGCACCGTGGGGCTCACCACCGGGATCGCCCGGGACATTGATGGGCTGGGTCTGGACCGGCCCCTGGTGGTGGATGGCGTGTGGGTGTCGGGCACGCTGGCGGCGGATCCATCGGCGGTGATGCTGGATCTCTGGCTGCGGGGGGCCTCTCCGGACTCGTTGAGGCCTGGCGGGACCACAGCACTGGTGGTCAGCGTGGATCGGCCCCAGCAGAACCAGGTGACCGCAGCCTTGGCCGGTTGGCAGGGCACGCGCCGGGCAGTGGGGGACACCCACTTTGTGGTGACCGAGGATGTCAGAGGATTCGCCAAGGCGCTCTGCTTCGTGGAACCGCGCTACGGCGGTGCCTGGGATGCGCTGGCAGTGCTTCATCCAGACGTGACCGTGGAACAGGTGCGGCACTGGGAACCCGACTGTGGAAGGGGGGACGCGGTCCAAGGGGCGCCCCCCGGGATTCTGCCGGAGTTCCTGGATCTTGTGGGCCCGCAGGTACGGGATGCGGACCTGCGGGGGCTGGGCGCCAATCCCAGTCTTCGGCGCCTGGAGGTGCGGGGAACCCAGGTGACGGATGCCGGCCTCGCTGCGTTGGCGGGGCTCACCTCCCTGGAGAAGCTCAAGCTCTCCGACAACAGGCTCCAGGGAGATGGGGTGTCACATCTTTCGCCGCTCCAGGCGCTGCGCTGGTTTGACCTGGAGGGGGAGCGCATCACCGATGCAGCGATCCCCGGGATTCTCGCGTTGCACGGGATCGTTCGCCTGCACCTGGCCAACACGTCCATCTCCAATGAGGGACTGGGCCGATTGTCGGAGCTGCCCCAATTGAACCGGCTGTACATGACCGGCCCGCGGATTGACGATCAGACCCTGGAGAGTCTCTCCACGCTACGGCTGCGGGTGCTGGACCTGACCGGGACCCGCATTACCGGGCCGGGCCTCTCCCACCTGGCTCCCCTGGACGGCCTTCGTGAGCTCTACCTGCGTGGCACGCCGATGGATGATCGGGGCTTGGAAGCCCTTGTGGCCTTTCCAAAGCTGGAGGTGCTGGACCTGGCGGGCACCCGGGTCACGGATGCTGGGTTGGTCCACCTGCAGCACCACTGGGCGCTGAAGGCGTTGTACCTGGGGGATACGGCGGTGTCCCCTGGGGCCCGGACCCGCATGGAGGCCTCCCGGACGATTCTCAAGGTCTACGAAGGACCCCCGGATCACCTGGGGCCGTCCCGGTAGGCTCTACAGCAGGTCCCCGAGCCATGCCAGCGCGTTGCCGGGTCCGCTGGGGGAGTAGACCTGGAGCTCCATGTTTTCATCCAGGATGCTGATCGCCGGGTAGGACTGGATGTCGAGCCAGTAGTTGAGCTGCAGATCCGTGTCCGCCAGCACTGCGATGGCCTCGTTTTCGTACTCGGTGTGCCAAGCGGCGGCGTCCGTGACGGTGATGGGACCGTAGCTTTCGCTTTCTGAGAAGAGGACGGTGATCCAGTACACCTCGCCATCTGCGACCAGCTGGTCCAGGCCGGAGTAGGATTCATCCCACCAGGGGTAGGGTTCCACGACGCCGTCGCGTTCCCACATCACGTGCGCCTCGTCGCCGGTGGCCAGGTAGGCTGCCATGTCCTTGCAGGGGCCGCACCAGGGCGTGCCGACGTCCAGGACGACGGGAATGCCCTGCTGGGCGAAGTCATAGAGGTCGACGGTGTCGCCGTACTGGTCGACGGCGAGGTAGTGGGGGGCCTGGGCGCCCTCTTCAGCGATGGGGTCCCAGGGCGGGTTCCCGAGGGAGTCTTTGTCGGCGTTGTAGGGCCAACCGCCCGTGTAGATCAGGCTCTCCGGGTCGGTCGGGTCGCTGCCCTCGGTCACCTCGTCGCCGTCCCTGTAACCGTCGGCATCCGAGTCGATGTCGTCGGGGTCGGTGCCGAGATTCGCCTCTTCGGCGTCGGTCAGGCCGTCTCCGTCCGAGTCCACGTCCAGGGGGACCTCGGGTGCGCAGGCGGGAAGCAGCAGAAAGACAAGGGAGAGAATCTTGGGGGACACATCGGCTCCGTGGCTGGGGACGACTCCAACATGACCCGAAACGCGGGGCCTGTGTCCTTAGAAGAAGGGCAAGAGCCGACTTCTAAGGTTTCTAAGCTGGATGGACGCTCCTTCGGCCGGGCCTACTTCTCGCCCCAGGATTCGCCGTTCACGTCGAAGCCCCAGTTGGGGCCCACGTCGACTTCGCCCTCAAACTCAATGTCGAGCGAATCGTCGCTGATGTCGCCGTCCATGTCGAATTCCACGGTGTCCACCTCCCAGTTTCCGTGGCCCCCTGTGGGCAGCCACAGGGTGACGGATACGGCGCCGCTGATCTCACCGGAGTCAGAGACCCGACCGCTGTACTCCAACTGGATCTCCTCCTGTTCCCAGTCGTTGTAGCACCAGCCCTCTCCCCAGAGGTCGCCGTCTTCGCTGACCTCGAACCCGGCCCCGGATTCGTGGCAGTAGTTTCGGCCGGTGTCCCAGATTTCCAGGCTCACCCCGCCTTCGTACTCTCCGGTGTAGGGGAAGGATTCTTCCTCTTCCTCCTCTTCTTCCTCCTCGTCGTTGGGAATGTCCGGCTCGTCATCCTCGCTGTCAGGAATGCCGTCGCCGTCGGAGTCGGGGCTGTCGGGAATGCCGTCCCCGTCTGTGTCGACCAGGCCGTCATAGGGGTCTTCTTCGCCAATCTTCAATGTTCCGGGCCCACAGGCCACCACAGAGAAGGACAGGGCAAAAGTCAGGATCGCGGTGCGCATCGGTGCCTCCTGGCAGGTGAAAGGGATAGCACGCTGCGGTTGAGGGTCGTACGTCAAATCCTGGTCAGTGGCGTGGAGGCTACTTCACCATGAGGGGACCGATGGTGATCTTGGCTTCTTCGCCGGAGTCACCCGTGTCGCCGGTATAGACCGTCTTGATGGGCAGATCGGCCGGGTCGGTGATGTACCCGCCGTTGGCTCGCCAGGTGTAGTCGTTTGTGTCGCACGCAGAGCTTCCACCCGGCCAGTACGAGGTGATTTGGTCGCCGGCGAGGTCCTCCCACCAGCTGCACGAGCCTTGGCTGGGCCAGATTCCCGAGCCCTTGCAGTCCTTGTAGAGGTGCTGTTGTGCGTCGGTGGCTGCCGCAAGCAGGGTGGTGATGATCGACTCGTCCACGGTGTAGGTCAGGGTCTGGGAGTGGCCGCCGGAATGGCAGGTCTCGATGCCCTGCACGGTGTACTGGGCCTCGCCATCGTGGTGGAAGACGGTCCAGCCGCCGTTCGTCATGTCGCACTCGACGGCGAAAGGGTCGGTTCCGTTGTCGGGTCCATCCAGGTCCAGGTCGTAGTAGGTGTCGCCGGTGGAGAGCCCAGCATTGAGGATGGCGAGGCAGCTCGCGCCCAGGGAGCAGACGCCGTTTGCGTCTGGATAGACGGCGGCGTCGCTGTCGTTGCAGTCATCGGCCGTGAGGCTGCCATCGCAGTCGGCGTCGTCGGCGATCGCGGTGGAGGTTGCGTCCGTGTCGTTGCAGTCATCGGCCAGGAGCAGGCTGTCTCCGTCCTGGTCGTCGTCGCGCCCATCGCAGTCCTGGTCGACCCCGTCGTACCAGGTCTCGGTGGCTGACGGGTTTATGCTGGAGGTGCCGTCGTCACAGTCGTCGGAGGAGGGGACGTAGCCACCCGGCTGGGCACAGGCGTTCGTCGTGGAGTTTGGGTTTCCGTGTCCGTCGGCGTCGGCGTCGGCGTACCAGGTTCCGGCATCGATGGCGTCGTCCTCGTCGGTGGTTCCATCGCAGTCGTTGTCCACGCTGTCGCAGGTTTCGTTGGCGGAGGGGGAGATGCCGGCATTGCCGTCGTTGCAGTCCGCGTTGTTGCCCACATGGCCGGACGGAAGGCTGCAGGAGGTGGTGATCGACGTGGCGTCGCCGTAGCCATCTCCATCCGTGTCGGCGTACCAGGCCGATGCGTTGATGGCGTCGTCCTCGTCGATGGATCCGTCGCAGTCGTTGTCGACGGTGTCACAGACCTCGAAGCTGCCCGGGTGGGCGGAGGGGTCCGCATCGTCGCAGTCGTCGCCGTTGGAGGTGTAGCCAGGCGGGAGGTTGCAGGCATCGGAGGTGCTGGTGGAATCGCCGTAGCCGTCGCCGTCCGCATCGGCGTACCAGGTGTGCTGCACGCCCTCGTCGATGTCGCCATCGCAGTCGTTGTCGGCCCCATCGCAGGTTTCATCGGCGCCGGGGTAGGAGTCTCCGTTGAGGTCGTCGCAGTCGTCGGTGTTGGTGACGAACCCCGTGGGCTGGGCGCAGGCGTCCTGGGTCAGCCAGTCATCGCCGTAGCCGTCGCCGTCGGCATCGATGTAGAAGGTGGTGGCATCGGTGGGGTTGTCGTCGATGTCGCCGTCGCAGTCATTGTCGATGCCGTCGCAGGTCTCGTCCTGGTCATCGTTGGCGTTTGCATCGGCATCGTCGCAGTCTTCGCAGGCCGGGTGGCCGTCGCCGTCCGCATCGGCGTAGCCCACGGAGCCATCGCAGTTGTAGTCCACCGGGTCGGTGCAGTCGTATTCCAGGGCGTCCGGATGGATTGCTGGGTTGGCGTCGTCGCAGTCGTCTCCATTGGGGACAGCGCCGTCCGGGGCCTCGCAGGAGTCGGACCCGAGGGTTGGATCGCCGTGGCCGTCTCCATCGGCATCGGTGTACCAGGTCGCGAGATCCGTCGCGTCGGTGTCGATCACGCCATCGCAGTTGTTGTCGATGTCATCGCAGACCTCTGGCGCTTCCGGATGGACGGAGGCATCCGCATCGTCGCAGTCGCCGGCCTCGGGTGTGAAGCCGTCCCCATCGGAGTCCTGGGCGGCGGTGTCCACTTGGGTGTCCAACTGGGTATCCACCGTGGTGTCCAGGTTGATTTCCTTGTCTCGACATCCAAGACAGATCAACAGTCCGATCGTTCCATACCACCGCATGGTGCCTCCGCGCGTGAGGGAGGAGTCTACCAGGGTGCGCTACTCCCGCGCTTCGGCACAGGGCACGCAGAACAAGGCGTCGGGGAGCGCTTTGAGACGGGGGAGGGGAATCGGTTCGCCGCAGTCCCGGCAGCAGCCGAAGTCCACGTCCGGGTCCCCATAGGATTCCAGCACGGCCCGGACTCGTTCCAGGCGCCCCTTGGCCCGGCGCAGCTCGGCCTTGGCCATCTCCTGGCGCTGCATGGCGTCCATGCGGGAGAGGCGCCCCTGGGTGGATTGATCCAGCTCCACGGTGGCGGCAGCACCGCCGGTATCGGTCAGCAGGTGTTCCAGGCGGGTCTGGAGGGACAGGAGATCCGCGTGGACACCGGCCAGCGCCTCGGGGCTGTGATCGTCCATCAGCGCTCGGAGCCCACCAGGTGTCCGCAGATGATGCAGCGCTCGTCGGTGAAGCCGGGCATGTCCCGGACCTTGGAGTGGCAATTGGGGCAGTCCAACATGCCGAGGGGCTTGAGCCGGGCCTTGGCGCTCTGCATGGCCTGGATGTCGTCGGCGTCGCCTTTCATCCCCAGGTACTTGCGAATGGTGTCCTGCCTCAAGAGGCCCGGGTCGTTCTTGGCGAGGTGGGAGACCAGGTGGGCCACGACGGCCTCCAGCTCCCCGATTCGGCGCGAGGCCTCCACCAGTCCGCCGGTGGGGGCGTTCTCCGAAGCCGCGGGGCCGGGCTCTACATTTTGGGTCCAGTTGTCAGACATTGATGCACCTCGATCCTGTGTTGACGAGCGGTGGCGAGAACGATAGCTCGGACACGCTCCTATGGGCGATTAACTCAGTGGGAGAGTGCTACCTTCACACGGTAGAAGTCACTGGTT
>CAZSZE010000010.1:75069-83224 GCA_964610645.1 uncultured Enterobacterales bacterium | reverse complement strand
CCCGTCACATGCAACACCGCCCGAGAGAGCACCACCGGCGTCAGGGTGTTGTAGGCCCCCCCATCGACCAACAGGTCTGCTTCAAAGCTCTTGAGGCACCCATCTTCCCCCACCCAGGTTCGAATGCGGGTCCGGACCGGGTGGCGCTTTGTGGTGGCCACCAGGTCCTCATCCCGCCGGTAAACGATCTTCACCGGCTGCTCTGTCTTCAGGGCCAGAAGTGCCGCATGGGCGGCAATCATCGTGGGGTACTCTTCCTTTCCCCCAAATCCCCCGCCCGTCGCCGCCTGGATCACGTTGACTCGATCAGGGCCGGCAAACGACTCACCCAGCAGATCCGCAAGGCCCTTTACGATGTAGTAGGGACACTGGAGTGACCCGAGAAAGGTCAGCCCGCCATCGTCCCGCGGCATGGCCAGCATGCCCTGGGGCTCAATGTACAGCTGCTCGTGCAACCCGGTGGAGTACTCCCCTTCCACCAGGTGTCCCCCCTCCACAGAGTCCACCTCTCCCTTGTCGATCTGGATCCGGCTGAAGACATTGTCCTCGCCGAAAATCACCGTCTCATTCCCCTCGCTGGCCTCCATGTCCATCAGGGAAACAAGCGGCTCGACCTCCACCACCACCTGCTTCACCGCTGCCAGTGCGCGGGCGCGTGTGGGGGCCGCCACCAGGGCCACCGGCTCAGCCACATGGCGGATAATGTCGTCAGCCAGGGCCGGCTGATCCCGGGTCATCAGGTAGATGACGTTGTCCCCGGGAATGTCCTTTGCGGTCACAAGGGTGATGCCCGTGGCATCAAAACCCGGCGCCCACCCGATGCGGACGATGCGGGCGTGGGCATGTTCGGATCGGACCGTCGCCCCGTGGAGGCACCCCTCCGGCTGCACGTCGTCCACGTACAGGGCCGCGCCCGTGAGCTTCGCGATGCCGTCCGCCCGGCGAATGCCCTGACCGATGTGCATGGGGCTCCTTGGAGAGGCGTGGAGAATAACCCGAGTCCGCCCCAGAGAATCACACCTCCAGGTGATCCGTGATGCGCTCCAACAAAGCGTCGCGGTCCGAGAGGCCGTCCACGATGAAGGTCATGGGTTCACCTTCTGCCCCTTGAATGCTCACAGTGATCCCATCCTGGGGGCAGAATTCAAGGCAGGAGACCGTCACCACGCGCACGGTGCCCCACTGGCCTCGCTCCACGAGCTGCTCCTTGAGCCAGGTGCGCAGCTCTTCCCCCCCACAGTGGCCACAAGAAGGCTTGGGCGCACCCTCGGGGCGGCACAGGCTGCACACCAGGACCAGGCGGTCTTGCCAGGTGGGAATGACCTTCTTCATGGATCGACCCCTATCACCTGGGGCAAGATCACACCCAAGGGAGTCTCGTCCCTGATGGCAAAGCAGGTCCTGGTTCTCGTCCCACCCCTGAGAGGCGCACCGCGCGCCCCCGAGTCGACCCCCGTCGGCCACGCAGCGCTGGTGTTGGCGAGGGACGGAATTGAGGCCCTCTTTTGCACAGGAGATACCACCTGGCGTGCCCACCCTGGCGAATGGGAAAAGGTGACCGATGCCGCCCCCATCGCGGTGCATGATCGCTTCCCCAGCCAGTCAAGGCCCGACCCATACGAAGCTGTACTTGGCCCGGTGGCCCACCTGCCCATGGGAAACCCCAGGAGCCTCACCCGCCTCTGCAGGGACAAGGTGGCCTGCCAGGAGTACCTGGTGATGGAGGGGCTGCGGATGCCGCCCCTGGAGACAGATCCTGCTCGGTTCGCCGAGGTGCTGGAGTCGTGGGGGGCGGGTTTCTTGAAGCCCCGCTACGGGGGGTTGGGGATGGGGGTGCGCAGGGTGGTCCCCGGGGATGACCTGCCAGCTTTTGGCGAAGGCGTCGTTCCCGGTCAGGAAGACCCCCTCATTCTTCAACAGGCCATCGCTCCCCCCAAAGGACAGGCCGGCTTCGCCCTGCGCTGGCTGGTGCAACGCCTGGAGGATGGAACCCTGCAGCCGCGCATTCCCGTGGCCCGCGTTTCAAAGGACGACCCGGTCTCCAACGTGGCGCGCGGCGCCACAGCCTATGACGCCCGGGAGATCCTTCCCCGCAGAACCCTGGCCATGGCCAAGCGCTTTGCCATCGACTGCGCGCAGATTCTCGCCGAGTGCCCCCACGGGGAATGGCTCGTGGAAATCGGCGTGGACATGGTGGTGGACCCGGAGGGCATTCCCCACGTCATCGAAATCAACTCCCGGCCCCAGGGGCGCATGCAGCAGCTGACCCGCCTGTCCCTGGAAATGCAAGACGCCCACATCGAGGCCTGCGCCTCCCCCATTCGAACCCTGGCGGCCTTGGCCTCGGGCTAGCCCCTTCCTGAGTCAGTACGCAGTCAGGTAGGGATGCATCCACTCCACCTCGCCGCGAACCCCCTTCAGGTACACGTCCTGGACCAGCTTGGTCACCGGTCCCGGCTCCCCGACCTCCCGGCGATCCACCTCGCGAATGGGCGTGACCTCGGCTGCCGTGCCCGTCATGAAGATCTCGTCCGCCACGTAGAGGGCATCCCGGCCAAACTGGGTCTCAATGACCTCGTGGCCGTTTCGTTCCAGGATCTCAATCGCCGTCTGGCGCGTGATGCCCCCGAGGATGTTGGTGATAGCCGGGGTCTTGATGGTGGACCCGCGAATCACAAAGAGATTCTCCCCGGTGCCCTCCGCCACGTGCCCCATCTGGTCCAACATGATGGCCTCGTCAAAGCCGTTGTCGTTGGCCTCGTACCGCGCCAGGATCGAGTTCACATAGTGGCCGGAGACCTTGGCCCGTTGCAGGTTCGCGTTGACCGCGTGCCGGGTAAACGAGGAGGTGGCCACCCGCACGCCTTTTTGCAGCCCCTCGTCCCCGAGGTAGGCCCCCCACTTCCACACGGCGATCATCACGTGGACCGGGTTGTTCCGGGCGCCGAGGCCCATGGCTCCTTCTCCCAGGAACACCAGGGGCCGGATGTAGGCCTCCTCCAGGTTGTTTCGCTGGAGGGTCTCAATGCAGGCGTTGCGTACCTCCGCAAGCTTGAAGGGCATCGGGATCATGCACATCTTGGCTGAATCGTAGAGCCGACGCAGGTGCTCCTCCAGTCGGAAAATCGCTCCACCGCCGCCCACCTGGCGGTAGGAGCGAATGCCCTCGAACACCCCCAACCCGTAGTGCAGGGTGTGACAGTTGACGTGGATCTTGGCGTGATCGTACGGAACGAACTCGCCATCCATCCAAATGACTTCCGACCGGACTGACACGCTAATCCTCCCTTGTCGTTGACCCGTCTTGTACCGCTGCCCCGTCCTGCACGGGTGTCCCATCCGCATCCAACTCCACCATCGGGAACCCCAGGTCTACCAGTTGCGGACGAACAACCGTGAGGTCGCCCACCACCACAATAGCCCAGGTGGCGTTCGCCACCGCTGTGGTGAATGCATTCTGGGCCAGCTCGGCGGTGACCGCCTCGACGCGGGGTATGTAGCTTTCCAGCCAGTCATCCGGTAGTCCGTACCGCGCCACGGTGGCATGTTGGTCCAACAGGTAGTCCGGCTTTTCGAACCGGGACGGGTACCCCTGGATCGCATTGGACTTGGAGAATCCAATCTCATCCATGGTGATGGGACGGGTGGCCGCCAGGCGCTCCGGTTCGGGGCAGGAGCCGCAGCGCGTCTTGAACCACCCGCACGGAGGTGCTTCCCCAAGCTCCCCCCCGATGCCCGAAAGCTCCCCCACGATTTCCTGCAGAGACGCACCGGTCACATCCGTGCGAACGCTCGTGGAGAGCAGCCACCTGCTCCCGGCGTGGTTGCTGCTGACCCAGGACCGCGCCCCGTAGGTGTAGCCCTTGTCCTCCCGCAGGTTCATGTTCAGCCGCGCCATGAACATGCCGCCGAAAGCCTTGTTCCCCAGGGAGAGGTCCGTGTAGGTGGGGTCCGTGCGGTGGCCGGCGAAACGGCCCATGCGAATCACGGACTGCGCTGCCCCGGGTTTGTTCACCAGGTACAGGGTGGTCTGTTCAGGGGAGTGCACCGCAGGCGTGGGCACCGCTACCTCTCCCTCCCCGCTCCAGGTTCCAAACCGCGCTTCCAGGAGCGCCGTGATCTCCTCCAGGGTGGTGTCCCCTCCCACCAGGAAGCGGGCGTTGCCGGGAACCAGCGCAGTGGCTGCCCAGGCCTTCATGTCCTCCACGGAGATGGCATTCAGGCTTTCCTCGGTCTTGAAGCGGCCCGCGTACGTGTCCCCAAAGAGCGTCCGGGAGAGAGCCCGGCTTGCCATCTTGCTCGGCTCCGTGCGGGCGGAAGCCACGTCCTGGATGAGCTGCTTTCGCAGGCGATCCCAATCGGCCTCTGGAAACTCGGGCTCCAAGGCCACGGCCGCCATCAGGTCCAGGCTCGCAGGGAGATTCCGCGTCAGGGTGTCCAGGGTGACCCGCCCCCCATCTAGGCCCCCGCTGGTGCCCAGGTGCGTGGCGAGGCGCCGAAGCGCCGTGGAGATCTCCATGGCGCTCATGCCCCCTGCACCCTCGTTGAGCATGTCGTAGGCGGAGCCCGCCAGGCCCTCCTGGCCGGGCGGATCAGCAAACCCCCCTGCCTCGAACACCAGCTTGACCCGGACCAGGGGATGGTCGTGGTCCTCCACCAGGAGGATTTCGACCCCGTTGGAGAGGCTGCCCTGCTGCAGCTTTGGCAGGGTGAACTCGCTGCGCTCCAGGGGAGCGGGCACCTGGGTCCGATCAAATGACTCGGCTTCGGCAAGAGAAAGGGAAAGGAGAATCGAGATCAACATCTACTCTGCCTCCGGGTGGATGTGGAGCGTGACGCGTTTCGCCTCCGCAAGACCCGCAGCAGCCTGTTGAATGGCCTCCGGCGTGACAGCCCCGTACCGGCCCAGGTCCATTTCGATGGAGTCCGGCTGCCCCGTCAGCACGAAGTACGAGTTCAACTGGTTCGCCCGGCTGTGGAGGCTCTGCAGGTCGCGCACGAACCGGGCTTCCCAGGTGGTGCGTCCGATTTCAACCTCATCAGCCGTGGGGGCCTCCGCTGCTACCTCCCGGAGAATGGCGTCAATCTCGGCGACGAGCTCATCGGTCGTATGCCCCTCAGCGGCTGTGGCCTGGATCATGTACATGCTGGTGAGGCGTCGGCTGACCTGGGCCGCGCTGACGCTCTTGGCAATCTGCTTTTCGTGAACCAGCACCCGGTCCAGGCGGGAGTCCTTGCCCCCGGACAGCACGCTGGTGAGCAGGTCCAACTCCGCATCCCCCTCGGCATAGAGGGGCGCACTCGGCCAGGCGATCCACACCTTCTGAAAGGGCACGCCCGCCTCGTTCTGCCGGATCTCGATGTCCTCCTCCAGGGCAAACATCTCGTCGGTGCGGGGGGTGGGCTCCTCCCCGGATTTGATGGGGCCGAAGTACTGCTCCACCAGGGCCTTGGCCGTGTCCGGATCAAAGTCGCCGGCCACCACCAGGGAGGCGTTGTTGGGCACGTACCAGGTGCGGAAGAAGTTCTTCACGTCGTCCAGGTTGGCGGCAGAGAGGTCCTCGTGGCTGCCGATGGTGGTGTGCTCGTAGGGGTGGTCCGTGGGGTAGAGCGCCTCCATGAGGGTCATCCATGAGGTGCCGTAGGGGCGGTTCTCATAGGACTGGCGGCGCTCGTTCTTGACCACCTCTCGCTGGTTGTCGAGCTTTTCCTGGGTCAGGGCTTCCAGGAGCCATCCCATGCGATCCGCCTCGAGCCACAGGGCCAGGGGGAGGTGCTCGGAAGGCACCTTTTCAAAATAGTTGGTCCGATCCCCGTTTGTGGTGCCGTTGATCGAGCCGCCGACTTTCTGGAGATGCTCGAAGTACTCCCCTTGGACGTGCTTGGATCCCTGGAACATCAGGTGCTCAAAGAGATGGGCAAAGCCGGAGCGGCCCTGCTCCTCGTCCTTTGAACCCACGTGGTACCAGACGTTGACCTGCACGAGGGGCAGGTCGTGATCCTCGTGGAGAATCACGGTCAGCCCGTTTTCAAGGGTGTAGAGATCATGGGGGATCGACAATTCGGCTGCCTGCACAGGCGCCAATCCCAACGAAAAAAGCGAGGCCATCAACATCATCACCTCCGGGCCTTGCTGCCTAATCCGGCAAGGCCTTTGGCACCATTTCCGGTCACAGCACTCGACAGTGCCCTCTCCCCGGTGTTCAATCTTTCCGGAGGTCCCATGTGGGTCGCACTTGCCCTGGGGGGTTGCATTGCCCCCAAGTACATCGAAACCGACGAGCGGGAGGAGCCCTGCGTCGAGTCGACGTGGTTCCGCGACAACGATGGGGACGGTGTCGGCAGCTCAGGGTTTGCCACCGATTCCTGTGAGGCCCCGGACGGCTGGGTGGCCAGTGAAGGGGACTGCGACGACGCCGACCCGGACTATGCTGAAAGCTGCCCCGGGGAAGACTGCCGACTGCTGTCCACCTTCGAGCCCGCCGAGGACACCGCCGACCCGGAAGAGGACCGTGCCTACTACGCGTGCACTGCCCCGCTGGGCTGGCAGGAGGCCCGGCAGATCTGCTTCAACGTCTTTGACGGCGACCTCGTGAACATGGGGCTGGACGGCGAGTACGACTCGGTGACCGATGCGGCCCACCGCATGGGATTGGGAGAGCACGAAGGCTGGTGGGTGGGCCTCAAGCAGGAGACCACCTCCCCCTCCATCGATTTTGGCTGGTTCTGGGTCGGGGTGGAGGGGTGGCCGCCCACGGGGAACCTGGACAACGGGGGGATCTGGCACCCGGGCGAGCCGAACAACGGGGACCTGGCGGAAAACACCGGCGGTGCTGCCGACGAGGACGTGGCCGCGCTCGTGTTCCAGGATGAGACCTGGGGCGTGATTGACCTCCATGCAGAGCAGGAGCTGCCCTATGTGTGCGAGGTGAAAGAGTGATGTAGTGGGTGGGGGCACACCTTGGGTGTGGTGTCGGCGGCGACACGGCCCCGGCCGCCCGCGAACTGCAGCACCGAGGAGGCCGACTCAGAGTGCGGATGGACGCCTGCGTAGCCAATGTGGGGGAGAGCGGGCGGGTGAACGTGGTGGGGTTCGGGGGGGATGGGCTATCTCCCCCGGGAATGGGCCGATGGGGGGGGGCGCGAACGAATTCTCAAGGCGCAGCCCTTGCCGCAGCCGCTGGCGTGTCTACCTTTGCTGCCATGGCCACTCACTCTCCTGCAATCGCCTGGCACGTGACCGCTCGTCTTCGACGGGATCGGGTCATTGCGGCCCGAGAAGGAGATGCGCGGCGGATGGCTCGCATCGTGTTGGGCCAGGCGCGGCCCCGGCCGGGTTTCAACCCGCAGTTGATGCATTTTCCATGCCCGACACCCACATTCACCTGCTGCTGGCATGCGACCGGAAGGCGGTGGGGGGGTTCGTGAACCACGTCCTGGGGGGCGTGGTCCGGGGCCTTGACCTGGAGGGCGGTTTCGACAGGGCCTGGTTCGGTCCGGTGCAGACCCAGAGCCACCGGCGCTCGGCGGTGCACTACGTGTTGCGGCAGCACCAGCGGCACGAGACAAGGCAGGATCCCTTTCGGGAGGCCAGCAACCTTCCTGATCTGTTGGGGCTCCGTCCCCTGGGGGCGTTCACTGCCCAGCCAATCCGCCGGCTGCTGCCACGCCTGCAGCCATCACAGCTGGCGCCGTACCTTGGGGAGTGGCGGCCCGGCACCCATCGGCAGTGGCTGGGCGAAGCAGCCGCGGCATCGATTGCCGCCAACGAACTTCGGGGGCGGAGCAAGGAGGCCGTGGCGGCTCGGTGTGCGGCGGTTCACTGGGGCAGAGGGCAGGGGCATTCAGTCGAGTGGATTGCCGAGCACCTGTCGTTGAGCACCCGAACCGTTCAGCGCATTCTCCACCAACCCGCCGACCCCCAACTCTGTCGTGCGATCGGCATGCAGATCGGGCTGAGAGAGGCCCACGCGTCCTCGGCCACCCACGCGGCCTGACAGCAAGCGACACAACCGGGGGTTCGCAGTCTGCGACAGGGGACTTACGTCGCCTGGGGCGACACAACCGGGGGTTCGCAGTCTGCGACAGGGGACTTACGTCGCCAAAGGGGACAAACTGGGGGGGGGATAGGCTATCTCCCCCCAAGAATGTCCGG
>CAZSZE010000010.1:27562-74969 GCA_964610645.1 uncultured Enterobacterales bacterium | reverse complement strand
GCCAAAGGGGACAAACTGGGGGGGGGATAGGCTATCTCCCCCCAAGAATGTCCGGTGGGGAGGGTTGGGGCGGACAAAAGAGGGGGGGGATGGGCTATCTCCCCCCAAGAATGTCCGGTGGGGAGGGTTGGGGCGGACAAAAGAGGGGGGGGATGGGCTATCTCCCCCCAAGAATGTCCGGTCAGCGGGCGGTGGTGAAGGTTCCGGTCCAGTCGAGGCCCTGGGTGCCCAAGAGGTACTGGCCGGCGAAGGCACCGGTGAGGTCGTCGCCGGAGAAGGTGCCGGTCCAGGTGGTGTTGTCGGTGATGAATCCGTTGTTGTAGTCCAGGCCGACTGTGCCCCCGACCGAGCCGTCCGTCACAAAGCCGCCCTCGAACGCCAGGCTCATCTGGCTCTGGAGGGTGGTGAACTCGCAGGTGAAGGGGGCGGAGACCTGAGGGGTCGATCCCTCTGACACTGTGAACGACACGGCGGCTGCGCAGTTGTCCAGGTTCACGCGGATGCCGCTCTCCGCGACGTTGATCGCCATTGATCCGGTGTAGACGCCATCGTGTTCGGGGGGGTCGGCGTCGGCATCGGCATCGGCATCGGCATCGGCATCGGCATCGGCATCGGCGTCGGCGTCGGCATCGGCGTCGGCGTCGGCATCGGCATCGGCGTCAGCGTCAGCGTCGGCGTCAGCGTCGGTGTCCGCGTCAGCATCCCCCTGGGTGTCGCCGGTGTCCTTGGGCGAGGGGCATGCCTGGAGCAGAACCATGAGCGGAAGGAGTCGAATCGGCGAAAGGCGCATGGCGAGTTCCTTGTTGGAAGGTCGCCTATTCTATCCGATCCCGAATCAGCTTCATGTCCACGAGCTTTCCCACGGTCAGGACCACCACGAGCCCCAGCGCCAGCACCCGGTCCCCTCGCAGCCACGGCCAGACCCCTGCCACCAGGATCACCCCGTACCAGGCCACCCCGTAGACCCAGGCCTGCCACGTGACGGGCACCAGGCCCCAGCCGACCACACGCTTTCGAAACCAGTGGGGCTTTCCGAACATGAATCCCAATAAACCCGCGAGCGCCGGGGGAGTTGAACCCTGCTCCCACCGTTCTAAGGCACGCCCCATGAAATCGCCCATCAACGCTCTCGGCACCCCGGCCTTGGCCTGGAGACCTGATCCAGGCAACGAAAGGCAAACCAAGACAGAATTGCCCTACCACCTCAGTATATGTCTGAGTTAAGCTCTTCGTCGGGGCGCCCAGAAGCCATCGTCTGGGTCTGGGTCGGGCGAGTTTCGCCCTCCTTGCCGGGAGCGTTTCGTCCGACCCGCCCCTATTTTCTCCCTGCGACCGTCAGCCCGGCTCATCGGGCCTACTGCGCATCCATGTCCAGCGGCTCCCCCTTGTGCCCATTGAGAAGCGGCGTGACCCGCTCCCGCAGCCCCGGCGGCAGGCGGGCATCCAGAGCGGCCACAATGTCCTTGGCGGTGTAGCGAGCCGAGAAATGGGTCAGGAGAATGGCCTCGTTCTCAAACAACTCCGCCCGCTCGGCAATCTCCTCCAGGTGCACGTGGCCCCGCTCCCGGCAGCTGGCCACGCTGACCCGCTCATCCACGAAGGTGCACTCCAGGATGAGCAGCCGTGCTTTGCGCACCACCTCCTGCTGCTCCACCACCTCGATGCGCGTGTCTCCACAAAATGCCACCACCGGCGTCTCCACCCGGTCGGTGACCTCAATGCCCTCGTCGACCCGAAGCCTGCGAATCTCCTCCCCCGGCAGGCCCTGGTAGACCGGCTTCAGCTTGCGCTTCTGCTCCCACAGGCCGTATCCCTGGCAGGGCACCACGTGAACCGCCGGAAAGGGCCGCACCACCACCCCGCAAGGAAGCACGTACTCGCTCCCGGGAGCCACGGGCACCAGGGTGTGGGGCAGTTCCGAGTCATCCAGGGCCCGGGTGGCCGCAAACACCGCCTCGATGGCTGGCACATTGGCCGGCGGCACCACGTAGGTCGGTGGGGTCAGGCGCATCAGCGACCGAGTGGCCGCATGCCAGGTGATACCCCCCATGTGGTCGATGTGGGCGTGGGTAAACAGCAGCGTGTTCCGGAACACCGCCGAGCGGGGACACCGACCGATATCGAAAGCCACATCCATTCCCGGAAGCTGGATGCAGGTCTCCAGCCCTCCGATGGAGATGGCGTCGACTGAAATGCCCTTGAGCTGGAGCACGGCCCTTCCCGTGCGGAACTACTGGCTGGCGCTGGAGAGCACCAGGGACAGGTTGTCCGCGTAGCCGTCGTTGTATCCGTACGACGTGACGCCGACGATGTGCACCCGCGCTGTGCGGGCCAATGGGGGGACATCCCCCGTGTCCCGGCGTTCCATGAACCCCGTCGACCCGTTTCGTTCCACTGCCTCCGGTCCGGTCAGCATGACTGTCGACAAAGGCCCCCCGTTTCCATCCAAAAACTCCAACCCGGCATCGGCCCGGTCGTCCTGTTGATCGTATCCCCCAAGCCAGGCCGAGAAGTCATAGGTCACGCCCCCGGCATCAATGGCCCCGGACAAGGCGGAGAGATCGATGTCCTGGAACATGTCCGAGTCCGTCGTGGTCCCTCCTCCGCACAGGAAGTTCTCCCCCCGGTCGCTCGGCCCATCCACGCCATCGGTTGGAAATCCCCCCGACGCACCGTAGAACATGACCGTGAACGAGCCCGAATCCACCCAGCCCGGCACCGCTGCATCCGGCTCATAGTCCCCATAGCCCCGCTCCAGCTCGCCCCCCCCGTTGACCACCAGGTTCACATCCATTGCCGCCGTGGGGGCTGGAGTCGCCGACAATCCCACCGCCCGGCCATCCAGGTCGCCATCCAGGGCCACCCCCAGGTGGGTCAGCGCCGTGGAAGCAATGTCCACCGCATCCGGGGCATGGCGGATTTCCCCGGTCACCGCTCCGTCTCCCGACACGATGAGCGGCACCAGTCGGTGCTCCGGGATGTTCTGCCCATGGCTGGTTCCCGATCCCGAATGGTCCGTTGACAACAGGACCAACCACTCCTCCTGGTCCCGGTTGGCTCGCTGGTTCACCGCATCCATGATCTGCCCGATTTGGGCATCGATGCTCTCCAGCTCGAGCAGGTACTCGGCCACAGTCTCCGAGAATCCCCAGGTGTGGCCCGCGGTGTCGAGATCCGAGATCATGATTGCGGCCGCGTGAATGTCCTCGATGGCCAGGTCCTCCACCGCAGCTGCCACCATCTGCGCATCGCCGTCGTCGCTGTAGGCATGGAATTCCACGGTGTCCGCATCCGCTGAAAACACGTCCCGCAGGGGCTCCCAGGTGTGGTAGAGCGCGGTCCCCGCCTCCGGCCGCGCCGTCTCGAGCCGCGCCAGGAACGAGGGATAAGCCCAGGTGTTCTCCCCGGAGAAGGTGTTGTCGTCAATCCAGTGCTTGTCCCGGTGCACGCCCGTCAAGAACGAGGCCTGGCCAGACCCGCTGATCGTGGTGTCCTCCACCCGCGCCTCAAGACTCACCGCTGCACTGGCCATCAGCAGGTCCAACTCCGGAGTAGTGGCAGCAGCAATTGAGGCAGGAACCCAGCCGTCGATCATGATCGCCAGGACGTGGCGGGTGGAATCCCCGGGGTCTTCCGTGTCCCCCGTGTCGTCCGTGTCACCGGTGTCGCCGGTGTCCTCGGTGTCTCCTGTTTCAGACCCGGTCTCCTTGCCGTCCTTGTCCGAGCCCTTGCAGGCAAAAGAGATGAGGGCCAGGATAAGGAATAGAGAGGTTCGAGGCAGCATCCGTTGAGGATACTCGCCGCGCACCCTCTGCGGCCAGCCCAGGAGTTGAAATGAGTGACATCGACTGGAAAGTCTACGAACACGGCCGCCTGCAACCCCTGGCGGAAAATGTCTGGGCGGTCGACGGCTCGATCCCCAACATGGAGATTCGGCGCTGGATGGTGGTGGCCCGTCTGCAGAACCGGGATCTCGTGATTTGGAACGCCATCGCCATGGACGATGCAGGCATGGCTGCCCTGGAGGCCCTGGGGCGTCCCGCCCACCTCGTGGTTCCCAACGGTTGGCACCGCATGGACGCCGGATGCTTCAAGGACCGCTACCCGGACCTGCAGGTGATCTGCCCGGCCGGGGCCCGCAAGATGGTGTCGAAGAAGGTCGCCGTAGACACCACGATGGAGGATTCTCCCTCGCCTGGCGGCGAGGACAACACCGTGCGCTTTGAGACCAACCAGGGCCCCGGGGGCATGGAGGGCGCCATGCTGGTGCGCTCCCAAGACGGAGAAACAGCCGTGTTCGGAGACCTGCTCTTCAACTGCACAGCGGGCCCAGGCTTCTGGTGGTTCATGTACGGCAAGGTCCTTGGCAGCGCCGGGGGACCCAAGGTCACCCCCCTCACCAAGGCCCTGCTGACTTTCACCGGGAGAAGAAAGAACTACCGACGCTGGATGACCGAGCAGGCGGAACGTGGGGCCATTGTCCGGGTCGTCCCGGGCCACGGGGCCATCGTTCGTGAGAATGCATGCGAGGTGCTGGCGGATGTGGCATCCAGGTTCTAAACCCGGCCGGGAATCATCCGGCCTTACCGCGTGTCGTGACACCCTCCGGAGGACCCCATGCGCAAGATGATCTCCGCAGCCCTCGTGCTGGCAACGGCCGGCACCGGCCTCGCCCTTTCCGCAGGCTGTCCTGCCCCCACCGCACAAGCCCGCACCCCCGAGCCTGTCCGGACGGTCGGCGCCCTGCCCTCCCTGGCGCCCCTGGTGGATCGACTCTCCCCCGCCGTGGTCAATGTGAATGTCGAGGTCGCAGCCCCAACCGCGAACATGAACGATCCCCTGGAGCAATTCCGCTTCTATTTCGGCATTCCAGATGGGAGCGAGGGATCGCGCCCCATCCGCGTGGGCCAGGGCAGCGGGTTTGTCATCTCCTCCGACGGCTACATCCTGTCCAACAACCACGTGGTCTCCGGCGCCGACAAGGTCACGGTCACCTTTCAGGACGGCGAAACCCGCACAGCCAAGCTCGTCGGTTCCGACCCCCGCACCGATGTGGCGCTCCTAAAGGTCAAGGGAAACAACCTGCCATTCGTGCCCCTGGGCATCTCCGACGACACACGGGTCGGTGACTGGGTCTTGGCTATTGGAAACCCCTTTGGCCTGGGCCACACGGTCACCGCCGGGATTATCAGCGCCAAGGGCCGGGCCCTGGGGGCCGGTCCCTACGACGACTTCCTGCAGACCGATGCCGCCATCAACCCGGGCAACTCCGGCGGCCCGCTGTTCAACCTGCACGGCGAGGTGGTGGGCATCAACACCGCCGTCGTTCCCCGGGCAAACACCATCGGGTTCTCGATCCCCATCGACATGGTCTCGGAGATGTTGGACGAGCTGAAGCAATCCGGCACCGTGGCCCGGGGCTGGCTCGGCGTGGGGGTGCGTGATCTGGAACCGGCCGTTGCAGCCGCCCTGGAGTTGAAGACGCCAAGCGGCGCCTTGATCGGCGAGGTCCACGCCAACACGCCCGCTGCCACCGGAGGGCTCAAGTCCAATGACGTGGTGCTGGCGCTCGACGGCCAACACATCCAGAACCGGGAGGCGCTGGTGCGGTCCATCGGCCGCCACAATCCCGGAGAGACGGTGGTGCTGACCCTTCGGCGAGGCTCCAAGACCCTGAAGCTGGACATCACCCTGGGAGAGCGTCCCGCCGAGTCCGCCTTGCAGACCCGCTACGGACAAGGACCGCCTCGCAGATAGCGAGTTGGGCAGCGGCGGGACTGACCTCCACCACCGTGATAGGAGCCCAGTCCGTTTTGCGGCGTCGGAGTTCCCATGCACAAGGACTACCTCATCCTCGGTGGTGCGGGCCTGGTTGGAACCCAGGTCGTGCGGCACATCGTTCGCAGCCTTGATCCCCGCCAGATCATCGTGGCCTCCCTGCTGAAGTCCGAGGCCCGAGAAGCCTGTGAGGCCCACCGCCAGGAGTTCGGCGACGCCATCTCCTTTGAGCCCGCCTGGGGCAATCTCTTTGTGCCCGGTGCAATGGCCGAATTGCCCCGCAAGGCAATCCTGGACGACGTGTCCAAGCGCCGCGATCTGCTCGATGCCCTGTATGGCGACTTTGACTCCGCCTTTGGCAAGAACCACCTCGTGCAGTTGATTCGGCGCCATCGCCCGGACGTGGTCGTGGATTCCGTGAACACCGCCACCTCCTTTTCCTACCAGGACGTGTTTGATGGGGCCGCCAAGGTCCGAGGTTGGATTGGCGAGGAAGGCGGGTTTGACGCAGAAGGAACCGCCGACCTGGAAGCCTTCCTGCTCTCCCAAAGCACGCCCCAGCTCATTCGCCATGTGCGCTTTGTGCATCGGGCCACCCGCAAGTACGGCACCACCCTCTACCTGAAGGTGGGCACCACCGGCACCGGCGGCATGGGCCTGAACATCCCGTACACCCACTCGGAGGACCGCCCCTCCAAGAAGCTGCTGGCCAAGACCGAGGCTGCTTTCGCCCAGACCGGGCTGCTCTTTCTGCTGGCCCGCACGCCCAAGGCCCCCATCGTCAAGGAGGTCAAGCCCGCCGCCATGATCGGCTACCGGGCAGTGCAGGTGCGGGCTGCAAGCGACAAGCACGGAAACACGCATGTCTTCCTGCCCCAACAAGTGGCCCTGTCGGACAACGACCAGTTGGAACTCGCACAGGAGCCCTCGTCCTACGAGCGCCTGGGGGACCTGAAGGTGCCGGTCGTGGACACCGGCGAAAACGGCGTCTTCACCCGTGGCGAGTTCGCTGCCATCACGGCCCTGGGGCAGATGGAGTACATCACGCCCGAGGAGATCGCCCGCACGGTGGTGCTTGAAATCCGAGGTGCCAACACCGGCAAGGACGTGATCTCCGCGCTGGACGGTGCGGTCCTGAACCCCAGCTACAAGGCGGGGCTCCTGCGCAACGTCGCCCTGGAGGACTTGCGAGAGGTGGAGGAGGTCGCCCTGGAGGCGGGAGAGTGCCTGCCCAGCATCGCCCTGGGGCGCTTGGGGCCGCCTGAGCTTTCAAAGTTGCTTTTCGAGGTGGCCCTGCTCACGAAGATCTACGGATCCATGCAGGAATTCCTGGAGGACACCCGCCCGGCTGCCCAGGTGGCAGCGGGATTGGTCGAGGCCCTGGAAGCCAGCAATCTGGACCACGCGGCGTGTTCCATCGGCATTCCCATTCTGCTGCCCGATGGCAACACCCTGGTGCGCGGACCCCGCATCAACGTGCCCGAGGTCAGCGGACACGCCACCTCGGCTGCCATCACCAAGCGCAGCACGGATGCCTGGGCCCAGAAGGGCTGGGTCGATCTGCGAACCTCGAACGTCACCCGCTGGCGAGAGCGCATCGGCAAGATGCGGGATGCCCGCCGGGACCTTCGCAAGGCCGGTTCAGCCGCCGCCACCCGGCGATCGTTCATGAGCGATGCATTTGAGATCGGCGAGGTCGTCGCGTGGATCTTCAACAATGAGATGGAGGGGTACCGGGTGAAGTAGGGGGGCGGCGTGAGCAACGACAATGGGCATCTTCGGGGGCCCCCACGGCAACTGGAGCCCGTGAGGGCCAGCCTTCGGCCCCGCCGGTTTGACCGAAACGAACCGAGAGTGGTATTCCCTCACCACTGTTGTTGTCGTCATTTTCCACGGAGGCACCGATGGCCCGATTCTCCCTTGCCGCGCACTTCCTGGCGGTTGTATTCGCAGTCATGCCTGCCCATGCAAACGCCAAGACGATCACCCACGCCCAATGCACCCAGCAGTCGGACAATGTCTTGCGCTACGACTGCGATGTGGAGACCGACACGGCTGGTCTTGCGCACATAGAATTCTGTGAAGATGTCTCCGGGAGCGGGTGCACGCCGAACAGGAACAGCGAGTTCGAGACCGGTTCCCGCCGGAATGGCGGCTGCGTTGGCCCGTCGCCCTGCTACAAGTACTCGCTCACCCTGTGGAACCTGAAGGCCGACACCGACTACGAGTGGCAGGCAAAGGCCTGGAACTCTGCCTCCAACGATACCGACGGGCGCCAGTACTTTACAACCAACAGCCTTCCGTCGCCGGGTCTCTATGCGATTGAGTTCGACATCACCCTCGACCCGGCCTCCGCACAGCATGGCACAGACTACTATGTCGAGAACGTGGCGTTCAACTTCGGGTGCAGGGCGAAACCCGACCCAGACGATCAAGACCCATTCCCGACCTGGAGTACATGCTCATCGTTGACCACGAGGGGAACATTGTCTGGTACCAGGACGCCAGGAATATCGCGGGTGTAGCGTCGGAAGACACCCTGGCGAGCGGGCTGTCTATCGGCCATCCCACACCAGGAGTTGCCGGCCAGTCGACCCCCACGGTTTTGGCAATCCTCGATCACCGGCGGGTCGTAGAGTATTCCCTGGACGGTCGGGTCCTGTTGAACCTCTTCAAGGGCGCGGGCGACTTGACCGACTCGGATCTTGACGAGCGCTACGCGCACCACGATGTCCTCAGGCATCCCTCGGGCACCGCCTATTCCCAGGACACAATCCATGTTGTGACCGCCAAGGAGATCACTCACGACGCTAGCGGAAACCCCTTTCTTGACGCCGACAACAGACCAAACCCCTACATCGACGACGGCATCATGGTCTTCGATGCGACGAACGGCGAGTTGCTTGACGACTGGCAGGTGAGCGAGGTTTTGACCCCCTTCGGGTTCTGCCCTCCCGGCTACTGGTCCCCTGTCGACCCCAACCTGCAGGGCTGTGACTGGGCCCACCTGAATTCGGTGTCGGTCAGCGAGGTGGGTGACTGGCTCCTGTCCCTCCGTGCTCTCAACCGGGTCATCAATGTCCTGCCCCCCGACCCCACGGATCCTACGAATCCCACAACCAGGTTCCTCGAGTGGCAGATGTACGGAGAGAACGCAGACACCCTTTCCAACGACGCCGGCGCCGGCGACTGGACGCTGAAGGAACCGATTGATACGGCCCTCCTTCCCAACTCCTTCGTGGGACAACACCACGCGACTTGGACCGGGCCCTCCACCATCAGCCTGTTTGACAACCAGGCCGGACCCTCCACCTTTGGCATGGCCCGAGGCATCGAGTTTGACCTCGACTTCACCGATCTGGACAAGACCGACCCCGATCCCAACAATCACATCCCGGGGACTGCGGAGATTGTCAGCGCTTTCGACATGGGCATGGGCTGTCCAGCCGTCGGCAGTTCCTATGGCCTTCCCAACTGGGCTGACCTGCCATATGCAGCCAGGGAGCACAAGGTGACCACTTGCGGCGAGAGGAGTACCTTCATGGAGTTCGCCGCGTCCGGATCCAGTCCAGTCTGGACGATGGAGGTGAGTTGTGACGAGATCACTGGGCGCCCAAACAGTTTCTTGAGTCAGATCTACCGCGGACAGCCGATGACGTTCGATCACTAGCCATCTCTTCCAAACGGATCAAAGCCCACTGAGGATCAGGTAGGCCTTTCCAGCGCCCGACCCCCCGTCATCGTTGCCGTGGGCCCCCACCAACAGGTCGTCAAAACCGTCACCGTTCACGTCCCCCGCGCCGGAGACGCGGCTCGCACCGTCCAGGGCTGCTTCGCCCACAAAGCTGTACTCGACATTGGACAGGTCGATGTTCGAGGAAATACCGAGGTCCGCGCCCAGAACCAGATGGGACTTGCCAGCAGCAGCGCCGCCATCGTCGTTGGCCCCCGAGCCCACAAACAGGTCATCGAGGCCATCGCCGTCCACGTCCCCTGCGCAGGAAACGTCCCCCCCGCACCGTCGCCGCTGCTCTCGCCCACAATGCTGTTGTCGGCAAGGGAAAGGTCGAGGGTCGAACTGGTTCCAAGGCTTGCGCCAAGAACCAGGTAGGCCTTGCCAGCGGACGACCCTCCGTCGTCGTTGTTTGGCGCCCCCACCAACAGGTCGTCGAGGCCGTCCCCATCGACGTCCCCGGCACTGGAGACGGCGTTCGCCGCGTTGTCGCCGATGTTCTCCCCAACAAAGCTGTACTCGGCATGGGCGAGGCTGTCGGCACTGATGACACCGTCGCAGTCATAGTCGGAAAGCGGGCCGTCCGAGCTGGCGCCTGGATGGAAAGCAGCATTCGCGTCGTCGCAGTCCCCTTCACAAGAGGATTATCCGTCCGCATCTGCGTCGTCCTGGTTCAAGGTGGCGTCGGAGTCATCGCAGTCCGTACCGTCCGCGATATGACCGTCCGGCGCCACGCAGGACTCCATCGCCCCGTCCGCAGCCCCGTAGCCGTCGGCATCGGCATCGGGGTGCCAGGTGGCGGGATCGACCGCGTCGTCTTCATCCACCCTGCCGTCGCAGTCGTTGTCGATGCCATCACAGATCTCCGCTGCAGCCGGATTCACCGCGGCGTTGCCATCATTGCAGTCCTGGTTCGCGCCAAATCCGTCCCCATCCCAATCCATGGACTCGGTATCGTCGGGTGGGATTCCGGTCTCGCCGAGCCCGGTGTCCTTGGTGGAGGTACCGCAGGAACAGAGCAGGGGAAGGAGCAGAAACCGAGCCATCATGACGGCGAACACCGGATCTTGGTTCAGGGGAGTGTCCATGCTACCACCCCAGAAGTCGCCCCTACGGACTCGGCGCCAGGTCCATGTCCAGGACCAGCGCACAAGGGAAGCTCCCCAGCAGGATCGCCAGGATGCCGCAGTCGCTGCCGTTGCAGTCCAGCTCCACGTCGGCGAGCAGGTGCAGGGTGCTGTCATCGATGAACTCGCCTGTCCTGGCGGTCCGCACCACGATGTCTGCATCGAAACCCATGTTGCGGGCTGTCGGGTCCGTTCGCTCGGAGGGGTCGCACGAGAACTGGTGATCGGACAGAACGCAAGGGTCCGCGCCACCGTCTGATCCCACGAGGACGAACTCGCCCGGGGTGTCGGACTCCACGGAGAGGACGTTGCCCACGGCTCCGCTGGTCACGTAGTCCTTCACGTCGCAGGCATCCTCCAGGAATTGGGACTGGGTGATCACCCAGTTTCCGGGGGCGGGAATGAAGGCATCGGCGTCGGCGTCGGCATCGGCGTCCGCGTCGGCGTCGGCATCGGCATCGGCATCGGCATCGGCGTCGGCGTCGGCATCGGCATCTGCCTCTTCAGCTGTGTCCAACCCGGTTTCCTCAGGATCTCCGTCCTTGGAGTCTCCCCCTGCACAGGCAACAAGAGCGACGAGAGGAAGGAAGAGGTGGTTTCGCATGGTCCTGGCTCCTTGGAGGCGCCGCTGGAAGGGTCGGGCGCCGGGTGGGAGTGGAGGTATACACGTTGTATACTTCGCCGTCCACATCTATTTTTTCTGAGGCGGCCGTCAACCAAATCGCACACACCGGTGTCCAAATGGGTGAGGATCCAAAGACTCCCCCATGGAAGCCGTGATCACACCTTCTCTTGCGCTTGCTGCCACCGCGGATCCGCCGGAGGTGCGTTTTCAGAAGTTCGTGGATGCCTACCGCACCCGCGCCGTCGGCCTCGCCTGGCGGCTCTGTGACGGCAATGCCCAAGTCGCAGAGGACATCGCCCAGGAGGCCTTCCTCCGCGCCCACCGGGCGCTCCCCCGCTTTCGCTCCGATGCCCGACTGGAGACCTGGTTCTTTCGCATCCTCGTGAGGTGCGCCCACAACCACCGGCGGAGTCAGTCGAGGCGGGAACGGGCAATTCCCCCCACCCCCGAGGGCTCGACTGCCTCCCTGCCGGATCCCGGATTGCAACGGCGGATCGGCCTGGCCTTGGACACCCTGAGCCGTGGCCAGCGCGAGTCCTTTGTGCTGGTGCACTTGCAGGGTTTCACCATCGCTGAGACAGCGGCGATCCTGAAGCGATCTCCCGGCACCATCAAGACCCACCTCCACCGCGCCATGCCTCGCCTTCGAGCGGAGTTGAGCGACCTGGAAGGCACCCCATGAGCAAGAACGACACCTCCTTTGTCCAGGCACTTTCCGAGGCCTATCGACCCCCCACTCCCGATGCCGAGGCATTCGATGCGGGGCTGCATGCACGCCTGGAGCACGCCCAGCGAACCCGGGCACCGCGCCCCATCCTGGCAGCCGCCCTGCTCGCAGCCGCAGCGGTCCTGCTGCTCGTGCGTCCCCTCGGGGGAACGGACCCCGCCGAGACACCGGCCCCCACTCCCATGGAAGTGGCGTCCATCGACACGGCCGCCACCGCCCCCCCGGAATTCAACCTGTACCAATTCGATGGCTTCGACCCCACCGATGCCTCTGATCTCCCCGAGGACTACCAGCGCCTCGCTTCCCTCTTTTTCGAATAAGGAGCCCCCATGACCAAGACCCTCACACTTCTGTTTCTCCTCGCAACTCCCACCACGGCCCTCGCCGGCCATGGGGAAAGTTGCCAACATGGCTCGTCTGATCACGAATCCCATGAGAAGTCCGAGCGGGGACACCGCTCCGGCGGCTCCGGGTACAAGATGCACGAAATGGTGTTTCGCATGATCGCCGAGAACGGCGAAGAGCTGGGCGTGGACGAGAAGACCCAGAAGAAGATCCGGTCCCTGGTGGACTCCCACCGCGAGCTCATGGACTCGCTGCACGTCCAACTCAAGGAGGCCAACACCGGGCTTCAGGAGCTGATGGAAGCCACCAAGATCAACCTGGAGGAAACCCTGGCCCAGGCGGATGAAGTCGCCGAGCTCAAGGGAGAGATGTTCAAGCAGCAGGTCCGCACGATGGTGGAGCTCAAGCAGCACCTCACCGAAGACCAGATCGCCGAGATCCACGAGATCGTGAAGGCCAAGGTGCGCAAGAAGAGGAAGCACCACGGATGGGAGCAGTCCCACCACGACAAGGACCGCGCCCAAGAGGAACAAGACTGATCGAGCCGTTTCCGGCGGGTTCGGGTTAAAGGCGGGCCCATGCAGGCCCGCAAACCCGAGTGGCTCAAGGTCCGTCTTCCCACGGGACCCAGACAGGCCCGGTACGCCCGGATCAAGGGGAGCGCCCGGGAGCTGAACCTGCACACGGTCTGCGAAGAGGCCCAGTGCCCGAACATCGGGGAGTGCTGGGGCGGCGGCACCGCCACGTTCATGGTCATGGGAGACATCTGCACGCGGGGCTGTCGGTTCTGTGCTGTGAACACGCGCCGCAGCGGCCCCCCCCTGGACCCGGACGAGCCAGGGAACGTCGCCCGAGCCATCGCCGAGATGGACCTGGACTACGTGGTGCTGACCTCCGTGGACCGGGACGACCTCCCTGACCAGGGCGCTGGCCACTTTGCTTCCTGCGTGCGGGAGATCCGCACCGCCAGCCCCAAGACCCTCGTGGAGACCCTGGTGCCCGACTTCTGTGGCCGTATGGACCTGGTGGACACCGTGGTGGCTGCACGGCCGGAGGTCATCGCCCACAACCTGGAGACCATTCGGCGCCTCACCCCCACCGTGCGGGATCCCCGCGCCGGCTACGACCAGAGCCTGGCCGTGCTGCAGCACCTCAAGCAACAGGGCTGCATGACCAAGTCCTCCCTCATGCTGGGCCTGGGCGAGACGGTGGAGGAGACCCAAGCCGCCATGGCCGATCTGCGCGACGTCGGCTGCGACTTCCTCACCCTGGGCCAATACCTGCGGCCCTCCCAGAAACACCTGGCCGTGACCCAATACGTCCCCCCCGAGACCTTCGCCCAGCTGGAGCACGAGGGGCTTGCCATGGGCTTTTCCCATGTCGCTTCTGGCCCCCTGGTTCGCTCCAGTTACAAAGCCGGCGAGTTCTTCATTCGCCGCGCCCTCGAAGCCGCCAAGGAGCACGCATGACCCAGCCCGTAGACGCCACACGCGGCACGGTTGCCGAGGCAATCCGAGGGGCGCAGGACCACCTGCTGCAGTCGGATTCCCGCGTGGTGCTCCTGGGGGAGTCCGTGGGTCGGCTGGGGGGCATCCACGGCACGTCCGAGGGCCTGCTGGAAACCCACGGACCGGATCGGGTCTGTGACCTGCCGCTCTCCGAGTCGGGCCTGGTCGGGTATGCCCTGGGCCTGGCCATGGCGGGGGCTGTGCCGATTGTCGAGTTGTCCGGGCCGGACCGGGTGCCTGCGCTGCTGGACCAGCTGGCCATTGAGGCCGCCACCCTCCACAAGAGAACCCGGGGCGAGTTTCAAGCCTCCATGGTTCTCCGCGTTCCCTGTGGGGGCGGGGTCGGGGGAGGCCCCTTTCTGGAAGCCAATCCAGCGGGGCTCTTGTCCACCATCGAGGGACTGGCTGTCGTGTCCCCGGCCTCGGCCCAGGAAGCTGCCGGCATGCTGCTGGCTGCCGTCCATGCCACTGGCCCCGTGGTGATTCTGGAGCCCCAGCGGCTGTACGGGGACCGCGGATCCTGGGAATTGAAGGCATCCAGACTCACCGGTGCCCGCGTGGTGCGGGAAGGAGAGGACTGCACGGTGCTGGCCCATGGCAGGGGCGTCTCCATGGCGCTGCAGGCGGCCGACCAACTCTGGAACCAGGAGAGCGTCGATGTGGAGGTGGTGGACCTGCGCAGCCTCTCGCCCCTGGATGTGTCGACCCTGGGCAACTCCATCCGAAAGACCGGCCACGTCATTCTGGCCACGGAGGGCACCGGGCTGGAGCACCTCCTGGGCACCGCCACCGACACAGCCTTTCTGTCCCTTGAATCCCCTCCCCAAGCGGTCCCCCTGTCCCAGGACGGCGTGGACGCCCTTGTTTCCTCGGTGCTCAACAGCACCCTCTACTAAGCGGAGAAAAGCTCCATGTTCGTGTTTAAACTTCCTGAGATCGGTGAAGGTGTCATCGAGGGCGAAGTCGTCAAATGGCTGGTGTCCCAGGGCGAGACCATCGCCCCGGATCAGCCCGTTTGCGAGGTGATGACCGACAAGGCCACCGTGGAGATCTCCAGCCCCACGGGGGGCCTGGTCCATAAACTCCACGTGGAAGAAGGCGACATCATCCAGGTCCACACGCCGCTCATCGACATCGATGATGACGGCACTGGTGCTTCCGCAGAGAATGGAGCAGCGCCCGCGCCCGAAGAGAAGAAGGCAGCCCCGAAGGCAAAGAAAGCGAAGAAGGCGGCGGCCAAAGCAGCCCCGGCGGCAGCAGCCCCGAAGGCGGCTCCCCCGGCGCCCACCGCACCCGCGCCTACCCCCCGCTCCGGCGGCAAGACCCTCGCCACCCCAGCCGTGCGCCGCCATGCGCGGGAATCGGGAGTGGACATCGAGATCGTCGCTGGCACCGGCAAGGGAGGCCGCGTGACCCGCTCCGACGTGGATGCCATGGCCCGGGGGGGCGGCGCTCCTGGCGCTGGAAGCTCCCTGCCCACCGTGGCTGCCGTGCCCAGCGGCACCGAGGAACGGATCAAGATCATCGGCCTGCGCCGCAAGATCGCCGAGCAGATGGTGCGCTCCTCCACCACCATGCCCCACTTCACCTACGTGGAGGAGGTGGATGCAACGCGGCTCGTGGATCTGCGGAACCAGCTGAAGGCCACAGCCGCAGCCCATGGAATCAAGCTCACCTACATCCCCATGGTGATGAAGGCCGTCGCCCTGGTCTTCCGACAATTCCCACAGGTCAACGCCACGGTGGAGGAGGACCCCCTCACGACAATTGTGAAGGGCGACGTGAACATCGGCGTGGCCACGGACACCCCGGACGGACTCTTTGTCCCCGTGGTCAAGAACGTGGAGCAGAAATCGGTCCTCCAGATCGCAGCCGAGTTGGACGACCTGGTCACCCGTACCCGGGCCGGGAAGGTCGATCTGCATGAGCTGCAGGGCGGCACCTTCACCATCACCAGCGTCGGCAACATCGGCGTTCTGGCCACCCCAATCATCAACTACCCGGAGGTGGCCATCCTTGGATTCAACAAGATCCAGGAGCGCCCGGTGGCGATCGATGGCGAGTTGGAGATCCGACCGATGGTCTACCTGTCCCCGTCGTTTGACCACCGCATCATCGATGGGGCGGTCGGGGCCCGGTTTGTGGCGGCCCTCAAAGAGGTGCTGGAAAACCCGGCTCAGATCCTGGTGCACAGCTGATGTCCATGCGCTCCGCCCTCGAACAGGTCCGCGCAGCCGATGTCGAGTTGGGAAGGACGGACCCGATCCCCTTCGCCCTCCCGGCCCGCGGCCTGGAAGCGGTGATCACCGGGGGTTTTCTGGGCATGGAGCGCAGCGATTGGATCTTCCCCGGCCTGCGGGAGCGCACAGGCGCCGTGCTGCGAGGGTGCCCGGTGGAACGCCTTCGCGACGGCCATGCCGGTGCCCGCCCCTACCGGATTGCCCCGGTGACCACCTCCGCCGGGGCCCGCATGCTCCAGGCCTGCGGGCTTGCAGCCGGGGGCGAGGGCTCGGTTCTTTGTTTCATCGGCCAGGGTTCCGCCGCCACGGGCTCCTTCCACGAGGCATTGAACCTCGCAGCCCTGCGCTCCCTGCCGGTGGTGTTCCTGTGCCACGCGTGGGACCTCTCCGCCCCGGACTCTCCCCTGCCCCCCCAGGTGGCGGGCTCCCTTTCCGCAAAGGCCGTTGCCTTCGGCATCCAGGCCCGCACCGTGGATGGAGGCCTCATCACCGAGGTGCTCTCCGCCGTCAGCGAAGCCCGGGCCCAGGGCGGCCCCGCCTTTATCGAAGCCCGTCTCACCCGGGGGGACGACCCCATCTCACGGGCCTGGGACGAGCTCACAGAAACCGACCCGGCCGCCAGCGAGGCGGCCACCGCCTAGGGAAGAACGCCTCATGAAAACGCTGAAAGTTCAGGCTGCCGTCATCGGTGCAGGCCCCGGGGGGTATGTCTGTGCCATTCGCCTTGCCCAGCTCGGGGTCGAGACCGTCTGCATTGAAAAGGACAACTGGGGGGGCGTGTGCCTGAACGTGGGCTGCATTCCCTCCAAGGCCCTGATCCACGCGGGCAAGCAGATGCAGCACCTGCGCCACGCAGCAGACATGGGAATCCAAGTCCAGGGGGAGCCCTCCATCGACATGAGGAAGCTCCAATCCTGGAAGGGCGAAATCGTCGACAAGCTCACCGGAGGGGTCGAAACCCTGCTCGGCCACAACGGCGCCCAGAAGCTCGTGGGCACAGCACTGATCAAGAAGCCCAAGGTGATCCAGGTCACCACCCCCGAGGGCACTGTCCGGGTGGAGGCCGAGAACATTGTGCTCGCCACGGGGAGCCGCCCCATCGAGATTCCGGGGTTTTCTTTTGCTGATCCACGGATCCACGACTCCACCAGCGCTCTCGCCCTGGAGGAAGTGCCAAAGAAGCTGGTGGTCATCGGCGGGGGCTACATCGGCCTGGAGCTGGGGGGGGTCTACGCCAACCTCGGCTCGGAAGTGACGGTGGTGGAGTTGGAGAAGCAGGTGCTGCCCGGCTTTGACCCGGATGTGGCCCGGGTGCTTCAGCGGCGCCTGAAGAAGCTGGGCGTGGTCCTGAAGTTGGGTTCCAAGGCCCTGGGCTGGGAAGAAACGGAGGACGGCGCCGTGGTGCGGGTCGAAACCCCCAAGGGAGAGGAGACCTTCGAGGCCGATGCCATTCTCGTGACCGTGGGTCGCCTGCCCAACACCGAGAACCTGGGACTGGAGAAGCTCGGCGTTGAAATGGACGGCCGGTTCATCCAAATCGATGGACAGTGCCGCACCTCAGTGCCCGGACTCTGGGCCATCGGCGATGTGGCGGGACAGCCCATGCTGGCCCACAAGGCCTCCTACGAAGGGGAGGTCGCTGCCGAGGCCATCGCAGGCCACGCCGCCCACAAGGACGCCAAGACCGTCCCCGCCGTGGTGTTCACGGACCCGGAGGTTGCCACCGCAGGACTCATGGAGCACGAGGCCAAGGCAGCCGGCTTTGAGGTCAAGGTGGGCAAAGTGCCCTTTGCAGCCATCGGCCGGGCCCTGACAACCGGCGAGACCGACGGCTTCGTCAAGGTGATCCTGGACGCCACGGACAACCGCGTCCTGGGCGTGACCATCGTGGGCGCCCACGCATCCGACCTCATCTGCGAGGCCGCCCTCGCCATTGAAATGGATGCCGAGGCGCTGGACATCGGCCTGACCATCCACCCACACCCGACCCTGGGAGAGGGAGTCATGGAGGCAGCCAAGCACGCCATCGGCCAGGCGATCCACGTGGGCAACCGGTAGGCGCTGATGAGATGAGCCTCGCCTTGATGTACATCACCGCCCCATAGACGGATGGGAATTCGCAATTTCCTAGAGGGCTTCACGCTCTTCCCGGCACCCCGGGTGGCCAAGAGCGTGCTCAAGGAGCAAGCCGCCCGCAACGGCGCCCGGGAGATCCATCTCACCACATCAGACGGTGTGCGGCTCTATGGCTGGTGGATGCAGCGGGGAAACAGCCGCGCGATTCTCTACTTCAGCGGCAATGGGAGCACCTGCGGCTCCAATCCCTCCCGGTATGCCCGGCTGCTGGACGCTGGGTTCGATATCCTGCACGTGAACTACCGCGGCTATCCAGGCAGCCGAGGCCGCCCGAGCGAAAAGGGACTTCGCGAGGATGCCCGAGCCAGTTGGAGGGAGATCACCCGGCTCTATCCAGCAAAGAACGTCCTGGTCTTGGGCAGCTCCCTTGGGGGAGGCGTGGCCATCGGTGTGGCGGCCGAGTTTGATCCCGGCGGGCTGCTGCTGCTGGCCACCTTCCACTCCGCCCGGCGCGTGGCCTGCGAGCACAACCCGGCCTTGCTGGTCCGCGCCACGATGGTCAGCCCCTTTGACTCAGCCGCCCTGGCCCCCCGGGTCACCTGTCCGACAATGCTGGTGCACGGGGAGGCCGACGATTTGATCGCCCCGGCCCACCCCCGGGACCTCGCCGCCTGCTTTCCCAAGCCGCCACCGCTGCACACCGTGCCCGGTGCCGACCACCCCGCAGACCTCCTCGCAGACCCCCAGGCCTGGGAGGCGGTGTCCGGCTGGATGGAGTCCCTGGACTGGAGCTAACCCGGAATTATCCGGGCTAAATCGCCCCCACCCCGGTCAGGGGCGCACTCTGGGGGTTGGACACGGCGTCCGCGGTCTTCACCTGGTCGGTGTTGGTGTCGCGGGACCCATCCACGGTGCCCCCTTCCCCAAGATCAGCGCCCACAAACGTGTAGTTGTCCGACACATAATTGCCGTCCACCAGCTGGGCGTACTGCACCCCGTAGCTGCCATTTCCGGTGATGTTGTTGCCGGACACATCAATGAAGTTGTCTCCCCAGGACTGGCCGATGACCCCCCGATCCACGTTGTCGGAGATCTCGCAGTTGGAGATGGTCATGGCTTGATCGCCACTGACCACAATGCCGCGGAAGCCCGAACGGGTGACCGTGGAGTTGGTGATGGATCCGCCCATGACCTGAATTCCATAGAGGTCTGTGTCCTCGACCCGGGTGTTGCTGATCGTGGCTGTTCCGTCCGTCACCAGAATGCCGGTGACCCCGACGCTGTCCAGGCCGGTGCCTGTCGCATCAATGATCTGCAGTTGATCAATGGTGGCATCCCCCTCGTAGACGTACACGCCATAGCCATCCACGTTTGCAACGATGCCCTCCTGAATTGCCAGGTCGTCCTCGTACACGTAGATGCCATACTGGCCTGCACCCAAGGCGTTGGAGCGGGTCAAGGACATCCCCTGGCGGTAGGCGTAGAAGCCATGAGCGCCCGTATTGGTGGTCGAGGAGTCGGTCACGGTCATCAAGCCACCCGCGTAGGCGTACACGCCCGAGTGGAATGTGTCCGCAATGGTGGTGTCCGACACGGAGCTGGCAACGCCGTACTGGCTCACCACCCCATGGGACCCCGTGGTCTGGATGCTGGTGTTGCTTATGATCACATCCCCGTAGTAGGCCTGTACCGCCACGCTGCCCGTGTTGATGATCGTCCCGCCAGAAACAGTGGCATCACCACGGTAGGCGTACACGCCATGTTCCACTGTGTCCCGAACTTCCAGGGTGCCCGCCCCTGCCGAGACATTGATGTCCCCGCGACTCGCATAGATTCCAGAGGCGCCCGCCGTCTCAACCTGGATGTTGCTGCCGGTGATGTCCGCGTAGCTGACATAGATACCGGTCAACCCGACATCCGTGATCGACACATTGCTGGCAACCACATCTCCATAGGCTGCGTAGACGCCGTACTTGCGAATGTCCGAGAGATCCAGGCCGTCCAAGGTCGCCGCGCCGTCACTGGCGTTGACACCGTTTCCCTGGACATCCGACACAACCACAGCCCCCGCCGTGGAATTCACCACCACATCCCCCCGGTAGGATGCGAGCGCGTTGCCCCGGACGCCGGTGATCGTGGTGTTCTCGACGGTGAGCGTCCCTGTGTGGGCATACAGCGCATTTCCCTCCACATTGGAGAGTGTCACCCCTGTGGCCGTCACGCTCCCCAGGTAGGCATAGATTCCGTGCAACAGACAGGTCGACAGGGTGGAGTCCGTCACGGTCGCCGACCCCCGGCTTGCGTGTACACAGTGGGAGTCGGACCCGGTCACGCTCGAGCTGCTGAAGTTGACGTTGCCCTTGGCATAGGCGCCATAGCCCACCACGTCAGTAATCGTGCTGTTGGTCACATCCAGGTTTCCCTCGGTCACCACAATGCCGCTGTTCCCACAGTTGGAAACGGCAAGCCCATCCGCCTGGACGCCTCCGCCGACGCGAATGCAGTCTTCCTGGGTGTCGTCCACGGTCACCGAGGTGAGATCAACTGTGGAAAACTCGTCTCCATAGATGCCGTAGACCTGCGAGGTCTGGAATTGCACGTTGGTGAGAGTCGCCGCCGTGCGAAGCAGGTACAGCCCATACCCGGACATGTTGGTGACCTGGGAATCGCTCATGGTCAGAACCACCGGCTCGGTCTGCAGTACACCTGTTTGGACCGCAAGACGGCTGTCGGTAAAGGTGCTGTTCTGCACCACCAGCGAGGAGCTCTCGCTCAGGCCATCGAACTGGATGCCCAGGTAGAGCTTGTCAAAGGTGGAACCGGTCACCGTGAGAGAGGGCAAGTCCCGCGAGATGATCCCCGCCTGGTAGTCCCGCAGTCCATCGCTGAACGTGGAGTCCGCGACCGTGAAGCCCGTGCTGCGGCTGTAGACCGACAGGGTCGCATCCGACATCAAGAGACCCGACACGGAGGGCGTAGCGGCACCCTCCAGGCGCAGGTTGACACCGGTAAACGCAGCGTTGTTCAGCGCAGAAGCATCTGCGGTGCCACCCACCTGGACGCCCTGGTTGCTTGCCGCCAGTGCATCATTCACAAAGGTCACCGGACTCTCCGTGGTCCCCTCAAGCAACAGGGTTCCGTCCACATTCAAGCCCGCTGCAGGCAGGAAGGAGACCTGCACGCCAGCCCGCACGATAAGCGTGACCCCTTCTGGCACGTACCACACCCCGCCAACGACCTGGTCGACCTCCCAGACCACGTCCTCATCGATCGTGAAAACGGTCGTGCCCGGGTCTTCCTCTTCCACGGCCGTGTCCTCAGTGCCTGTGTCAATCTGGCCCTCGTTCACGTCCTTGCCGCGGTTGCGACATCCAAAAAGTGACGACACAAGAACAAAAGAGAGCAGGCCGGAAGTCGCAGAGCGCATGACGGCTCCAAGAAGGTTCAAGGTTGAAATGCCAGCCGCACGCTACCACGGGTTTCAGGGGCTTGGGCCGGGTGCGGCAGCGCACGCCGTGCGAGTTTCTACCGCCGACGACGCCAGGCGAGACCCAGAGGTACCAGCCACCAGAACCCGGGCCGCTGCACCTTCCCCGAAGAGCAAGCACAACCGAACCCTCGGGTCTCATCCGGGTCCCCCGGGTCTTCCCAGGTCTCCGAGTCGACGGCGAGGATCTCCCAGTCATAGGACCGTCCCCGGTCGGAGGACTCCAGGGGGGACACCACCAGGAAAACGTCGTCGTAGTCCCCATAGTCCTGGAGGGTTCCGATGCCTTCCCCATCGGTCACAGCCACTTTCTGGACCCGGGCCACCGCATCGTCCTCTATGCCCACCAGGAGGACCGTCCAGCTCCGCTCAATGTCTCCGGCGAACTCCAGGCGCAGATCCGGCGTAGCAGGATGGGCCGTGCTCGTGGCGATGCGCACATAGTTCTGGCCGTATCCCTGGGGGCGATCCTCCCCGTCGTTGCCACCGGTGGCCGGCAAAGAGCCGACGCTCTGCACTTGCTCCACGTCTGGATAGGAGACGCCTGATGTGTACTCCATCACGGTGTTGGCCGCGATGAATCCATCGTAGAGGTCATCCAGGTCGTAGCCCACAGCCTCCAGGGCATCGCCAATCCAGTAGCTGTAGAGCTGGCCCAGGGCGCTCTGGCCCGCCACCCACAGGTCCTGCACAAGCTCCGTCCCCCCCACGTACTCATCCAGGTAGAAGTTGAAAATCGACATGCCGTACATGTGCATGAACACGTCGTAGTCCTGCTGGGAGCTGGCATTCAGCGCCAGGTGGGGCTTGCTGGAGAAGCCCTCCACGTAAAAGGCCCACCAGTCGTGGGACGGATAGATGTACTCCTGGATCCAGGTAGCGGTGGCCTCCCAGAACCAGGGCTCATGGGCCATGCCATAGGCATACTGGATGGCGTGGTTCAGCTCGTGGGCTGCCATGTCCTGGAACCAGGTCGAGTTCCCGGCAAAGCTCCCCTGGCCCGCCACAATGTAGGGCATGTACTCGCCCTCGCATTCATCGGCGTAGGTAAAGGCCCCCTGGAACCCCATGCTGGAGATGTAGGCCAGCACCCGGTACTCGTCGGACTTGATGGGGGCCTTCCAGCCCATGTCCTCAATCTCCACCTCCCAGCTTTCCTCCAGTGCATCAGCCCAGGCCTGGGCTGTGGCTTCCGAGACGTTCGCCTCGTCCCATTCCACGCTGAAGTGATCCGTGACGATGCGGTTTGGGAGGTTGCCAGGGGAGCCGGGGTCGTAGCCCTCGCAGGTCCAGGCGGCCCCGGAACCATCGTCACACTCGGCGTGGCTGGCGCACTCAGTGGCGGTGGCCACGCCGTCTGCATGGCAGGTGCCGAGGGTCTCCTCCACCGGGTATTCCCAATCGGAACCGGCACCGGAGGGCCGACTGGTGGTGAAGCAGGAGGTCTCCGCGTGCTCGGAGGGTGGGCGAGGCGGGCGGTCCGCCACCGGGTCGAGCCAGTCTCTCTTCCACGGGGCCAACGCCCTCGTCATGCGGGCCCGCTGGCCATCGGTGAAGTCCAGCCAATGGTCCTCCAATTGGGGCAGGAGCGGTGTCGCGCAGGTGAACTCCGGGCGATCCGCCGCATCGGCGCCCAGAGCCTCCGGCTCAAAGTGGAAGAGGTAGCTCTCCCAGAGAGCTGCAACATCGGCAGCAGGTTCCGGGGAACCAGCGAGAGCCGGAAGAACAAATCCAATCCAAAGCATGTTCATGACATCCAGGAACATAGCCGCCACACCAGTGCGCGGCTAAACCCAGGACATGAGCGGGTGCTTTGTTGCCATGGAAGGGCTGGATGGATCCGGTGGAACCACCCAGGTTCAGCGCCTCTGCGAGGCCCTGGGGGCCCACGCCACAGCCGAGCCCTCCGGGGGTCCTGTCGGCCAGTTGATCCGGGCTTCACTCCGGGGAGAGGAGCCGGTCGCGGACGGGGTGCTCCCCCTGCTGTTTGCAGCCGACCGGGCGGACCACCTGGAGCGGGAGATCCTTCCCCGTCTTGCTGCCGGCGAGATTGTGGTCACCGACCGGTACTACGCTTCCAGCCTGGCCTACCAGTCCCTGGTTTCCCCCCTCGCCGAGGTGGCCCGGCTCAACGCTCCCTTTCGGGCACCGGACATCACCATCTACCTGGACCTCTCCCCGGAAGCCTGCATGGAGCGCATTGAGAGGCGAGGGGCCTCCCGGGAGCGGTTTGAGCGGTTGGAGGCGCTGAAAGACATTGCAGCGGCCTATGGGGCTGCCCTTGCACTGCTTTCCGAACGTGGGGAGCACATCGTCCGCGTGGATGCCCAGCTCGCCCCGGACGCTGTCCATGCCCAGGTGCTTGAGGCCGTGAAGGCTTGCTTGTAGAACACCTCGGGCGCCTGTCGTACCGCGCTGCCTGGGATCTACAGGTGTCGGTGCTGGAGGCCAGAATCCGGGGGGAGGTGCCGGACACCCTGCTCCTGGTGGAGCACGACCCGGTGTTCACCGTGGGACGGGCCCGCGACGCCGGTGAGAACCTGCTGGACCCAGGCGACATCGAGGTGGTGGAAGTAGAGCGCGGCGGGGATGTGACTTTTCACGGTCCCGGACAGCTGGTGGCGTACCCCATCGTGGCGCTGCCAGAGGGACGACGGGATCTTCATCGGCACCTGTCCGACCTCGAGGAAGCCGCCATTCGCACCTGCGCCGACTTTGATCTCACGGCCACCCGGGACGAGCGGAACACCGGGGCCTGGGTGGGGGGACGAAAAATCTGCTCCGTGGGCATCGCCTGTCGCAAGTGGGTGACCTGGCATGGGCTGGCCTTGAACGTGTGCACGGACCTGGCCTGGTTTCGCCGCATCCACCCCTGCGGGATGAACGCCGATCTCCTGACCAGCATGCAGGCGGAGCTGCCCCAGGCGCCGGACATGGGCCAGGTGGCCGCATCCCTGGCGAGGCACTTGCAGGACGTGCTGCCGCACTCCGAGCCCCCGGGTTAGAGACGCCCCCGGAGGCGCCATGCTCGATCCCCGTTTCGTCGCCGAGAACCCGGACACCGTGGTGGACCACCTGCGCCGGCGCAACGCCGACGAGGACACCCTTGCGGTCCCGGCCCGCGTGGCGAGCCTGCAGACCGAGCGCGTGGCGTTGATCCAGGAGACCGAGGCCTGCCGCGCCTTGCGAAACGATCTGTCCCCCAAAATCGGCGCCATGATGAAGGCCGGCGATCGGGAGGCCGCCGAGGAGCTCAAGACACAGGTGCGAGAGGCCAGTGAGAGGGCCAAGGCCCTGGAAGCCCGCACCACAGAAATAGAGGCCGAACGGACCGCCCTGCTGATGTCCCTGCCCAACCTGCTGGATGACCGCGTCCCCCCCGGTCTACACGAGGGGGACAACCAGGAGATCCGCCGGTGGGGCGAGCCGGGCACGCCGGAATTCGATCCCAAGCCCCACGATGAGCTCGCGGTGGACCTGGGGATTTTGGACATGGAGGCCAGCGCCCGGGTTTCCGGGGCACGCTTTGCCGTGCTGCACGGGGCCGGAGCCCGCATGGAACGGGCCCTGATCAACTTCTTCCTGGACCTGCACACGGGCCAGCACAACTACCAGGAGGTCATGGTTCCCTACGTGGTCTGGCGCAGCAGCATGGAGGGCACCGGGCAGCTTCCCAAGTTTGAGAATGAGGCCTTCAAGCTCTCGGAGCCGGTGAACGGGCAGGATGCCTTCCTGATTCCCACGGCCGAGGTGCCCGTCACCAACCTGCACCGGGACGAGATCCTGGAGGCAGCCGACCTGCCAAAGTCCTATGCGTGCTTCACGCCTTGTTTCCGCTCTGAGGCCGGCTCCTACGGCAAGGACACCCGGGGCCTGATTCGCCAGCACCAGTTCCACAAGGTGGAGATGGTGAAGATCACCACGGCCGAGCAGTCCGCGGAGGAACACGAAGCCCTCACGGCCCATGCGGAAGCCTGCCTCCAGGCCCTGGAGCTGCCTTACCGGACCATGGCCCTTTGCGGCGGCGACATCGGGTTTGGTGCGAGCTTCTGCTACGACATCGAGGTCTGGCTGCCCGGGCAGAGTGCCTACCGGGAGATTTCCTCGTGCTCCGTCTATGGAGACTTCCAGGCCCGGCGAATGAAGCTGCGATACCGGCCCGAAACCGCCCCCGGGGAGGACAAGGCCAAGCCGGTCCTCGCGCACACGATCAACGGTTCCGGCCTGGCCGTTGGGCGCACCCTGGTGGCCATCCTGGAGAACCACCAACAGCCCGATGGCTCGGTGGTTGTGCCCGATGTCCTGCGTCCCTACATGGGGGGCCTTGACCGCATCACCGCGCGCCAATAGAAGCGGCAGGGCGGCACCTTGTGGAGGTGTGGCCGAGTGGTCGAAGGCAACGGTCTTGAAAACCGTCGGTCCGAAAGGACTCGTGGGTTCGAATCCCACCGCCTCCGCCTTTTCCGGGCGGCCCGTTCTTTGGAGACATGACCGAGTGGCTGAAGGTGCGCGATTGCTAATCGTGTGTACGGTTAAAAAGCTGTACCGAGGGTTCGAATCCCTCTGTCTCCGCCCCTCGTTCCCATGCGCCGTTAGCTCAGCTGGATAGAGCGTCTGGCTACGGACCAGAAGGTCGGGGGTTCGAATCCCTCACGGCGTGCCCTATTGAGCGCCCCCGGAAGCACTTGCCCCGGGGGCGTTCTTTCGTTCTCGTCTCCAAAGAGGATAGGTTGCGCGCGTGAACCTCCTCTTGTTGGTGCTTGCGGGCCTCCAGGCCCACGCCCAGGACGCGTCCCTGTCGGAGCGTCTCGACGTCTTTTCCAAGACGCGGGTCTCCGAAACCGCCTGGTTTGCGGAGGGCACGGAATACACCGATGGGCTCTGTCACTTCCAATTTGATGACGGACTGTTTGTGCCGATCCTGGCGGCGAGTGACGACAAGCGCGTGTTGGGCGTGGTCTTCCTCGGGGAAGGTCGCATGCAAGTCCAACTGCAACCCGGGGAGGCACAGGCCCTGGGCAACCACCTGGTTTTGCGGGCCGGCTGGTCGGTAGAGGACGCCCGAGCACTGGTGGAGAGCCTCACCGTCGAGGTGCCTGTTGAACGCGGGCTCTTGTTGTCAGCCGATGACCGGGTGGCCAACCTCTTGAAGGAGCTCGACCAGGCGGGGGCATCTTATTTCGAGGTCGGCGCCGATGGAGCCGATGCCACCTACGTGGTGACCCCCCGGGCCGGAAAGCTCCAGGCCCAGGTAGTGGCAAGGAATCTCTGGCCAGAGCGGCGGAACCTCCTCCAGGAAACCGGTCTGGATGCCGGTGCCATCCTGGGGCTGGAGCGCATGCTCACGGAACGGTTGGGACAGCCCGCAGAAGACACCATGGGCATCGCTGACTTTCAAACCCCCCTGCGGTTCGGTGCGGTGCTGGGCAAGAAGCGCCCCCTCGGGAGCAAGGACGCGGACCGGTGGCTGACCTGTGTACGGGATGGCAGCGGGCTGTTGGAGCTGGGCGCCCGACAGGTGGTGTTCAGCCACGGCCTGGATGACCAGACCTACCACCACCTGCAGGTGGCGACCCTGCGCGAGACCGACCCGCCCCAGCCGTCGCTGGTCCCGGTGGGTGCCCGGGTGGACCTGAAGGCGAAATTCCGGATCCGGGGGCGGTTTGATGTCCGAACGGAGAGCGAGCTGACCCTGCGCTCCCAGGCGGACGGCACCCGCCATGCACTGCTCCGACTTCCCCGGGATGTGCTGGTCTCGGATCGTTGGGAATTGGAGCCACCGACCCTTACCGATGGCACCCCCCTGGAGTGGGCCGTGCTGGAGGTGGACGAGGCCAGCACATCCAAGAGCAGCATCAGCGGCGCAAGCCAGGTCAGCATGAACCCCAGGCGCTACGTCCACCACGACCTCCTGGTGCTTCTTCCAGAATCCCTGCCGTCTGGGGAGGAGATCGGTCTGCGTCTGAACTGGACAGACCGCTGGAATCTGGACCCCCAGACCGGTCCCACCACCGGGCTCAAGCGTTTCTTGCCGGACCTGCTGCCCTTCGGGTCGGGCACGCGCTGGAGCTACGCCCTGATCCTGGATGCGCCGGGCACCTGGGGAGTGGACGTGGTGGCCTCCGGCGACACCCTGGAGGAAACCCAGGACAAGGACACCCTGGTTCGCGGACTGGAGGTCGGCGCCCTGGACGCGTTGAATCCCAAGATCGTCCTGGGCAAGTGGTCCGCCTACCAGGAGAGCGCTGCCAAGGGGCTGCCGAGCATCCAGGCGCTGCTGATGCGGGGCCAGTGGCCCGGCGCTCTGGAGGTCTTTCCCGCGGAAGTCCGCCGGGTCATGACCTACTACGACCGGTTCCTGCCCCCCTTGAACGTGGGGGAGATCGAGGTCTACCAGGATCGGGATCGGCCCACCCTGGGCCTGGAGCACAGCGGCCACGGGGTGGTGGAAATCCACCAGCTCTGGCGGCCGGACAGGTCCCGCATCAACAAGTACGACCCGGACGTGGGCAAGGCCATGCTCGCCCGCTCCATCGCCCGGCAGTACTGGATGCACGAGGTCAGCCCCGAGGGCATGCAGGACGACTGGTTTGCCACAGTGCTTCCGGAGATCTTCGCCGGCTACTACCTGCGCAACATCAACGGACCCATCGAGTACCGCCAGCGCATGCGCGATGTGCGGGACCTGCTGGAGGACCCGGCAGAGCAGGTGAACTTCCTGGTGGGAGGGTCCGAGGGAGACCGCTTTACCTTGAAGCGGGGCGCAAACCACTCCTTGACCGGCTTCAGCCGGGAGGACCTCGTGGTGCCGGAGTTGGAGCGATACTACGGGCTCTTTGTAATCGGGGAGATGCTCCGCACGCGCATGGGAGATGAGCCCTTCTTTTCCGGCATGGACGAGGTCTTTCGCCTGAACCGCGGCGGGACCGCCACCACCGAGGACTTCCTCCAGGCCTGGCAGGCCCGATCCGAGTCAGACCTGGGCCCGTTCTTCGACTTCTGGATCCGCGGCGGCCTCGTGCCCGAGATCACCCTGGAACACGCCACGCGCCCAACAGAAGAGGGGCTTGAGTGGGTCGGCTGTCTCTCGGCGGACATTCCTTTTGGCACCTTCCAGGTCCCGGTTCGCGTGGAGGACGGGGACCGCGTGCGCGACGAATTGGTCGAGGTTGTGGGCGGCCAGGGCCGTCTCGTCCTTTCGGTCCAGACAGACGAAGTCACCGCTTCTGTGGACCCGGAAGGGCAGATCCTTGCCTACAAGCGCAAGTCCAAGGCCGCAAAAGAGCTGTCCTGCACCGGAGAATGAGGGGCCTGCTCGACGGCTTTTCATCGTCTTGACGGAATTCCCTAAAGGATTCGGTCCCCCAACCGATTCTGTGGTTGGTTGATCGGCGCCTCCAAGGTCGACAGCCTCCACAACCTTCCTCTCTTGCACTGTCGAGGATCCCCCCGGAAAGAGGCTTCCGGGGGGTATCCTTTTTTGGGCTGCCATTTTTCGGCAGCCGGAGAGAGTGCTTGAAGAGGTATCGCACAGGACCGTGGCTCCACCTGCTCCTGGCCTTGGCTGCCACCTGGCCCATGGTCCTGCACCCCTTCTCCCGGATGGTGGGCCACCCGGATGGGGACGTGTGGAACCACGCCTGGGGTCCCTGGTGGTTCTGGGAGAGCCTTTCGAGCGGCAACCTCCCGTGGCACACGGAGCTGCTGCACGCCCCATCGGGGGGGACCCTCTGGTTCATTGATCCCATGGGGGCCATCCTGGGCGCACCGCTGGTCCCGGTCTTGGGGATTGTCGGGACCTGGAACCTCCTGATCCTGGGCTACCTCGCTGCTGCATCCTGGGGGGCGCGTTCCCTGGCGAGCCGCATCACCGACGATATGACCGCCTGGTTGGCGTCGGTGGCCGTCCTGTTCGGGCCCTACCTGCTGTCCGAGGTGCACAACGGCATTTCGGAAGCGGTGAATGTGGCCCCGGCACTGGTGGCCCTGGCCCTGGGGGATCAGGCGTTTCGGGAGGGGGGGCGCCGGACCTGGATTCTCCTGGGAGTGGCCCTGGCAGTGACGGCACTGGGCTCCGCGTACTACCTGCTGGCGGTGGGGGTCGTGCTCGCGGTGTGGGCGGTGCCCTGGTCGGTCCGACGTCCTTCGGGATCAGACCTGGCGGGCGCCGCCACAGGCGGTGCAATCGCAGGCGCGGGCGCCGCGGCGGTAGGCGCCTTCATGTGGGCCTCGATCCAGGCAAGCGATGCCCTGGTCTTTCGGTCTGACGCACCGAGTGAGACCCTCGAGCTGCACAATGCGGTCGACCCCCTGACCTACCTCGCTCCCGGGGGCTTCCAGTCCGTGGACCTCGCCGGGTGGGGGGAGGCCTTTCTGCATTCCGGGTACCTGGGGTGGGTCCTGGTGGTCCTGGCGGCCCTGGGTCTTCGGGCCACGAGGCGCTGGGACTGGCTCGCTGCCATCGGGGTGTCCCTCATCGTCGGGCTCGGCTCCTATCTCTTCCTTGCTGGAGCCTATGTGGAGGTGGGCGCCGGCAGCCGCCTTGCCCTGCCCCATCGCTTCCTTACGGGGCTCCTTCCTCCCCAGGCCCTGACCCATTCTCTGCGCCTGGCCATGCCCGGGATCGCCCTGGTGGGGGCCTTGGCAGCAGCAGGACTGGCGAGCGTGTCTTCCCCAAGACGCGGGCTGCTTGTCGCTGCAGCGGTTGCCGACCTGCTCTGGTCCAACCCCCTCCCCCTGGCCACCACGCCTCCTTTGGACTCGGGGTACGCGGAGTGGATCGCCGAGCAGCCCGGAGACGGAATCGTGCTGGACCTGCCCGCAAACGTGGGCAACACCATGGCCACGTCCCGGTATGCCGTACAACAGACCACCCACGGCAAGCCAATCCCCTACCGACCGGATGTGCGGGGATCCACCAGTGCCCTGCTCGGCGTGCCAGCCTTCCTTCCCCTCGTCCTGGCCTCCGAACACCGGGACGAGCACCGGGGAGGCCTGACAGGGGCAATGGAAGACGCAGCCGACCCAGACCCGGCGGGCCTTTCCAACCGGGGGGTGCGGTGGATTGTCCTGCACACCGAGCTGGAGAGAGGCCAGGAGGGCACCGCGGAGATTGAAACCCTCCTCACCGGGTGGTTTGGTTCCCCGAAATCCTCTGGGGATCACAAGGTGTGGGCCCTGGACTGATGTAGTCTCCAACCCGGAGGCACACCATGTCGCGACCCACCCTGCTCTTGATCCCCCTTCTTGCCCTTCTTGGCTGCCGCGACGAAAGCGCTGTGATCCCCATCGATGCCGATGAAGACGGCGACGGCTTCCCGGCCTCCGAGGACTGCAACGATGCGGACGATGACATCTACCCGGATGCTGTGGAGATCTGTGATGGCCTCGACAACAACTGTGATGAGAGCATCGACAACGAGGCCACGGATGCCCTGCGCTTCTACGCCGATGCAGACGGCGACGGCTACGGCACCGAGGCGGTCTGGCTCGACAGCTGCGATCAACCCCAGGGATACGTCACGACCACCGGGGACTGCAACGACTCGGATCCGGGCTACCACCCGAACGCCACCGAGGACGACTGCACCGACTCCAATGACTACAACTGCGACGGGTCCGTGGGCCACGAAGACGCCGACGGGGACGGCTTTCCCGCCTGCCAGGACTGCAACGATGCCGACGATGCGGTCAATCTGAACGGGGTGGAGATCTGCGACGACCTGGACAACGACTGCGATGGGGCCATCGATGAAGACGGCGCCCTCGGGGCTTCCACCTGGTACGCCGACAACGACGGCGACGGCTACGGCGACGTGAGCAACATCCTGGAGGCCTGTGAGCAGCCCTCCGGCTACGCGGCCAACCCCAATGACTGCAACGATGCCCAGGCCGCCGCCCATCCGGGGGGCATCGAGATCTGTGACTACCTGGACAACGACTGCGATGGAAACGTGGACGGGGACGCCACCGATGCCCAGACCTGGTACGTCGACAGCGACAACGACGGCTACGGCGCCCGCAGCGTAAGCACGACCGCCTGCGACCAACCCGCAGGATTCGTCGCCAACGACGACGACTGCGACGATGGATCCGCCCTGGCAAGCCCAAGCGGCACCGAGGTGTGCGACGACCTGGACAACGACTGTGATGGCACCGTGGATGTGGGCGCCTCGGATGCCGCCACCTGGTACCAGGACAGCGACGGCGATGGCTATGGCAACCCTGCGGTGAGCCAGGTGGCCTGCGATCCCCCCTCAGGCCACGTGGCCGATTCCCAGGACTGCGATGACAGCGACCCGCAGGTGAGCCCCCTGGGAACCGAACTCTGCGATGGGGCCGACAACAACTGCGACGGCACCGTGGACGAGGACTCGGCAGCCGACGCAGCCACCTGGTTTGAAGATGCAGACGGCGACAGCTACGGCAACCCCAGCGCCAGCACCCGCGCCTGCGCCCTCCCCTCCGGCTACACCGCCGACGACGCGGACTGCGACGACACCGACGCCGCAATCCACCCAGGCACCACCTGGTACCTGGACTACGACAGCGATGGACACGGTGGAAACAGCTTCACCGTGCAGCAGTGCACGCAGCCAAGCGGATTTGAAATCAGCAGCGACGACTGCGACGACACGGATGCGGACTTTCACCCTGGGGCGACCCCGGGCTGTGACGGCCTGGACTACGACTGCGACGGCCTCGTGGACAGCGATGCCGACGGCGATGGGTATGCAGACGGAAGCTGCGGCGGGCTCGACTGCGACGACAGCGATGCCACGGTGCTGCCCGAGCCCGGTGGCGGCTGCGCCCTGGGCACAAGCTGCGCGGACATCATGCAGAGAGGGCTTTCAGCAGGCGATGGGACCTACACCATCGACCCCGATGGATACGGTGTGGGGGATGCACCGTTCAGCGTGTTCTGCGACATGGGCACCGACGGTGGGGGCTGGACCCTCATCGCCACAAACGCCTGGACCGGCGGGTGGAGCAACAGCGGATGCGATGCATCCACCCCCACCTGCCAGCTGCTCACCGCAGCCACGTTCGGCTCCATGTCCACCTCCCTCGACTACAAGTCGAGCGCCTGGAGCAGCGTGGACCTGACCGACCTGATGTTTGAGAACGGCGTGGCCTTTGCCCAGTACGACAGCGTCCACGACGGCACCACCGCCTACCACGCCTGGAGCAACGCCATCCTGGCGGACGGCAGCATCTCCTATGGCATCAACTGCGGCACCGGCACCGCGTACGAGTTCCCCATGACCGGTGGCGACCTGGCCGATGTCCAGCTGTGCAACACCAACCTGTACATGCACGTGGCCGACCACGACGGCAGCACCGGCGGCTGCTCCAACGACAACGAGGCCTGGGGCCCCGCCTGGAGCACCGACAACAACAACAGCTGCCCCCTGGACGATCCCGATGGCTCCTCCTTTGTGGGCTACCGATCCTCCCAACACCCCTGGGGCAACACGGATCCGCTGCGGATGTGGGTGCGGTAGTTAGTGAGCTGGCCCCAGGTTCGCCAGTTCCCGGGCGAGTTCCGGGAGGCTGATGGCCTCCACCCCCTCGGTCAGGCCATGGCGCTGCGTTCCGCCGTAGACAATAAAGGAGCGGTCTGGTGAGAGGTCTGCCCGGGCATTGTGGAACCCACGGGAGACCTTGGGGGAAAGGCCGAGCTTGACCTCGATCGCCCAGATCTGCTGACCTGGCAACTCCAACACGATGTCGACCTCCGCGCCGCCAACCGACCGATAGAAGCTGGCCTGGGTGAGGTCCGGCGCGACCCCGATCAGGGTCTCGACAACGAATCCCTCCCAACTCGGTCCGACCACCGGGTGCCCGAGCAGCCCGTCGAGTCGCTCCAACCCCAGGAGGGCGTGCACAATGCCACTGTCCCGAACGAAGACCTTGGGCGACTTCACCAAGCGCTTCTTTGTGTTGCGATGCAAGGAAGGGAGCCGTCGGACCAGCAGCAGGTCGACCATGAGATCGATGTAGCGACCCACGGTCTGCCCACTCACCCCGAGCCCGGAAGCGATGCGGGACATGTTCAACACGGCGCCTTGTGAGTGGGCCAGCATCGTCCAGAAGCGGTGCAGCGTCTCGGAGGGAATGCGTGGGCCGAGTTGGGGGATGTCCCGCTCCAAGTAGGTCTGCACGAAGTCCTGTCGCCAGGTCAGACTTTCTCGATCATCGCTGGCGAGGTAGCTCATCGGAAAGCCGCCGCGCAGCCAGAGGCTGTGAGGATCACGACCGAGTCCAGCGGTCTCAAGGACATCGAGCGGCGCGAGTTGGAGAAGGGTGATTCGCCCCGCGAGGCTCTCCGATGACTGGCGGAGGAGGTCCAGAGAAGCCGAGCCCAGGAGCAAGAAGCGACCGCGACCGCGTCCGGTCCGACGGCCTTCGTCAATCAGTCCCCGGAGGGTCTCAAACAAGGCGGGAACCCGCTGAATCTCATCGAGGATGACCAACTTGTCGGCGTGCTGGCTCAGGAAGTACTCCGGGTCAGCAAGCTTGGCGCGATCGGTGCTTCGCTCCAGGTCGAGGTAGATCGATGGGCGCTTCTCGGCAACCGCAAGCGCAAGCGTGGTCTTGCCTGCCTGCCTCGGGCCCAGGAGTGCCACAGCGGCCTGCCGGTCCAGGCCGCACTGGATATCGTGGAAGAACCGACGCTCTATCATCTATGTATTTCTACCACGCTGTGGAAGAAATGACAGGTTAAATAGTATGCGTGCGGTTGCCGCCGATGCTGCTGCTGGTTCCCTGCCGGAATCACATGTCCCACCCGAGTTCGGGCTTGAACAACTCGATCACTTCGACATTCGAGCGAGCATGGCGCCGATTCGGCTGAGCTTCTGCTGGAACCCCGTGGCCTCTCTCGACCGCACCAGGTCCAACACTGCGCACAGTTCCGCAGCACTTCCCAACGCAATTCGGTAGTGGTTCTTGCCAGCACCGCCGCCCCTGGCCCTGCCTTCAGCGATGTTCAGCACCACCGAGTCCGCCGCCCGGCAGCCCTGCTCCTTGAGCGAGGCCCTGCCCCGCGGGACTGTCACCGTGGGAAACCACCGGGCGACCTCCAGGGCCAGTCGGTAGACGTCGAGGTTTTCGTGATCGAATCGGTGCTCCATTTCTTCCCCCCGGAGGTCCGGAGGGGGAGTTGGGGGCGGGGTCGAGGGTCGAGGGTCGACGCTCGACGCTCGATGCTCGATGCTCGACAAACTCGACAAACTCGACAAACTCGACAAACTCGAGATTCGAACCCGCAAGCGTCAAGACCATCCCCCGCCCCCGACCGGGCGAGAGAAAACCCCCTACCCGATCACCCCCATCTCCCTCCCCACCTCTGTAAACGCCACCACCGCCTGGTCCAGATGCTCCCGCTCGTGCCCAGCAGAGATCTGCACGCGAATCCGGGCCTCCCCCTTCGGCACCACCGGAAAGCTGAAGCCAATCACGTAGATTCCCTTGGCAAGCAGCGCATCAGCCATACCAACCGCCAGCTTTGCTTCCCCCAGCATGATCGGCACAATCGGATGCTCCCCCGGGGTGATCGCAAAGCCCGCGGCCGTCATCTGCTCGCGGAAATACCGGGTGTTGTCCTCCAACTTGTCCCGCAAGGCGGTCGAAGCGGACAGGATGTCGAAGACCGCGATGGCGGCCCCCACAATGGCCGGCGCCACCGTGTTGGAGAAGAGGTAGGGCCGGCTGCGCTGGCGCAGCATCTCCACGATCTCCTTGCGCCCGCTGGTGAACCCACCGGAGGCACCCCCCAGGGCCTTGCCCAGGGTCGAGGTGATCACGTCCACGCGGCCCATGACACCCCGGTGCTCAATGGAGCCGCGGCCGGTGGCCCCGACGAACCCCGTGGCGTGGGAGTCGTCCACCATCACCAGGGCCTCGTATTGATCCGCCAGGTCGCAGACGCCCTGCAGGTTCGCGATAGTTCCGTTCATGGAGAACACGCCATCGGTGGCGACCATGATCACCTTGCAGCCGTCGGCCTTTGCTTTTTGAAGCTCCGTTTCCAGGGCCGCCATGTCGTTGTGGGCAAACCGGTAGCGCTTTGCCTTGCACAGGCGCACCCCATCGATGATCGAGGCGTGGTTCAGCTGGTCCGAGACGATGGCATCCTCCGGGCCGAGAACGGTCTCGAACAGTCCCGCGTTTGCATCGAAACACGACGTGTAGAGAATGGTGTCGTCGGTCCCAAGAAAGGCGCTGATCTTGCCTTCCAGCTCCTTGTGGATGTCCTGGGTGCCGCAGATGAACCGCACGCTGGACAGGCCGAACCCGTGCTGGCGCATGGTCGAAACCGCCGCATCGATCAGCCGGGAATCGTCAGACAGGCCCAGGTAGTTGTTGGCACAGAAGTTCAGCACCTGCGCCCCCCCCTTGACCGCGATGTGCGCGGACTGGGCAGAGGTGAGGATGCGCTCCTCCTTGTACAGGCCGGCCTCACGGATGGAGGTCAACTCACGCTTCAGCTTGGACTCGAGGGGGCTGTACATGGGAACTCCTGGGCAGTCAGCCCCTAAAACTTGATGACGACCTTCGGGTGGCTGGAGATCATTCCCTCAAACGAGTCGCGCTCCCAGTCATCCACGTGAACCAGGGTGCCCCTCCCCTCGTTGAGAATCACCTTCCAGATCGCCTCCTGGATACCGTTGGACCGGTTCTCCAACAGGTTGCGGGTGATCTCCCAGGTCTTGAAGATCTGGCGTCCCACCACCCCGTGGATCGAGAGGCCGTCCATGACCACCTTGTGCACATCCTCGATCACCGCATCTCCGTTGCGCACCCCGAAGGCCACCACCTTGCCCCCCCGGCGCACGCTCTTCAAGGCGTTGTTCAAGGCATCATTCCGCCCAGCCATCTCCAGGGCGACGTCTGCACCGACCCCGTTGGTGAGATCCCGAATGGCATCGCGAAGCGCTGGATCCGAGGCCCACTCCCGCTCCGGATCCGTGGGATCGGGCGACAAGACCGCATCGCAGCCCAGGCGGCGGGCGAGGTCCATGTGGTGGGGGTTCACATCCACGCCAATGACGGTGCTGGCCCCCATTCCCCGGGCGATGAGCACCGCAAAGAGCCCGATGGTTCCACAGCCGTGGATCACCACCGCCTTGCCCCGCAGATCCGTGACCTGGCAGGCATGGACCGCGTTGCCGAAAGGCTCCTGGACCGCCGCCACCTCCGGGCGAATGCGGTCCAGGTCCGTGCGCCACAGGGCCTTGGCCGGCAGCTTGATGTAGTCCGCAAAGCAGCCATCCAAGCTGATGCCAATGATGCGGTCCTTGGCGCAGACATGGGTGTCCCCGACCCGACACTGGTGACAGGTGCCACAGATGATGTGGGACTCGGTCGAAACGATGTCCCCGGGCACAAAGCCGTATTTCTGCGTGACCCGGGACCCCACCTCGACGATCTCCCCCAGGAATTCGTGGCCCATGATGCGCTTGTGGGCGCCCTCCTCGTCGAGGCTGTCGAGGATCATGTCCCCAAAGGCCTTGCGCCACCAGATGCCCCGATCGGAACCGCAGAATCCCGCATACCGCACCTTGCAGATGACCTGGGAGCGGTCCATGCCGCTCTCCGGCTTGATCAACTGCGGCCGCTCGACCCGCTCCTTCACCAGCCCGGTGGATGCAGCCCAGTCCTCCCGGGAGCGATCGAAAGTCAAGGCATTCATGTCCATGGGGTGCCTCCGGAGTCCTGCCTCTCCGAGCCGTTCGACTAACCGCTCGATCCGGAAAACGCCCGGCCCGGGACCGGTTAGCTGTGGCAGATGTGGACCCTCCTTCTACTTGCATGCAACTGGTCTGAACCCGTGCAGGAGGCGGGAGAACCGCCAGCGGCGCAGGACCTTGCCTTCTCCGCGGCCGCCCAACCGCGGCACGTGTTGTTCCTGCTGATTGACACCCTCCGCGCCGATGCCCTGCAGGACGCCAACACCCCCGCCATCGATGCGCTTGCAGCCCGGGGAGCCACCGCCAAGCGGGCCTGGAGCGCGGGCACCTGGACCGTACCCAGCGTGGTCTCGATTTTCACCGGGTCCAGTCTGCGCGAGCACGGCTGGGATTCCCAGGCTGCCCGGATGGGGCGCTACCCTGCGCTTCCGGCCCTTCCGACTCTGGCCGAGGTACTGAAAGAAGCAGGCTTTGCCACCCAGGGTTTCTACTCGAACCCCTACCTGGCAGAAGCCCTGGGCTTTGACCGGGGCTTTGACTCCTGGCGGCGAAGCGCCGACAAGGCCATGCCCAAGCAGTTTCAGACCCACGTGACGAAAGACTGGGCAGATGGCCGCCGCCACTTCACCTACCTGCACCTGTTGGGCCCCCATTCCCCTTTGAAGCCCTCCCCCGAGGCACAGAAACGGTGGGGGGTAGCCGACGAGTGGTTTGAGGAGCGGATGGGCCTGGAAATCGGCGTGCCCAAGCGCAACCGGCGCGAGGGTGCCCGGGAAAACTACGCCAAGGCCTACCGGGCAGTGATTGAAGACACGGACGCCTTGGTCGGCACGATTCTGGAGAGCCTCGGCCCCTACGCCCAGGAAACCCTGGTGATCCTCACCTCGGACCACGGGGAGCTGCTTGGGGAGCACAACATCGTCGGGCATGGCACCCACGTGTGGGAGCCCTTGACCCACGTGCCGCTGATTCTGGCGCACCCGGATCCCGCGGGGCGGGCGCAGCTGCCGCCGAACTTGTCCGGTGCAGCCCTGGCGGACCTGGTGACGCGATCCCTGGGGGTCCCCCACGAATGGCCGGAGAGCGTGCTGGCGCCCCTGCCCCTCGTGTCCCAGCGAGAAGGACAGGTGGCGCTGTCCCCGGATGGCGTGCAGAAGGGCATCTGGAAAGAGGACGCCCTCGCCGGTTTCAACCTGCAGCTCGACGCAGGGGAACTCGCACCGGTGCCCGACACCACCGCCCTCCAGGCGGCGAGAGATGCATGGGAGACCAGCACCCCCCGGGCGGCCCCCCTGGAGCTGACAGCGAAGCTCCCCAAGGAGACCCAGGACCAGCTGGGTGCCCTGGGGTACGCCCAGTGACAGGCAACCGCCTGATCCACGGGGACAACCTGCCCGCCATGCAGGCCCTGGTGCAGGAGATGCCCGGCGTCTTCCAGTGCGCCTACCTGGACCCGCCCTACAACACCGGGGAGGCAAAGCGCGGCGCGACCGACGCGGGGTACAGCGACCGGTACAATCGGAGTGAGTGGCGGGAGATGATGGTTACCCGCCTGCGCCTCGTCCGGGACCTGCTCTCCGAGGAAGGCTCCCTGTTCGTCCAACTGGACGACAACGAGCTGGACACCCTGAAGCTGGCCCTGGACGAGATCTTCGGCCGGCCCCAATTCATCAACCGCATCACGGTGGCAGCGCGGTCCCCTTCTGCGTTTTCCACGGTGAACCCCGGGGTCTTCAAGGCCTCCGAGTACATCCTCTGGTATGCCAGGAGCCGCACCCGGATGCGGACCTATCCACTGCGAATCCCCCGGACCCCGGACCGGGCTTACTCCTTGTGGCTGGAGAATCCGGGCGACCCGGTTGATGCGTGGCGGGTGGTTTCCCTGCGATCGGCACTCCCGCCCGGTGCGGACCTGGATGCCGTGCGAGTGAAAAAGGCCGCCCAGGTCTGTCGCCTGGCGACCATCAGCGACAAGAAGGCCGGCCGGGCAATCGTAGCAGCCAAAGAGCGCTCCCGGGACTACCCGGACCGGGTGCTGCGGGTGGATCGAGAGGGGCTGGATCCCCAATTCGTCCTGCGGGGGCAACAGCTCATCTTCTACGACAAGCAGGTGAGCCTCCTCGACGGCGTCCCGACAGCCACCCGCCCCCTGACCAACATCTGGACGGACATTCCCTGGGAGGGAATCGCCCGGGAAGGGGGCGTGCAATTCAAGACCGGCAAGAAGCCGGAAAAGCTGATCAGGCGCTGTCTGCAGCTCTGCACCCGGCCCGGGGACTGGGTGCTCGATCCCTTTGCTGGATCCGGCACCACTGCAGCGGTGGCTCACAAGATGGGCCGGGCCTGGATCGCCATGGAGGCCGGCGCCATTCACGCCGCCAGCCGCGAGCGCCTGGAACGGGTGGTGGAGGGCGCTGATCCCCATGGAATTTCCACGCTGGAAGGATGGTCCGGAGGCGGCACGTTTTCCTCTGCCTAGATACTTGGGTGCCCATGAAACGTTCCCTGTTGGCCCTTCTCGCCTTTGCACCCCTCGGTTGTCCCGAGGCCCCCTCCGACCTGGCCGGCGGCAACGCCACGGACCCAGGCGCTGCCGGTGGACCCGGCGACGGGGGACAGCCTCTGGGCCCCTCCATCCAAATGCCGAAAGATGAGCCCTCCGTCAGCCAGGAGTCCCTGGCAGAAGATCCGGATGCGGTGACCCTCTCGGGCACCCTGGTCTGTGAAAACGGCGGCGGCCCCTTTCGGATTCGCCTCTTCGTGCCTCCTCCCGAGGAAGGCGGCCCGGCCGATGCTGAAGCAGTGCCCGCCCCCCCGGGTCCCCTGGTGTTGGTGGAAATTGCCGAACCGGGGCCGTTTTCTCTTCGAGCGCCCAAGACTGCGGCCCTGAAGGTGTTGGCCTACGAGGACCTGGACAAGAGCGGGTCCGCCACCCCGGACGAAGCCCAGTTCAGCACCGCGGATCGCGCCACGGTGGACCTGACAGCCGATGTGGCTGGCTTGACCCTGGATTGCTCGAAAGCCCTGCCCAGCCCGGCACCGATCCAGGCCCCCATGCCCGGAATCGAGGGTGCAGCCCCTCCGGATGACCCGGAAGCCGCCCCTGCCACCGATGGCCCTCCAGTCCCTCCGCCCGGCCCCGGGGATGGCCCCGCAGCCGGCGATGCTCCTCCTGCCCCGCCCCCCGGCGAAGCAGGCGCGGGAGAAATGAATCCTGAGGGGGAATAGAGCTTCAAATCCGGCCCAGCCGATCCGATGGGAAAGCTGGAGCCCCTGATGGGCCCCGCATCCCGGAGCGGTCATGAGCGCGAAAACCAAGGCAAATTCAGCGGCAGTCCTCAGTCAGGAAGAGAACAACAGCTTCTTCTCCCGTCTTCGTGAACCTCCGCGCCTGAGGAGCTTCGAGGAACATACCCAGGCCATTACCGGCCTTCCCCTGGATGCGGTGCAGCTGCTGATGCGCAGCAAGCTGCCCCAGAAAGACGTCGTCAACCAACTGGAGGCGGCGGGCGCCATCGTCAAGACGCTGCACGACCTGCGGTTCTGGGAGCCCCTGGTCATGCTCGGGCTGGCAAACAGCTTCAAGCGCCACCGGCAGGCCCTGGAAGACGATCGGGTTCTCCTGGAGAACAACCGGCCGTCGACCGCTATCCCCAGCCTTGTGGAAGCATGGCAGCAGGCGGTGAAGGCCCTCAATGACTCCCTGCCGCCGGTCTCGGATCAGGGACGGAAGGCTGCGTAGTCGTCGCTTGGGCGGTGGCTTGCCCTCGCCGGGCCAAGACAAGACAGGCAACGCCCAGGAAGAGCGCAGAGGCGAACTTTCCTTCCTGTAGCCACCACTGAAGCCCGTCGGGCAGCCCCCTCCCAAAGCGCTTCATGTCCTGGAGTTGCCAGGCCAACAGGCCGTAGGACGGAACGATTCCAACCAGCCAGCGCCGACACAGGTGCCCCGCCTGCACCCCCCCCATGCAGGCCCCAAGGGGGATCAACATCAGGGCCATGTGGTGCTCATAGGTGTAGGGCGGCACCAGCAACATCAGCACCACGAGACAGCCGGCTGCACCCGCGGCGAACAGGCCGTCCCGCTCCTTGCGAAGAAGGAGCAGTGCGCCCACCATGACCACCCCGTTCCCAAGCGATGACAGGGTGCGGGCCAAAGGCTGCATCGCTCCCCCCTGGACCGGCTCCCCCAGTGCAGCCACCAGCTGGACCAGGAGGTTCGGTATGGAGTGGTTTCCATACAGGGTGATGGGGACCGAGAGGCCGTGGTACTCGCCGGAGGCAAAGCTCGGCAGCACCTCGGTGTAGAAGCGCAGCTGCCCGCCAAAGCCAAGCAGGGGCAGGGTGGCCAGGGACAGGAGGAGGGCGCTGCCACAGGCTGCAGCGGCTGCGGTCCATCGCCGGCGAATCATCCACCAGGCCACCAGAAGGCCCGGGCTCATCTTCATCATGCAGGCCAGGCCCACCAGCGCCCCGCCCAGGATGTGGGATTGCCGCCCCCCACGGGATTCCGCAAGAAGCAGCCCCCACGCCACGAGGGCCAAGACAGCGAGGTTGGCCTGTCCCATCCAGTGGGTGTCCCAGATGGGGGTGAAGGTGGCCAGGGCCACCCCGATGCCCCCCGCCATCCAAGGCCCCGGCATCCACCGCCACAACGCAAGAAGAGAGGCAAGCAGGAACAGGGAGTCCAGCCAGTACCACAGGTGGTAGGCCCCCTTGAGGTCGAGGGGCAGGGTCCAGGCCATCGTGAGCAGGTACGGGGGCGGGTAGAAGAACGGGTGGACACCGCGCCGGGTGCCGTCCACCCGGGCCTGCTTGGAAAGAAGTCGGGTGTCGTAGGGGTCTCCCCCATCGGCAGCGACCTGCACCGCGTAGTAGTACGAGGCGAAATCCCGGCCATGGCCTGCATTCTTCACCCGGTCCCACACCGAGCCTGTGATCACCCCCCCATGCACCAACCCACCCAGCAGGAGCAGCCACAGCCCCAGGCGGCCTCGGCCCCAGGGCGAGGAAGACGATGGGGCGCGGCCGGGAGGAAGGGACGGCACGCGATATCATATCCGCCCATGACCCTGCTGCTGCTTGCCCTCGCCTGTTCCCCCAAGACCGTTTCGCCCCCTGCCGCGCTGGGCGGCCCGGAACGCACCCCGGAAGAGGTCACCGGACTTCCGGCGGAGCTCGTGGTGGAGGGGGCGTTGGCCGACCGGGTGAGCACCGAGGGCGCCGACCTCGTGATCCACTACGCCGGAGAGCACGCCGGCAGCATGGAGACCTGCGGGTGCCCCAAGCGGCCCCGGGGCTCGCTGCCGCGCCTGGCCGCCTACCGGAACGCTGCCATCGCCGCCTGGCCCGACACCCCGCACCTCCTGGTGCACGGCGGGAACTTCATGGCCAACGACATGGGACTGGACGGAGAGCTGCGGGCCGATGCGCCGGTCCAGAATGCGTGGATGTTGAAGGGCCTGGAGGCGGCGGGCTTTGATGCGGTGAACGTGGCCTACCCGGATCTCCCGGGGCTGATTCGGCTCCAGGAATTCCCCGATCAGGTCGTGAGCGCGAACATCGTTGCCATGGAGGGTGCCCTTCCCCTGCCGCGCACGCGCATTGTTTCCGTGGGGAATCTGACGGTGGGCATTACCGGCGTGACCGCCAATGGCATCACCTTCCTTCCGACCCCGCAGTACAGGGTTGCCGACCCGGTGGAAAACGGGGTGCAGGCCCTGAAGGAAATGGCCGACACCGCGGATGTGCTGGTGCTCCTGGTGTTTGAGGCCACGGACGCGGTGGAACAGATTCTCGCGCAGGTGCCCCAGATGGACCTGGTGGTGGTGGAGACCCGGATGTTTCGGGATTTCACGCCGCCGATGCAGCGCGGGGGTGCCATCGTGACCCGGTCGCATTTCCAGACCCAGCGGCTGGGGGAGCTGCGCCTGGCGGTGGGAGAGGATGGGATCTCAGTGGTGCGGGACCGAAAGATCGACATGGATCCGGAAGTGCCGGATGATCCCGCGCTCATGTCCTTGCTGCTGGAAGCGCGGGGGGAGCTCGAGGTCATCCAGGCGGAGTTGTTCGGCACCCCATGATGGCCCTGATGCTCTGGGCCTGCGCTTCCAAGCCGGGGCCACCGCCCGAGCCGGTTGTTGAGCCTCTTCCTTCCGCAGGCCACGCCGCAGCGGCTGAAGCAGCAGACAAGCGGATTCCGGATGAAGCACGGAGAGGAGAGACGATGCAACCCGGCGCTGCACCTCTGCCCCCGTTTCTGGGAGTCGATCGAGCCACCGCGACGTACGTTGGGGCCACCGCTTGTTCCGTGTGCCACACGACGGAGTTCGCCGCCTGGGAGGGCACCTCCCATGCCCGGGCGCGGGACGTTCTGGATGGGACCGGACGCCAGAATGACCCCAACTGCTTGCAGTGCCACACCACGGGCTTTGGCCATCCGGGCGGCTACGGTGCGGGAGGGGACCCGGCGTTGCTGAACCACACGGGCTGCGAGGCCTGCCACGGACCGGGCTCGGACCACGTCGCAGCGCCGGCGCCGGATTACGGAGCGCTGCCTGCGGGCTTTCCCGCCTGCGTCGCCTGCCACACCCACGACAACTCACCGGAGTTTGCGTGGGACGCCTATTGGGGGCTGATCGCCCATTGAGGGTGCTGCCCGACTACTTTCCACCGTCGCCTGGCGACTACTTCCCACCGTCGCCCATCAACTACTTACCATCGTCGCCGATGGCTTCCACGGGGCAGTTTTCCATGGCCTCGTAGCACTGCTCCAGCTCTTCCTCGCCATCCGGCTGCTTGTAGCAGATGTCGTGGTCTTCGTCGTCACTCATGCGGAAGTTGTTGGGCGCTGCATCCGAGCAAACCGAGCACAGAATGCACTCCTCGTCCACGTAGAAACCCACTCGCTTTCCATCAATGGTGGACTCTCCACCAATGTTGTCTCCCCAAACGTTTTCTGGATCTGGCACGACACACTCCTGTTGCGGCATTTTTGCCGAACCAATGTCTAACCAGAGTTCCGCGTCGATGCTGCTAGCTTTCGGGTTAATCGGGGCCCCATGGCCGTCCTTCGAATCGCTGTCATCGGGCATCCCGTCCTGCGCCAGGTCGCGGAACCCATTGCCGTGGAGCAGATCCCCTCCCCCGCCGTGCAGGGGTTGATCGCCGACATGTGGGAGACCTTGCAGGACTATGAAGGAGCGGGGTTGGCAGCACCCCAGGTGCATGTGCCCCTGCGGGTTGTGCTTTGCGTGATGGAGGAAGGGCCGCGGGTGTTGATCAACCCGGTGCTGACCCCGATGACCTACGACACCACTTATTCCTACGAAGGTTGCCTTTCGATCCCCGGCATGCGGGCCAAGGTGGGGCGGGTGTCGCAGATCCGGCTCCAGGGGTTCGATCAGGATGGGCAGGCCATCGACGAGGTGTTGGAAGGGTGGGATGCCACAGTGGTGCAGCACGAGTGCGATCACCTGGACGGTGTGCTTTATGTAGACAGGTGCGACATCCGCACCTTGGCTTTTGAAGATCCCTTTCAGCGGTTTGGTCCGCTGGATGAACTGGGAGAGGAGTAGGACATGGGCTTTCTTGGATTTTTGTTCCCCAGCGATGCTGACAAGGTGGAGAAGGCGCGTGGCCTGGTGGAGGTGGACCCGGCGCGGGCCCTGCACCTGGTGAACGGCCTCGAGGTGGAGGGCAGCGACACCGTGCGCGCGGCTGCCCGCGGCAAGCTCAAGGCCCGCAACATCGAGGTGGCCGTTGGCTGTGCCAACGCGCGGGAATTCGAGGAGGCCCGGGAGCACCTGGATCTCGCTGCACGGTTTGCGGACAAGGGTGATTCGCAGGTGAAGGCCGCCCGAAAGGAAGTGGCCATTCTCGAGAAAACCGCTCCCAAGCCCAAGGCGCGATCCATGGGCGGGGGCAGCGATCCCTTTGGCGGGGGCGCTGCCATGCCCGTGGCCGGGGAAGCCATCGAGGGGGAGATCGAGGCGGAGGGAGACGACGACCTGTGGTCCCTTCCTCCGGATGATCCCCGGGTGCGCTTTGCGCTCTTGTTGGAGACCTACCCCGAGGAGCTGCGGGAGCGGCTCGCCGGGCTGGGCCAGGGCTTTGCCGAGGCGGTGGTGGACATTGACGATGGCAAGGCGGAGAAGGCCTTGAAGCGCCTCGGGTCGTTTGTGGGCAAGGAGCCCGCTGCGCGGTTCGAGCGGGCCCGTGCTGCTCAGGCCGCGGGAAACCTGGCCCTCGCCGGGTCGGACCTGGCGACGTTTGGGGAGACCGTCGGTCACATGACCATCGGCGGCGTGCACACCGGGGCGTTGCTGGCCCAGATTCTGGCGGAACAGGGGCGGCTTCCAGAGGCGCTGACCGCCGTGGAAAAGGCCCTGGAATCAGACGTTGGAAGCGTGCCTCTGCGGGGCACCCGCGCTTCACTTCTGGAGGGCGTGGGCCGGTTTGCCGAGGCAGACGAGGTCGCGCGAAACCTCGTGCGGGAGGTGCCCAGCGACATGGGCCTCTACAAGCTCATGGCCCGGTGCCGGGTGCAGGGAGACAAGCGCATCGAGGCGATGCAGGTGCTGGAGAGCGGGCTCAAGACCAACTGCACCACGGGAAACTGCGGCAGCCAGGGCTTTGATGTGGATGCGGGCCGCCTCCTGGCGCGACTGTACCTGGAGGACCAGATCGAGCCTCGCCGGGCCCGGGACCTGGTGATGCGGGTCAAGGCCAACGTGCAGCAGGCCACCTGGTTCGAGAACTACCTGGACGTGCTGACCGCCCGAAACGACGAAGAGGAAGACGCCCTGGACCAGGCCCGCGCACTCCTCCCCCCTACGGACGCCCCCGAAACCGACCCCCGGCGGCGGATGGTGTTGAAGGCGTTTCCGGAGTTGGCTCCGACTGCCTGATCGCTCAAGACTCCTCGTAAAGCGCCCGAAACGCAGCCCGGCGGGATCGCTCCTGGTGGAGGAATTTCAGCAGGAACCTGTGGCGGGCCTCGCCGTGGATGCCCTTGGCACCACCGGCCTTGCGCCGGGCCTCGCACACCGAGCGCAGGATGATGGCCGCCGCCACCGAGACGTTCAAAGACTGGGTCACGCCACGCATGGGGATGCACACTGCGCCATCGGCCAGGGCCTTGGCCTCCTCGCTGACGCCCAGGAGCTCGCCTCCCACCAGGATTGCCGCAGGCGTGTCGGTGGGAAGGTCCTCGGGGGCGAGGGCCCCCTCCACAAGATCGGCGATGTAGACCTGGAATCCCCGCTCCTTGAGGGCCCCCAGACACGCCGGGGTGTCGTCGTGGGTCTGAATGTCCATCCACCGCTCGGACCCTTTTGCCGCCCCCTTTGAGAGCTGGAAAGCCGGGGTCACCAGGTGGGCCTCGTGGATGCCAAAAGCCTCGGCGCTGCGGAGGATGGCGCTCACGTTGTGGCGGCGGTGAATAGCCTCGGCCACCAGCACCACCGAGTCCAGACGAGCGTCCAGAAGGTCCAGGGCGCGCACCACCCGTTTCGGCGGCAGGGACGCCGCAAGCTCCCGCAGGTCCGAGGGAAGGCGATCGAGATGGGAGGTCTGGTTCATGCCCGGAGTCCGTGGACCGGATAAGCTGGCCCGCCTTGCGAGGCACCCCATGGACACATTGACCGGCAAACAGAAGCGCTACCTGCGCGGGTTGGGCCACCACCTGAACGCCCTGGTGCAGGTGGGCCAGCGGGGAATCCACGAGGCCCTCATCGAGAAGATCGACGAAGAGCTTGAGCACCATGAACTGGTGAAGCTCAAGATCGGCCAGGACTGCCTGGACGACACCAAGGAGGCTGCTGGTGCCCTGGCCGAGGCCACCGAGTCGGCCGTCGTGCAGGTCATCGGCCGGACCCTGATCCTCTACCGCGCCCGCATCAAAGAGCCGGAAATCAAGCTTCCCTGACCCTTGGCCCCCCACCCCATGGGGACATGGGCAGGGGGGGGATACCCCATCCCTCCCCCGTCCGTGTCACCGCCAACGCACCGATCGGGACATGGGCAGGGGGGGGATACCCCATCCCTCCCCCGTCCGTGTCACCGC
>CAZSZE010000010.1:16550-27462 GCA_964610645.1 uncultured Enterobacterales bacterium | reverse complement strand
TGGGCAGGGGGGGGATGCCCCATCCCTCCCCCGTCCGTGTCACCGCCAACGCACCAATAGGGACATGGGCAGGGGGGGGATACCCCATCCCTCCCCCGTCCGTGTCACCGCCAACGCACCAATCGGGACATGGGCAGGGGGGGGATACCCCATCCCTCCCCCGTCGGTGTCCCTCTGTAGGACCGGTGGCTATTCCGGCGCGGCGGTGTCCTCTTCTGCGGCATCGAAGACAAAAGGAAAGTGCACCTCGGTTTCCTCGGAGGCCCAGGGCCAATTCGCCTCGGTCAGCACGGATCCAAAGCAGGTCAAAGGCCCCAGTGGCACCTCGCTGTGATCCTGGATCCACGATGCGCCCAGCCCCTCCGGACCCAATTGCAGGCCCACCACCACCCGGCCCGAGAGCTTGGGATCCAGCATCCACCACATGTGCAGGCAGTCCTTTACTTTCGGGCGAACCTCATCGGACACGGTCGTCTGAATCGCCGCCACCAGGGCCTCTCCGGAGAGTGGCTCGGGAATCACAAGCTCGGCCTCCTCCAGGTTCATGGGCCCCGCCGGAACCTCCGTGGCGGGCGGTGCCCCGTCCGGCTCCACCACCACATCCTCCTGCACCTCCAGCTCCGGCTTCTCCCGCGCCTCCTCAAACAGGGGAATGGTGCTCCTTTCCCCAGGCGCCCTGGACTTGGGTGTCTGGGGCTCCTTGGACCGGGTGTGGATCCGCCGCATGCGAAGGGCATCGTTGGCTTCGTCCTCCCAGACCCGCCCCTTGCCGCTCATCACCGCGTTCAAGACGAACAGCGCCGCGGAAATCAAAAACAACTGCAGCACCACCCGCCGCTGCACCTTCTGGCTGTGGGTGATCATGCCACAATGTCCGTGCGATCAAAGTTGCAGTTCAACAGGTTGCAGGCCCGGTCGCAGCGGCTCACCTCCCACCGCCGCCGCAGGGTCTTCGGGCCGTCCCAGATCGCCGCGAACGGCGCCATGTCGAACACCGTGGCCACCGGATCCAGGAAATAGCAAAGCCGGATGTTCCCCGCAGGATCCAGGGCGAGGTCCGAGTGGCCCGCCTTGCAGGTCAGGCCGCTCGCCTCCCCCGGGGCCCGGTAGTAGTCCTTCATGGCCAACAGCTGCCCCACCGCATTGCACACCGGCCCGCCGCGCCGCCGCTCCGCTGCAAGCAGGTCCAGCGCATCGCACAAGGGCTCGGGATCCGCGGGCCACAAAGGCGAGGTCGCATGCCAGTCCGGGTTGTAGGCCACCTCTCCAAAGTTCTGGTAGAGGGGGTGGACCACAAGCTGGTGGCCCCGGGACTTCACCCAGGCAAGAAGCTCGGGGATCTCCTCTGCATTCCGGCCATGCAGGATGCATGCGATCACTACCCGCGGCGAGACGTACCCCTCGATGCGTTCGATGGCCTCCATGCACTTCTCCAAGCTTCCCTCTCGCCCCCGGGAGTGGTCCACGGTTTCCGCGCGGATTCCATCCATGGAGATGTACGCGATGCTGGCGCCGCTATCCGCCACTTTCTGCACCCGCTCCTCGGTCAACAGCCAGGCGTTGGTGTTGAAGCTGACGGTGTTGCCCAGGCGCACCGCGTGTGCCATCAGCTCTTCCAGGTCCTTGCGCAGGAAAGGCTCCCCCCCCACGAAGTTGATGGAGGCCGGCCCGACCCACTCGGCCAGGCGATCCAGGGTGCCCAGCCAGATCTCCCCGGGCAGGTCCTCAGCCTCGTTCTTCCAGATGTCGCAGTGCAGACAAGGCAGAAAGCACCGGTCCGTGACCGACAGGTGAATCTGGGTCGGCCGGCCCGGGGCCCGCCGCAGCTGCACTACGTCCAGGGCGGCATCGACCCACTGGGGAGAGGTGCTCAAGGGGCCGACTCCCGCTGCTGGTGGGACCACGGCCCCTGGGAGGCAATCTCTTCCGGGGAGATGTCCGTGTAGTTCGAGCTCCTGGGAATGAAGCAGGTGGCACAGGGGGCCAGCCCGTCGTAGTTCCCGCAGGACACGAGGCTTCGGCGCTGCTGCATCTCGGGCCCCCACCAGATGCTGGAAAAGGGGCGGTCCTTCACGTTCCCCACCGCATTCTCAAACCGGTTGTCCCGGGTGCAGGTCGTGACCTGCCCGTTCCAGCCAATGACCGGGGACTTCCAGAAGCCGGAACACACCGCCATGTTTGACGACCCGATGGTGACCGGCGCCTTCTCCTCCCGCAGGAGAGAGAGCCCCATTCCCTCCACCACGTCTCGGAAGATCGCGTTCTGTCGCGCCTGCTCTTCGGCGGTCGGGCAGTCCAACTGCCGCAGAAAGACCACTTCATCCTCCCCACCCGGCACGTTCTGGGCCGCCACAGAGCAGTCCAGCCCCGCCGCCTCGCAGGCCCCTTGCCAGTGGGCTGCAAACTCAGGGACCTCTGCAGCATTGTCCTCGGAGACGATCAACTGAAAAATCACCCGGGGCCACCGCGCCTGTGAGCGCCCCTTGGCCGCCACAAAGGCCGCCACGTTTTCCTCGACCGCCTCGTACCGGTCAAACCCCTTGATGTGGGCGTATGTGTCGGCCCGAATCGCATCCAGGGAGAGGTGCCACACCTGGGCCACCTCGGCATTGTTCAGCGCCACGGAAATCGCGGCGGCGTCCAGGTGCGTCGCGTTGGTGTGCAACTCCACCTTGCCGAAGATTCCCGACTCCGAGGCGACCCGCACCGCATCCCGGTAGATCTCCCCGAACTCAGGATGAATCAGCGGTTCCCCGAGCCAGAACAGAATCAGCGTGTCGAACCGCGCCCCCACCCGGGCCAGGTCCTCAAACACCCCTCGGGCCAATTCCGGCGCCAGAAAACCCACCTTGGCATGGTGCGGGTGCCCTTCCTCGGACACGGAACAGTGCTGGCAGGCCAGGGAACACCGGTTGGTGGTTTCCATGACCAGGTAGGAGCCGGCCAGGCTTGGAGGGGATGTGTGGGTGTGCACACGGGGAGAATAGCCCAATCCTCCCCCCCAATGCGGCGTTGCAACCAAGTGCGGCAGCCACGCCCAGGCATGCTACGTTTTGCCCATGAGTGGCCCCGCTGAAATAGCCGCCCGAATCCGCCGCTGGGAGACCGAGGGAATCCAGGGACCGATGACCCTGGAGATGTACCCCACCCTGCGGTGCAACCTGGCTTGCGGCTTCTGCGACACCACCGAACGGCACCACCCCAACGTAGACGAGCTGCCCGCGGAACGACAACTGGCGCTCCTGGAAGAAGCCCACGGCCTCGGGGTGCAGCGGGTCTTCATCTTAGGCGGCGGCGAGCCCCTCCTCGCGCGGTCCATCACGCCACACCTGATGCGCCGCACCAAGGAGCTGGGGATGGAGGGCATCCTCACCACCAACGGCACCCTGATGGATGCCCCCCTGCGCACGCAGATCCTGGACACCGCCTGGGACGAGATCCACTTCTCCATCGATGGCCCGACCCCCGAGATTCACGATGCGCTGCGAGGGGTTCGCGGCGCCTTTCAGAAAACCGTGTCCAACATTCGCGCCCTGCGTGAAGAGCGGGACCTGCGGGGACTCGCGCACCCGCGGATCGCCCTGCACTTTGTGCTCACCCACCAGAACCACCGCACCCTCTCGGACATGGTGCGCCTGGGCGAGCAGTTGGGGGCTTTTCGCATCGATTTCGATGCCTTGATCGCCTATCGCCCGGAGCAGTTGGAGTACCAGCTGACCGAAGCGCAGCGCATGGAGGTCCCGGGCCATGCACGCGCAGCCATGGAGGTCGCCGAGGAAATGGGAATCGCGACCACCCTGGAGCGATTCCTGGAGCCCGAAAACCTCCAGCGGGGAGAGCGGGACATACCCACGCCAAGCGCCGAAGGCCTGGCCGGCGCCCCTTGCCTCAAGGCCTGGCACTACCTCGTGGTGCAATCCGATGGAAAGACCAGCCCCTGCTGCGTGTTGGCCGGGGAGGGAGAATCCGTGCGCGACAACGACCTTGCCACCCTCTGGAAGGACAGCCCCTTCCTACACAAGGTCCGGGAGGGAATGAGCTCCGGCAAGCCCATGGCCCGGTGCCGGGAGTGCTCCGGCAACATCCTGGCCCATGAAGCCGTCATCCGGTCCCACCTCTGATGCCCATCAACGTCAACCTCGAGCTCACGGACCACTGCAACATCAAGTGCCCCATGTGCAGCCAATCCCTTCGGGACGATGCCCATGGCGCCCCAAAGCGGTTCATGTCCTGGGCCACGTGGCGGGCGCTGCTCACGGGTCTCGAGGACATGGAGGAGGAGGTCCACCTGTGCCCCCACTGGCTGGGCGAACCCACGATTCACCCGGAGTTCGACGCCTTCGTCGAGTATGCGTTCACCCTCAACGAGAACTTCCGGCTCTTTCGAGAGTTCAAGCTGCATACAAACGCGGTGGTCTTTGATGGGGACCGCGCCCGGCGCCTGATCGAGCTGGCCCAGAGGGCCGGCGGCGATCCCCCCTGCTTCCGCACCATCCACTTCTCCATCGATGCCTTTTCCGCCGAGTCCTACCAAAAAACCAAGGGGGCGGACCGCCGGGAACAGGTCTTTCGAAATGTGGAGCGGTTCCTTCGTCTGCGCACAAAACTCGGTGCCCGCGCCCCGTTGGCCCACCTCGCCTTTGTGGTGCAGCCGGACAACTTTCACGAGGCCGGCGAATTCCTCCACCACTGGCAGAGCCTCCTGGACGAGCTGGACCTGCCCCTGGATGTCTGCTTTGACTGGCCGGGGGGATCAAACGATGCGGTCTACTTCCGTCCCCTGAACTGCGGCGACCAGGACGAGGCAGATCGCCTTCACAGCCAAGTCTGTCAGACCCTGGGCCTGGTGGGGCAAGATGCACCAGGACGGCTCAGAGCCGCGGAGAGCTTCTAGTGCAGATCATACCCATGCTTCTGGTGGCAGGGCTGTTCACCAGCGAGGACTACACGGCCTGGAGCGTGGGCACCTGGGATGCGGTGCCGGATCCTCTTGCGGTTCCCGCCGACCCCGCGATGCTTGCGGAGCCAGCGGGCATTGAGGTGTCCCTGCACCGGGTCTTCGAGATGAGCAGCCGCAGCACCTCCCCCACCGGCGAGCGCTACTCCATGCGCCTCTCGCGGGATCCTGCGGGGGGCGTGACCCTGGAGGACCTGGAAGTGCGCAGCCTGCTGGTGTCGTTGCGCTCCCGTCCCGCCCTGGGAGACAAGCTGGACTTGGGGCTGATGGTGGGTTCCTGGGACGAGGTCCTGGCCCACGACAAGGGCAACCGCACCCAGTGGTCGATCCATTCGCCGGTGGCGATCCACCTGCTCGGGTTCTCCCGAAATGACATGGATGACGAGGATCGCATGAAGTACTACGCCGGGCTGGCCGGGGGAATCGGGGGCGAGTCCCTGACCCGGCTGGTGGGGCGGGTGGGCGTGCATGCCGAGGGAGAGACCCGGATTCGCAGCGTGAACCGGTGGCGGTCGGGACGGGCCAATGCCACCCGGCACGAGCTGGAGACCCAGTTGGGGCTGGGGGTGTCCTGGATGGGTGCGGATCGCGACTGGGTGCTCGATGCCTGGGGAGAGAACCTGCTTCGCTGGGACCCGCGGGACGATGCCGGCCGGGACGGTGTGAACCTGCAATACGATGCTGCCGGGCTGAGATTGACCATGCGCCTGCACCCTCCCAAGCAAGAGGCAGAGGCGGATCTCGATGACCTCCTCGCCCGCCTTCGGGAGGGGGTTGCCAGCTCCGACCCCATGGCGGATCTCGATGGCCTCCAGGCCACGCCGCCCATCGCTCTTGATCCGGAAGCGGTCCTGGAGGAGATGGCCTCGACGTCAAAGGACACCGAGGGTTCCAGCATGGAGACTTCTGCCGAGCCCCTCCTGGTGCACTGGTCCGAGCCAGAAGTGGTGGCCCTGGAACTTCCGCATCTGCCGGAGGGGATGACCGAGGAAGAGGCCGAGTGTCGCCTGCGCTTTTTCGTGGACGCCGAGGGGGCGCCCTATGAAATCCAACCGGAGGCCTGTGCGCCACCGCTTTTGGGGCCCGCCATGTCAGCCGCTTGGCAGTGGCGCATGGAGCCCTTCGTGGAGCGGGGAGAAGCCCATAGGATTCAGTTTCTCTACCGGGTACGCTGGGATGCAGGAGAGAGATGATGCGCTTGGTTCTGCTGTTCATGGTGGCCTGTTCTGACAAGGGTGTGGATCCGGCAGACACGGGTTCCGGCCCGGAGACCGACACGAGCACCACCGACTCCGCAGATACAAACGACACATCCGTGGACACCAGCGCGCCGACCATCGACGGGGACGCCCCGGTGATCCAGTCTTGCGATGCCTGGTGCGAGCACCACACCACGGGCGACGAGTATTGGAAGTGGACCTTTTCCTGCCAGGCGAGTGACCCGGACGGCCTGGACAACATCTGGAACGGGCGCAACGCGGTGCTACGAAACGGGTCGAACATCGTGGAGGGCCTCATGGCCTGCGAGCCGGGCACAGGTCACTGCACCACGAGCTTTCGGGAGGAGACCCACGGCATCCTCTGCTCCCAGGCCAGCACCTACACGTTTGTGGCCTGGATTCAGGACTGGGACCAGCACGAGTCCGCCGCCTTCTCCGCCACGGGTCGACAGCAATAGGCGCACGTTGTTAAACGGCGGGCATGGAACGCCCGATCCCCGTAGAATCCCTCGCGTTTGACCTGCCCCTGAACCTGGGGCTGAACGATGGGACCTACTGTCCCAAGGCCTGCATCGAGGTGCTCCAGGGCATGTCGAGCACCACGGATCTGCGCAACTATACAAGCTCGGACAACGCCCCCCTCCTGGAGGTCATCGCCCGAATGGATGGGGTCACCCCGGACCACATCTACCTGGCCAACGGCAGCGGTCCCCTGCTCAAGCAATGCGTGCCCGCCCTGGTGGAGAAGGGCATTCGCGCCTCGCCCATTCGCGTGGCACGGCACCTGCTCACCAAGAACGGCTACCCTCTCGTCACAGCGGAGCTGACCTATTTCAAGGTGCCGATCAAGGGGGCAAACCTGGGGCTGCAGATCGAGCTGCTGCCGCTGACCCCCGAGTCAGGATTCAAGCTGGACCCGGCCCACATTCGGGCAGCCCTCAAGAAGCGCCCCGGGCTGGTCTACATCACGAATCCCAACAACCCCACGGGGGATGTGCTCATCAGCAGGGAGGACCTGGTGCCCCTGCTCGAGGAGTTCCCAGAGTCGACCTTCTGGTTGGACGAGGCGTACATCCAGTACATCGATCCGGATGAGCACGCGCCCCTCTCGGATCGGGTCCCCCACCACCCCAACCTCGTGGTGAGCCGCACCTTTTCCTTTGCCTATGGGCTGGCCGGCGTGCGAATGGGCTACCTGCTGGCCCGTCCCGAGTGGATTCAGGAATTCGCCGCACAGGTCACGGACTACCAGTTCGGCACCCTCCAGGAGTCCCTGGCCATCGCCGCGCTGGAGGACCCGGAGCACCTCCCCTTCATGCGGCGCCAGACCCGAGAGCAGCTGGCGCTCTTGCTGGCAGGCGTGCGGTCCCATGACGGCATCGAGGCGTTTGACTCCAAGACCAACTTCTTTCTCGCGCGGTTCACGGACGGCCAGCGCACCGGGCCACAGCTGGCGGAGAGATTGGCCAGGCGCGGCATCAAGATCAAGGTGTTTGCCCCGGTGAAGGACCGCACCTACGGCGACTGGTTCCGGGTGACCCTGGGGATTCCCGAGGAGAATCGGTTCTTCCTGGACCAACTCGCAGGCGCACTCGCGGAAGGGTCTTGATAGACTCCAAGGCATGACGCGCCCCCCGTGCGCAGCGTTGTGGAACACGCCCATGGTGCACGTCAACGGTGACGTGACCACCTGCTGTCTCGACGAGCATCTTGAGAATTGCCTGGGCAACCTGTCTCAGAAGTCGTTGGCGGAGCTGTGGAACAGCGAGAAGATGCAAGCTTGGCGAACCGCGCAGATCGCGGGGCGCTTCGAGGACTCCGGCCCCCTCTGCACCCGGTGCAACTGGCGGTCCGCCGGGAGCTACCCCCCGGAAAAGGCAGCGGCCTATCTGCACCAGTCCCGGTCCCAGGAGCCCGACGACAACCGATGAGCGAGGCGCACACCATCGTCGTGCGGGGGCTGCGCAAGGTCTACCGGAGCGGCTTCTTCCGGATTCCCTTTGTGGGCCTGGACTCCCTGGACCTGGCTGTCCACCCGGGGGAGATCTTTGGATTTGTCGGCCCCAACGGGGCGGGGAAGACCACCACGATCAAGATTCTCGTGGGCTTGCAGAACGCGACGAGCGGTGAGGTACAGCTTTTCGGGCGACCCCACACGGACATGGCTGCCAAGCGGGACCTGGGGTTTCTGCCGGAGCGGCCCTACTTCTATGAGCACCTGTCGGCCCGGGAGCTGCTGACGTTCTACGGGCAGCTGTTCGACCTTTCCGGTCCGGCCCTGGCGCAGCGCGTAGAGGCGCTCCTGGAGCGGGTGGATCTGACGCCATTTGCCGATGCCCCCCTGCGCACCTATTCCAAGGGGATGCTCCAGCGGGCCGGGATTGCCCAAGCCCTGGTGAACACACCGCGGCTGCTGATTCTGGACGAGCCCATGAGCGGGCTGGATCCGCTGGGCCGCATGCTGGTGAAGGACATTCTCCTGGAGGAAAAAGCCAAGGGCACCACGGTGTTCTTGTCGTCCCATGTGCTGGGGGATGTGGAGTTGCTGGCGGATCGCGTGGGGCTCCTGATCCAGGGGCGGCTGCAGGGGTGTGGCAGGGTGGAGGAGTTGGTCGGCGCGTCCATCCACCACGTGGACTGCGCCTTTCGCCTGGCCGGCCCGGTGGAGTTGCCTGGGACGGAGATCTCCCGAGAAGGGGGACTGATCCAGGTGCGGCTGTCACCGGAGCAGGTGGACGAGACATTGGACCGGGTTCGGGCGAGCGGCGGGAAGGTGATCCAGGTGCTGCCCGCCCGATCGACCCTGGAAGACCTGGTGGCTCAGGAAGTCTTGCGCAGCCGGGAGGCCGGCCCATGAGGCGCTTGGCCGCGATTGCCAAGAACACCTTCCGGGAAGCCATTCGGGACCGGGTGCTGTACTCGATCCTGTTTTTCGCGGTGGGGGTGCTCATCCTCTGCCTGGCCGTGACGGAGATCACCATTGGCGACGGGGAAAAGGTGGTGCGCAGCATGGCGCTGGGAGCCATCCGCCTGTTCGCCTCGGGCATTGCCCTGTTCCTGGGGGTGGGCCTGGTCTTCAAGGAGCTGGAGCGAAAGACGATCTACACCATCGCCAGCAAGCCCATTCCGAGGTGGCTCTTCCTGCTGGGCAAGTACGTGGGGCTGATGGGGGTGCTGGCGGTGGAGCTGGCGCTGCTCGGGCTGTTCTACACGGTGCTGATGGTGCTGCAGCAAGGGGCGCCCACGGCATCGGTCTATGTGTCCTGGATTCTGCTCTTTGCCGAGTTGGGGCTGCTGACGGCTTGGGCGCTTCTGTTCAGCAGCTACTCCAACCCGACCACGGCCACGTTCTTTTCCCTGGCGGTCTATGTGATCGGGCACCTGGCGGATGACATCGCGCTGTTCGGGGCCCAGGCGACAAGCGAGTCCATGCAGTCCCTCTCGCGAGTCGTCTACTGGATGCTGCCGAACTTCGAGGTCTTCAACGCGACGGATCGGGCGGTGCACGGGCTGCCGATTCCCATGGAGCAGGTGGTGGGCGCCCTGGCGTATGGGGTGGGGTATTCGGTGGTGGTGCTGGCGCTGGCGTCGGTGGTGCTCTCACGCAGGGACTTCAAGTAGTGACGCCAGAGCAGGGAATGGTGGCCTTTCAAGGGCTGGCCCTCGCCATGGGGCTGTGCGCAGGCAGCTTTGCAAATGTCTGCATCGCGCGGATGCCTCATGACCTTTCGGTGGTGTCGCCGGGTTCGGCCTGCCCTGCCTGCGGCCACGCCGTTCGGGCCCGGGACAACGTGCCCATTCTCTCCTGGCTGCTGCTCCGGGCGCAGTGTCGCGACTGTGGCACCGCGATCTCCATTCGCTACCCGGCAGTGGAGGGCCTGCTTGGGGTGATCTCGCTGCTGTGGTTTCGGCACCTGATCCCGGAACCGGAGGCGCTCAATGTGGCGTCGCTTGCCACCTGGGCCGTCTACCTGGTCTTTCTCACGATGCTGGTGGCCACCACCTTCATCGACCTGCGCCACTACATCATCCCCGACGAGTTCTCCATCTGGGCGATCCCCATGGGAACCGGAGCGGTGTTGCTGCTGGGGGCGCTGGGGCAGCCGGGGATACCCACGTGGCAGCAATCGCTGGTGGGCGCGGTGGCGGGAGGCGGATCGCTCCTGCTCATCATGGGTGCCTATTGGTTGATCCGCCGGGAGGAGGGCATGGGTTTCGGCGACGTGAAGCTGCTGGCCATGTTCGGGGCCTGGCTGGGGCCGCTGCCGGCCCTGCCGGTGATCATCCTGCTGTCGAGCATCGTGGGATCGGTCGTGGGAATCGGGCTGATGATCGGACAGGACAAGGGCATGAAGTCCCAGATCCCCTTTGGACCGTTTCTGGCCCTGGGGGCGATGGGGTACCTGTTCTTTTGGGAGGACCCCCTGGCGCGGCTGCTGCCGGGGTTGGTGTTCTGAGGCAGAATGGGTCTCCTGGAGATTGACATGCGAGTTCTGTCGATCGGGTCACTGCTGCTCACGGGCTGCCCGTTCATTTCGGGGGGCGACCGAATTGGCGGAGAGGAGTAGCTCCCGCACCCACTCACCACCGGAGTGACCAAATCGCCGAGGGATAGCCCATCCCCCCCACCTACACGTCACTTCTGGGCGTCGAAAGTGACCAAAACGTCGAGGGATACGGCATCCCCCCCACCTACACGTCACTTCTGGGCGTCGAAAGTGACCAAAACGTCGAG
>CAZSZE010000010.1:0-16450 GCA_964610645.1 uncultured Enterobacterales bacterium | reverse complement strand
TACGGCATCCCCCCCACCTACACGTCACTTCTGGGCGTCGAAAGTGACCAAAACGCCGAGGGATACGGCATCTCCCCCGGTTGGGGTCGGGTTCGGCCGCCCTGCGGTGGCTACAGGCCCTGGTTCAGGAACAGGTAGACTGCGCCGACCTCTTCGTCTGCGGTGCCGTCGCCGTCCAGGTCTCCCTCGTACAGCGGGTCCGAGGCCACCAGGTCGGGGCGGCCGTCGCCGTCGATGTCCGCGCCGCCAGCAATGATTCGGTGGCCGAAGTCCACGTTTGAATCATCGCTATGGGGCTCGAAGCTGGCCAAGAAATCGTCTTCCACGTCATAGTCGCCGCTCATTCCGGCGCCCCAGAAGACATAGGAATCTCCCGCGCCACTGCCATCCTCCCCGTCCAGGGTGACGATCCACTCGTCGGCGCCATCGTCATCCCAATCGCCGATACTTCCGATCTGCCCGGGAATCGATCCCGAGGCAAACGTGATCACCGCAAAGGAGTCCGTCGCCGCCTGGACCCCGCCGTCTCGCAGCCCAGCACCGGACAACAGGTGCAGCTCGTCTTCAGTCTCCAGCCACCAGGCCAAATCAGGAGAACTGTCGCCGTCGATGTCCGGGAGCAAAGCCGTCATGTAGCCCGCGCCCTTGCCCGAATCACCGGCCACCACCTGGGTCAGGACCGGGTTCACGCTGACGTTGGAGTGTTGTGCCGCCTGCCCCCAGATCACCCACACCGCACCGGTGTTGGTGCCCTGCGAGTCATCCCCGGAGTTGCCGTAGACCCAGTCCTGGTACCCGTCGCCGTCAATGTCCATGGCCGTGGCCAGGTTCTGCCGGGTCGGGTGGGAAGAGCTTGTGCCCACGCTCATCAGGACATCCACGCTGGAGAGATCCACAATGTTGTTGGCCCCCCCATACAACAAGCCCAGGTTGCCTGAACCCGACGTCGAACTGGAGGTGCTGTACTCGAAGATCACATCCGAGAGCGAATCGCCATCCAGGTCCGCCTGTCCGGCAATGCCGCGGCCCACGTAGTAGCCACCGCCGCTGCCCCCCCGGATCTCAGTGTGCCGGTTCTGGGTGCCGCCCCAGACCAGGACCGCCGAGGAATCAATGATGTAGATCGCACCGCCGTAGGAGTTGTCGCCGGGGGCCCCCACAAGGAGGTCCGCCTGGCTGTTGCCGTTGAAGTCATCCACCACGGAAACGGAGAATCCCAGGCCGCTGGTGGCGCCCGTTCCCTGGAAGAGGTGAAAGCCCGACTGGTGGTTTGATCCGCTTGCCGGCAGTGGGTTGGTGGACAGGAAGACCGCTGCCGCGCCGCGGCCCATGAGGCCCCCCGCCGTGTTGTAGTCCGGCGCCCCGGTCACAAGGTCCGGAAGGCCGTCCCCATCGATGTCCCCTGCCCCAAGACCGTACCCCAAGCGCTCGTTGGAACCCACCCCGGTGTAGATGTAGTCAGCCGAGGAGGCCAGGATTTCAGCATCCTGGTCCCCGTCACAGCCATCCACCTGGCCATTCAGACGCTCGCTTGCGCCCGGGTGCACATCCACATCGAAGTCATTGCAGTCGGAACCCTTGTTCAAGGCTTCGGAGGAGTACCCGTCGCCGTCCGCATCCCAATCCGATTGTCCATCGCAGTTGGAGTCAACGCCGTCGTACCAGTCATCCGTCGCACCGGGATGGACCCAGTCCACCACATCGTTGCAGTCGCCCCCACCGTTTTCCGTGTCCTCATTGAACACCACGGTCTGGTACCCATCCCCATCCTGGTCGTAGTCGTCATCGCCCCCACAATCCTGGTCATTTCCGTCGTACCAGGTCTCCGTGGCACCCGGAAAGGTGTTGGGATCCGTGTCGTCACAGTCCTCGCCGCCAGCCTCAACGCGATCGTATCCATCCGCATCGCCATCCACGATCACCCCGCCCGACAGGGACACAATCACCGCCGGGTTGTCGGGATCATCCGTTTGAAGGGTCATCGCCCCCGTGGCGTCCGCGTAGTCCACCGGCAGGAAGTAGAGCCCCAGCGACACAGTGCCCAGGGGGGGCACGGAGAGCGCCTCCAGGGACGCTGAGAACGGGCCCTCAAAGACGATGGAGTTGATGGAAACCTCGCCCTGGCCCGTGTTCTGGAGGCTGATTGCCGCCTGCTGGGTCAGGCCCACATCCTCGGCCAGCCCAAAGGCCACCGCCTCCGTGTCCACCAAGAGACTTCCGGGGGTCTCCCCCGTGTCATCCAGGATCTTGGGACCATTGGTACCGGTGCAACCGATAGTGACGAACAATAGCGTGATCAGGGGCTTCACACTGCCTCCTCGAAGAATGTGCAGGGTATCCCGTTGGAGGCGAGGCTCGCCAATCGAGCCGCCTATTCCTCGCCCAGCTCTACGAGCAGGCGCCACCGGCTTCTTCCGCCTCGAACCCCCGTCAGGTAGGCCTCGCTCAACGCCGCATCGGACACGGCTCGGAACAAAGGCCACGTCACAAGGGCCCCCACGATGCACCCGGCCAGCCCCAAGAAGATCCCCAGGACCTTGAACGTGACGCACACCAGGCGAAAGACCAGCAGGGCTGCTCGCTCCCCGGAAGCCAGGGAAAAGGAGCGCTCCAACGCGGCAAGGGGCCCCAGGTCTTCCAGGACCACCGCCCGAGACCCCAGGAACAACCCCAGGCTCACCCAGAGCCAGACTGGACCGGCCAGCCCCACCATGGTGGCCAACCCCAGGCCCGCCATTTCCGGCGCCCCGGTGCGCACCCCCAGAAAGACAATTCCAGCCCCCGGAAGGCAGGCCAGCGAGAGGGACCCCAGGATCAGCCCCCACCCCACCATGTGGAATCCAAAGAGCCTAAACGCACACCGGGCCCCCTCCACCAGGGCACCCGGACCCGAGCGACCCCGGATAATCACGTGGTGGTGTACGCGAATGGCCCCCGCTTCAGCGCCGGAGCGAACAAGCAGCAACGCGAGCAACAGGGGAATGACCCCAGGCGCCCAGAGGCGCACATGCACCTCCATCGCCCAGGAGGGCAGGCCCGCCGTGACGAAGGGGTAGGGCTGGGCCAGGTCCAGCCAGAAGTCCCGGGAGAGATTGTCCCGAAGGAAATCGGCGAACCGCTCACAAGAGACCACCGCCAAGGCCGCCAGCCAGAGCACCACCGGCGAGCGGGCAAGAATGGCCCATCCTCTTCGGAGGGCACGGGTCGGGTGAAGGGCAGCTTCCATGCCCCCTGCATATCCTGCGGCGGGCCGCCGGTTCAAGCCGCAGACGTCAAGCCGCAAGCCGTGCCAGCCGCTCCTCCCAGGGACGGGCGAGATCCTCTCGGCCGAGGGCACGCCAGGTCTGGGCTGCCAGGCGCCACGTGCCGTGCCAGTCCGGCAGCGCCTGGGAGAGCGTCGGCAGCATCCCAGCCGCCAGGTCGGCACGTCCGCGCTCCAAGAGAAAGCGTACCCGCCAGATTCTCTCCACCGTCTCGGGCATGGGCCGATCCAGCCCGGGCCGGGTGGTGCGCGGTGGATCCCAGCCAAAAACCGCTGCCAGCGCCAAGACCGCATCCGATGCGGGCAGGTCCGGCAACAGGTCCACAGTCTCAATGGGGGGAGGCGCCCAGTCCGGTGCAACGGTCAGGCGCAGGTGCACCGGTCCGCTGTGTTCGACCCACGCATGCAGACGCTGCTGCGCACCGTACTGTCCTTGCCAGTACAAGCGCGAGTTTCCCAGGGGATCCCGCGGCACCTCCAGGTTGACCCAGATGGCCCTCTGGTCCGCATGAATCAGGAGGGTCTCCTCCAACGCCCCAGGGTCTCCCTCGTCCACCACCACCACCGCTTCAGCCGGCGTGTGCGCCGGGGAAGCCAGGCCCACGTGGCCGCGCATCCAGGCCTCAGACGGAGAATACGGTGCAGGCCAACGCGCCAGCTCCTGCCGAGCTTCCACCCGGCAATCTCTCTCCTGGAGCCCCATGGCCCACGCAAAGCCTTCCATGCGGCCTGCCTGCGGGGCCCAGGCCTTCCAGCGCTCCAGGAAAACCGGGACCGCGTAGACACAGAACCGCTCGTGGTCCTTCTTCTGGTCGTTCTTGTCCCACCGGGTCGCCGCTGATCCGCGGAGCCCCGCATGGGCTCGGCAGAGAAAGGTCGGGTACGGAACCGCCTCAATAGGGCCGACCCGGGAAAGTCGCTGGAACATGTCCATGTCCTCGCCGCGGATCATGCGGGGGTCGTACGCCCCGGCCTCCCGCTGGGCGGACATGCGGATAAGCGTTGCGCCGGTGGCGGCTGGCACCTGGAGCAGGGTCCCGGTGCGGGCCATCTCCCCCGGCAGGCGACACGAGGGCAGGTACTCCCGGATTTGCCCGGCACCTCCTTCAAAGACTCCGGTGTCCCCCCAGACCGCTGCCCGTTCCGGGTGGTCGAACAGCGCCTTGGCGAGCAGTTGCACAGCCCCCGGGAAAATGAGGTCGTCATCGTCCAGGACCAACACGGCCTCCCCACGGGCCTCAGACAGGCCCAGGTTCAAGGCCCCCGGCTTGCCGGTGTTCTCCTGGTGAAAGACCCGGAGTCCGTCCTGGGCATCCAGCCAATGTCGGGTGCCGTCGGTGGATCCATCATTCACCACCACCACCTCGCAGGGCCAGCTCTGAGCCAGGGCAGAAGAAATGGACTCCCGCAAGAGATCGACCCGGTTGTAGGTGCACACAAGAATCGTCACCAGGGGACCTTCTGCAGCCGGCAGCGCTCCCGCTTGCGGAGGGCCCTGCACATCCTGCAGTTGAAGATCAGCGTCCAGGGTTGCTTCCACAGGCTCTTTGCCCAGGCCCGGCAGTCCCAGTGCGCGCAGATGTGCTTCAGCGCGTGCAGAGCTCGCCTCGCACGCCCACACCGGCACCCTCCCCGCAATGGCCAGGCAGGCTGCTGCCCACCCATCGTCCGCATGGGCAATGCCCACAACCCGCGGAGCCGCCGCCATGGAGCGAATCATCGAAAGCCGTTCAGCATCTGAACGCGGACGAATGCCAGTAGGATGCGCCATGTCCGTTTATCGGTCCCGCTGCCCCCCCCTTGAGCCCGGATTCCTTGACCGAAACGGACCCACGGAGCATACCGGGGGCATGGGCACCCCACCCCCGACCACCGTTTGGATGATGAACCTGGGCGGACCCGACTCCCCTGAGGCCATTCAGCCCTTCCTCTACAACCTGCTCTCCGATGCGGGACTCATCCCCTTTCCCGCCCACTGGATGCGCCGGCTCTTTGCCTCCTGGATCTCCAACCGCCGGGCCAAGGTGGTGCGGGCTGAGTACCTGAAGTTGGGGGGCGCAAGCCCGCAATTGGAGATCGTGCGCAACCAGGCCAAGGCCCTGGAAGCCTCCCTGGGAGAAGGCTTTTCCTGCCGGCCGGTGTTTCGATACTGGGGCGAGTCCGCAGACGATGCAGCTGCCGCCCTGAAGCCCGACCAGCCGGTCGTCCTGCTCTCCCTCTTCCCCCACCGGTGCGGGGCCACGACCCAGACCTGCATCCAGGACGCTGAACGAGCGCTGGCGGATCACGAGGGGTCCGTGAGACGAATTGAAAGCTATCCGAGCCACCCGCGGTACGTGCAAGCCCTGGCCGAGTCCATTCAAGAAGCCATAAGCCATGCCCCTGTGGATGTGGAGACGCACCTGGTGTTTTCCGCGCATGGCATTCCCGTCTCCTGGGTGGAGAACGGCGACCCCTACCTGGGGGAGACCCAAGCCACTGTAGAGGCGCTGGTGGCTGCCCTGGGCGACTTGCTGCCGCCCTGGCACCTGGCCTTTCAGTCCAAGCTTGGACGGGCAAAGTGGCTGCAACCCTCGACCATCGACACCCTGTCACGCCTCGGGGAGGAAGGGGTGAAGTCCGTGATCGTGGCGCCGATCTCATTTACCTGCGACCACGTCGAGACCCTGATCGAGATCGATGAGCAGCTGCGAGACGTGGCACTGGAACATGGGATTGAACACTTTGCCAGAGCGCGGTCCATGAACACTGAGCCCACGTGGATCCAGGCCCTGGCCGAGCTCGTCCGGGCTGCACAATGAGCCGGAACCGGGTTGCAGTGATCGGGGGAGGAATCTCCGGGCTTTGTGCGGCCTGGCACCTGAATGACACCCACGCCGTGGACCTGTTTGAAGCGGGACCCCGCCTGGGGGGCAAGATTCGAAGCCACCGACTCGCTGGGGCGGTCGTCGAGGAAGGCCCAAACGGACTGCTGGATGGGGACCCGGCCGTGGGCCGCCTCATCGACGGCCTGGGCCTCGGCGACAGCGTACTGACGGCGAAGCCCGGACCCCGCTTCGTCTACCGCGACGGTCAACTGCGCCCGGTCCCCCTGTCTCCCCCCGCGTTGTTCAAAGACTCCTACCTGTCCCTGGGCGCCCGGATGCGGCTTCTGACGGAGCCCTTTCGATTTCGGGGGCCGCCAGATGAGAGCGTGGCCGATTTCGTGCGGCGCCGCCTCGGGCCGCAGGTGTTGGAGCGGCTGATGGAGCCTTTCGTCACCGGAATTCACGCAGGCGATGTGGAGTCCTTGAGCGTCGCGGCCTGCTTTCCCGCCTTGAAGGAAGCAGAAGTGGCGCACGGGTCCTTGTTGCGAGGCATGAGGCGCTCCGGGGGCTCGCCCGGCAAGCTTGTGAGCTTCCGTGGAGGATTGGGCACCCTCATCCGCACCCTCGAGACTGCGCTGGGGGACCGGGTCCACACGGGGACCACTTGCACCGCGTTGCGACGCGTTGAGGGGGGCTGGAAACTGGAGGGGGTTCGACGGGAGGCCCTCTACGATTCGGTGGTTCTCGCCTGCCCCGCACGAGCAAGTGCCCGGCTCTTGCGCGGGCTGGCGCCGGAAGCCACCGAGATTCTGGAAGGCATGGAACACGTGTCCCTGGCCGTCGTGGCCGGGTTGATTTCCACCGAATCATGGACGCCGCCCGAAGGCTTTGGCTGCCTCGTGTCTCCGGGGCCGGGATCGCCGGAGGTGCTGGGCCTCCTCTTGACCACGAACGTCTTTCCGGACCATGCCGCCGCCGGCCACGCCACAGTTCGCATCATGCTGGGCGGTGCCCGGGATCCCGATGTCCTGAATGGATCTGACGACGACCTCCTCGCGCGGGCACGGGGCGCCACAGAGGCAATGCTCGGCCCCCTACCGGCCTTCACGGACCCACGTGTATTTCGCCACCCGGGCGCCATTCCCCAGTACCACCTGGGCCACCTGGAACGGGTCGCCGCCCTCCGCGAGACCGAGGAGGGCCTGCCCGGCCTGTTCCTGACCGGGCACCACCTGGATGGCATCGCCGTCAAGGACTGCATTCGCGCTGGGGAAGCCATTGCCTCCCGGGTGGCAAGCGCGGGATAGACTTGAGCCAAGAGGTGCCCATGGCCAGTCGCCGCCGAATCATGGAAGCGCTCATCACAGACACCCCCCTCTCCAAGGTGCTGGGGGCGCTGATTGCCCTTGGCCTCGACATGCGCCTGCACCCCTCTTGCGCGCCCTACCTGGAACACACCCTGGCGCCGGGGATTCCGCCCAGTACTTCTCGGGTCCAGCAGTAGAGCAGCCGCGCGGGAGAACATTACTGCAGCCACACCGCGCCGGTCACAGCCCAGTCGGGCCCGGAGGCAACCGCCATGGCCCAGCCATCCGCCCAGACGGCCCGGGACGCCGTCCACCCACTTCCCAGATCGTGATCCCCGGCCTCCCAGGTGGCCCCCGGCACCCCGTTCTGCCAGATCGTCACCGACTCGATGTCCATGTCCGCTCGGCCATGGAGAGAAAGGGACAGGGTTGCCACGGCGGGCTGCTGGGGAAAGGGCTCCGCTCCTTCCAGGGCGGGCACACGCTCCATCCACAAGAGGGGCCCGCTGGTGGCCACGCTCGTGCCCGTTGCGATGGCCCGCTCCAGGGCGGCCACGGAGGGCAGCGTCTCCGTCTCCACCGGCACCCAAGTGAGCGGCCCCACCACCCCGACCCAGGCCCCGGCCTCCAGCACATCGGCCACAGCAGACACATCCTCCGGGTCCTCGATTCGAATGGCATCCGGCACCGGATCCCACCGGAAGGGTGCCCCCGCAGCTGCCACCCAGTCCAGGTCCACGACCAGTCGACGGGGCTGCCCGCCCGCCGCTGCAGCCAGGAGGTCCGCCGCTGTCAGTCCCCGCGGATTGACCGCTCCATGGGCGGCCTCCTTCCCGGACCGGGTCCAGGGCCAGGACCAGATCGATCCCGCATCGAGTGACACCGTGTGGGAACCCGCCTCCCCCCGGACCCACCACCCGGACCAGTCCCCTTCCCGGCGATTCGCCACCTCGTTGGCGGCCGTGAGCACCGCCAGGGAGCGCCCGCCTGCAGCGGCCCACTCCAAGGCATCCGCCGAAGAGGTGCCCACCTCCGGGTGGGAGGGGAGCCCCACCTCCACAAGTCCCCAGCCCGCCGGAACCACAGAGGCCAGGACCACGTCGAGCCCGATCTCCCCGCTCACCTGCACCGTGGCTTGCACAGGCTCTGCAACAGGACCGCGGTGAACCACAAGGCTCCAATCCCCCGCCCCGGTGGGCACCCGCCCGCCTCCAGGGGGAAGCATGATTGCACCCTCCGACCACTCCACTTGCGAAGGCACATCGCGCCCGGTTTCATCTGCCACGCGGACCCGGACAAAGTCGGCCTCCCCCTCATCCGGAATGGGCTCCTCCAGGACAAGCTGCGTCAGGCCGGTGAGCAAGGTGGCTGCCCCCACTTGCTGAAGGCTCTCTGCATCACTGCCCACCACCGACGAGAGGTCCCCAGGAAGACTTTGGTACAGCAGGGATTCTGCCCCCTCCAACTCCAGAACATTCGAATCCGGAGCAAGCCGCCAGGTGACCGACGCCTCTCCGCCCAGGGGCGTCCCCCCAAGGTCCTCTCCCGGGCCCTCCAAGGTGATCCAGGCGCCTTGTTCATCCGCGCCCCCGGTGACCGACCGCGGCTGCATCCAACCTCCCGAGACAATGGGAATGGCCTCCCAGAGCAGGTCCTCCCCCCCCTGAACCGCGAGGTCGATTCCGGTCCCCCCACCCACACCATGGCGCCCAAGCGCCTCCTCCGGCTTTCGCAACCCGAAGCGGATCCGGCTGTTCTCCAGGATCCAGTCCCCCTTGCGGGCTTCTCCCCCGGTGGAGGCCGCATCGTTGCACGACAGGTGCATGACCCGAACCTCACCCGGCCCGGGGGGAATCGTCTCGCAGCCATCCAGGGACTCCACCCCCCCCGTCGGCCGACAGGCGGCCGCCAGGAGCAGGAGACTACTTGGGCGTACTGGTTTCACCCTCCAACTTTATCGCCACGGGAACCACCCGTGCCTTTCGCTCCCACTTGCCGGTCTTTGGCCCCTCGGTGGTGTAGTAGTAGCGCCGGGTTTCTTCTGGCTCGACCGGGACCTTCCACTCCTCTTCCATGGGGAGGTTCTTGGGACCCTGCGGCGCCACGAGGGGCCAGCGTTCGGTGCGCAGGACCGAGCCATCCCCCGCCAGGAACTCGACCGCCATCTGCAGGTAGGGCAGCGGCACCTCGCCCGACCACGTCACATCCGCTGAAATGGCGTAGCCGTCGTAGGGACCATCGGGGTTCTCAGCCAGGTTGACCGGCTCCACGTTGACCGCCCCCAGAACGATCTTGTCCTTGTGGTGCGCCACCTTCCGACGACGCTCCGCATCCCACCGCCGGTCCCGATCCGCCTTGGGGTAATCCTCCAGAAACCGGGTCCAGGCCGCAGGATCGTTGCCCGTGGCAGCCGCATTCCAGACCGCCTCCAGGCGGCCGGTCTCCCCCTTCTCCCGAAGCTCGCCCTCCGGGTAGCTTTGCAGGTACGCATCCCACGCCTCGACCGTGCCAGCCTCTTCGGCCTGCCCAAGCGTGAGCTGTTCCAGCTTGAACTTCACCACGTGCATCATGCGGTGGTTCGGGTGTTCCTGGGCAAAGGCCTCGAGAACTGCAAAGCTGCCGTCCTCCATGGCGACTTCATAGGGGTCGTTGCAGGCGGACAGCCCAACAAGCAAGGCGGCGAGAATCATGGAACCTCCATCAGAAGATGGAGGTGATAACCGTCACGAGCCCTGTCTGGTCCGTCTTGGCGAAACCCTCGACGGGTTGGGTGTCAAAGTTGACCCTGTAGGAGAGCTTCACGGCGCAGATATCCGAGAGCTTTGCGGTCAGGGAGGTTTCGGAGTTCACCCGGGTGTCCTCCGGTTCCTGGACGCTCACCAGGCTCTCCACCTGCTCACCAAAGCTGATGGCTTCCTCGAAGGCCATCTCCAGGGAAATCAGGGCACGGGCTGCATAGACGATGTCGGGGTCGATGGTGGACCCGACGGTGTCCTCCCTCGCCCCATCAACTCCCAACTCCCCGATGACACGGGGGCCGGTTTCGTCCTCGCCACCTACCAGGAGGTAGCTGTAGCCGACCTGGGCATTGAACCGGGAATCGTAGCCGGCATACGGATCGGAGAAGCCTCCGGCCAGGCCGTAGAAGGAGTCCCGGTCTCCCAGGTAGCGGTCGTACCGCAGCCAGCCCTCCTGCCGATGGGAGGTCTCCACGCGACCGGCCGCCCGCTCGGACTCGTCCAGGCGTCCGTCCGTGTTGCTGTCCACAAGAGACGACCCGGTAATGCTTCCTCCCTTGGTCGATACCTTGTGTTGATCCCACCTCTGGGACCCGTCGTATTGCACCGTCAGGGTGCGGATGTCGGTGTTGCCGAGGGTCCACATGCCCCCGAGTTCCAGGGACAGGTCTGTATCGACCTCTTCCTCAGCGGCACTCCCCGGTTCTTCCGTTCCGGCAAACTCGGAGTCAGAGGCGAGGGCTGCCCCCACCAGGAACCACCACATGAATCAGGCCCCTGTGTCCGAGGACGACGTGTCGCCGCCCGTGTCCCCGCCCGTGTCGCCGGTGGCGCAGACAAAGCCCGCCGCCGAATCTGCGACCTTGACTTCATCCAGAGCGAGCTGGCAGTCCTCGTACTGTTCCACATCGTGGTTCTCGTGGGCCAGTCGAATGGTCTCGCAGTCGTAGCCGGGATCGTCGGCATGGCACTCACAGACGTAGTCCACGTAGTCGTTGCACGGGTCTCCAAGAAGACCGTCACAAGCTCCCAACAACAACCAGATGGGGGTCAATCCCAAAATGCGGCGCATCAAATCCTCCGTGTCCTTGAACTTCAATCCACGGGGAACATAGCTGATTCCCCGCTAGATACGATCAATGGACTCGTCTGCCAGGCGGATGGCGTCTCGCAGGTCTCGCACGTTGGTCGACTTCCGCATGGCCGAAAGGAATCCAGGCCGAAGGGTCATTCGCGCGAGTCGCGCCAACATCCAGAGTTGGGTCTGGCGCTCGGCCGGGGGGGCCACGGTCACCAGGCACACATCCACCGGCTCCCCGCCGCCGCCCCGGAAATCAACTGGCTGCTCCAGGGTGAAGACCCCGAGCACCGTGGTGTTGATGCTGGCGCAGGTGGCACTCAAAAGAGCAACCCCCCCGGTCAGCGCAGTGCTCTGCCGCCGTTCCCGCTCCCAGAGCGCCGCCTCGATGCTGGAGGTGGACCCCACCTGGACCACCTCCGCGAGACGCTCGGACATGGCCCGGAACACATCCTCCTTTCGGCCTCCCCGCACCCGGACCCCGATGGCGGACCCCGACAGGTAAGGGCCCAGATCGAAGTGGGCCTCCCCCCGCTCCTGGGGAAGCTCCAGGCGGGGATGCACCCGGTGGCGCGGCGTCTTCAGCAGCAGCACCGAGCACTTTGCCGCCTCGGCGTACCGGTGCTCCCTGGAACCAAAGAAGAGATGGAACAAGGGCCTCTCATGTGGGGCACCCAGAATCAGGACATCGAATTTCTTGGACACCTCCGCGAGAAGGGCCTTGGGATCGTCGGTCTTCAGAATCAAGCTCTTGGTTTCGCTCCGGGTGAGCTGCCGCAGCTGGTGGTGGTAGTCCCGCTCCGCCTGCATCTGCTCCGGCGTGGTGTCTTCCCCCACAATCCGGAAGAGGACCAGCTCCCCTTTCTCCTGTCGGGCCAAGCGGTCTGCCACGTGCACCACGAGGGAATCGTACGGGCCGGGTTCCGCCAACACGAGAATCCGCCGGAAGCGATCCGCTCCCCGATCCTTGAAAATGGCCAGGTCACAAGGTGTATTGGACTCCCACCAGGACATGGGGAATCGAATCAGGCGACTTTCCTTCCGGGTCGAGGGCCAGTCCATGATGATCCACTGGGCCAGGGTCGCTTCCGCGTGGTGCAACAGGGCGTCCTTTGCGTGGTGGGTGACCACATCGTGAAAGTCCAACTGCACGTGCAACTCGTGGGCCACCTGCTCGCTCTCTCGGGAGATTCGCAGCATCGTCGAGTCTTCTTCCGCTGCCTCGAGCAGGGGAATCTGCTGCGGGACCTCCTCCAGGCGCACCACTTCCAGGATGCCCACATCCACAAAAGCCGCGCCCAGGCGCACCAGGTGCCGGGTGCTCTCCTCCTGGCCAAAGAACGGCACGATGACCCGGGGGGCCTGGTCGGTCAGCTCCTCGGCAAGTTCCGCCATCTCGGTTTCCCGCAAGAGCCTCGTCTCGCCCCAGAGATGACGCAGGGCACTGGAACGATCCACCCGCTTGCGCACATACCAGAAGTACCAGGCTGTTCCCACCAGGATGCCCGCCGCAATGCCAATGATGGGCAGTCCCCCGAGGTAGCTCAATAGCCAGAGGCCGCCGAGTACCCCCACAAGCTGAGTCCATGGGTAGAACGGTGAGCGAAACCGCGGCTTGTACCAGGATGCGTTGCTCTCCCGGAGCACGATGAGCGCCAGGTGGTTGATACAGAACAAGAAGATCTTGAACCCACTGGCCAGCTTGGCGAGCTCTTTGACCGGGAGGAACGTGATCAGGGCGACGAGAAATACCCCCGTCGCGAAAATGGCTTTTGTGGGGGTACCAAACCGCTCGCTGATGTGGTGGAACGCGCTGGGCAACAGGGAATCCCTGCTCATGGCAAACGGAAAGCGGCTCGAGGAGAGCACCCCCGCATTGCACATGGAAATGAGCCCGAGCACCGCGATGGCTGCCATGAACTTCTGGCCGTGGAAGCCCAAGAAGACCCCAGCGGCCGTGGCAACTGGCGTCTTGTCATGGTCCATGGCCGAGTAGAGAACGTTGGAGGTGATCACCCAGGACACGATCACGTAGAGCGTCATGACCGTGAACTGGGAAGCAAACATGCCCAGGGGCAGGTTGCGTTCCGGGTGGTGAACCTCCTCGGCAATCGAACAGATCTTGGTCACACCCGCGTAGGAGACAAACACAAAGGCTGCGCCGGAGATGATTCCCGCGGCTCCCTCCGGAAATGCGGGAGACATCAACTCGCTGCTGTAACTCTGGGCTCCCAGCGTTGAGAAGACCAGCAGCGCCGCAATGCAGGTGAAGACGATGAACTTCTGGATGTTCGTCACCTTGCCCACGCCGATCATGTTCAGCGCCACCAACCCTGTCAGCACAGCCAAGGCAAAGACCATGGGGTGAACATCGCTGAAGAACACCAGGTAGGACCCGAGACCCGCCAGGGCGAAGGCGGTCTTGGAGCACAGGGCAATCCAAGTGCCGATCCCTGTGATCGTGCCCATCCAGGCGCCCATGGCCCGATCCACGTAGACATAGGTGCCCCCCGCCACCGGCATGGACGTGGCCAACTCACACTTGGTGAACACCGCCGGCAGCACCATCAGCCCGGCCAACATGTACGACAGGCAGACCCAGGGGCCGGCCACAGACGCGGCGATTCCGGGCAACACGAAAATCCCGGACCCCATCATGGCGCCCATGGAAATGGTATAGACCGACCAGAAGCCGAGCGTGCGATCAAGCTGTTTGGCCAAAGGGCACGGACTCCGGGTTCGGTGTTCCAGCGTACCTCATGCGGCCGCCAGGCAGCCGTTCACCCCTGGCGGATTACCCCCAGTTTTCGGGCCATCCGTAGCAATTCCGCCTGAATCCGCTCCTGGTCGTCCAGAAGGCTCACGTGGGGGAGGTGGCGCAGAATCCAAGATTCCAACTCGGGCTGGGCCGAGCGGAACACCCCACCGTACTGGCACTGGGGTCCCAACTCCTCCTGGGGAACTTCCACCATGGGCAGCACCGGTGCCTCGAGAGGAACGCCCGAGGCCATTCGCTCCGCGTCCAGGGCCGAGGAAAGAGAGTTTGCTGCGGCAATACGGCGCGTCCATGGCGCAATCCCCCAGCGCTCACAGACATAGCGCAACACCGAGGTGTGATCGTAGATCGTGGAGTCCACCCCCTGTCGCACCCAGGGCCCAACGACCAGGGTCGGCACCCGGAATCCGAGCTGGTCAAAGCCATCTGCGATGTGGTCATCGTCGGTAGTGGGAGGCGGAACGTGATCGAAGAAGCCACCGTGCTCGTCATAGGTGATGACCAACAGGCAGCGCTCCCACTGGGGAGATCGGGCCAGGGCCTCGTACACGCTGCCAAGAAAGACCTGGCCCAGGCCCGGGTGGTGGGGAGGGTGATCGTCATTGGACGTAAAGCCGGGGTCGACCCACGTGAAGGCTGGGAGCCTGCCTGCAGCGGCATCCTCGAAGAACTCGGTCACCGGCAGGAACCGGTTCGGTGAATAGTGATCCGCCAGCAGCCCCATGAAGGGAAGGTCCGTGTAGTAGCAACGCCAGTCCTCTCCCACGGCCTCCAACTGCTTGTAGACGGTGGATGCGGTGAAGCCCCCGTCGGGCATGGTGTTGTTCGGGCGGGCCATGGAGGTGCCCGCATGGGCGTAGAACCGGTTGGGCCAGGTGGAGCTCATCACCGAACAGAACCAGCGATCCGGGACGCAAAAGGCATCGGCCAGGCCGTAGGTCACGGGCAGATCCGACCGACCATACCAGCCCATCACCCAGGTCCCCTCCCCGGCACCCACCTTGGACTCGTGCTCGGTGACAAACCCGTCGTTGGCGCCGTCGTTGAACTGCCGATGGGAGGAGTGCCAGCCGTGTGGGGGGTCCTCCTGGCACTTCTGGGCGAGGTGGAAGGGCGCCACCGGTGTGCCCTCCAGGTCCGCGTTGGCCATGTCGGCGGACAGGCCATCCACGGCCCGACCCTCAAAGGACAGGGCCCCAAAGTAGTGGTCAAAGGAGCGGTTCTCCATCATGACCACGATCACGTGGTCAATGGCTCCAGGGGCAGGGGCCGCGGTGTCGTCTCCTCCTTCACAGCCGGGCAGGCCCGCTACAACCAACCCCGCCGCTGTCCCTTCCAGGATCTCGCCGGCGGGTGGGGGGAATGGGTCGGCGTGCCATGGGATCTGAAGTAACCCGCAGGCAAGAACGCCGAGGCTACTGGGCGACCAGGTCGCTGGCGGAGCGCGGGTTGAGCTTCCAGCCGAAGTAGTCACTCACGAGCCCCGTGAGGCTGGTGTAGGTGGTGCCCAGGGCCGGGGCCATGTCGTAGAACTGGTTGTCGAGGGTCAGGCCATTGTCCAGGGCCACAGCGCCGTAGCTGTCGACCTCGCCGGTGGTGGTCGCGGTGCCAACCTGCACGAGGCAACCCTCCCAGACCTCCCAGTCGGTGACGGCGCTGGCGTCGAGCGTGTCCACGGTGACGGTCTCGCCACTGGCCGACACGGAGAACTTGCCGCTGTCCTTCACCGTCAGCTCGGTCAGGGAGCTGCCCTCCGTCTCGTACTCGGTGACATACCCCTCGATGTCGAGCTCATCCCCAGCCGCGATGTCGGAAGCCTCGTCTGCGACCTCCGACCACAGGTAGATGTACAGGCCGGAGTTCTCCCCGCCGCCCGCCGTCTGGACGTAGAAACCACCGCCGCCCGCGGTCAGGCCGCTGGTGGCCACCACGCCGGAAATGGAGACCAGCGTGTCGTCGTCGAACGCGCCGGACTGAATGGTCTCGATGTCCGTCTCGGTGGGTACCGCAGCAGGAACGCCGATCCAGCCCTCCAGGTCATCCTCGGCGCGGGGAAAGACCTTCCACTCGCCCCACTTGTACCCGACGGGCCCGGTGATGTTCTCCCAGGTATCGCCTGAGCTGGCCTGGAAATCGAAAAAGAGGTTGTCCATCAGCAGGCCGTTGTCCAGCTCGACCTCGCCGTAGCTGTTGATGCCTGAGGTCGCCTCGCTGGCGCCGAGGGAGACCATGCAGGACTCCCAAGACTCCCAGTCGGTCACTGAGGACGGGTCCACCACGTCCACGGTGATGTCTCCGTTGCCGGTCACCGTGATGTTCGTGGCGCTGGTGATCACCAGCTCGGTCTCTGTCTCGGCCTCCTCCTCCGGGAACTCCTTCACCTCGCCGGTAAGGGTGAGCTTGAGGCCCGCCTCGACCTGGACGTCGTCCAGCCCCCCCTGCATGTAGACGTAGAGGCCCGACCACTCGCCGCCGCCCGCAT
>CAZSZE010000009.1:53358-83529 GCA_964610645.1 uncultured Enterobacterales bacterium | reverse complement strand
GCATCCACCGGTTCCTCCAGACAGGACAAACCCTTCAACGCCGCATCGGCAATGGCGTGCACTTTCTCGTGCTCCATGAAATTCAGCGCCCCCTCCGCTTCCTTGATCTGGGCGGCGAAGGGTTTGGTTGTCGTGGCCTCCCCGGTGCACTCAACCAACGAGCCGACCCCCAGGAGCGCAGGCTCCAAACCGTCCCGGTGCGTGGGCCAATCCATCGCGGTGAAATCGCCGGGCGGACGGGACACCGCCACTGCAACCCGCGCCACAGCAAGTCCTGGATCCTCCCCCTCGTACACCACGTAGGCGCCCGCATGGGCCGGCGCCGTGGCCAGAAGCCCTGCCAACACCCCACATGTTCCAGCGAGCTTTTGGTTCATTCCGCCTCCGTTCTTCCGCACTCTAACAGGGGAGAGAAGGGAAATGGGGGGGGTGCCATGGCCGCACCTCGGATCTCGGATAGGGGATGCAGACCATGCAGTCCTACCTTGATCTCCTCAACCACATCCTGGCCCATGGCAGCAAAAGGGAGGACCGCACCGGCACCGGGACGGTCGGGGTCTTCGGACACCAGCTGCGGTTTGATCTCCAGGCGGGATTTCCAGCCCTGACCACCAAGAAGCTGCACCTTCGCTCCATCATCCAAGAGCTGCTGTGGTTCCTTCGGGGAGAGACCAACGTTCTCTCGCTACAAGAGGCTGGCGTCCGCATCTGGAATGACTGGGCCACCGAGGAGCAGTGTGCTCGATTTGGCCGGCCCGCCGGTGAGTTGGGGCCGGTCTACGGCCACCAGTGGCGGAACTTCGGCGGCACCCGGCTCCCGGACGGCACCTATGCCCCCGATGGACTGGACCAGGTCCAACGGGCACTGGATCTCATTCGGGACAACCCCAGCAGCCGCCGCATCATCGTCAGCGGCTGGCACCCGGTGGAAGCCGACCAGGTGGCGCTCCCCCCCTGCCACACCCTGTTCCAGTTCTACGTGCAGGACGGCACCCTTTCCTGTCAGCTGTACCAGCGCTCCGCGGACGTGTTCCTTGGCGTGCCGTTCAACATCGCAAGCTACGCCTTGCTCACCCTGATGGTGGCCCAGGTCTGCGGTCTGAAGCCCGGGGATTTCGTCCACAGCTTTGGGGATGCGCACCTGTACAACGACCACCTGGACAAGGCGCGGCTGCAGCTGACCCGGGACCCCCGGCCACTGCCCACCATGCACCTGAACCCGGAGGTCACCGACCTGTTTTCGTTTCAATACGAGGACTTCCGCCTGGAGGACTACGACCCTCATCCCGGCATCCGGGCCCAGGTGTCCGTGTGACCCGGGCGCCCCTGGCCCTGGTGGTGGCCATGAACCGCGACCGCCTCATCGGGGCCGATGGCGGACTCCCCTGGCACATCCCGGAGGATCTGAAACACTTCAAGCGCACCACCATGGGCCACGCGATCCTGATGGGCCGCGTGACCTGGGACTCCATCGGCCGTCCCCTCCCCGGCCGCCACAACATCGTCATCACCCGCAACCAGGAGCTGGTACTGAAAGGCGCGGACGTGGTGCACTCCGTTGAAGCCGCCATCGCCCTGGCCCGTGCCCGGGGGGACAACGAACCCTGCATCATCGGCGGTGCCACCATCTACGCCGCCGCCCTGCCCCTTGTCACGACCCTCCACGTGACAGAAGTGGACCACGCCGCGGACGGCGACACCTTCTTTCCCGCCCTGGTCGAGGGGGAGTGGGAAGAGGTGGAGCGACGTCAAGGCGAGACACCGGGGGTTGTGTTTCGCACGCTGAAACGGGTGGGGGGATAGGGCCCCGCGGTATCGTCCTCCCCCGTGATGGACCGCTTCCCCCTTCTGCAGCGAGCAACTGCGGCTTGGCCGTGGCTGGGCGTGGTGGTGCTTGTTCTTTGGCTGGCGGGGCCGCTTTGGAATGCCTCGGCGGTGGCGTTTGGCTCCCTGGTGGGGGACAACGTGGAGACGCCCTGGTTCTATGACCAGGTGGCCCGGGCCCTCCTGGCCGGGGAGGGGTGGGCGGGGCTGACCGACTTCAACCACCCGGCGCCGGTGCCCCGGATCACGGACTTTCCCAGCGTGGTGGATGCGATCTTGCTGGCCCCCTGGGCCTGGGTCTTGGCAGGGCTCGCGCTGGCCCACCCCCGGCTGGGTCGCAGTGCGGCGTGGGTCCTGGCCTGGACTGCGGTGCTGGCCATGGGGCCCTGCCCCGGCTTCACGGACCACAACCAGTGGGCTCTCCAGGCCCTGCCCGGGATCGGAGGGCTCGTGGACCGGGCCTGGTGCGCCGTGGGAGTGCTCCACGACTTTGGGCGGCTCAACACGGCGGCTGTGGTCCTGGCAGCAGCGCTCTCGGCGGTGGGCGTGGAGGCCGTGCGCCTTGGGATTCCCCGCCTGGGCGGGGTGCTGGCTGTCGGTCTCGCCCTGGGGGCGGGCGGGCATGCCTTGGGAATGGCCCAGGAGAGGGTGGAGGACCCACAGTTCTGGGCACCCATTCCCACCCTGGACAGCGCCTCCCTTGTAGCGGAATTCAAGACCGGCCCCGTGGCGGAGCTGCCCTTCGATCGACATGGGCAGTTCCTTTCGGTGCTGGAACACCCACACCTGAAGCGGGTCAACCCGTTCAACCCGACGGATCCCCCCCCGGACCGCATGGACTTCCATGCCTGGCTCTATGCCCTGGGCCAGGGCACGCTGCTGGAGCCGATTCCCTCCACCGCGGCTGCAAAGCGCTCCGGCATCGGGTGGATTGTCTTCGACCCCTCGCGATGTGATCTGCCCTTCACCGCGAAGGCCCTTGCTTGCGCCCCCGCCATCCCAAGGGCACTCCACCGCCTCCTCGGTCCGCCGACCCGGGAGGCTGGCGCCGTGAAGGCGTGGCAGATCAGCGCTGCTCCATGAGCGCTCCCAGCCGCGCCCAGATCGAGCGGAACCTGTCGCTCTACCCGGTTTACGCCGCGCTGAGCTTCACGCCGGTGGCCATTCCCGTGATCGTGATCTTCTTCCAGGAAAACGGCCTGGACATGTTTGAGATCTACCTGCTCCAGGCGGTTTTTGCCCTGTCAGTGGCAGCTTTTGAGGTGCCCGGCGGCCTCGTCGCAGACCGGATCGGCAAGCGAAAGAGCCTGGTCATGGGCTTTGCCATCGGCGCGGGTGCCTGGGTGCTGTACGCCATGGGCCATGGCTTCTGGACCTTCCTCCTGGCCGAGTGCATCCTGGCGGTGGGGGCCTCCCTGATCTCCGGGTCGGACACGGCTCTGCTCTACGACACCCTCAAGGCCCTGGGCCGCGAGTCGGAGTTCGAGGAGCACGAGGGCCGGGCCCGGGGCTACATGATGATCACCTTTGCGGTGTGCAACATCCTGGGCGGTTGGATCGGCTCCACCAGCACCCGGGCCACCATGTGGGCGGAGCTGGTGGGTCCCATCCTGGCCATCTTCATCCTGGTTCGCATGGTGGAGGTCCAACCCACCACCCGCGACAAGACCCTCGCCGATGCCTGGCGGGGGTATCGCTCCCTGGTGTCAGACTCGACCCGCTTCCTCCGCCGCCACAGCTATGTGCGCTGGCACGTGGTGCTCATGAGCCTGTTCATCGCCTCGGCCACCCTGCTGCTCTGGACCTACCAGCCCTACATGGAGGTGTGCGGACTCCCCATCTGGGGATTCGGGGTGGCCTTTGCCAGCTTCAATCTTGTGTCGGCCGCAGCCAGTCGAATGGCCCACAATGTCGAGCCAGCCCTCGGGCCCCGCAAGACCCTGCTCCTGCTCATGGCGCTCGAGGTGGCCACGCCACTTCTGATGGCGATTCTGCTCCACCCGGCCGCCTTCATGGCCATCTGGTGCCACCAGTTGGTGCGCGGATGCGGCCGCCCGATCATTCATGCCCACATCCTGAAATTCACCTTTGCCGACAAGCGGGCCACCATCCTGTCATTTGTGTCCCTCTCCGGACGCTTGCTCTTTGCGGTGGTCGCGCCGGCCGTGGGGTGGATCGCCAAGGTCACATCGATTCAGTTCACCCTGTCCATCCTCGCGGGCACAATGGCCGTGGCCTTTGCCCTCATGTGGATTGCCTACGGGCGCATTCCGAAGAAGTACTTCACCGTGAAAGACGAGGTGGTGGACAGGCTCTAGCCAATTGACAAACCAAGGGTGTTGGTGGGTAGACTCGCCCCGGCAACCTCCCCTCTCTCCAACTGGCTGACGGCCACCCCGCCGTACGCACAGGGGTCGGGGGCATCACGGAGACAATCATGAACGCAGGTTTCGTGCTTTCAGGCAAATCGCGGGCGCAAGACGCCCTCAAGCGCTTCGGGGCGAGGCCCATGCATGCGGTGGGACTGGTGCTCGCATCGCTCATCGCTTGCCTTGTCGCCCCACTCTGGGGCCTGCTTCATCCCTGGGCGGGCTGGCACCGGTGCCGGGCCCGACTCGATTCGGACGGCCTTGCAGCCCTGGGCGAGGTCCTCGCGCCACGCCAGGCGCTCGATGACTACAAGGACGGCATCTGGCGCGGGCTCTTTCGGGTCCACGCCGGCTCCCTGGCCTTTGTGCTCCTCCAGGCCCCCATCATGGCCATTGCGGTGGTCCCCGTGTGCCTGGCTGTCCTGCTCTTCGCGCCGGTGGCCGGTGCCTACCCCACCAGCTCTGCCCTGCAGGCGCTCTTCAGTCAGGGGGTTCCCGCACTGGTGGCCCTCGGGGTGTTCACCGTGGTGATGGGCCAGCACATGTTGGCCTACCGCATCCTGGGCAGCACCCGAAAGCCCCACCGGCTTGGAACCTGCTTCCACGCCACCGGCGCCTCCTGGCGGGCCGCGTTGAAGAACGCCGATGCCCTGGCCAGCCTCGGACTGCTCACGGTCCTGGTGGCAGGCGCAGGGGGGGCTTTTGCCATCGTCAACGTCATGGTGGCAGAAGAGCTGGGAATCCTCGCTGCTGACACCATTGGACTCTGGATTGCAGTGGCCCTCGGCATCATGGTGGAAGCGCTCCTCCTGGAAGCCCTCGGCGAGTGGAGCGAAAAGGTGCAGGTGGACTTCCAGCCGTCGGCCGAACCGTACTCGTTTGTCGATTGGTTCGTGAACTGGCTCTGGCGCGGCATCATCGTCCCGGTCTTTCTGTGGCTCAAGGGGCCCGGCCTGGCCGTGGTCTGCATTGGTGTCGTGGTCGTGGTGGGCGTCCTGGTCGGCAAGTCCGGCATCAACGGCGCCTTTGACGAGGGGGCCTGGTCGGGACTGGCCTGGTTCCTCTCCTGTGCGGGCATTCTGCTCTTCCTGAGACACCAGCAACAGAAGGGAGGTGCATGATGGGAAAACGATTTTCAAAGGCCTACCTGGGCACCATCTGGTTGCTCCTTTCCCTGGGTACCGTGCTGTACCTCGTCGACTTGGCGGAACAGCTTGCCGAGCAGAGAGTGGAATTGGAGGCCTACCTCCAAGAGGAAATCGACTCTGCCCAGGCCGCCCTGGACACATCCACAGCCAGTTGGAGTGAGCGGAACGAGCAGGCCAAGGCAACGGTGGCAGCGGCCAGGAGCGCCGTCAAGGAGTTCATCACCCCCGAAACTCCGGAACCCTACGGTTGGTATTTCCGACAAGCGCAAGAAGAGCTGGGAAGGGCCCAAGCGCAGCTGGAAGGCATCATCGAGGCAAGCCAGGAAGAGCTGGCAGCCCTGCACGAGGTCGTGCTGGAGGCCACGGCAAACAAGCCCGCCGAGCTGACCCGCTTTGACGAGGAAGAGGCCATCCAGGTAGTGGACTGGGTCTTTGCCTTTTCGGGCCTGGTCATCGGCGGTGGACTGCTGATGATTCCCGTGGGCAGCGCCCAGGCTGGCGGAGGTGGATACGCAGCGGAACCCGCTCCGCCGCCTGCAGCGGAACCCGCTCCGCCGCCTGCAGCGGAACCCGCTCCACCGCCTGCGTCTTCGGCGCCGGTGATGAGGGCGCGGGTGGAAGAACAGGACGAGGAGCACTCCGAGCTGGAGTTGGAGCCGGTGGAGGACGACTGACCGAGAGTATCAGCCCACAGCACAACAGGGCACCTCAACTTCCGTAGGGCCAGATTCCAAGCTACGTGGACCCACGAGGGCGCGACATGGACCTGACCATCGATCCGGACATCTTCCTGGCGGAGACGCCGCCGGCGTCCTTCTACCGAAGCCAGGCGGTGTTTGAACACCAGAGAGAAGCTATTTTCGGGGCCAGCTGGCAGTTGCTCTGCGCCTGGCCCGAGCCCGACACCGCCCACCCGGTCACCCTGCTCGAGGGACTGCTGAACGAGCCCCTGCTGGCGGTCCGGGAAGGAGAATCTCCCGCCCACTGCCTTTCCAACGTGTGCACCCACCGGGGAAACCAGCTGGTGGATGCCCCTTGTTCCGAGACCACCTTGCGCTGCGGGTACCACGGGCGGTCCTTTGATCGCCAGGGACGAATGCTGGCTGCCCCGGGCTTTGACGACGCCCTGGATTTCCCCCGGGCTGCCGACGATCTCCCCCGCCCGTCCATCGGCCGCCTGGGTCCCTTGGCTTTCGTGGGCTTGAATCCGCCCTGCAGCTTCGAGGAATGGCTCGCACCGATCTTCATGTTCTGCCCCTGGCTGGAGGACCAGGTCCTGCCCGACGCACCCCAGAAGGTCCAAGACTTCCCGGTCGCCGCCAACTGGATGGTCTACACGGAGAACTACCTGGAGGGCATGCACGTTCCCTTTGTGCACCCCGAACTCGCGAAGGCGCTGCAGCCCGGCACCTATGACACCCGGCCCATGCCCTGGGGAGTGGCTCAGACCTCCCGTCCCCGGGCCGGTGGTCCCGCCCTCCCGGACGGCCAGGCGGCCTGGTACCTGTGGCTGTTTCCCAACACCATGATCAACGTCTACCCCTGGGGACTCTCCATCAACATCGTCCTGCCCCAATCCGTGGATCGCACGAGCGTTCGCTACCTGACCTATGTGTCTTCTCCGGAGTTGGTAGAGCAGGGCGCTGGCACTGGGTTGGACACGGTGGAGTTGGAGGATGAGGCCGTCGTGGAACGGGTCCAGAAGGGCTTTGCGTCCCGCCTCTACCCACGGGGACGCTATTCCCCGGACCAGGAACAGGGTGTGCACCACTTCCACCGGCTGCTGGTGGACCACCTTCCATGAGAATCATCATCAGCCGCAAGGGCTTCGACTCCAGCAGCGGTGGCTGTCCAAGCCCCGTGGTGGACGGCCGGCCGGTCTCCCTGCCGATTCCGGCCAATTCCAGCTCCCCCACCCGCTATCGGGACCTCCCTTGTGCGGACCTCATCCCCGACCTCACAAGGGGGAGGCTGACACAACAAACACCGTGCCACCTGGATCCAGACCTGGCGCACGGATCCAGGCGCCGAACCTGTTCCAAGGGCTGGCGCGGCTCCCTGGGCCAGGAGTCCGCTGCTCAGGGCCATCTCTCAAACCAGGGCGTGGGACCCGGGGACCTCTTCTTGTTCTTCGGGCTGTTCCGGGAAGCAATTAAAAGTGACAAGGAGGCCTGGGCCTTTCAGGGCAAGCCATTTCACGCCCTTTTTGGCTGGCTCCAGGTGCAAGAGGCGTTGTCAGTGCAAGGAAACCCCACCCGAGTGCTAGAAAGGCACCCCTGGCTGGCTGAACACCCCCACCTGCATGGCGACTGGCCCGGCCACAACACGATCTACGTGGCCCGGGATCGCCTGGAGTTGGGGGATCTCGACCTGCCCGGCTGGGGACTGCTCCCCTCCCCCGTTCGATTGACCGCTTCGGATGCCACGGGTCCGGCCACCTGGCAGGTCCCAGACTGGCTCGACCCCACCCGTGGCGGCACCGGCATGACCTACCATCCCCCCGCACGGTGGTTGGGAGGTGGCCGTCTAAAGGCAGCAGGTCGAGGCCAGGAGTTTGTGGCCCAGGTCGAGAACCAGCCCGCCGCCATTTCCTGGGTCGCCGACGTTCTTCGGGGTTGAGGACTACCGCACCCAGATGGAGAAGGTCCCGGTGTCCGAGAGATAGCCCCACGTCATATTCCCGCACTCACCGCTGAAGCCATTGGACCAGCCGTCAGAACCGGACTGGTGGCCAAAGGAGATCCCCACGATAGTGTCGCCCGGGTCCTGGGAGTTGTCGTTGTTCAGGAAGTCTGTGTAGCAGAAACTGAATTGGGACGTGCCGCTTGAACCGCTGTTCGTGTAGTCGCACAGGTAGTGGCTGCTGTTCTGCGTTGTGGTCTCGTTGTCGTGCCAGATTGTCGACTGGGAGAACGAATTCAGGCCTGCATCCACGGCGTAGGACACCCCGTTGGTCGCGGCAGCCAACAGCGCCGAGGAACCGTTGGTGGTGGCATACCCATTCACCTGGGCGAATTCCTCCTCCGTGGCATCCCCACTGGACTGGCTGCATGTCATGCGCACATCGTCCCAGAGCCCGGACATGCGCCCGATGTCCAGGGCCCCCTGTCCGCCCAGGGTGGTGAGGCCACCCGCCAGGCCGCTGGAGAGTGATCCTCCCGAGAGGGTCCAGGCCTCATCCGTGAACAGGCCGTGCCCGAACTGGCTGCGAAATTGGTCTTCGCTCATTCCGGAATGGTCATAAATGTGGAACACCAGCGTCCACCCCCCACTGTCAGTACTCATGTCACAAGAAACCTCCACCGGACTGCCCGTCCCATCCGGATCAACCCAGTAGTCTCCACTGCCAAGAGAGGGATCGTCCAGCAAGAGCGTGGCGCAGTCAGATGCTGGGCAGGATGCAGCCAACCCCAGAGCCCCCTCATCGGTGGAGCCATCACAGTTGTTGTCGATGCCGTCGCAGATCTCGGTTGCCCCGGGGTTGGCCGAGGAATCCGTGTCCAGGCAGTCCCCATCGCAGGTGCTGTAGCCATCGGAGTCGGCATCTTGGAGATTCTGTGTCGCATCCGCATCGTCACAGTCCCCATCGCAGGAAGAGGCGCCGTCGCTGTCGCCGTCCGCGGGCGACAAGGCAGCGGAGGTGTCATCGCAATCGGTTCCATCCGCGATGTAGCCGCTCAGGGGAGCGCAGGAGCTGACTCCTCCCGACGAGTCGCCGTAGCCGTCGCCATCTGCATCCGGGTACCACGTGCTGCCATCCAGCGCGTTGTCATCCACCGTGCCATCGCAGTCGTTGTCCAGGCCATCGCAGATCTCCAGCCCTCCCGGGCGGGCAGACGGCTCGCCGTCGTTGCAGTCGTCACCGTTGGCGGAGTAGCCGGGGGGTTGGGTGCAGGATTGTGTGGGTTGGCTGGAATCCCCGTAGCCGTCCCCATCGGCGTCTGCGTAGAAGGTCAACTCGACGCCCTCATCCACCTGGCCATCACAGTCATTGTCCGCTGTGTCGCAGGACTCGGAGGCACCCGGATAGCTGCTGGCGTCCAGGTCGTCGCAGTCGTCGGACGAGGTGACGTACCCCACCGGTGCTGTGCAGGCGATCACCTGGAAGGTCGTGCCCCCGTGGCCGTCGCCATCGGAATCCCCGTACCAGGTGACCGCATCGGCCGCGTCGTCCTCGTCCGCGGTGCCATCACAGTCGTTGTCGATGCTGTCGCAGACCTCAGTGGCGGCCTCGTTCACCGCCGCAAGGGTGTCGTCGCAGTCCTCGCAGGCTGCGTACCCATCGGAATCCGCGTCTTCAAATCCTACGGAACCATCGCAGTTGTAGTCGCTGGCATCCGTGCAGTCGGCTTCCAGGGCGCCCGGATGAAATGCGGGGTCGGCATCGTCGCAGTCCCCGCCATGGAGCACGTACCCCACGGGTGCATTGCAGGCGGTGGTCGATGTGTTGTCCGTACCCCAGCCATCCCCATCCGCATCCTGAAACCAGGTGCTGGCATCGGCTGCATCCGGCTCATCGATGGCACCGTCACAGTCGTTGTCCGTGCCGTCGCAGACCTCCTGGGTGTCTGGGTGAGTCGCGTCATCCAGGTCGTTGCAGTCATGGGGGTTGTCGGCGAACCCGACCCCTGCCTCACAGGCTTCAACAGACGCAAGCGCGTTCCCGTACCCGTCCCCATCCGCATCCTGGTAGAAGGTCGACTGCACGTTCTCATCGGCCACGCCGTCGCAGTCGTTGTCCACCCCGTCGCAGACCTCCTCGGCGCCGGGAAAGGAGGCTGCATCCAAGTCGTCACAGTCCTCGGAAGCCGGGCTCCCATCCCCATCCGCATCGATGAGGTCGCCGGTGTCGGCCCCTCCTGTCTCCTCCGGCTCCTTGGGTTCCCCCCGGCACCCCAGGGAAAGCAGTGCCACGCTCAGGGACAGTGAAAACAGGCGGGTCATGGCTACCTCCAGGGAAGTGCAGGGTAGGTGGGACAGCCCTCTCTTGTCGAATTAGCCCTGGCTGGGTGACGCCTTCCAAGAGGTGAAATCCCCTCGTCCACTCAAATCGGTCCGGGGGGCTGGTCCCGGGGGCCTCCGAAGGCGTACCATCGTCCCATGGCATCCCGTACCCTGACCGTCGTCTTCACGGACATCAAGGGGTTCACCGAGCGCACCTCGAAGGGGTCTCGGGCGGACCTGCTGCGCATGTTGGAGCAACACGAAGATCTGTTGCTTCCCCTGGTGGGCCGGTACGGCGGCCGCGTGGTCAAGACCATTGGCGATGCATTCATGCTGGCGTTTGACTCGCCCACAAACGCGGTCTTGTGCGGCCTGATGATGCAGGAGACCTTGCGCGACCACAACGCATCGCTTTCGGAAGAGGAACGCATTGAAATCCGCGTGGCCATGCACACCGGCGAGGTGGAGCTGGTGGGGAACGACCTCTACGGCGAGACCGTCAACATCGCCGCCCGCATCGAGGGAATCGCCAAGCCCGGCGATGTCTGGTTCTCGGACACCACCTATGGGGCCATGCACCGCTCGGAGGTTCCCACCTCGGTGGTGGGGGAGTTCAGCCTCAAGGGCATCCCGGAGAAAGTCCGCGTCCACCAGGTGCTCTTCGATGAGGACCTGACCACGTTTCGCCGCATCGTCGCAGCAGAGAAACAAGAGCAGGAGCTGACCCCCCCCATCATCCTCCCGGAGGGCAGCTTCTCCAGCTGCTTGCTCTACGACCGGGAGCGACGCCTCGAGCTGGCCAAGTCGATTCCCACCGGCACCTGGATCTTTGCCAGCGCTGTCTTGCTGGTCGTCGCACAGATCGGGCTGAAGGCGTGGGACAAGCGCACGGACGGACAGGCCATTGTCGCCGCCGTGGCCTTGGCAGACGACGGCTCCGGGAACGATGCCATGGACCAGTTGGAGCGTCTTCGAGCCGAGCGGCCATCGGACCCCCGCATTCCGGAGGCCCTTGGCAAGGCCGTGGCAGCCGATGTCGCAACGCTCTCTGGCGAGCAACGCTACGACGATGCCCTGGCCCGACTCGATGTCCACGAGAAGCGCCTGCCCTATCTCGATGTCTTCGACGACCTGCGGCGGGATCTGCTCCTGGCCCGGGCGGACCACACCTGCCTTGAGACCTGGGACGAAATGGAGGCGGACCACGAGGGACTCGTGAAGCGCTATCCAAAGGACGTGGAGATCCTGGCCCACCACGCCCGGTGCCGGGAGCACCGACACAACGAGCACGATGCCCTGTACCTCTACCTGGATGTCCTGGAAATGGACCCGACCTGGGCGACTGATGCGCACCTGCTGGAGACCGTTCAGTCCGCCATGGAGACCTGGAGCGGTCCCCGCATCCAGAAGGCCCTGCACGAGCACCTGTTCGACGCGGTGGGACCCACACTCTCAGCAGCACTGTACGCAGCGGACCTCGACCGGCCTGCCTTGCGCCGCAACGCCTGGGGCACCTTGAACCTGGCCGACCCGGAGGCCGTGGACCCGTTGCGATTCTGGTGCACGGAGTTCCTGACCCGGAAAGCAAACGATTCGGAGCTGCGAGACGAGATGTTCCAGTGGTTCGAGCTGCAGATGAAGGCCCCGGTGAGCGACGAGGTGCTGGCCCGGGTGCCCCGCATCGATGGGGATCCCCCCATTCTCAAGTCCCATGACAACAAGTACGCCGAGCGCATGGTCACCGTGTACTCCGTGTTCTTTGCGAACAACCACCGGGCAAAGCTGGAGCAGATGCTGGAAAGGGCGGACGTCCAGAATCGCAGCACCCGAATCAACGCCATGCGCATTCTCAAGACCCACGATTGGCTGACCCCCGAGCTGGAGATGCGCTACCACCTCTCGAACCTCCAGGACCATGACGGCTACGTGCGGGATCACCTGTTGGAGTCCACTTCCTGGTTTGCCACGGATTCCCCCCGAAACCGGGAGGCGATCCCCCATTTGCGCATCGTGGAGCAGGAGATGAACGCGGTCATCGACCGGTGGACCGAGGGGGGCAGCGGCCACCAGACCGGCCCCCACAAGGCACTGCGAAACACAGCCCGCTCCGGCATCAAGCGCATGGGTGGTTAGCGGTGCGGGTCGTGATCGCGAGGCGACTGCCCGGGGAGAGTGCCCAGAAGATCCAGGCGGCGGGCCACGAGTGTTGGGTCCACGAGGGCGACGTGTCCATCCCCCGAGCGCTGCTCCTGGAGCAGGTGCGCTCAGCCCACGGACTGCTGGCCATGCTGACCGACCGGGTGGATGAGGCGCTCCTGGAAGAGGCACCGCTCCTGAAGGTGGTGGCCAACTACGCTGTGGGTTTCGACAACATCGACGTCGCCGCTTGCCGCGCCAGGGGCATTGTGGTCACAAACACCCCGGACGTGCTGACCGACGCCACCGCAGACCTCGCCTGGGCGCTGCTTTTGGCGTCTGCTCGCCGCATCGCGGAGGGAGACACCTTCACCCGGAAAGGAGGCTTCACCGGGTGGGAGCCCGGGATGTTGCTGGGCCGGGCGGTCCGGGGTGCCACCCTTGGGATCCTCGGTGCCGGGCGCATCGGCAAGGCCGTCGCTCGGCGGTCCGCCGGATTCGACATGCGGGTGATCTACACCTCCCCTCGCCCGTGGACCGAGGGAGAGCAGACCCTTAGCGCCGAGGCCGTCCCGCTGGAAACGCTGCTTGGGGAGTCAGACTTCCTCAGCCTGCACGCCCCCCTCCACGAAGCCACCCACCACGTGATCCGCCGGGAAACCCTGGCCCAGATGAAGCCGACTGCCATCCTGGTGAACACGGCCCGGGGGGGACTGGTGTGCGAGGCGGATCTGCTGGAAGCGCTCCAGGCAGGGACCATTCTGGGGGCGGGCCTGGATGTCTTCGACCCGGAGCCCCCGGACCCGGACAATCCACTGCTCCATCATCCGAGCGTCACCCTGTCACCGCACCTGGGCAGCGCCACGGTCCAGGCCCGGGAGGCCATGGCAGCGTTGGCGGTCCGAAACCTGTTGGCTGTCCTAGCCGGCACCCCCCCAATTACGCCGGTTCAGGCCACCCGCAATCCCCGCACCTCCGGCACCACCACCACCCGCAGGTAGCAGGCCAACTCGCGCATGCCGTCGAATGTCTCGGCTCCAGGTGAAGCCCCAACGATTGGATCAGCCCGAAGCAAACGAGCCGCCCTTCTCGTCGGGGCGGCTCGAATCAATCAGAAAGTCTGACTCCTCAGCACACCCTGACGGGACAACAACAACAAAGGCAAGCCTCTGCGATGACAGCAAGATCCGCGCTGACAGTGAAGTCTAAGGTGTGGTGACGAGTCGTCATGATGCGCCAGAATAGTCCTGTTGGAAGGAGACCGAAACGCCTTTTTGCACTACCCCGCGACCCGCCTACGCCGCCCCAACACCGCACCCAGCAGAACCAGCCCGAAACCAGCGAAACCGCCGTCCGGCGCAGTGGCACACCGGGATCCGCCCTTGGGCTGCTCCGACTCCAGACCGGTGTCGCCGCCGGTGTCCCCAGCGGTGTCGCCGGTGTCCTCGGGAACCGGCTCGCAGTCCTCGGTCCAACCTGGGGCGCCCGGATAGGCCGTGGAGTCCAGGTCGTCGCAGTCTTCCTCCACGCCGTACCCATCCCCATCCTGGTCGTCGTCGTTCCCGTCGCAGTTGTCGTCGACGCCGTCGTACCAGGTCTCCTCGGCCTCCGGGTGGATCGCCGAGTTGGCGTCGTCGCAGTCGTCGCCGCCGTAGTCCACCGAGTCGAACCCATCCCCATCGGCATCGTCATCGGACGTGCGGTTGCAGTCGTTGATCACCCCATCATGGGGCTCATCCGGCGCCCCTGGGTACGTGTCGGCGTTCCCATCATCGCAGTCATCCCCTTCATAGGAAGCAGAGTCAAACCCGTCGCCGTCGGCATCAAAGTCCGAGGCGCCATCGCAGTTGGTGTCGATGCCGTCATACCAGGCGTCTTCCGCATCCGGGTGGAACTCCGGATCGGTGTCGTCGCAATCCCCTCCCCCATGCACATCGCTGTCGTGCCCATCCCCGTCCGCATCATAGTCCGAGGCACCATCACAATCCCCATCGATGCCGTCGTACCAGGTCTCCTCGCCACCGGGCCAGGCCGCTGCTTCCCCATCGTTGCAGTCGGTGTTGTCCTCGACGTACCCGCCGGGCGCCAGGCAGGAGACGTGCGACACAGCAGCATCGCCGAATCCATCGCCATCTGCATCCGCGTACCAGGTGGTGGCATCGAGGGCATCGTCTTCATCCGCGGTCCCATCGCAGTCGTTGTCCGCCAGGTCGCAGACCTCAGCCCCGCCGGGAAAGCTGAATGCATCCAGGTCATCGCAGTCGTCGTCCAGCGCCACGTAGCCATTGGGCTGATCACAGGCCTCCAAGGTGTAGGTGGAGTTTCCATGCCCGTCCGCATCGAAATCCGCGTACCAGGTGATGGCATCTGTGGCGTCGTCCTCATCGACGGTGCCATCGCAGTCCGTGTCCACCGTGTCGCAGAACTCCTCCGCGCCCGGCCAGGTGGCGGCATCGTTGTCGTCGCAGTCCGTGTCGTCCGCCACGTACCCGCTGGGGGCTGAGCAGGCGGCGGCGGTGGTGGATGCATCTCCATACCCGTCGCCGTCGGCGTCCAGGTACCAGTCAGTGCCGTCCACCGCATCGGCCTCGTCCACCGAGCCATCACAGTCGTTGTCATCCCCGTCGCAGGTCTCGGGGGCTCCTGGGTAGCTGCTGTTCTCCGTGTCGTCGCAATCGTCCGCGTTGGCCACATAGGCCTGGGGCTGGGTGCAGGCGAGGGTGGAAAGAACCGCGCCGCCGTACCCGTCCTGGTCGTAGTCCAGGTACCAGGCGCTTGCATCCAGGGCATCGTTCTCATCGATCTGCCCGTCGCAGTCGTCGTCATGGCCGTCGCAATACTCGGAGGCACCCGGGTTTGTGGCGCCATCGGAGTCATCACAATCGGTGGCATCGGCCACGTACCCGCTGGGCTGCACGCAGGCAGGCGCAGTGCTGCTGGCGTCCCCATAGGCATCACCATCAGCGTCGGCGTACCACGTGGCTGCATCGGCAGCGCTGTCCTCGTCCACGGTCCCATCACAGTTGTCGTCCACGCTGTTGCAAAGCTCGGATGCGCCGGGATTCACCAAACTGTCCGTGTCGTCACAGTCCGTGGCGTCGGCCACGGTGCCCGAGGGTTGGTTGCAGGCCACAGACGTGCTCGAGGCATCGCCATAGCTGTCTGCATCGGCATCGGTGTACCAGGTGCTGGCATCGCTGGCATCGGATTCATCCACCGTGCCGTCGCAGTCGTTGTCCACGCCGTCGCAGACCTCGGTGGCACTGGAATTCACGGAAGCATCCGTGTCGTCGCAATCATCTACCGCGTTCTCTCCATCTCCATCCGCATCAAGAACATCCCGGACGATGGTCAGCGCATCCCCCGAACCATCCGAGCCCACGACCGAGAAGTCGCTTGGGTACCCCGTGATGTTCGAGTGGTAGGTGGCCCCCCAGCTGCTCATGCCACCGGACGACAAGCCACTGAAGATCGGGTGGGAGGCGTCGGTGATCGTGTAGTCGTCCCCCGACGAGTCGTCGGAGCTGAAGCTGCCGAACGGTGACATGAAATCCATGTTCCGGCGCCCCCACTCCGAGGCAAAGTAGGCGCCTGTGACGCCGCCGCCAGCCACCCAGGCCGCACTGTTCTCGGTGAAACTCGTGGTGTCTCCGCTTCCGTTGTGGCACTGGGCATCGGTGGCCGTGGACACGATGCGCCCCTGCACCGCTGCGCCCCAGGTGGCTCGGGTGTCAAAGAGGACATCCAGATCCTCAGATTCGGGCCCCGAGCAGTCCTCGTCCCCCATGAAGATGGCATCGAAGGCCGCGAAATCTGTCGTGGAGGCGGCAGCCCAAGCGGTTGTGTTCCAGAGGGTCACCGTATGCCCCGCTGCTGCGAGGACGGCAGATTCACCCGCATCCGTCGGGCCATACATCACGATGTTCGCCGCGGTCGCCGAGGATACAAGAAGCACAGTCAAAGTCATGGGAACTCCTGCCAGATCAGAAGTATAGAGCAATCAGCCCCAATGCCGGTCCGCACCCATTGGGGGCTATGATGCAAGCGGCAAGGATTTCATGCTTCCGCTGCTTCTCCTTCTGCAACCCGCACAGGCCCACTACACGGTCCTGATCTACGGACCCACAATGTCCGTGGAAGAAACTGCGCTCTCGGCAGAAGACTACCCCACCGTTTGGAACGCCACGGAGTGGGCGGCTGCCACCACCGCCGATTTCCTGGGCTATGACGTGATCCTGATTGGCGATGGAGGCTGCTCCGGAGCCAGTGCCGCAGATCTGCAGGTGCTGTACGATACCCGGGCGACCTGGCAGCCAGCCATCCGGGGGAACATTGTCGCCACAACCCTGTGGACCAGCTGCCACTGGACCAACGAGGCCGAAGCCCAGGTCCTGTTCCAGAACATGCTCGGTTGGGCCTCCTGGTATGGGGACACAGGGGCGTGGTTTGCCGGTGACTTCGGCACTCGAGACATGGACTATCTCGATGCCTGGGGAACTTTCAACACCAACGGATCCGCCTCCGACTCCGTGGTCTTCGGGGACCCGAGCCACCGACTCTGGCGCGACCTCTCCGAATCCGATGTCAGCGGCTGGGGAGACACCAACAGCGGCAGTTTTGATGCCTGGCCCAACGGATGGGACACCCTGGCAGAGACCGCCGCCGGCGAGGTGCTGGCAGTGGGGTACCTGGGCTGCGATCGGGACTTCGATGGATTCGAGGATGCGGCCCGGTGTGGCGGCACCGACTGTGACGACACGGACTCCCGCATCAAGCCGTCTGCCAACGAGACCTGCAACGGAGTCGATGACAACTGCGATGGGACCGTGGACGAAGACTCCGCGATCGATGCGCTGACCTGGTACAGCGACACCGATGGCGACGGGTACGGAGACGCCAGCAGCTGGGCCAACAGCTGCTCCGCCATTTCCGGGCACGTGGCCGATGACACCGACTGCGACGATTCGGATGCCTCTGTAAATACGGGCGCCGACGAGCTGTGTGACGGAGCGGACAATGACTGCGATGGCACCATCGACGAGGACGACGCTGTCGATGCCCCTACCTGGTACGAAGATGTGGATGGAGACGGCTATGGCCACAGCGCCACCGCAACGCAGGCCTGCCAGCAGCCAAGCGGCTGGTCTCCACACGACACGGACTGTGACGACACCAACGCCTCGATACACCCCTCCGCAGCAGAGACCCCATACGACAGCATTGACCAGGACTGCGATGGGCAGGATCTCTGCGACGTGGACGGGGACGGAGATCCGGCACTGGTCTGCAGCGGAACCGACTGTGACGATGATGCTTCAGACGTGTACCCCGGCGCAGTGGAGACCCCGTACGACGGAATCGACCAGGACTGCGATGGTGCGGACTTCTGTGACGTTGATGGAGATGGAGCCGACGCCTCCGCCTGTGGCGGCGGGGACTGCGATGACACCGACAACACCCTGAACCCGAGCGCTACCGAGACCTGGTACGACGGAATCGACCAGGACTGTTCGGGCACCTCGGATTTCGATGCCGACCAGGACGGAGACGATGCAATCGCCTGGGGAGGCACCGACTGCGATGACACGGAGCCCACGGTCTATGGAGGCGCTCCTGAAATCTCGGATGGGCTGGACAACGACTGCAACGGCTTCGCGGAAGACGACGATCTCGATGGGGACGGCCTCACCAGCGAGACCGAGCTTCTCCTGGGCACGGATCCATCCAACGGAGACACGGATGGAGACGGCGTCTCGGATGGAGAAGAAGTGGGCTCGGTGGCCAACCCCACCGATACGGACGGGGATGGCACCGTCGACCTCTTCGACACCGATGATGATGGGGACGGGCTCCCCACCCTCGATGAAATCGGCAACCACGACTGGACCCAGCCCACCTCCTCTCCGCCAGACACCGATGGCGACGGCGTCTTTGACTACCTGGACCTGGATTCCGATGGAGATGGCTTTCTCGATAGCGAAGAAGGCACCACCGACAGCGACGGGGACGGCACCGCCGACTTTCAGGACCCGGACAGTGATGGGGACGGCATCCCTGATCTACAGGAAGTCGTGGGAGACACGGATGGAGATGGCACCGACAATCGCCTGGACACCGATGATGATGGAGATGGCATTCCCACAAGCGAAGAGGGCAGCGTCGACAGCGACGGCGACCAAATCGCTGACTACCTGGACACGGACAGCGACAACGACGGCGTGACGGACCTCAACGAGGGAACCACCGACACGGACTCCGATGGCATCCCCGATCACCTGGACACCGACAGCGACAATGACGGGATCCTGGATGAAGCGGAATCGGAAGGCGACACAGATGGAGATGGACAGATCGACCGACTGGACGATTCGAATGACCTGGAGACCCAGGACGGCGCTGTCGATAGCGATGATGCCAATGCCAACGGCATACCCGATGCGCTGGAGGGTGATCTCGACTCCGACCAGGACGGCATTCCAGACCGCCTGGACGTGGACTCCGACAACGATGGCGTGCATGACCACCGGGAAGCCGTAGGGGATACCGACGGAGACGGGTGGCCCGACTGGCTGGATCCAGATGACGATGGAGATGGGCTGCGGACCCATTGGGAAGGCACCGAAGACCCCGATGGCGATGGCCTGCCCAACTACCTGGACGAAGACTCCGACGACGATGGGGTGCCCGACGCCGACGAGGGCTACCGGGACGAGGACTGTGATGGTGTGCCCAATGTGCTGGACACTGTTGAGGACGGACCTTGTACCCAACCAGACTGGGATGAAACCCAGCCGGACACGGATGCGCCTGAGGACACCGGGTTCGACCCCCCCGCTTCCAAGGGATGTGGGTGCAGCACGAAGTTGCCGCTTTCAGGGACCGGGTCCGGGTCCATGGCTGCTGTGCTGATCTTGCTGATCGGAGCTCGGCGCCGTCGCAGACTCCCGCTGATGCTTGGGATCCTGCCCGGCCTGGTGGCCTGCTCTGGCGACCTGGTGGACACAGCGGACACGGCAGTCCCCAACTCCACCGATCCCAACGCTCTCACCCAGGAGGAGCAAGCGGCACTGCGGGGCCTTTTTCCCCTCCCCCAGGTCCCTCCGGATCCCACCAACCGGTTCGCTGATGACCCGTATGCAGCCCACCTGGGTCGATTCCTGTTCTTCGACAAGCGCTTGTCGGGCACCGGCGAGGTGGCCTGTGCCACCTGCCACGATCCAGAGAAGGGTTGGTCCGATGGCTTGCCCCTCTCTGAGGGAATCGGCACTACGGGCCGCCACTCTTCCGCCCTGTGGAACGGTGGGCACGCGAGGTGGTTCTTCTGGGACGGCCGGTGTGATGTCCAGTGGTGCCAGGCGCTTCAGCCCATTGAAGATGCCAACGAGATGGGCCACTCCAGAGTGGGCATCGCCCACTTCCTCGCAGAGGATCCAGAGATCTCCCAAGCGTGGGCAACCGTCTTCGAACCTCTCCCGGATCTCTCGAACCTCACGCGCTTTCCTTCGGAAGGCCGTCCCGTCCGAGGAGACAACCAGCACCCCCACGCGGTGGCCTGGGCCTCAATGCGCAGCGAAGACCGCGACACAATCAATGGGATCTACGCCAACGTGGGCAAGGCCATTGCAGCCTTTCAGCGCCAGATCGTGAGTCGGGACTCTCCCTTTGATCGGTATGCCCGCACCCTGCTGACGGGAGAGGGCGACGACACCCTGGATCCAGCTGCCATCCGCGGGCTGAAGCTGTTCCTGGGCGAAGCGAATTGCCACTTCTGCCATGCAGGCCCCAACTTCTCCAATGGAGAGTTCCACAACGTGGGTCTCGCCCCCCGGGAGTGGATGCCCACCGGTGACCGAGGCCGCGTAGACGGCATCGTGAAGCTTTGGGACGAGACCTTCAGTGGCATCGGTTCCTTCAGTGACGACATCTCCTCAGCAGAGGAGAAGGTACTCCACCTGACCACCAGTGGAGAGCAGAGTGGGCAGTTCAAGGTCCCAACTCTGCGCAGCGTGTCCACCAATGGCCCCTACATGCATGGTGGGCACTTTGAGACCCTGACGGAAGTGGTGAAGCACTACTCCGAGATCACCGAATACCCGGAGTTCGGTCACCGGGAGGACCTGTTGGATGACGTGGGCCTCGACGATGCCGAGATCGCGGACTTGGTGGCCTTTCTGGAGTCTCTGACCGGTACCGAGCTGGACCCTGCACTCAAGGAGGCTCCCGAAAGCCCCGTTCCCGGTCAGTGAGTCCTTGACGCAGCCGCCCTGACCCGGGAAAATACCCCAGCCGGTTCCGTCCAATCTCCGGCACGAGGTCCCCATGAGCGCCCTGATCCTCTCTGCACTTCTCGTCACTCCTGCGGCAATTGCCCAAGGCCAACCCACCGCCTCCAAGACAGTCACGTGCAGCGAGACCCGCCACTTCCACGGGATCGCCTACGTCCCCTCCACTCGACGCCTGGTGGTGACCGACACCGAAAACAACGTCATCTACCACTACGATATGATGGATGCTACGGACGGATCCAGTGTCACCGCCGCGGTCACATGGAGCCACCTCGGTAGCGGCAACTACCAGGGCATCGAGTACCACGAGGGAACCGACCGGTTCTTCCTGCTTCTGGAAGGGACCGTCCGGGTGTTGGACTCCAGCGGCACCGAAGTCGACTCTTTCAACGCCTCGAGCAGCAGCGAGTCCGACCTTACCATCAAGGACGACACGCTCTACGTGGTGTCCAACGACTACAGCGTGAACGCATTTGACGTCACCAGCCCGTACACCCAGACCAATTCCTGGACCGCCCCCCAGGTAGGAAGCTCCTGCTGCCCATCGATTGCCTACGACCCGGTCAACGACGTCATGTGGCACTCGGAGTGGAACAGCGGCACGCCCACCAACTGGGTCGCCACGGATCCAAGTACCGGCGCCGTCCAGAACACCTACTCTCCGATCTCGGGATCCTGGGGCCATGGGATGGACTTTGCCGAGTGCTACATCCTGCTTGGCACCGAGACCGCCACGCCAGACCAGGTGCGCTTTCTTCGCGTGCCCTGTGACCCCGACGGAGATGGACTCGACGGTGATGTGGACAACTGCCCCCGGGACTCGAATGCAGGCCAGGCAGACCTCGACGGGGATGGCGATGGGGACGCCTGCGATGACGATGCCGACGGGGACGGAGACCCCGCTGCCACGGACTGCGATGATGCCAACGCTGCCGTGAACTCCAGCGCGACCGAGGTCTGCGACGGCCTGGACAACAACTGCGACGGCAGCACAGATGACGCGAGCGCCACCGATGCCAGTACCTGGTACACCGATGCAGATGGGGACGGTTTCGGCGACATGGCCACCGCTTCCACCGCATGCAACCAGCCTTCAGGCGCAGTGGCCGACGCCACCGATTGCGATGACACAGCCGCGACGGCCTACCCCGGAGCCAACGAGCTCTGCGACGGCGTGGACAACGACTGCGACGGCACCGTCGACGAAGATGACGCCGTGGATGCCGGTACCTGGTATGTCGATGCCGACGGCGACGGCCATGGCGATGCGACCACCGCCTCGACCTCCTGCACCCAGCCCTCTGGCACGGTGGCCTCGGGCGATGACTGCGACGACACCAATGGACAGGTCAGCCCCAGCGCCCAGGAATCCTGCGACACCATCGACAACGACTGCGATGGCACCGTAGACGAGCCGGACGCGGTCGATGCGAGCACCTGGTACAACGATGCGGACGGAGACGGGTACGGAAACCCTGCACTGGCAGAAACAGCCTGCAACCAGCCAGCCACAGGGGTCGCCAACGCAGATGACTGCGACGACGGTACCTCCCTGGCCAGCCCCGCAGCCACCGAGGTCTGCGACACCATCGACAACGACTGCGATGGCACCATCGACGAGGACGATGCTGCATTTGCCCCGACCTGGTACGAGGATGCCGATGGCGATGGCTACGGCACGCCCAACGTGACCACGACCGCGTGCACCCAACCCACCGGGTACACCACCAACGACGACGACTGCAACGACACGACCTCAGCGGCCCACGAGGGAGCCCCCGAGGTCTGCGACGCCATCGACAACGACTGTGATGGCAACATCGATGAAGACGATGCCACCGACGCACTGACCTGGTACCTGGATGCCGACGGAGACGGCCACGGAACCACGAACCTGACCACGGTGGCCTGCAACCAGCCCAGTGGGTACGTTGCCAGCTCAGACGACTGCAACGACCTGAACGCCTCGGCCCTGCCGGGTGGCACCGAGGTCTGTGATGGCGCCGACAACGACTGCGACGGCACCGTCGATGAAGACGACGCCACCGATGCAGGCACCTGGTACGCCGATGCCGATGGAGACGGCTTCGGAGACGCGGGCACCTCGGTGGTCGCCTGCGAGGCACCCAGCGGGCACATCGAGGACGCCGGAGACTGCGACGATGCAGAGGCAACCACAAATCCAGATGCAGTCGACACCTGGTACGACGGTGTGGACTCCGACTGCGATGGCGCATCCGACTTTGATGCAGATGCAGACGGCCACGACAGCGACGCCTACGGCGGCGGGGACTGTGACGACGAGGACGACGAGATCCATCCGGACGCCGTGGATGCCTGGTATGACGGCATCGACACCAACTGCGACGGGCTCTCGGACTTCGATGCGGACGGCGATGGTTTCGACTCTGCCAGCTACGAGGGCGATGACTGCGACGACGCCAACGCGGACACGTACCCCGGCGCACCGGACACCCCACACGACGGTGTCATCAACGACTGCAACAACACCTCCGACAACGATGCGGATGGAGACGGGTTTGACTCGGCCGAGTACGGCGGCGACGACTGCGACGATGCCAACTCCGCCATCCACCCGGAGGCCGAGGAGACCTGGTACGACGGGGTCGACGACAACTGCGACGGCAACGACGACGACCAGGACACAGACGGATTCGGTGTCGACGATGACTGTGACGACACCGATTCCACCGCCTACCCCGGGGCCCCCGGATGGTCCGAGGACTGCGAGGTCATCGAAGAGGACACAGCAACGGACACCGACATGGGCGACACGGGTGCCGGCGGAGAGACCCTCAAAGGCGGCAGCCGCTGCAGCAGCGTCGGGTCCACCGGATCCGGCGGTGCCGGGTGGTTCGGCGTCCTGGGACTGCTGCTGGCGTTTGTGCGCCGAGGAGAGCGGTGGGCCCCCTCCTCCTGATTCTGGCGGGAAGCCCCGCCCTGGCAAATGGCCAGACCACCCATGTCTGGATCACCCGGGCCGCGCTGGAGGAGCTCCCCTCCGGCGAGCTGAAGGAGTTGCTGGGCGACCCAGCCCAGGAAGCCATGCTCGTTCACGGAACGATGTTCCCGGACGGCGGCTATGCCGTGAATCACCCCTACGGAGAAGCCGCCCACTGGGAGCCCTTCCAGGACACATACCTGAACTGGATCACCACGAATTTCAGCTCGCCCTGGACCGCAGAGGCTTCCTCCCACATCGCTTTCTGGATGGGCATGGCCTCCCACGGAATGGCCGACCAGTTCTTCGATGCGCTCTACCAGGACCGCTCGCAGATCGTGGATGCCGAAGCCGGCTGGGCGGAGGACAAGAGCCTGGACGAGGCCAGCGACGTGATTTGGGCCTCCCTGAAGGGCCCCCAGGAGATTCCCGGGGCCTGGCTTCCGGACATCGTCCTGCCGGTCCTCTTTGAGGACCACGGCATCGACGTGGATGCTGACACCCTGGGAGACGGACAGGACCTGCTGGCCGCCGCCATCGACCTCGTGGGCTGGATGTCGGAAGACGAAGACGCCGTGGCCGCCTACCGGGAGGCGTTCCCGTGGGGCGGAGCCCACCTGGACGATGGTGTGACCCCGGGACGACCCGTCCAGGAAGCCCAGGTCATCGCCGCCTACTGGCAGGTGCTGTGGCGCCGCGTCAATGGGGAGAATGTGCCCCTGGAGGTACTGGCTACCAACCCGGCCCAGGACGAGCCCTACCACCCGCGCTCCGCGGATGCGCCCGAGTCCCGGGTCACGTTTGCCTTCTCCCGGCCCCTGAAGGTGGCGGACCTGGAGAAGATTCACTTCGAGGTGTCGGCGGGGGCGAACAGGCCGGTGGGATTCGAGACCTGGCTCTTCTACCGGGATGACTCCCACCTGGTCCACGTCGCTCCTTCCTCGGACTGGCCTTCGGAACGCACCATGGTGGTTTCGGTCCGTGAAAGCCTCCAGGCTTCCGACGGGTCCACCCTCTCTGAACCATTCACGTTGCGATTCCGCACGGGCACCCCTCCGGAGGTGGAGGAGGAAGAAGGCTGCGGTTGCACCACGGGACAACAGGCTCCGCAGATCTGGGTCCTGTTGATCGGGGGAATTCTCCTTCGACGCCGCCGGTAGGAGTGGATACCCACCCCCCGCTTTGAGTGGACCCGCCCACGGATGGGTACACCCGGCCTGGAGGTTGCATGATCCACGTGGAGACCCTGACCCGTCGGTATGGGGACGTAGTGGCTGTCGAAGGCGTGAGCGCCCGTATCGGACGGGGGGAGATTGTTGGCCTGCTCGGCCACAACGGCGCGGGAAAGACCACCATGATGAAGGTGATCACCGGCGCCCTGGAGCCCAGCGAGGGCGCGGTACGGGTCGATGACATGGACGTGGTGTCGCAGCGGGAGTCCGTGCAACGTCGCATGGGCTACCTCCCCGAGAACGCACCCCTGTACCCGGAGATGACCGTCCGGGAGTACCTCCACCTCTTGGCGGGACTGCGGGGGGTGACGCCTGAGAATGAAGCTTCCGCAGTCACCCGGGCGGCAGAGTCCACGGGGCTCGTGGATCGGCTGGACTGGACCATCGACACCCTGTCCAAGGGATTTCGCCAGCGGGTTGGCCTGGCCCAGGCCATTGTCCATTCCCCTGCGGTCCTGGTGCTGGATGAACCAACCAACGGCCTGGACCCGGCGCAGATCGCCGCCATTCGTACCCTGATTCGCCGCCTCGGAGAAGAAGGCGAGACCACCATCCTCCTCTCCACCCACATCCTGCAAGAGGTGGAGGCCGTGTGCGACCGGGTGATGGTGTTGATCCAGGGCCGGCTCGTGGCGGATGCCCCCTTGAAGGAACTCCTGGCCGGACACGCCGTGGTGTTGTCCGTAGAGGCGGGTTCGGCCGGCGTAGAGCAAACCCTCTCTGCCCTTCCCGGAGTGGAGGGGATCACCGGTGAAGGTCCTGATTCCAACCTCCCCGGTTTCACCACCTACCGGGTGATGGGTGCCCAGGGTTCGCTCTCGTCCGCCGACATCGCCCAGGCAGTTCACAGCGCCGGATGGAAGCTCGGGGCGCTGTCACCGGAGAAGAGAACCCTGGAGGGAGTCTTCCGGGAATTGGAACAGCAGGCTGCCCAGGAAGGTGCAGCATGAACCCGATCCTTGCCATCGCCCGCAAAGAACTCAACGCCGCCTTTCGATCCCCCGTGGGTCTCCTGTTCCTGGGGGTCTTCCTTCTGGCAACCCTCGTGGGGTTCTTTCCGCTCTCCGGATTCTTTGCCCGGAACATGGCGGATGTGCGCCCCCTGTTTGAGTGGCTGCCCCTGCTTCTGATCCTGCTGGTCTCGGCGATCACCATGCGCCAGTGGGCCGAGGAACGTCACAGCGGGACCCTGGAGATCCTCCTGACCCTGCCCGTACGCACCCGGGACCTGGTGCTGGGCAAGTTCCTGGCCGGCCTCGCCCTGGTGGCCGTAGCGCTGTTCTTGACGATGCCGCTGCCTGCCATGGTGGCCCGACTGGGTCCCCTGGACTGGGGACCGGTCCTGGGAGGCTACTGCGGGGCGTTGCTCCTGGGGGCAGCCTACCTGGCCATCGGACTCTGCATCAGCGCCCGCACGGACAACCAGGTGGTGTCCCTCATTGGAACCCTCTTGCTGGGCGGGGCCCTGTACCTGTTGGGAACCGATGACCTCACCCGGCTCTTTGCCGCCGATGGCGCCGAGGTCCTGCGGTCTCTGGGCACTGGCAGCCGGTTTGAGAGCCTGGAGCGAGGGGTGCTGGACCTGCGGGATCTCGTGTACTACGGCAGTATTGCAGTCTTCTTCCTGGTCCTGAACGTACATTTCCTGGAGGCGCCGCGCATCGATGCCGCCGCCCAGCCGGAACGCCTGCGGGGCCGAACGCTGCTTGTGGGGCTCGTGGGTGCAAACGCCGTGGCCCTGAACCTCTGGATGGCCCCGGTGACCACCCTGCGGGCAGACCTGACGGCAGGAGGCGAGTACAGCATCAGCGACGCCACCCGGCGCACCCTGGTCGAGCTGGGGGAGCCCCTGTACATCGACGCCTACTTCTCTGATCGATCCCATCCCCTGCTCACACCGCTGGTGCCGCAGATCCGCGACCTGCTGGAGGAGTACGAGGTCGCAGGCCAGGGCACGGTGCAACTGGGAGGCGGCAACCCCAGCGCAGACGATGAACTCGCCCGGGAGATCGGCGAGCAGTACGGGATTCGCAGCGTTCCCTTTTCCGTGGAAGACCGCCACAGCCAGGGGGTGGTCAACGCGTTCTTTCACCTGCTCGTGCGGTACGGGGACCAGTACGCAACGCTTTCCTTTGAGGACCTGGTCCACGTAGAGGCCAACCAGGACGGGGTCGAGGTGGGACTGCGGAATTTCGAGTACGACCTGACCCGTACGATCCGCAAGGTCACCCAGGACTTTCAGAGCCTCGCCTCCCTGGCTGCACGGCTGCCCGACGACCTCTCCATGACCTTGTACGCATCCCCGGACACGCTGCCCGCTGAATTCGCTGCATCCGTGGCGGACATGCGGACCCTGGCGACCGAACTGGAGGAGAAGACCGGCGGGATTCTCGCCATGCAAGAGATTGATCCCACGCCGGATCCTCAGTTGCAGCAAACCCTGTTTGAGACTCTGGCCATTCGTCCCCTGGCCGCCGATCTGTTTGGCACCCAGGTCTTCTACGCCCACCTGGTGTTTGAAACCCCCCAGGCCACAGAGCGCATTCTTCTGCGCGGTGGTGCTACCCAGGGCGACCTGGAGCGGAGCGTCGAGGCAGCGATCCGCCGTCTCGTGCCGGGACAGCGCACAAGCATTGGACTGGTCACCGTGACCCCCGAAGCCACGCCTCCGAACCCGAACCTCCCTCCGCAAATGCAGCCCCCCCAGCCCCAGGAGGATTTTCGGGCTCTGCGCTCAATGCTGGGTGAGGAATACGACGTGCAGAAGCTGGACCTCTCCAGCGGCGATGTACCGGATGATGTGGACGTGCTGTTGGTGGGCAAGGCCGGCCCCCTCGATGAGAAGTCCCTGTTTGCCTTGGACCAGTTCCTGATGCGTGGGGGCGCTGTGGTGGCCTTGGCGGGGGCCTGGAAGACCTCGGTGGGACAAGGCGGCCTTGGAGTGGAGGCCACCGACGCCTCCCTGCGAGACCTGGTGGCCCACTGGGGAGTGGAGGTGGGCCCCACCCTGGTCATGGATCCTCAGAACGCGCCCTTTCCCGTGCCGGTCCAAGTGCGCCAGGGGCCCTTTGTCATGGAACAAATCCAACTGGTCCCCTACCCCTTCTTCCCGGACATTCGCCGGGGCGGCCTGGCGGCGGAACATGCCTCCTTGCGTGGTCTTCCCAATGTGACTGTGCCCTGGGGTTCGCCGCTTTCCACCCTGGCCCTGGCAGAAGGGGTTGAATCCACAGTGCTTGCTTCGAGTTCGAAGGGAAGCTGGTTGAACGACTCGGGAGAGATCGCCCCCGACTTCACCCGGTGGACGGAAACCGGGTACGGCGAGCCCACGGAGGCTGAGACAGCTCCGCACCCCCTGGCCGTTGTGTTGAGCGGGCCGATACCCAGCTGGTTCACCGAGCGTCCTTCCCCTGTTTGGACGGCGGATGCGGGAGCAGCGTCGGACGCAGAGGCGGACCTCACGGGTCGCACCTTGAAGCAGGCGGTTCCCGAGGCACGGCTTGCGGTGATCGGCTCCTCCGAGTTGGTTTCGGACCTCATGATCAGCCTGGCCAACAGCCCCTCTGGAGAAATGCACCAGGGGAATCTACAGTGGGTTCGAAACCTCGTGGATTGGGCGGTGGAGGACACGGACCTGTTGGAAATCCGAGCTTCCGGGAGCGTGGCGCGCACCCTGGTGCCCATGACGGATGCTGCGCGGTCCCGGTGGGAGGCCATGACCTCCCTGTTGGTAATGGCTGGGCTGGCCGCTGTGGTTCTCTCCACCCGTAGACGGCGCAGTCCCGTGGAGGTGTCCCGTGTCGCTTAAAACTATCCTTGTGGGAATCTTGGTGGTGCAACTCGGACTGGTCGGGCTGACCTGGGGCGTGGGCGCAACCAAGCCCGCATCCAGCGAACCGCTCGTGGACCTTGTTCGGGACGAGGTGACCGGGATCCAGGTGTGGGGATCTGGAGAAGATGCCGATTCGGTAGCGCTCTCCCGAAGTGAGGGGGAGTGGGTTCTTTCCAGCCACGGGGACTATCCTGCGTCCACAGAAAAAGTATCAACGCTCCTGGATGACCTGCTGGATGCCAGCGTGCGGGATCCCATCGCCACCCAGGCCGTCCACCACGCGGACCTCGCGGTGTCGGACACGGAACACGACAAGAAGGTGGAGATCCAGACTGCTGCAGGAACACAGACACTGTTTGTGGGATCCGGGAGCAAGGATGCCCACGTGCGTCGAGGTGGCGAAAATGCAGTCTTTGTGGCGCGAGGCCTCTCGGCCTGGTCCATTGGCACCAAGGAGAGCCAGTACCGGGACACCAACGCATTGGACCTGGATGCTTCCAGGTTCCTCATGGTCCAGGTGCAGCCCCAAAATGGCGAAGGCTTCACTCTGGAGCGCCAGTCCCTGGAGGAACCCTGGACCAGCCCGGGGTTGGAGGGTTCCCTGGACCTCGAGGCGGTGCAGGGCTGGCTCGACCGGGTGGCCAGCCTCCGCATCGCGGCGCTTCCGGACGATCCCTCGATCCCCGTGACGCCCATGACAACCTTTTCCTGGGTTCTGGAGGAGGATGGAGAGAGCTTGGGCGGTTCTCTTGCCATCGGGGCAGCCACGGGCGACAAGAACCACCCGGTGCGGCCGCACAACAGCCAGCACACGGTGCTGGTCAATCCCTTTGCCCTGGGCCCCGCCATCACAGACGGGTCGCTGGAGAAGCTGCTTGCAGCAGCCGACTAAAACGGACCTGATGCAACGTCCCCTGCCCGTGGGGCCAAGGTGGCACTACAATCTGCTCTGGCTTGCCGAGCACGTGCTTGGCCCACGGCGCTTTAGGTCTCTCTGCGCCGGTTGGGAAGCCCGAAACGAAGAGGCACTCGAAGTCGCCTATTCTTCCCGCGGCGAGGCCTGCCTGCAAGAGATAGAGCGTCGCAGAGACCTGGATGCAGCCACGTTTCGGCGGGAGTACCTGGAGACCGGCACCCCCGTGGTCCTAGAGGGTGCCGCCAGGGACTGGGCCTGCACACAGACCTGGACGCCGCAGTTCTTTGCGGACCGGTACGGAGATGACCCGGTCTTGCTGGTCAACGCAGGCACACAGGACATCGGCCAGAAGAACAAGCACAAGGGGGCCCGGGCCAGCACTCTGACCGAGGTGGTGCGGAGCATGGAGGCCGGCACCGGAGAGTACGCCCGGTTTTCACCGGTGCTCGGGGAGCACCCGGAGCTGCTCAAGGACTTCGACCACACCTGGCTTCGAGCCCGGACCGAGCGCATCCGCACCGGC
>CAZSZE010000009.1:48552-53258 GCA_964610645.1 uncultured Enterobacterales bacterium | reverse complement strand
GCCTCGGCCATGCAGTTCCTTCTGACCCTGCTCTCCACAAACCCACCCGCGTGGGTCGGAAGGGCAAACCGGGAGAACTTCGCCCGCATCTACGGCGAGGTCATCCAGTGGCAGGAGAACGAGTGATCACCCGGGCCGAGGTCCTGACCGCAGGCCACAACCCCACCCCTGAGCGGCTGCTGCTCCAGGGGGGCAGCCTGCGAAAGGTCAATGTGCCCACCCACTTTGCGGTGCTTCACCACAAAACGGAAGGGGTGATTCTCTTTGACACGGGCTACGCGCCCCGGTTGTCCGAGGTCACCCGCGGAGGAACCGCAGCCCTCTACCGCTTCGCCACCGCCTTCGATATCTCAAACTCCGAGTCTGCGGTGGCCCAACTGGCCGCCCAGGGCATCCACGCAGACGACGTGCGGCACATTGTCATTTCCCACTTCCATCCAGATCACGTCGGGGGGCTGGTGGATTTTCCCCAAGCCACCTTCCACGCTACGCGGGCGGCCTGGGATGGTGCGGCTCGAGCCGCAAGAAGCCAGAGCCTCCACCGGGCTTTCTTCCCAGAATTGATTCCCCCCGGGTTCGAGGAGCGAGTCAAGTGGGTCGAGCGCCTGGCAGGACCCGGAATCGGGCCGATTGACCGCACGGCCGACCTCCTGGGAGATGGAAGCTTGCAGGGCGTGCTGCTCCCCGGTCATGTGGCCGGGCAGATGGGACTCCTGGTCGACCTGGACGATGGGAAGAAAGTGCTGTTTTCCGCAGACGCCTGCTGGTTCTCGGCGGGCTACCGGGAGGATCGCCCTCCGTCCCGCATCATGGAGTTTTTTGCTGATGACGCGGCAGGTGCGAGGGACTCACTTTCCCGGTTACACAGGCTCTCCCGCGAGCATCCGGAGGTCCGGATTCTCCCCTCGCACTGCCCAGAAGTGGTGGCCGGAGTGATCAGTTGAAATTCCGCGTCGCCGCAACAGGCTTTTATGCGCCCCCGGATGTGGAGACGGCAGAGGACCTGTCCCCCCGGGTGGGCCGAAGCCCTCATTGGATTCGATCCCGCACCGGAGTCGGGCGAAGGCACGTGGCTGCACACCGGGATGTGGCTCTTTTGGGTGCTGCAGCTGCACGGCAGGCCCTCGGCGACGGGCCCCCGCCTGACCTGTTGATCAACGCCTCCGCCACGCCCCGCCAGGTCATTCCCGACAATGCCCCCTTCATCCAGAAGGAGCTGGCCCTGGACGGCATGCCCTCCTACACCGTCCATGCAAGCTGTCTTTCTTTTCTGGTGGGTCTCAACCTCGCTGCCACCCTGGTGAATGCCCAGGCCCAGCGCATCCTCCTGGTGTCAGCGGAATTGGCCACGGCCAGCCGGAACTTCGAGGAGCCCGAAAGCAGTTTGCTGCTGGGAGACGGTGCTGCCGCCATGATGATCGAGTCTCCCACGGCGGAGAACAACACCGAAATCCTGTACCAGGCCATGGAAACCTGGCCCGTGGGCACAGACTTCACCACCATCTTGACCGGCAGCCGCCGGCACCCCAACCTGCCCGATGTACAGCCCGAGGAGCACCTCTTCCACATGGAGGGCCCAAAGGTCTACCGGGTGGCACGCCAGAAGGTGGAACAGTTTCTGGACCGCACCTGGAAGGAGACCGGCCTGTCGCCGGATGACATCGACCTGGTGATCCCCCACCAGGCCTCTGGTCCAGCACTGGCAGTACTGCCCCGGTATGGATTCGCCGAGGAAAAGGTCATCAACATCATCGGGGAATACGGCAACTGCGTGGCTGCCTCCATTCCCATGGCCCTGTACCTTGCCCTGAACGAAGGCCGCATCAAGAAGGGAGACACCCTGCTGCTCCTGGGCACGGGAGCAGGACTCTCTGTGGCAGCCACCATCTTGCGCTGGTAGTTCGTGGCCAACGCAGCATTTCCACTGGTCGACTCACTGACCGGGCGCCGCGTGGTGGTGCAGGAGGGAGAGACAGCGACCGCAGCGGACGAGCTGCAAGCACGCATTCTCGGGCTTTCCTGTTGGTACCGCAATCAAGGCGTAGAGCTCGGAGATCGAGTGCTGATCCTGGTGCCTCCCGGAGCCGACTTCGCTGCCGCCTTGTTGGGCCTGGTCTGGATCGGGGCCACACCGATTCTGCTGGACCCGGGACACCCCGAAGCGATCTGGCGAACCCAGGTGGAGTCCGTCCAGCCCCGGTGGGTGGTGACCATCCCCACCCTGGGTCGCCTGTGGGCGGTTCCCGGGGCCAGGCGACTGCTCTCATCCCTGGGCCGGAGCACCCCCGCGCGCCCTGAAGGAGCCCGTGTGCTTCAATTGCCCGGGACGGTCCGGGGAGACACCGAGCCCGCCGTGTGCAGGGACGATGCTGAGGCCTTGATCCTGTTTACCTCCGGCACGACAAGTGCCCCGAGAGGCGTGATCCACACCCATGGCAACCTCCCCCATTTTTTGCGACACGTCTCCCAGGTGGTGGAGGGGGTTTCCATGGCCTCCTACCTGGCAGAGCACCCCCAGCAGATCTTCTACGCCCTGACCACGGGCGCCACGTGCCACGTGGTCAGGGCGCCGCCAGCCAAGCGTCTGCAGGTCGTGGTGGAGCGGCTGCAATCGGGACAGATCGAGGCGTGGTTCGGCAGTCCGTACACCTGGATTCACTGTTTGGATGTGGGAATCGAAATTCCGCCGGAGATCCAGACGTTGATCTTCGGGTCCTCCCCCGTGACACATCAATTTCTGAACCGCCTCCTCCCTCACCTGCCTGAGAAGGTGAAGATCCGATGCCTCTACGGACTCACGGAGGCGGGGCCCGTGACTGTGGCTGACGGGCGGGAGAAGGCAAGCCGCCAGGGGACCGGCGACTGGCTGGGCCCCTGCATCGGCGACGCCCTGGTCACGCTGGAATCCGGGGAAATCCACGTGCACTCCCCTGCCCTGGCCCGTGGGTACGTCGGGGAACCCCCTCGCAACGGCCCCCTGGCCACCGGAGACCTGGGGCGGCAAGACTCCGACGGCCTGTGGCTCCTGGGCCGGAAAAAGGACATGATTCTCCGCCGAGGAGTGAACCACTACCCCTCCCTGCTGGAATCCTTGCTGGCTGAAAACGACATCGACGCCTCCCTGGTGGGGGTCTTCGACACCACCGCCCAGGACGAACGCATCATCGTGGCCCACACCGGCCCCGCGGACACCGCTTTCGCCGACCTGCTTGGAGAAGCCGCCCCGGACCACGTGCTGCACATGGAGTGCCTCCCCCGCTCCGGCCGCCAACACAAAGTCGACAAGCAGGCCCTTCGCAAGTTGGCGAGGGAGCGGTTTGAGGTGCCGAACTGATGCCGTTTTCCTGGACAAATTGGCGGGCACACACCCGCCGACAGCTGCGGATTCGCGGTGTCCCAGCTCTGGGGGAAGCCCTGTGGCGCGGGGCCCTGGGGGCAGCGATCGACCTGGGGTGGGCATTGGAGCAGGACGCACCCCTACCGGAAAACGTGGTGGTGGTGGTGGGGCACCAGCGGTCGGGAACCACCTGGCTCCACCGGATGTTGGCTTCTCATCCCGCTGCCTGCGGCATTCCCTTGCACAACCTGCTTGTTCCATCCGGCCCCCTCCCCTGGCTGGCCCATCGCTGCCCGAGGCCCCGGTGGTTTGATGCGCTCCAAGACCGACTGTTCGGGGGCTTGGACCCCATCCACCGCATTCGACTTCACGAGGCCGAGGAGGACGAGCTTCTCCTGTGGGCACAACTGCGCTCCCCCGCAAACCAGTTGGATGCCCCCTGGCCTTCGTCCTCCCCGCCCGCCCACGACTGGGATGACACGGCAGCGGCCCACTATGCCCAGGTGCTGGCCAGGCGGGTCCGCCGCACGGGAAGGCGCGTCGTGGGCAAGAACCCCCACCTCACCCACCGCACCGCTGTCCTGCGAGCCGCTCTGCCGGAGGTGCGGTTTGTCCAACTGGTTCGGCACCCGGCCCGGGCGATTCCCTCGCGTTTGTCCTTGATACGCGCGATCTGGCGGCATCGGTTCGGCCCCCATGTGCAGATGGAGCCCCACCAGGTGGAACACATCGTGACCCTGTCCACCCGGTGCTACCTCGACGGACAAGACTCAGCGGACCTGTCGATTGCCTACACGGATCTCGTGGACCACCCCCTGGATGTTGTTCGGCGAATCCACACCGCCTTCGGGCTGGAAGAAGTCACGCCCGAGCACGAGGACGCGCTGCGGGCAGCACAGAGAACCGGCCCTTCCCGCCACGCCTACTCCCTGGAGGAGTTTGGTCTGGATCGGGACGCCCTCGCAGAATCCCTGGCGCCCGTCTACAGCCGTTGGGGCTTTGATGTGTCCCCATCGGCTGCAATGTAGCGCTCGAACTTGAGCCCCCGGGACATGACGAACTCAATCAAAGAAAACGGCGCCAGCTTGACTAGAAGCATCCGCAGCCAGGACTCTCCCCCCAGAGGATGCCGCAGAACCGGGTTCTTGGCGGGAAAAAGGCCCACAATGTAGTCTCCCACCTCGTCCGGCTCCTTGGCTTGCTTGTCCACGACCTTCTGGAACGTCTCGTCCATGCGCTTCACCATGCCGGCCCAGTCGCTGTCCGGGTCATGGCTATTCCGGGAAACAGTGCGGTTGACCCCCCAGATGTCGGTCTTGTAGGCACCGGGCTCGATGGCCACCACCCGCACCCCCCAGGGCTTGAGCTC
>CAZSZE010000009.1:44337-48452 GCA_964610645.1 uncultured Enterobacterales bacterium | reverse complement strand
CCGATTCCAGAACGCGCCCCTGTGACCAACACCACCATGGCAACTCTACCCCCGCGCGTTGTAACCACGGGCTCATTGAAATTCTCCCTCGACACCGGGTTTTCCAGAGTATACATTATGTATACCTTGCGGGACACAACCATGAAAACCACCCTGATACTGGTCTGCGGCCTTGCTGGCTGCGCCCCCGATTCCACTCCGGTGAAAACGGAAACACCTGACCCCGCCTCCCAGGCGTCCCCCGTACCCCAACCCGCCGGCGCAGCAGAATTCGAGACGGACGACCTCCACCCCCTCGACACCGCAAGCCCGGAGGACACCGGCAATCCGGAGGAGTCGCTGTTGGACTCCTGCTTTGCGGAGATCGCAGGCGACGGAACCGCTGCAGGCCCCGACTACTCCCTCTTCCAACCCACCGTGGGCAGCCACTGCCAAGGCACCAACCACCAGGACATCCAGGGTGTGGAGCGGGTCGTGTTTCTCGGGGACTCTGTGACGGTGGGCACCCCCCCCTCCACAGAACCGGAGTTCTATCGAAACCAGGTGGCCGACGACCTGGCCGCGGAGTTTGGCCTGGAGCGACCCAACTGGTTCTGGCAATCCGTGAATCCCTTTGACGGCGTCTCCTACATCCAGGAGTCCGGGGACTTTGCCTCTTGCGCCAAGTGGGGGGCCCGGACCGACGACCTCATGCGCGACAACGCCCAGGTCCAGAACTGCCTGCCCGAAGACAAGCGGCACCTAAAGACCCTGGTGGTCATGACCATCGGAGGCAACGACCTGGCGAATCTCACCCAGGGGTTCCAGGAAGGACGGCCTGTCGCGGATCTGTGGGACCAGACTCGGGAGAGCATGGCGCTTATGCGAGAGGCGGTGGAGTGGATCACCGCTCCTGGCACCTTCCCCAATGGCGTGTGGGTGGTGTTCACCAACCTCTACGAGTTCACGGACGGCACCGGCGACACTGGCTCCTGCCCCGCCGCCGCCCTGGCAGGAATGGGCGACGCCATCACGGATCCCGCCCTGGCCGACATGGTGATCTGGTCCATGGAGGAGTTCCTGTCCATCGCGGTAGACACCCGCACAGACATGCTCTTCCTGTTGGAGTCCTTCTGCGGCCACGGGTACAGCCGCGACGATCCCAACGCCCGCTGCTACCGCGGACCCGACACGGAGTTGTGGTTCGACCTGACCTGCATCCACCCAAACCCAACCGGGCACCGGGCGATCGCGGACATGATGATGTCCGTCGTGCGGGAGTAGGCGACCCTACGCAGACTGCTTGAAGTCGGCCTTGTCCCGATCCCGCAGGCTGTCGTGGATGTCCTGGAGCGTGCGCTTCAGGTCGTACTCATAGGCCCAGTCCGGATGGTCCTGTTGGAAGGCACGGACATCCGACACCCACCACTTGTGATCCCCGACCCGGTTGGTGTCGGAGTAGGACCACTCCAAGGTGTTGCCGGAGATTTCCTGGCACAGGTCGATGGCTTCCAGCATGGAGCAGTTCGCGTGGATGCCGCCGCCGATGTTGTAGACACGGCTGCCACACACCGGGTTTTGGAACACGTGCCAGAACGCATTCACCAGGTCGTGGCTGTGGATGTTGTCCCGCACCTGCTTTCCCTTGTAGCCAAACACCGTGTAGGGGTTGCCTTCCAGGGTGCACTTCATCAGGTAGGCCAGGAAGCCATGGAGTTCGGTGCCGGAATGGCCGCCACCGGTCAGGCAACCGCCGCGAAAGCAGTAGGTGCGCATGTCAAAATACCGGCCGTATTCCTGTACCAGCAGATCCGCGGCCGCTTTGGACACGCCAAAGAGGCTGTGGGTGCAATGGTCGATGGAGAGATGCTCGTCGATTCCCCGCTGGGAATAGGGGTGGTCCGGGTCCACGGTGTACCGGGTCTCGGTCTCCACCAGGGGGAGGCGGTTGGGAGCGTCTCCGTACACCTTGTTGGTACTCAAGTGGATGAACGTCGCCTCGGGACAGTGCTTGCGGGTGGCTTCCAACAACACGAGGGTGCCGTTGGCGTTGACGGTGAAGTCCGTGATCGGCGCCTTGGCCGCCCAGTCATGGGACGGCTGGGCAGCGCAATGCACAATGAGCTCAATCTCGGCGCCATGGCGCTTGAAAAGCGTGCCCACCGCATCCTCGTCCCGGATGTCCAGGTGGGCGTGGCGGTAATTGGGAAGGCCCTGTTCCAGCTTTCGACGGTTCCAGTCTGTACTGGCTTCGGGGCCAAAAAACGCCGACCGCATGTCGTTGTCGATCCCGACGACGGTCAAACCCTTCTCATGAAAGAAACGGGCGGCCTCGCTGCCGACTAGCCCGGCGGATCCGGTGACAATAACAATGGGCATGGTGACCTCGCTTTAGACAGCCCGACGAACCGATGGATTCACCGTCTGTTCCGTCTCATTGGTTTGGGACGCCAACTGGCGCCGACGATATTCCTTGATTTCCAGCCAGGGCATCTCAAAGAGAGCTCGCACCGCGACCAGGGCCGTGACGAACCTCTTGTTCTCCAAAGCCGGCACGATGCGGCACTGCACTGCGTGCTCGACCAGCATCTTGAGAATGGCCCAGAGAATCGGCCGCGTGACCGGCGGATAGTAGATGACCAGGGGGTGGCGAATGTGGGCCCAGTTCATGCGCACCACGCTGCGAATTGTGTCCTTGCGCATGTGGTTCACACGGGCCTTCGGCCAGTACAGCAGCTTGTAGCCCCGGGCATAGATCCGCTTGCACAGATCCACGTCTTCCCCATTCGTCCGAAAGATCTCCGGGTAGCCGTCCACCTCAATCAACACGCTGCGCCGGTAGATGGTGTTGGCACCGCAGAGGAAGGGAGGGTTGATGACCCGCTCATCCCCCCAGGACTGGAGCATGAAAGTACAGCGGTACCGGTCGGCCACCGTCTCGGTGTTCGTCTCGCAAAGCTCTCCCCCCGCACCGACGATGTTGGGAACGTTCTCCATGACTTCCACCAGGTGGGCAAGCCAGTCGGGCTCCGCCACACAGTCCGCATCCAGGGAGGCCACCAGCTCATGGCGCGCTCTGGCAACGCCTGCGTTTCGGGCAGCGCTCAAGCCCCGGTTTTCCGAAAACTGGACCAGGATCACGCTGGGGTAGCCCTGCACCACCGAAGCGGTGCCATCAGTACTTCCATCGTCTATGACGATGATCTCGTCGGGCACGCGGGTCTGGTCCAGGAGCGCCTGCAGACAGGCCCCGATGTAGTGGGCGCCGTTGTAGCAGGGAATGTACACGCTGACGCCGGGGAGGTCGCCGCGAAGTCCTTCGGGGGTGTTCATGCGGCTTTGGCCTCGAGCACGGGTCGCAGCAGGTCGATGTTCTGGTGAATCCAGGTGTGGATGTCCTCAAGAACAACGTCGATGCCACGCTTGGGGACCCATCCAAGGGCCGCCGTCACCCGGGCGTTGTCGGTGGTGTAGTAAGGGACATCGGCGGGATGGGTTTCCGGCCGGGGTCCAATGGAAAGAGTGGTGCCGGTCAGGCGGCGACAACGCTCGGTGACCTGCTTGAGGCACACCTCGTTCTGGACGCCCCCCCCAACATTGAAGGTCTGGTGAGCGCTGGTGTCGAACTGCTGCATTTGCAGCTCAACCAGCTCGTAAAGGTCCTGGACGTGCAGGATGTCCCGGGTCTGCAACCCGTGGCCGCCGAATCCCATGTAGGAAAGCGGGCCACCAAAGACATGGCGGGAGACCCAGAGGGTCACGAACCCCTGGTCGACCTTGCCCATCTGCCAGGGACCAGCCAACACGCCACAGCGGTTGATGACCGATTCCACGCCGTACATCTGGGCGTACTCGGCAATGAACAACTCGGCGGAGAGCTTGGTACTCCCGTAAAGAGACCGAGCGCCAGGCAAGGGCAAATCCTCGGCAATCCCCGCATCGGAAAAACCAACACCCCGTACGCCGCTGCCCAGGTGGTAGCCCCGCTCCGGACAGATGGTGAACGGGAGGTCGCGCAGGCCATCGATGGGGTAGATGCGGCTGCTGGAGAAAAAGACCATGCGCCCGCCGTGGCGACGCAAGTGCTCCAGGCACTGCAAAGCCCCCCCGAGGTTGGTCTCCAACGCGTAGTGCGG
>CAZSZE010000009.1:42420-44237 GCA_964610645.1 uncultured Enterobacterales bacterium | reverse complement strand
GCGCCACCTGTGACCAACACGACCTTTCCGTCAATGCCCATCAGCTGGCCTTCAGCTTTTCGGCGAGTTCGCGGAACTTCTTGGCTCCGTCGGCCTCGACGTCGTAGCCAGCATCAATGGTCGCACCCTCGTAGGCGGCCAGGTGGCCCTCCCGTCGAAGGGTGGCCAGTGGGGTGCCTTCGATCTCTGCAGTTCCCGATTCCTGGAAGGAATCAAAGGGCAGCGAGGCGATGAAATTCTTGGTGTCCTGCATCTGCTCGGCGGTCTCCCCGGGCAGGCCATAGGTGAAGGTCCCATGGACCGTCATGCCGATGGTCTTCAGGTGCCGAACCACGTCGGCAGCCGCTTCCAGGTCCAGGCGCTTGTTGACGATCTGATCGACCACCTGCTGGTTGCCGCTTTCAAAGCCAAGCTTGACCCCAAAGCAGCCTGCATCCTTCATGATCTGCCAGGTCTCCCTCTTGATGGTGTCGGCCCGACACATGGCGGACCAGGGCACGCCGATGCGAGACATGACCTCGCTCATACGCACCACGTGGGAGTTGCCCAGGTTGAAGGTGTCGTCGTCGAAGTAGACGGTCTGATAGCGGTACCGTCCCACCATCTCCCGCACGAAGCCCTCGACGTAGTCCGCCGAGTAATGGCGCACCGTGCGCTTTCCAGCGCCATCCGGATCGTTGCCGGTCATGACCGCTGGCCAAACGCAGAAGATGCACTTGTAGGGGCATCCGCGGCTGCTCCAGAGCTGAAGCTGCGGCGGGCGTTGTCCGGCGGGACAACCATCCCAGTACCGGTGGGCGATCACGTCATCAAAGTAGGGATAGGGCGAGTCGTTCATTTCCTGCTTCGTGAGCAGGTCGTATGCAACCAGCCCCTCGGCCCCCTGAATCACCTTGACGCTGCCCTTCTCGTACTCCCCCTGGATCACCGCGTGGACAGGAAGCTCATCGAGGATCGCCTTCCAATCGGAGGCAATGGGTCCGGTCAAAACGATGCGGGTCTGGGGGCAGATCCGGTGGATCCCCTTGATGATCTCCACGTCGTGCTCCCAGCTTGGGGAGGCGGACTCGATGAAGATGTACCGGTAGTTCTCATCCACCAGGTGGCGGAAGTAGGTCTCGTAGGAATCAGCCAGGGCGATGGAGTCCCGGAAACGCACATCGACGCCGGTCTCGCGCTTGGCGTACGTGGCCGCGTACCCCATGAAAAACGGGTAGGGCTTGTAGGTGCCAAACCGGAAGTTGTCCGGGCTGGACTCAGTGAGCAGCGTAAAGGGCCAGCGGGACCCGGCCCGAACCCCCGACATCCACGCCTCCACGGGGCGGCCGTCAGGGCCTGTGGCCTGGACGGGATCAACCCACCAGGGAGGATTGCTGAAGAGGATCTTCATTTCATTTCTCCTGTGCCTACATTCCACCCATCGGTGCTTTTCGCGCCTTGTTGAGCGCGCCTCAAGAGGCCGCCCGGGTGGTTCCAGAACTGGCCACCGGCCAGGGAGTGGCCAACAGGGCGTCCATGAAAACAATCGAGTTGTGCTTCAAGCGGACCAGGTTTGAGGCGAATGCAGCGTTGGAAGCAAAGTCCTGGGCGTTGGCGGCAAACCGCAACATGGCATCGGCAAGCGCCTGGGAGTTGTAGCCATCCACCAGCGTGCCCACGGGAAAGCCCAGGTGGGTGCGCAGCTCATCTTCCATCCAGGTGTCCCGGGTGGTGATGACCGGCCGGGCCATTCCCAGAGCCTCCACCAGGATGTGGGAAGAACGCAGGTAGTAGCTCACCGGGTCGTAGCAGATCAGAACCACATCACAAAGACTCAG
>CAZSZE010000009.1:28262-42320 GCA_964610645.1 uncultured Enterobacterales bacterium | reverse complement strand
ATGGGAACCAGCCCCATCTTCAAGCCGGACAGATCCTCGTAGTGCTTGGAGAGGATGTTCCAGTCCGTGAAGAACCGGGCGTCCTTGTCCTCTGGCAGGGTGTTGTAGAGCCCCAGCGCGTATGCATAGAACGGCTCGAGGATGGCAAGGAAATCCCCGGCAAGGTGGTTCGGCGGAAACCGGAGCACCACCCGCAGGCTCACATTCGGCACCTTCAAATTCCGGTACCAACGGAACAGGCCGACCAGGTACGCATAGGAAATCGTGTGGGCGATGAACACATCTCCCGGACGGATCTCCGACTCCGGAAGGCCCGCGGTGATCTCGTCTTCAAAGGACATGTTCAGATGGACCGCCTTGAACATGGGCGACATTTCGTGGTCCGGCAGGTGTCCGTACAAGGTCGAACTGAAAACCTTCCGAATGTCCATTCCAGGAATCTGGAGATCCACCTGGTTGCTGCCGAGGATTGCGCAGGGGATGCCCCGGCGTTGGCACTCGGTCGAAATCAACTGGTTGACGGCGTAGTGATGCCCCAAAACGTCTTGAAAGCTCGGGTCAATGCTGAAAACTCGCATGATGCTCTCATCGGCCCATGCGCGATTCCCTCAAGGAAAAGCCTGGGATGCTCAAGTCCAAGGCCCTGGATCCGTACAGAGAAGGCTTCACGGAGCTTGGAATGCGCATCCTCCTGGGACCCGGCCTGAACACCCCGCAGGGGACTGAGGCGTTTTTCGTCCAGGCCCTGCGTCGGCATGCGGATGTCGTGTCCTTCGACGACACCTTTGCGCACATTGACGATCTGTGGCCCAAGCTCCCCGCCGGATGGGAGCCCGATGTGGTTCTGGTGCGAGATTCCGAGTTCTACTTGATGCCGGAGGACCTCCAGCGGGTTCCCTGCCCCATCGTGGGTCTCATCGGCGACTACAACCTGTCCTTGGCTCGCCTGCTCCCGGTAATGGGGGTCTTCGATCACTTTCTGTGCGATACCAAGGGCGTCCGCTTTTTCCAGAAGCTGGGCTTTGAGAATTCCGAGTTCTTCTGCCTGTACGGACACGACCCTGGGCTCCATCGCCCCTCACCGGGCCCCAAAGACCTCGACGTCGTCTTCGTGGGCAGCTTGGATCCAAACGTCCAGACCATTCGCGAGAAGTTCGTGTGCCAAGTTGCACGCCTCCATCCACGGCTCCGAGTGGTGATCGCCGAGCAGGTCTTCGACGAGCAGTACGCCAACCTTCTGGGTCGCTCCCACCTGGTCTTCAACCGCTCGATTCGGGACGAGGCCAACATGCGGTTCTTCGAGGGTGGCGCCTGTGGTTCCGTGGTCATGAACAACCCCCTGGAGGAGTTGGAGCTTCTGGGTTTCAAAGCCAACCGGGACTACCTCGCGTATGACGACCCGGAGGAGGCCATTGACCGATTCTTCTCCCTCTCTCCTGCCCAAAGGGAAGAATTCCAGATGAACGTGCAAGCCTCCCTGGTGGGCCACTCCTACGACGATCGGGCGCAGCAGTTGATCGTCCGCCTCGAATCGCTCGCCCTGGATCCGGCGCGGCGTCGCCTCTCACAACTCAGCCCAGGAGACCAGAAACAACGCTGGGAGATCTACCGGAAGCCCTCCATCACCACGCGCACCGGAGAGAGAGATCTCCTGGACAACGACCTGGTGCAATGGCAACGAGGGCTCCTGGAAGACGAGCTGGAGGTCAACTCCCTGGACACGGGCCGGTGGATGTGGTTCCTGGACCTGCTGGATGCCTCGGGTCTGGACGGTGCCATCGCTGAATTCGCTGGGGACCGCGCCCGGTTCCTGGAGGCCTTCCCGGTGCACCAGGAGCTGCGGGAGGAGTTGGCTGCGGTGGCGGAGATCGCCGCCGCCCGAATCGCTGCCTGACCTCTCGCCGCACTACCGCCGGTGGCGCGCATCGATGTCGAGCAGGGCTTTCACCCCGGCCAGGCCGTCCGTCCCGGACTCCGTGTCGAACCAGGCCGCCAGGATTTCCTGGGCCATGTCCTCGGACAGGAGCCGGTTCGACAGGCACAGCACATTGGCATGGTTCCAGAGACGCGCCCCCTTGGCGGTGCCCGGATCCCCACACAAGGCCGCACGAATGCCTGCGACCTTGTTTGCCGCCATGGAGATGCCTGTGCCGGTCCAGCAGCAGAAAACCCCCTCCTTGCAGTCCCCGCTGGCCACCGCCTGGGCAGCCTGCTCGGCGATCTCCGCCCAGGGTTCCTCCCGGCCGCTCGCCACGGATCCAAAGGCCACCACGTCGTGCCCCCGGGCCCGCAAGACCTCCAGGATCACCTGGTGCACGGGGTAGGGCTCGTCCGAGCAGAATGCAACGCGCATGACCACCTCCAGGCCCAGGCAGTTAATCACCCTCGGTGCACGCACCCGGACCCGATCGGATCATCGTCGCAGGCGCCCGAGAGCACAACCTCCGGGATGTAGATCTCGACATTCCCAGGGATGCCCTGGTGGTGTTCACCGGTCTGTCTGGCTCGGGAAAGTCCTCTCTCGCCTTCGACACGATCTACCAGGAGGGGCAGCGCCGGTACCTGGAGAGTCTCTCCTCCTACGCCCGCCAGTTCCTTGGGCGCATGGACAAGCCCGACGTGGATCGTGTGACGGGACTCTCCCCTACCCTGTCCATCGATCAGCGAACCGTCAGCCGAAATCCGCGGTCCACCGTGGGCACGGTGACGGAGATCCTCGACCACCTGCGCCTGCTCATGGCCCGGTTGGGCACCCCCCATTGCCCGGAGTGCGCCACCGCGATCACCGCTCTCTCTCCCGGAAAAATCGCCACCGCCATGGGCGCACACCGACCCGGCGCCCGCATACAGGTGCTGGCCCCCATCGTTCGAGATCGAAAGGGCGAGTACCAGAAGGAACTTGAGAAACTGCGCAAGGCCGGCTGGATCCGCGCCCGCATTGATGGGGAGATTCGTTCCCTGGACGAGGACATCCCGCTCGCCCGGTACGAGAAGCACACCCTGGAAGTCATTGTCGATCGGCTCGCCGCCGTGCCGGAGGAGCACAACCGCCTTCTGGAAGCCGTGGAGTTGGCCCTGAAAATGGCGAACGGAACCGTCGGCGTGCTCGTGGCAAAGGGAGACGACTGGGAGCACCTCACCTATTCCTCCGAGCGGGCATGCCCTGACCACCCCCACCTCTCCCTCCCCGAATTGGAACCCCGGCTCTTTTCGTTCAACACCCCCCAAGGTGCCTGCCCGTCCTGCAACGGCCTGGGACGCCTGGAGGGTTTTGTTCCCGAGCGCATGGTGGACCCGGACGCAAAGCTCCCCCGGGCACTCCTCCCCTTGGGCGCAAACGGGAAGATTCCCTTTTCCTCCGTGACCGACGCGGTGGTGGTGGACATTGCAAAGTGCCTGGGAGCAGACCTCCGCAAGCGCTGGAAGCACCAGCCCGAGGCCGTTCAGGCGGGACTCCTCCACGGAGACTGCCCCCCCATGGACTACCGCTACAAGGACGAGCGGCGGGCCGGGCGGGTGGCCAAGATCACCCGCTCTTGGCAGGGCCTTGTGCGCACCGTGGAGCATGTCTACCACTTCACACACCACAAGCCCCTGGACGTGTACCGACAACGGACCACCTGCCCCGCCTGCGATGGCGTGCGCCTTGCACCCATTCCCCGGGCGGTCCGTTTCCGAGGACTGGGAATCTCGGACCTGGCCGGCATGACAGTGGCCGATGCCCACGGGTTCTTTTCCACCTTGAAGTTGAAGGGAGCGGAAAAGGCCATCGGGGGACCGATCGCCAAGGAAATCCTGGAGCGCCTGGGCTTCCTGGAGAAGGTCGGGTTGAACTACCTGGCGCTGGATCGCCCGGCGACCACCCTGGCCGGAGGGGAAGCACAGCGCATTCGCCTGGCGGCCCAGGTGGGATCCGGATTGCAGGGCGTGACCTACGTCCTGGACGAGCCCTCCATCGGGCTCCACCCACGGGACAACGAGAAGCTCCTGGACACCCTGGTGGATCTCCGGGACCGGGGGAATTCTGTGCTGGTCGTGGAGCACGACGAGACCACCATCGGGCGGGCGGACTGGGTCGTGGACATCGGGCCGGGGGCCGGGGTGGAGGGCGGACGGGTGATGGCCTCCGGCACGCCCGCCAAGGTGCGCAAGGCCCGGACCCTGACCGGAGCCTACCTGCGACGAGAGGCGTTCATTCCCGTGCCGGAGAAGCGCCGGCCCGGCAACGGCGAGTACCTGACAATCCAGGGCGCCCATGCTCACAACCTGCAGGCGGTAGACGTTTCGTTGCCCCTGGGGGTGTTCGGAGTGCTCACCGGCGTGTCGGGATCCGGAAAGTCCACCCTGATGATGGAGGTGCTCCACAAGGCCCTCCGCCACGCGGAGGGGAAGGGGGAGGCCCCGGAGTTGACCGGCTTTTCCGGGGCGGAGGCCATCGACAAGGTCATCGTGATCGACCAGTCCCCCATCGGCCGCACCCCGCGCTCAAACCCCGCCACCTATACCGGGGCCTTCGACGGCATTCGCACCCTGTTTGCCCGGGTGCCCGAGGCCCGGGCCCGGGGCTACAAGCCCGGCCGCTTTTCCTTCAACGTGGCGGGGGGGCGGTGCGAGGAGTGCGCGGGGGCCGGCGTGAAGACCGTGGAAATGCAATTGCTCGCGGACGTGCAAGTCATCTGCGAATCCTGCCAGGGGCGACGGTTCAATGCGGAGACCCTGGAGATTCGCTACCGCGGACAGACCATCACCGACATCCTGGAGATGTCCATCGCGGAAGGGGCGGAGTTCTTTTCCAACCACCGCAAAATCCACCGCATCCTCGCCACTCTCGAGCGGGTCGGCATGGGGTACGTGAAGCTGGGCCAACCCTCCACCACCCTCTCCGGGGGAGAAGCCCAACGCATCAAGCTGGCCTCGGAGCTGCACCGGCCCGCCACGGGGCGGACCCTCTACCTGCTGGACGAGCCCACCACCGGGCTCCACTTCCACGATGTCAAGGCGCTGCTGGAGGCCCTGGACAGCCTGGTGGAGTCCGGGAACACGGTCCTGGTCATCGAGCACAACCTCGACGTGATCAAGGTGGCGGACCACCTGGTGGACATGGGCCCCGAGGGCGGTGTGGGAGGGGGCCGGGTGGTGGGCCAGGGCACACCCGAGGACATCGCCAGGCTCGACACCCCCACGGGCCAGGTGCTTGCCGAACTTCCCGAATTGGGGGGCGTTGCCCCGAAGAAGAAGCGCCGCGCAAGACGCTCCCGCACCCGTGAGACCGACCTCATCGTGGAAGGGGCCCGGTGCCACAACCTCAAGGGAATCGATGTGCGAATCCCCGCCGGGTCCATGACGGTCGTGACGGGCGTATCGGGCTCCGGCAAGACCTCCCTGGCATTCGACACCCTCTTCTCCGAGGGACAGCGCCGGTACGTCGAGTGCCTGTCCACCTATGCCCGCCGGTTCCTGGGGCGCCTGGATCGCCCCCCCACAGACCGGGTGGAGGGACTGGCTCCGGCCATCGCAATTCAACAGCGCGCCAGCCCCCACAACCCGCGGTCCACCGTGGCCACCGTCGCGGAAATCTATGACTACCTGCGCCTGCTCTGGTCCCGCATCGGCCACCGCCACTGTCCCGACTGCAGCACCCCGATCCATGGCTACGGCCCTTCCTCAGGAGCAGCCCACCTGAAGTCCATGGCCCGAGGCACCGGGTGGGTGTTGGCCCCCCTGGCCCCACAGACCGACGGAAAGGAGGTGGCCGCAGACCTGCTGAAGAGCGGTTTTCTCCGGCTGCTGGACGGATCCGACGGGAAGGCCCCTCCGGTGGAAGTGGAACTGGACGAGGCCCCGGCAGGGAAGCTTCTGGAAGCCGGCACCTTCCTGGTGGTGGATCGGGTGCAGCTGGATCGGGTTGCCAGGAGCCGCCTGGCGGAAGCTTTGGCCACGGCCTTTCGATACGGACGAAACCGGGCGATCTTCCGCCCCCGCTCCGGGGGAGAAGACCAGGTTCTCTGGGCGCTTCCCGCTTGCCCCACCCACGGACCCATGGCCTCCGAGGTGCTCTCCCCACGACACTTCTCCTTCAACTCGGCGGTCGGGGCTTGTTCCACCTGTGATGGGCTCGGAAAGACCCGGGAGCCAATGCCCGAACGGGTTCTCCCACACCCGGAGAAGCCCCTGGTGGAGGGACTGGATGCCCGGGTTGGTGCTGTTTTTTCCCGCTCGGCGCGCATCATGGGCCAGCTCAAGGCCCTCACCCGCCACTTAAAGGTCTCCCTGGAGAACCCCGTCTCCTCCTGGTCCGCCGCCGCCCGCACAGCTTTCATGGAGGGCCTGCCCGGGGTGACGTTGACCGTGAAGTGGACCAAGCGATGGGGGCGCTCCCGGAGAAGCACCACCGAGACCCTGGAATGGAAGGGTGCGCTGGCCATCATCAACGGATGGCAGGGCAAGATGGAGTGGCTGCGGGACGAGCAGGACTGCACGGCTTGCGGCGGGGGACGCCTGCGACGAGAGGCCCTGGCGGTCACCCTTGGCGGGGAGACCATTGCCCAGCACTGCCACCACACCGTGTCCAAGGCGCACCACTTCTGGAAGGAGGTGTCCCTGGACCCAAGCGAATCCCAGGTAGCGGAACAGGCCCTGCGGGAGGTCACCTCCCGCCTGAAATTCCTCGAGGACGTGGGCCTGGGGTACCTGGCCCTGGACCGGGTGGCCGGCAGCCTCTCCGGCGGCGAGTCCCAGCGGATTCGCCTTGCATCCCAACTGGGCAGCGGGCTCACCGGTTGCATTTATGTGTTGGACGAACCCACGGTGGGACTGCACTCCCGGGACACAAAGCGACTGCTGGAAACCCTGCACGGGCTCCGGGACCTTGGAAACACCCTGGTGGTGGTCGAACACGACCTGGAGACCATCTGTGCAGCAGATCGGGTGCTGGACCTGGGACCCGGGGCCGGCGAGGAGGGCGGCCACCTGGTGGCGGAGGGCACCCCCAAAGAGTTGGAAGAAAACGAAGCATCCCTCACCGGCGCCTACCTCTCCGGCCGCCGTTCGGTCCCCCGCCCTCTCCACTCCCGGGAGGGAGGCCCCCCGATCCGCATCCGGGGTGCATCTGCTCACAACCTGAAGGGAGTGGACCTGGACCTCCCCACCGGAGCCCTCACCGTGGTGACCGGGGTGAGCGGTTCCGGGAAGTCCTCCTTGATCATGGACACCCTCGTACCCGCCCTGACGGACCACCTGGCCGGTCTGCCCTCCCACGCCCCCTGCGCCTCCCTGGGGGTGCCGGACTTTGTGCGAAAGCTCACGGTGGTGAACCAGCGCCCCATCAGCCGGAGCCTGCGCTCCACGCCGGTCTCCTACACCAAGGTCCTGGACCACCTGCGAAACCTTTATGCGACAACCCGCACCGCCCGGGAGAACGGTTGGACCCGATCCCGGTTCTCCTACAACAACAAGGAAGGACGCTGCAGAACCTGCGAGGGGCTCGGCGACATCCAGGTGGAAATGCACTTTCTCTCGGATGTGCGAATTCGTTGCGAGGACTGTCGAGGCCACCGGTTTGAACCCCGCACACTCACTGCTCGCTGGAAGGGACTGAGCATCAGCGATGCACTGGAGCTGCGGGTCGATGGCGCGTTGGCGCACTTTTCCTCCCACAAGCGCATCGTCCGCCCCCTGCAAGCCCTCCAGGATGTGGGCCTCGGCTACCTGCGCCTGGGCCAGCCCGCCAAAACCCTCTCAGGGGGTGAAGCGCAGCGGGTCAAGTTGGCCTCGGCGCTGATCTCCAAGGGGGCCGGGGCCGTTTATGTGTTGGACGAGCCCACCACGGGCCTGCACTCCGCCGACGTGGAGCGACTCGTGGAGGTCCTGCACCGCCTGGTCGATGCAGGGGCCACCATGGTGGTGGTGGAGCACAACCCGGATGTCATCAAGAATGCGGATTTTGTCGTGGACATGGGGCCTGAGGGGGGCGAGGAGGGAGGGACAATCGTGGCCCAGGGAACTCCCGAAAGGGTGGCGGCTACGGGCACCCACACAGGGCAGGTCTTGCAAAGTACCCTGTCCTGAACACAACAGGGTATGTTTCTCCTCCTGGAGATTCCCATGCGCAAGCTTGTTCCCCTGCTCTTCCTGGCCACTCTTGGCTGCCGCGACAAGGACCAGAACGCTATCGACACCGGAACGGTGGCGGCAGACGACACGGGCACCGAGGACACGGACACCGCGCCGCCCCCTGTAGACGCCGATGGCGACGGCTCGACCGAGGACGTTGACTGCGACGACACCCGCTCCGACATCCATCCGGGGGCGGAGGAGGTCTGCGACTCTGCAGACAATGACTGTGATGGCGAGATTGACGAGGACGCAACCGATGCCTCCACCTGGTACGAGGACCTGGACCAGGACGGGTACGGGGATGCGTTTACCACCGTAACCACGTGCACCCTTCCCGTGGGGTTCGTGTCCAACCCGGACGATTGTGATCCCCTGGATCCCTCCGCCCACCCAGGCGGTATCGAGGTCTGTGATGGAGTGGACAATGACTGCGACGGATTCGTAGACGGTCCCGACTCCTTGAACGCGGTGGAGTGGTACGCGGATGTGGACGGAGATGGCTACGGGGATGCAGCCTCCACCACCTTGAACTGCAGCCTGCCCGACTCCGGCTACGTCGCTGACGACACGGACTGCGATGACACAGAGGCCGCGGTGAACCCGGGAGCCACCGAGACCTGCAACAGCATCGACGACGACTGCGACACCCTGGTGGACGACAGCGACCCCAGCGTGGCGGGACAGGCCACGTGGTACCCGGATGTGGATGCAGACGGGTACGGGGACTCCCGCTTTGGCACGGCCGCCTGCAATCCCCCCTCAGGCCACGTCTCCGACTCCACCGACTGCAGCGATCTGGACGGTACCGCCTACCCAGGGGCCAACGAGGTATGTGACGGGGACGATGAGAATTGCGATGGGATCGTCGATGAAGCCTCCGCCATCGATGCAGTGACGTGGTACGCCGATGCCGACGGAGATGGCTTCGGGGATGCAGGCACCGGAACCCCGAACTGCAACCAACCATCAGGAACCGTGGACGACGGATCCGACTGTGACGACACCAATGCATCAGTGAACCCAGACGCCGACGAGATCTGCGATGCCCTGGACACAGACGAGGACTGCAACGGTGCGGCCGACGATGCAGATGCTGGGGTGACAGATGCCACGGTGCACTTTCCCGATGGAGATGGGGATGGATTCGGCGACGAAGCCGATGCCGGCACCGGGTACTGCGACCCCCCTAGCGGCGTGACAACCGATGCCACGGACTGCGACGACGGAAACAACGGAATCCACCCTGGCGCAACCGAAACCTGTGACGGAGTGGACGAGGACTGCGACGGGAGCGCCGATGCCGGCATCGCCGGACTGAATGCCACCTGTGCCACGTCGAATTGCGAGGCGGTCCTTACCGCAGATCCCAGCGCCCCAGATGGCCGCTACTGGTTGGACACGGGCAGCGGGCCCTTTGAGACCGAGTGCGACATGACGTCCGATGGCGGCGCCTGGACCCTCCTGGGCACGGTCGCCAACGACGGCAACCGCAGCTGGAACAGCCTCGCGATCTTCACGGACACCACCACCATGGGAGACATCTCTACCTGGAACGGGTCCGACTACAAGAATCCCGCCTGGGAAGCCCTGGTCGGGGACGACTTCCTGGTACGGACCGATGAGTACAAGGTGGCGTGGACCGGCCTATTGGCTGGCGCCAGTTTTGCCGACTGGATCACCGCCGAGTACGACGCCACCCAGTGCTCCACGACCTTCCTGGGAGGCACACCGGACTACTACTCAGGCCTCACCAGTGCCCAGGCCAACCTGTTTGATGTGACCGTCCGAGGGCTGGATGACAATGCAAACAACTGCTTCCCCGGCAGCAACGAGAACGCCCTGATCAGCTTCACCTTTTCCGACTGCTGCTGGAACAACGGCCTGGGCAACACGCCGGGTGGATATGCCACGTGGCAGAGCTATGATCTTTCCATGCTGCGAGTAAACAACCTCGGGGGGCGTGACTGTTCGGCCGGCTATCCCTGCAACCCGGCGGGCCGGGTCCACAACAGCGGCTCCAACTGCTATGACGCCTCTTGCAAGTCCGCCTACGCCTCGGTCTGGGTGCGTTAGGAAGGAGCCATGAACGCCCTCGACCCGGATGCCCTCGACGGCATCTGGCCCCACACACCCCACGCACCGCCGGCCAAAGAAGCCATGCCGGGCGTGGTGTCGGTCCGGTTGTTCGGGGAGGACGAGGACGAGATCACCGATGAGGTCCAGGTGGTGGAGCACGGTGAGGGCTACCACGCCGCCCAGGCACCCGCGGTGGCACCCCCTCCCATCACCCTGATTTTGCCCGAACCTCCACCGCCCCTCGCTGGAAGCCCCCACCGCAGCCGAGCCCTCTTCAACGGCATCCTCGCCGGCGTGTTGCTGGGGGGCCTGCTTCTCTGGTGGTCTGGCGACGACGCCGAGGTGATCCCCACAACAGATCAGGTCGTGGCCGAGGCGACCGAACCGGTCGAACTGGAGCCAGTCGAGATCGAAATCGAGCCAGTCGAACCCGTCGAGATCGAGATCGAGCCAACCGAGCCCGTTGAGATCGAGATCGAGCCAGTCGAGCCAGTCGAGATCGAGATCGAGCCGGTCGAGCCAGTCGAGGCCAAGGAGCCCGAGCCCGAGCCCGAGTCCGACCCCGACCCCGAGTCCGACCCCATCGGCGCTCTCATCGCAAACTCCCTCCCCACCCCCACCGATCCCAGAGAGAGCGAATTCATTCCCCCTCCCGACCCCCGCCACCAGGCCGCCTTCCCCGGCACCTTCTCGTCAGACGGCCACCTGGCCACCATCCACGACGTAGAAGCCTGGGGAGACCTGGTCAAAGCCCTGAGATCCTCCACCGGCCCCATCTCCCTGGTGGGCCACACGGACGTGGAAGGCAAGCACCCCACCGATCGGGACAACGCCTGGCTTCGGGGCGATTCCGTGAGGGCTCTGCTGGTCATCCAGGGATTTGACCGGGATCGTATTGCAGTGCTGGGCGCCGGAACCACACAGCCATTGGGCTCCAACGCCACCGCCGAGGGTCGGTCCCAGAACCGCCGGGTGCAAGTGCTCTACAGCCAGGCTCAGACCGATTAGGTTCGATGGCAGGAGACGCTGGTGCACTGGCTGCCTGAAGCATTGAACGAAATCCGCGAGCTGCTCAAGGAGCAGTCTCTGCTCGTGGGTGCCATGGCCAATGAAGCCCGCAGCGCGGAGATCACCTCTCTCGTCGATCAGCAAGTCGATGAGATGGTGCTGCGCCTCTCCGCCCTGGACGAGGTGCTGTGCGCCATGGCCTGTCGGGGAGAGCACCTGGTGACCGCCCACGGCCCGCTTATTGACTACGTGGCCCTGTCCGAGGCGGCCCATGCAGCCCGCTGGGCCCTGGAAAAGGTGTCCTCCACTTTCGAGCTGGGCGGCATCGAGCAGACGGTGCTGGTGGGGGCCGAGCAGAAGCTTGCCCTCTTTGGCGCCGGGGAGATCACGTTTGCGATCGTGTCACCGACCGGGGTTTCCCTGACGGAAGCTCTCGCCCGAGAGTGACCTCTCGATAAACCTGGACGCCTTCCAGCCCGGCGAACGGATCAGACCACCTTCAGGAAGATCTCCGCCTTGTCCTTCAGGGAACGCGTGGTCATGCAGGTGAGCAGGCAGTCCCGCTCGCATGTGCGGATCTCCTCCCGGCGCTTCTTGGCCTCCGCCCCCTCCCATATCTGTCGGGGGGTCATGTTTCGCAGGTTGCCCACCGGGTCCATGTAGAAGCAGGTCACCACGTCCCCGTTGGACCCGATGAAGAAGTTGGTCACGCCCACGTGGCAGATGCCCTCCCGCTCCATGAGCGATGCCTGCCGGTGCTTGGCCGCCCGGAAGTAGTCCGGGAACTTCCGCACGTGGCTGTCATCGTTGAGAAGGGGGAATCCGGCCTTCTTCATGGCCAGTAGTTCTTCCACCACGTCGTCCAGCGCCTCGAGGTCCTGGGGCCAGAGGTAGTCCAGGGCTTCCTCGTCCTCCTTCAACTCCAACGGCTGCAGCATCACGCCGTCCAGTCCCTCTTCCCGGCACCAGCGCAGCACCTCGGGCACCTCGTGCAGGTTGAAGCCCATCAGCGTGAACTTCACCACAATGCGCAGGTCCGACCCGGCCCGGTCCCGTGCATCTCGGAGCAGGGTGAACGCCTTCATCGTCTCGTCGTACTGGCGGGCCCGGAAGTGCAGGTGGGTGTCCCGGTGGAAACCATCCAGCGAGATGTTCACGTTGAACATCCCCATGTCCACCAGGCGACTGGCCATGGCCTCATCAATGAACGTGCCGTTGGTCACCACCCCCGCGAGAATCCCCAGGCCACAGGCATGCTCCAGGATGGGCAGCAGGTCCTTGCGCACGAAGGGCTCCCCCCCGGAGATGTTGAGCTTGAAGGGCCCCAGCCACTCCCGCAGCCGGTCCAGGGTGCGCAGCCAGTCTTCCGTTCCCAACTCGTCCACCCGCCGCAGGGTGCCATGGGCAATCCCATCGGTGCGGGGCAGGTTGCAGTGGATGCACTTCAGGTTGCAGGTGGGGGTCAAGTGGGCGTAGACGATGCTCGGCTTGGACTTGTGCCCATCGTTTCGCACATCCAGCTCCTGGACCAGGTGGTTTCCCAGGTGCCGTGCCCCCAACCGCAGCTTGTCCATGGAACGCATGATTTCAGCCTACTTCAGCGAATACGCACCATGCACTCGGTGGGAAGCACATGTTCGTTTCGAGAGGGGGCCAGTCGAGAGAGTGCCTGGGCGACCACGACCTCCGCCCCCCGCTCCTCCAACAAGGCACGAAAGAGCTCCAGGGTGTCCCCCGACCGCACCGTGTACACGCTGAACAACGCCACCCGGACCTCATCCAGTTCTCCCAGGGACTCCACAAACCGCTGCATGGACGGGCTCACACCGCCTCCCCGCATCCCAAGCCCCGGCACGGGAATGCCCAGGACCAGTCCATCGAAGGCAGAAGCATCCACATCTCCCGGGGATCCCAGGGAAACAGCCTCCACCAGAAACGCCCGATCCTCCAACAATTCCTTCATTCTGGGTGCAATCGCACCGCAATGGCCAAACGAGGGATCACAGGCCAGCAGCAGTCGAAGAGGGGCAAAGGGCACAGGCCCGCGTAACGAGAGGTCATAAGTGGGTCAATGCGTCTCTTTTGCGCTGGATCGCACCTTGACCATGCAGAGAGACCCACGGTACAGACAAAAAGCACAGGAGTACCTATGTCTCGCTGGCTCGTCGCCCAGGGCGACCGTCAATTCGCTGCCCGTGACCTGGAAGAGCTCAAAGGGCTGGCCTCGTCCGGCTCCCTCAAGGGTTCCGACATGGTGCAGCCACCCGGCGCCACCGACTGGCTCTATGCAGCCGAGATCCCCGAGCTGAAGACCGTTCTTGGCAGCGGATCAAGTAGCGATGACGGGGACCTGGACTACAAGTCCGGTGGCTTGGGCAAGCTGCCCCTCTACATCGTCCTGGCCGCCATCGCGGGCGGGGGCGGTTGGTTTGCCATGCAGAAGTACGAGATGGTGGAAAACACCGCGGGCACCTCCATCCTGGGAGAAGGGGGCATCGCCCTCACAGAGATGCTGGTCATTGGTGATGCCGCCGCGGTCTACGACAAGCCCGACGGCTCGACCCTGACCACCCTCACCAAGGACGACAAGGTGGAGCTCGTGGCCAAGCGAGGCGAGTGGTACAAGGTGGCCACCGCCGCGGGCATGGAAGGGTACATGAAGGTGGACACGGTCCTCCCCGGCTACCAGCTGGCGGATGAAGAGACCCGCCTGGACTACGACCCGATGTACAACCCGGACCAGTACGTCACGGTGAACAACACCGGCTGGATTCGCCTGGACCCAAGCAACCCGGAGAACACGACCCTCGCGATGCTGGTCACGAACCAGTCCAAGTTCGACATGACCGGCATGGTGGT
>CAZSZE010000009.1:583-28162 GCA_964610645.1 uncultured Enterobacterales bacterium | reverse complement strand
GAGTCCCTGGATGCGGTGTCCGGGCGACTGGACCTGACCGAGCTGACCGCGATCCCCGTTGAAGAGTCCAAGGAGTAGGGCCACGCGCCCCCTGCTGCTCTCCCACCACACCGCGGAACACGCCGAGCGGTGCTGGACGTGCGGCCAGGTTCCCATCTGCCGCCGCTGCACGGCTCTCTGGCCAGTGGCAGGCGTCGTCATTGTCCTTGGGATTGCCAGAGATCTGCCGATTGCCACAGCGCTGGAGCTCGTCGCCTGGCTTCTCCCGGCCCTCCTGGAGTACGCCGCCGTGCAAACCGGCCGCCTCTCCTACCACCCGGGCCGCACGTGGATCTTCGGCGGGCTGATGGGCTTCGGCGCCGGCCGGCTGCTGCACCGGTACCTCTTGGATCCCACGGACCCGTGGGTCTGGGTTGTGGGCGCGGTGTGCGGAGCGGTGGGCCTTGCCGCCAATTTCATCAGAACCGGAAGTAGATGAAGTCCCGGGCCTCGACCCGCACCATCAAGAATATCGCCACCGCCAGGGCCGACCACGCGGTGGTTTGGAGGGGCAGGCTCCAGGACTTCTCGCGCCAGCTGGGCAGCTGATTCTCGACCCACATGCCCACCCACAGGGGCAGCGCAGCGGCCACGCACACACCGAGCAACACCACCGTGGCCACCCACTGATCAGCTGAAGCTCCAGGGGCTGAGAGGTAGCCCACCAGTCGATCCGCGTGTACCTCCCGGAAGATGAGCCACCCGAGGCAGGTAAAGGCGTACATGAGCCCAACCGCTGCCAAGCCCGCACCGGGAGCCGACTTGATTGCCGAGGGGATGCGCGGCGTGGCCAGCCGATACGCCGCAATCAACAGGGTGTGGTACGCGCCCCAGAGCACGAAGTTCCAGGACGCCCCATGCCACAGTCCGCTCAGCAGCAGGGCGATGGCTGTGGCTTGGAGGGTCTTTCGAGCACCGCCGCGGGACCCGCCCAGGGGAATGTAGAGGTAGTCCCGGATCCAGGTGGAAAAAGAGATGTGCCATCGGCGCCAGAAGTCCGAGGGGTTCTTGGCGAGGTAGGGGTGCCGGAAGTTCACCATGAGCTCAAAGCCCAGCATGCGGGCCACCCCCCGGGCCATGTCCGTGTACCCGGAGAAGTCCGCCAGGATCTGCAGGGAGAAGCCGACGGTGGCCGCTGCAAGAAGAGGACGGGACGGGTCGGCCAACACAAACACCGAGTCCACGTACGGTGCCAGCACATCCGCAATTGCGATCTTCTTGAAGGCCCCCCACAGGGCCAGGGTCAGGCCCGAGCGAAACCCCTCCCCATCGAAATGCCGGGGGGCCTCCACCTGGGGAAGCAGGTTGCCGGCCCTCTCCACCGGCCCCGCCACAAGCTGCGGGAAGAAGCTCACATAGACCGCGTAGTCCAGCAGGTTCCGCCGCGCCTCCACCTTCCCCCGGTAGACATCAATGGTGTAGCCCATGGTCTGGAACGTGTAGAACGAGATTCCCACCGGCAGGAAGATGCCCAAAGTGGCCGGGCTCGCCCCCAGGCCCAGGGACTCCAGGACCGCCCCCACATTCTCCAGGAAGAAGTCCAGGTACTTGAAGACCCCCAGGAGCCCCAGGTTTCCAGCAAGACTGCACAGGAGCAGCTTCTTCCTGTGTTCTGGCTGGCGCTCCATTCCCTGAGCGCAGAAGAAGTCCAGCAGGGTCGAGCCATACAGCAGGAACAGGAACCAGGGGTGAACCCACCCGTAGAACACAGCGCTCGCCACCACGAGCAGCACGTTCTGCAGGCGCCGGGTCGGCAGAAGCCAGTACACCCCCAGCACCACCGCCAGAAAGAGCGGAAAGGACCCGTCGACAAAGCTCATGGTTCTCTCCGGGGGCCCGGCGGCACCGGTGCTTGGCGCAGGGGCCCCGCCTCCGCAGCGCCCATGGCCACCAGGTGCTCGATGAGGGCATCCGTGAACTGCCGCCGCCCCTCTGCCTTCAGGTGCACAATCCCATCAAAATGCTCGGCTCCCAACTCCATGGGCCACAGATCCACCCAACCGGCCCCTGCCGCCATCAGTTGATCCCGCGCCCAATACTCAATGGCGGTGCCCAGCCGGTCCGGATTGGGCTTCTCCGGAGACACGGGTACCCGCACAAAGACCACCCGAATGCCAGCGGCACCCGCTGCCGCCAGGAACCTGGGCAGCAGGTGCTTCCCCTCTGCTCGAACCCCGGCCACCCCCGGAACCTCCGCATCGGGCAGGACCTCCGCCACCGGCAGGACCCGGGTTCGCAGCCCCACATCCCGCGCCCCCTCGCTCCCAAAGACCCGTTCCAGCGCCGGCTCGGCCTCTGCACGGCCCTCCAGGCCATAGACCCACCGCAGGCTCGTGCTCTTCACCCCTTCCAGCCCTGTCCGGCGGAACCGGGCTGCCCGCCCCCGAGCCCGGGACCAACCATCCCCCGCCAGTGGCTCCCGGGAAGAAGGCGCCACTTCCACCAGGCGCATCCAATCCCACAGTCGCTCCGCTTCCCCAGCCCCAGGCGCCTCCACCATGGCCTCCAGGGTTGAAACCACCAAGAGCAGGTCCGGTGTCACATCGTGAGGAATGACCACGTGGCGCAACACCGCGTACCAGACCGGCAAGCGGGAGAGGGGCACCACGAGCCGCGCTGTGTGGTTTGGATCCCACCCCAACCCCGCGGTGAGGCGCGCAAGGTCCACGTTCTTCTCTGCCGGGGAGTTGCCAAGAACCAGGAGCCCAGGCCGCCGCTCCGAGAGAATCCTCCCCATGTCGATCTGCTCTGGGGTCGGAGCTACCTCGTCCGTGGCCCATGACAGCCACGTCCAAGCCCCCCCCAGCACAGTCAGGGGCAACAACACCGAGAGCACCCTCGCCAGGGAGCCCATGCCCCCCGCCTACCAGTCCAGGACGAAGAAGTCCGTGGAGTCGTAGGTCGCGTGGTAGTAGTAGCCCCAGCGATCTGGAAAATGGTCGCAGAAGCTGCCGGTGTCTACACCGCACCAACCGCTTCCCAGGCCGACCCGAAGACTCGTACCTGCCAGTTGCATGTCCGAAACCGGCCAGGAGATCTTGACCCGCCGGGAATCCACCGATTCCACCGTGGGAGCGGGCAGGGAGATGAAGCCACCCTGGTACCCCTGCAGCTGTGCAATCCCCCCTGAAAGCACCATGCGCACGTAGTCGTAGGCCCCTCCAGAGGTGGGCATCCATGCTTCCAGGAACGCCGTGGAGAGGTCAAAGTCCTCTGCGGACTCCACCATGATCTCCAGGGTGGTGCCATCGGTGCGGTAAAAACCATTCAATACATCGAAGTCGTACCCATAGTGATCGCCCACCGCATCGTCTGTCGCGGAAAAGGAGATCCAGGGCCGCTCTCCCACTACCAACTCCAGTGCCACTGTGTAGTCCTGGGTGCCGTCGGTGAGATCCAGGGACAGGTCCAACACATCCCCGGTGGTGGCCGAGGCATCCAGGGACACATCAAAGGACCCGGTGCGGGTGACCCCAACGGGAAGCGTTCCCAGCAGATCGGAGTCTCCGCTGGTGCTGACCACTCCGGTCGAACCAGCCCCCACCACCAGGCTGCCCGACACGGTGCCAAAGGTAGCAAGCCCGCCAATGTTGCGGAGATCCACCTCGATTTCGCCGGACTCCCCGGGTTCCAGCAGTCCATCCCCATCGCCGCCAGAGTCATCCACCACAATGGCAACCGCCTTGAGCACGGGCCAGGGAACCTCCACCGACACGGGCAGGCTCCAACTGCCAATGACGGCCGTGCCGGCGCTGTCGTACTCCACCACATCCAGGGACAGGTCCACCGCGGTGGAGTCCGTGTGGTCCGCGCTCACATCAAAAAGGAAGGTCGTGGGAACCTGCAGGGCCGAGTTTCCGGTCCAACGGGGATCCGCCAGGGTCACAGGACCCGGGTTCTGGACCGTCACGTGGGGGCTGGAGGAGGAAAAGGTCGCCTCCACCCGTCCATCCGAATCAGCCCCTTCGTTGTAGACCACAAGGTCCACGGAGATTCCGGTGGTGCCCGGCGATGCCGAAGACGGGTTCACGACCTCTTGCACAATGATCGGAGACGGCGGGTCCGGTGCATACACCAACCCTGTTCCAGGCCCATACCAATTCGGCAGGTTCATGGCCGTGGTGGCCTGGCCTGCGAATTCAATCTCAAAGAGTTCCACATAGGCATCAGCATCGGAGGTCACCCGGGCAAACCAGCGATCGGGCCCGGGGCCCGGGGGCATGGACTCCCGCTTGTCCGTCAGGTCCAAGACCAACTGGGTGGTTCCTGCCAGCTCGTAGGAAGCATGCACTGCCTCCTCCCAGTCCGGTGCCTCTGGATCTCCCACCCCAAGCCGTACCTGGATGTTCCCATCTGCAAGCGTGGTGATGTTCAGCCGGCCCTCAGAGGCCAGCCCCACCAGAATCTCATCGTCGATGGACCAGGCATCCGCCTCTCCGGTCACATCCACCTGGATCGCCAGGATGCTGTGATCCGGAAAGTCGGTGTCGATGACCACGTCGAAGACCACGTCCTCGCCGGTCTCGACTCCGCTGGTCACGGGCTGCGCGGCCGGGGCCGTGGCGCCTCCATCCGGCAGGGACAGTGCCACATCAAGCGTCCCGCAGGGAACACCAATGCGGTTGGAAAGGGTCGCGGTGACGGGGACCGTGTCCCCCGGGGCCAGAGTGCCCTCCGGCCAGGCCAGGGCAAGGGAAAGGTCACAGGAGAGGTCCTGCACCTGTACATCGTCCAGGTACCAGTCCCCGGCGTGGGTCCCCTGGTAGCGCCAGGCCAGGAAGACCTTGGGCTCCCCCCCCCAAGCGCTGAGATCCACCACCGGAGCCCGCTCCCACTCTGCGCCTGAGGTCGGGGAGAGTTCAGCGACCTGCTCGTAGTCACCCTCTGCCGGGTCCCGATCTCCCGTGCTGATCCACAGGGAGGCCGTGAGATCCGAAATCGATGAGCCGTATTCCTGCCACCCCACCTGGATCGCATCGGTTCCGGAAAAGTCCAGGGGTGGCGTCAGCAGCCAGTCGTCCATTTCACTGCCGTCTTCCAGGCCCCGCTGGTGCACCACCGAATGCTCCCCCGACTCGGAATGCACATCCGTGATGCGCCAGGGGTAGCCCCCAAACTCGTGCCAGACATTGACCCAACCCAAGCTGAACAGGGAGTCGGCCTCGAAGTCCTCCACAAAGGGAAGCGGCAGTCCCGCATCGACCACGGTCAATGAAAACGGGTCGTCGGCGCCGGACAGGGGCAGGTAGGAGCTGGCTGTGACCAGCCCCATATCCTCGGCGCGAAAGTAGTACTCGAGGCCCGGGGCCCCTACTTCTTCTCCGGAGAGAACCATGGTCCACTCAGCGACGCCCGCCTGGCCCTCCATGGGACGGTTGTTCCAGTACTCAGCGTCCTGCGTGCGGAAGAAGATGGCCAACCCCCCCACGCCATCCTCGTCGTCGGCGTCCACGGAGAAGGTGATCTCCGAACCGGAGGCAAAGCTGTCCTCGAATTCCACGTGCACCATGGAGGGTCCGTTGAGCCCCTCGCTGGTGTCCGCGGTGTCGTCCTTTCCATTGCAGGCGGGGAGAGCCAGTAGCCCTGCGACCCACCAGGCCGAGTGGTTCATGGACTGCCCTCCATGGCGGGACTGGTCGGGAGATTCGGATGAATTACCGGGGGAGGCTCCCCCTTGCCCGCATCGGACTCGTAGTTCTCGTACAGCTGGCAGTAGGTGAAGCACTGGTAGAACTGCACGTTTCCGTTGATGTCTGAAAAGGGGTAGCAGTTGAAGCCCGACGGGCAGTCGATGTCCGACTCACAGGTCACGCCGCAGTACCCGTAGCCGGTGCAGTAGTTGCCGTTGCCGCCGCAGTCGAAGTCGTCGTTGCACGGGTGGCAGTAGTAGCCCCCCGCCTCGTAGCAGTCGCCCGTGTGGGGGTTGCAGAACTCCTTGAAGGCGCAATCCCGGCGGGTTTCCTCGCAGGCTGCCTGCTCACAAACCGCTGCATCCACGTTGCATGTGTCTCCCGGGTAGCAGTCGCCGCCCTCCTCACAGCCTTCCACGCAGCGTCCGCCGGTGCAGAATTGCTCCATGCCGCATTGATTCGACGTGGAACAGGAAATGACCTTGCATGTCCCCTCCACGCAGACCGAACCAAAATCACAGGCCTCCTCCGTGGAGCACTCGGGAGCGCCCCCACCGGAACAAGCCATCCACAACAGCCACAACAGCTTCATTCTCCGGTCTCCTCGGAGGTGTCGATCGATTCCTCCTCCGTCGCTCCCACTGCCAATACCGTGTACCGCGCCTGGATGTACCACTGGGAGGGCGGCATCTGGCTCTCTTCAAACCGGATGACGTTGCGATCCGAGAGGTAGACGTAGTCTGTGTCCTTCTCCAGCTCACGCTCAAAGGAGTCCTGGTCTGAGGCGCTGTACAAGGACACGGTGAGGGTGTTCTCATCCGGTCGCCCGGACAGCTCGAATTCCACGGAGAGCCCCGACAGGACCAGCCCCAGCTGCTCGGCAATGGGAGAGAAGTCCTCGTCGCAAATGGACTCAACCACCCCTTCCGTGCGACTGGCCAGGTGCAGGTATCGAACGCCGTATGCCGCCGTCCCATGGGGGGAGGCACAAGAGGGCTGCCCGGGGAACTCAGGCTCTTCACTGCCCACAATGGCGGAGATCTTGAACAGGTCGTGGTCCCGATAGGCCGCCTCGCCCTTCACCTCGGTGAGATCCCGCAGGTAGACGTCGGCGCCCAATGGCGAGTTGTCGTCCTCATCGGAGAGGAAGATGACCGAGAGGTTGGCCTCCTTGCGTACCAGCCCGTCGGTGGTGGTGGAGAGAAGGGGCTCGCTCAATGCAAGGCGTGCCGCCTCAAGGCCCATCTCAATGCCCGACCCGGTGATTCCCACCGCAACCATTTCCGAAAAGATCTCGTTGGCTCCTTCTGTGGAAGGCGTGAGAATGTAGGTGGGGTTGTTCAGGGTTAAGTCCAACCCCAGCGCTGCCTGTGCAGCCACCCCGCCGTTTTCGGCTTCATCCGACGACCGGGCTGCCACGAAATAGCCGCCGGCAGCCACCGTAGTGCCATCCGGAACCATGTACCGGTTGCGCCCGGTGTCCTGGATCATGCAGCCGGAGAGATCCAGCGCATCTGTGCTGACGTTTTTCAGCTCGATCCACTCCCCGAGGTCGTCCGCCACCGCCGCGGGATCCGCCATGAACTCCGTAATGACAATGTCTCCGACCACGGGCACCCGCCCTGCAGTCCCGGTACCCGTGTCCGTGTCCGTGTGCCCTCCCGTGTGCGTGCCCGTGTCCGTCTGAGGGTGGCTGGGCGTAGGAGGCGCCTCTCCTCCCTCGCAGGACGCGTTGTCCGCGCCGGGCGTCCCCTTGTCCCCATCGCCGTATTCCGCGGTGCCGGCACACCAATAGTCCACCGCATCGTTGTAGGACGGGTGGTTTCGTTCCGGATCCAACGCCAGGGAGGCTCCGGATGCAATGGGCCAGTCCCGGTCATAAGCCACCCGGTCGATCTCTCGTCCGAGGGCATCCAGCAGGAGAATCTCGTCGTCTCCCCCCACAAGGCGGCCCTGGTACTTCTCGTCCAGGGTGTCCGTGGTGATCACGCCGATCTGGTAGTCGACATCGACCCCCTGGAAGAACTGGATGAAGGCATCGAAGTTCGTGGCCAGCTTGTCCTGCTCCTCCCACATGGAACAGGAGTTGTCCACCACCAGCAGCACATCCACCGTGTTTCGCCGGCTCTGCTGAAACACATCCGTCTGCTGCTGCGTGTAGAAGTCGTACTCGGTGCAGCCGCCCACTCCGAGGGCCACGCCCAAAAGAACCAGGTGCCTGTGCATTATTCGTCTCCTCCGGTGGCAGCGCCCAGCCCTTCGGCAACCGCCAGCATCATTCGATCCGCCAGGTCAGGGTTCTGCGCGTTCCAGTGGAAGGTCGAAAAGATGACCTGTCCGCTCCCCTGGGTCATGGAGAACAGCAACGGCACATCCGTGGCCACACCGGTGCCCTCCGATGCGGAGACCCGGTACTCGATGTCTCCCTTCAGGAGGACATCGACCCCTTCCCCCACCGCTTCAATCACGGTCCAATTGCTGTAATTGTAGGACAGGGTCACCTCGTCCGAATCCAACTTCTCCTCCAGAAAGCTGTCCACAACCTTGGCCTGCACGCTCCCCAGCGCACCCACTTGCGCTGCATCGGCGATCCCAGAATCCTGCTGGTAGAACTGGATGTCCTCGGGCCAGATGGCCTCTACGAGGTCGTAGGTCCAATCGGACAACACCAGAAGCCCTCCGCGCTCCACAAAGCGCTGGACGTTGTCCAGGGCCACGGAGTCGGTCAACAGGGCATCGTCCACATCGATCCCGTTGTACTGCCAGGCACCCCACCCCCGGGCCCCGGAGTTCAGGAAGACGGCGTCGTACAAGAAGAGATCCGGGTCGTCCTCATTGGTGCCCCCAAACAGCTTTTCCTGCAGCAGGTTGCTGAGTTCCGGGTCGACCTCGTGGTCATAGGCAGCGCAGCAGATGAACCCCTCGTACTCCTGGTACCCGACCTCCATGCGGTTCAGGTTTTCCGCCATGTTGTCGAAGTCACCGCTCACCACCGCAATCTCGCGAATGGGGCGCTTGTTGATTTCATTCTCGTTGCAGTTCGCGCCCCCCAGAACCAGGGACATGGGCACGAGGCAAACGAGAAGACCCGGCGTGGTGAAGTAGCGGTTCATGGGTTCCCTCTACTCCAGGACCAGCGCGGCTTGCAGGTAGATGTAGGACTTGGCCTGGTTTTCCTGGTAGCGCGACTCCTGCAGCCCGAAGGGACGTCCCTCGATGAAGCTGTAGGCGGTGAAATACACGGGGCCCACATCCAGTTGGGACAGCTCGCCGGCCGTGTAGGTGTGCACGCCGTCATCCCAGGGAATGGACCCGGCAAAGCCCCCCTCGCCCGTCGCGACCAGCGTGCCGCTGATGGAGCTGGAGAAAATGGCGGTGGGATAGGTCTGGGCCGGTGACCACGTGTAGTTGAAATCCTCGGAGCGGCTCTGGGTGTAGTTGCCGCACAGCTCCGGGGTGAGCAGGTGCCAGTCCGCTGGAACCGTCGGCTGCACCTCAGGGACGATCTCCTCTGGCAGACCGTCCGGGTCGCCCTGCAGGTGCAGGTCGTAGATCTCGTTGGGCACGTAGTCGGCCATGGTCAGGCCTTCCCCCGCGTACCAGACAGTGGCCGTGGACGGGTCCACCTGCTTTACAAGAGTGACCACGTTGGAAGCGGATTCCAGCCAGACAAAGTCCCCGGCAGACACGGTGGTCGGGGAAGGACAGTCCACCTCCTCGCCCGCGGGCGGAACCGGGAACACACCGTTGATGTCATAGGGCTGCGGGCCATCACCCGGAGGTGGGGACGAACCACAGGGCGGATCCAGGGGGATCACAAAGCTCGCAGAAGCGCTGACTCGCTCCACAAGGCTGCAGTCCTGGTTGTCGATGCCGCGAACCACCGTAAAGGACAGCCCCACGACGACATCCTCCAGGTTGACGTTGCCGCCCACCACTTCAAACGCATCGGCGATGAGCACCCCTTCCGTGGCCGTCGTGATCTTCACGTCCCGGGAGCCGATAGTGGCCGCATTGGACAAGGTCATTCGGCCCCACAGGTTCTCCGCATCCAACACCGTGATCATGTCCACCACGATGTCGTTGGTCTCGCCGCCTCGGTCGAAAAAGGTCAACTCGGTCACGTCCTGGACGAAATCCGTGGCGCGGCCAAAGATGGTGAACTCCACCGTCGTGCCCTGGGCAGCTTCGCTGGGGTCAAAGGTTGCTCCCACTCCGACCCGGTCCACAACGAAAGCACCGTGCATCGTGACGATCTTCGGGCCGTCCTCGGTGTAGACGTCCCGAGCACCCGGCGCTGCCTCGGACCCAATGGCCAGGCTGGCGACGGCCACAGTCTCCGAAAAGACCGTGAACTCCATGATGTCGATGTCGTCCCCAAACGACACCCACGTGCGTCCGGAGAGCCACTGGGTGTTCTTGCCCTCGATCTGCACCTCCAGGGTTTCACCGATCTTCCCGTTTTCCGGGGACACGGTGAAGGAGGACTGCACAATGCGGAAGGCATCGGTGAGGGTGACCTCGCCGGCCCGCATCGTCAGGATCACATCCCGAAGGCCGGTCTCTGCATCGTCTGCAATCTCAATGTCCACCAGAGTCGTCCAGCTGTCGGTCACGGTGATGCTGAGAACCGTGACACCCTCGCCGAAATCCACGTCCGTCGAGTCCTGGCGGAACCGGCTCTGGTTGGCACGAACGGCCACCCTCGCCGAGGTTCCCAGGCCCGCCTCGGGCGGATCCAGCGTAAAGGCGGCTTCCATCTCCGAGGCGGAGTCTTCATTGACCCCCTTGTCACTGAGGCACCCTCCCAGAAAAACACTCAGGAGAAGCACAGGGGCCCGGGCAAAGAGGGATCGCGCGAACATGTTGCCTCCGGTGCCACCGCAGAAACGAGGCGCGTGAAATATAGCCGCCCCCCCAACCCTCCGGCAACGCTGGTTTTTCTTATCTTTCCGCTTGTTGTCGAGGCCGAAGACGCTCACCCCCCCAGGGAAGCCACTGCAACCCGCCCAAACGGCATCAATGCAGAGGGCAGAAGTCCAAAGGCCAAGATGGCAAATACCGCGATCATCACCACCACGCGGGCGGCCCGGCTGTCATGAATCGGGGCCCCGACGCCCGGCTGCATGGTCATGACCACGATGGGCCGCAGGTAGTAGTACACGCCGATCGCGCCGGAGAGGGCGCCGATGACCGCCAGGCAGACAAAGCCCCCGTCGATGGCGGCCATGAACAGCTGGAACTTGCCCACAAACCCCACGGTGGGGGGAATGCCCGCCAGGGAGAGAAGACACAGGGCCAGGGCAGCCGCGAGGAAGGGGTGGCGCTGGCCGAGGCCAGCAAGGTCGGAGAGGTCCGTGTGCTCCCCATCCTCCCGGCTCAACAAACCCAGGATGGCAAAGGCGCCCACGGTCATGACCAGGTAGCCGGCCAGGTAGAACAGGAGCGAGGACGCCGCAAAGGGAAAGCCGGGGCCCTTGGCTGCAACCAGCGCCATGAGCGCAAACCCCGCGTGCCCAATGGAGGAGTAGGCCAGGATGCGCTTGAGGTCGGTCTGCACCAGAGCGGCCACGTTTCCAAGCACCATGGTCAGGGCCGAGAGCCCCCAGAGAACCGGGAGCCAGTCGGCCTTCACGCTGAAAAAGGCCACGAGCAGCACCCGCCCGAACGCCGCGAAAGACGCCGCCTTGACCGCCGATGCCATGAACGAGGTCACCGGCACCGGGGCGCCCTGGTACACGTCCGGGGTCCACATGTGGAACGGCACCGCCGCCACCTTGAACCCAAAGCCCACCAGCACCAACCCCATGCCCGTGGCAAAGAGCGGCCCCCCGGCCCCGTGCTCCAGGGCCATGGCAATGCGCCCCAGGTGGGTGGTGCCCGTGGCGCCGTAGATCAGGGCGATGCCGTACAGCAGGAGCGCCGAGGAAAAGGCCCCGAGAATGAAGTACTTGAATCCGCTTTCCACGGAGCGGGGGTCATCCCGCCGGATGCTGGCCAGCACGTAGACCGCGATGGACATGATCTCCAGGGCCACGAACAACATCATCAAGTCGTTGCCCATGGCCATCAGCATCATGCCAAGCAAGGCAAAGAGGAGCAGGCTGTAGTACTCCCCCACGTGCACGCCAATGCGCTCCAGGTAGTCCGGCGAGGCCAGGAGCACGCCGAGGGTCCCCATGCACAGGAGCACATTGAAGAAGTTGCCCCAGGCATCAAACCGGATCATGCCGTAGAAGCCCTCTGCTGCAGCCTGGGTCGGGCTCAAGATCAACAGCCCCAGGACCAGGAACAGGGTGACCCCGGCAAGGCCTGCCAGGAGCCAGCGGTCCTTGGGCCGCAGAATCGCCTCCACCAACAAGATGCCCATGGCGCCGGCAAACACCGCCAACAGGGGCGCCATACGGAAGAGATCCGCCGCAAGGCCCACGGGCGCTGTCCAGTCCTGGCCGGTCATGGTCCCTCCCCGAACAACATCACCACGCTGGCCGGCTCCATTCTGGACTGCATCATTTCGAGAATCCGGTCCACGCTGGGCTCAAGCACCGCGAGAAACGGCCCCGGCAGCACACCCATCACCACAATCAGCACCAGGATTGGCGCAAGGTAGGCCCACTCCCGGCGGGTGAGATCGGGAAGGTTCTTGTTCGCCTCGTTCTCAAGAGGTCCGAACAGCACCCGCTGCACCATCCACAGCATGTAGACCGCTCCCAGCACCACCCCCGTGGCCGCTGCAGCCGTCATCCACGGACTGCGCTCAAAGCTCCCAAGGAGCACCAGGAACTCCCCCACAAAGCCGTTCAGGCCCGGCAGGCCGATGGAGGAAAACGTGACCACCATGAACACAAAGGCATAGGCCGGCATGACCGACGCAATGCCGCCGTACTCGGAGATCGCCCGGGTGTGGCGGCGCTCGTACAGCACCCCCACCAGCAGGAAAAGGGCGCCCGTGGACAGGCCGTGGCTCAACATCTGGTAGATGCCGCCGGTCCAGCCCAGGGTGTTGAAGGCAAAGAGCCCCAACATCACAAACCCCAGGTGGCTGACCGAGGAATAGGCCACCAGCTTTTTCACATCGTCCTGCACCATGGCCACCAGGGCGCCGTACACAATCCCGATCACCGAGAGACCGATAAGCAAGGGCAGGTAGGCCACGGTGGCATCCGGAAAGAGCGGCATGGCAAAGCGCACAAAGCCATAGGTCCCCATTTTCAGGAGCACCCCCGCCAGGATCACCGAGCCCCCCGTGGGCGCCTGCACGTGGGCATCCGGCAGCCAGGTGTGCAGGGGAAACATGGGGACCTTGATGGCAAACGCCAGGGCAAAGGCCCCGAAGAGCCACATCTGGGCCGAGCGGGGAATCGCCAGCCCGTAGTAGTCCGTGAGAAGCGCCGAGTAGTGGCCAAACCCTTCCAGGTGCAGGCGGTAGAGGTAGATGAAGCCCACCAGCATCAAGAGCGACCCGACCATGGTGTACAGGAAGAACTTGATGGTGGCGTAGATGCGGTTCTTGCCGCCCCAGATTCCGATCAGGAAGTACATGGGAATCAGCATCAGCTCCCAGAACACGTAGAACAGGAACGTGTCCATGGCGGCAAAGGTGCCGATCATGGCGCCCTCAAGCACCAGCATCCAGCCCAGGTAGGCGCCGATGCTCTTGTCCACGGCAGGCGTGGCGCTGACGATGATGACCGGCCCCAGAAAGGTGGTCAGCAGAATGAGCAGCAGGCTGATGCCATCAATGCCCACGGCATAGTGCACGCCAAACTCCGGGATCCAGCGCATCTGCTCCACAAACTGGAAGGCCATGCCGCTTGGGTCGTACCCGACCCACAGCCCGAGAGAAAACACAAAGGTCGCCAGGGAGGCCACCACCGCCAGGGCCTTGGCTTCCTTCTCCCCCACCACGAAGCAGAGCACGCCGATGATCATCGGCATCCAAATCAGAAAGGAAAGAAGGTGGCTCAACGTTCAACCAAGGGCGTAGAACAGCACGAGCACCGCGCTGCCAAGGGCAATGGAGAGGGCATAGGCCTGGGTCTGGCCTACGTGGATCCGGCGGGAGTAGAGGTTTCCCAGTCCCTGGAAGATACGGGCGACGCCGTTGACGAGCCCGTCGATCACCTTGACGTCCACCACGGCCCACAGGACCTTGCGGGAGACGCGATGAATGGGCTTCAGCAGGGCGGCCTCGTAGAACTCATCCACGTACCAGAGGTTGCGGGAGCCGTTCACGACCCGATCTGGCAGGGAGAGGCCCTTGCCGCCCCGGCCGTAGATCGACCAGGCAAACGCCACCGACGCAGCGATCGCCGCAAGGGTGATGCCCATGAGGGGAAACTCAAGCCCCCCCTCGGCCGCCGGCGCCAGGGCATGGTGGGCTGCCTCCAGGCTGGGCTCCAGGAAGTGGTGCAGCTTGCCAGCCCCCGGCATCCAGTGAGGCAGGTTGAAGACCCCTCCCACCACCGAAAGCACCGCAAGGACCACCAGGGGAATGGTGATGAACGCCGGGGACTCGTGGGGGTCGCCGTGGGCATGATCGCCCTCCCCATGCCCGCCCCCACGGTACGCGCCAAAGAAGGTCATGAAGTACAGGCGCGACATATAGAACGCCGTGAGAATCGCCGTCACAAAGCCCACGGCCCACAAGATCGTGGGCAAGGGAAAGCCCTCACCAAACAGGGGCACCTGGGCCGCCGGCGTGGAAAAGGTCAGCCACAGGATCTCATCCTTGGAGAAGAACCCCGCAAACCCCGGGAAGCCGATGATCGCGAGGTACGCCGCCGTGAAGGTCCAGAACGTGACGGGCATGAACTTGCGCAGGCCCCCCATGTTCCGCATGTCCTGCTCGTGGTGCAGGGCGTGGATGATGGAGCCCGCCCCCAGGAACAACAGGGCCTTGAAGAAGGCATGGGTCATCACGTGGAAGAAGGCCGCCGAGTAGGCCCCCACCCCCGCCGCGAGCACCATGTACCCCAGCTGGGAGACCGTGGAATAGGCCAGGACCTTCTTGATGTCGTACTGGGAGACGGCGATGGTGGCCGCGACCAGTGCGGTCATCGCGCCCACCAGAGCCACCACCCCCATGGCCACCGGTGCCAGGACAAACAGGAAGTTCAAGCGGCACAGCATGTACACGCCGGCCGTCACCATCGTGGCTGCGTGAATCAGCGCTGAGACCGGCGTGGGGCCGGCCATGGCATCGGGCAGCCAGACATACAGGGGAATCTGAGCGCTCTTGCCCGTGGCCCCCCCGAAGAACAGCAGGCAGACGCCCGTGGCCACTGCACCACCGACCCCCCCCACCAGACCCGGGTGGTCATGGAGCACGTGGGCCAGCTCCTGGAAGTTGATCGTGGCGTGGGTCCCGAGGGACCAGAACAGCCAGAAGAGCCCGAGCACAAAGCAGAAGTCGCCGATCCGGTTGACGATGAACGCCTTCTTCCCGGCCACAGCGTTGGCCGTGTCCGAGAACCAGAAGCCAATCAGCAAGTAGGAGCAGGCCCCCACCCCTTCCCAGCCCACAAACATGAGCAGGAAGTTGTCTCCCATGATGAGCAGCAACATGGAGAAGAGGAACAGGTTGAGGTAGCAGAAGTACCGCCAGACCGAGCCTTCATCCGCTGCATCGTCCATGTACCCGATGGAGTACACGTGAATCAGGAAGCCCACGCCGGTGACCACGCACATCATGGCGGCCGAGAGCGGGTCGGCCAGGAAGCCGACATCCGCCTGGAAGGTGCCCGCTGATATCCAGGTGTAGACCGTGTGCTGCAAGCCGGCGCCGTCGCCATGGTGGCCCAGCAGCTCGAACAGGGCCATGAACGACAACACCGCGGAGCCCCCCACCGCCGCCGAGGCGATGGAGCCCGTCACCACGCGGGACACCCGCGCCCGAAGAAGCCCGTTCACCACCGCCCCGATCAAGGGCAGCGCAGGCACCAGCGGTAGCAACGAAGCGTTCATCAGCCCTTCAACAGGTTCAGATCGTCCATGTGGACGCTCAATCGGTTTCGGTACAGGAGAATCACCAGCGCCAGCCCCACCGCTGCTTCCGCAGCAGCCACCGCCATGACCAGAATGGCAAACACGTGGCCATCCACCGCGCCGGTGGCCCGGGAGAAGCCCACAAACGCGAGGTTCACCGCGTTCAGCATCAGCTCCACGCTCATGAAGACAATGAGCAGGTTGCGGCGGGTCAAGACCCCCACCACCCCGAGCACAAACAGGATTCCGCTCACCACGAGCACCGGGAACAGGCCGACGGCTTCCACTAGAGATCCCTCTTGGAAAGCACGACGGCGCCCACGACACCCACGGTGAGCAAGGCGCTCACCGCTTCAAAGGGCAGCAGAAAACGACCGCTGAAAATGGCCCGGCCCACCGCCTTGATCGTTCCGTAGTCCGGGGAGGCATCGGCTGCGGCAATCATGCCTGTCTCCCCCACCGCTGAGGCGGCGATCACAAGGCCACCCCCGAGAAGCGCTGCCACCACAAATCCAAACACCACCCGGGGAGAGAAGTCTCCCCATGGCACCGCCACCTCGTCCCGCAGGTTCAGCAGCATGATCACAAAGATGAACAGGACCATGATCGCGCCGGCGTAGACCAACACCTGGATCACAGCCACGAAATGGGCCCCGAGAATGGCGTAGATCGCAGCCAGGCAGAAAAACGACGACACCAGCGCCACCGCACTGGAGATCGGATTGCGCAGAGTCACCACCAGCACCCCCGCCAGGATGGCGAGCGCAGAAAACATGTAGAAAAGCGCGGCTTCAAACATCAAAACTACTTGTCGGTCACAACGCGCTCAATGTCTGCGCGGAAGCCCAGAGGCGCGTGCTCTGGGTTCTCCCGATACCACTCTTCGGCGGGTGCCTTGTCGCCATCCATGAGGTCCTGCATGTAGCTCTTGCTATGCACCATGTCCTGGCGGGTGTAGGCGCTGATGTCGTAGATGCGGGTGTCCATGCGGATCGCATCCTTGGGACAGGCCTCCACGCAGAAGCCACAGTAGATGCAGCGCAACATGTCGATCTCAAACCGGAGCGGCACCTTCTCGATGGGATCGTCCGGATCCTCCCCGGCCACGATGTTGATGCAGGCGGCGGGGCAAACGGTGGGACAGCACATGCAGGCGACGCACTTGAGCTTGCCGTCCGGGCGCGAGGTCAGCCGGTGGGCTCCGCGGTACCGCTCGGCCATGGGCTTGCGCACCTCCGGGTACTGAACCGTCTCCATCCCCTCCGGGTCCCGCAGGTTCTTGATCACGTGGCGAATGGTGATGCCCATGCCCTTCAGCACCTCCGTGAGGTAGGAGCCCTGGCGGGTCTTGAGCTTGCGGGGGGTGGGCGCCGACATCAGAACCACACTCCGAGGGATGTGCCCACCACCATCACGGTGCCGGCAGCCACCACGTTGCCCATGGAGATGGGCAGCATGCGCTTCCACCCCAGGTTCATGAGCTGGTCATAGCGGAAGCGGGGCAGGGTCCAGCGCACCCAGATCATGATCCAACAGCCGATGAGCACCTTGGCGACCAGGCAGTTGAGCTGGACGAGGGTGGCCACGATTTCCGGGCCCAGGGCTGTCTGCCCCACAAGGCCCGAGGCCCCCAGGGCCAGCACCCCAAAGTGGGCCAGGGCACTGGCGATCCAGATCACCATGAAGACATAAGGCTCCTTGAGGCGTCGATCCCCGGCGGGGAGGGCAGCATAGAAGCGGGTGTTGCGACGATTGAAGGCAAGCCAGGCAAAGAACAGGAACGCCACTCCCCCACCGCCGCCGAGCACCATGAGCACCGTGTCCACGTGCTCCCGCAGCATCTCGCCTGTCACAAACGGCACGTTGTACCCCCCAAAGAACAGGGAAGCCGCCACCGCAGAGCCCACGATCATGTTGCCGTACTCGGCCATGAAGAACAGGGCGAAGCGCAGGCTCGAGTACTCGGTGTGGTACCCGCTCACGAGCTCGGCTTCCGCCTCGGGCAGGTCAAAGGGCAGCCGGTTGGTCTCGGCGAAAATCGCCACCCAGAAGATCACAAATGCCAACAAGCCCGTGCCCCAGCCGCGAAAGACGCCCCAATTCCAGATGGGACCGGCTTGCTGGGTGACGATGCCCCCGTGGACCATGTCTCCGGCCTCCATGCTGGCGGAACCCAGGGCCACGGTGCCGAAAACCATGAAAATGACCACCAGCGACAGGCCCATCGCCAGCTCGTAGCTCACCATCTGGGCGGAGCTGCGCAGGCCCCCGAGCAGGCTGTACTTGTTGTTGGAGGACCAGCCCGCCAGCATGATGCCGTAGACCCCGAGGGAGGTCAGGGCCAGGATGTAGAGCATTCCCGCGTTGATGTCCGCCACCTGGAGGTTCACCACCCCCCAGGGCAAGGCCAGGTGGTCCCCCCAGGGAATGACCAGGAAAGTCGAGAGGGCGATGGTCATGGAGATGACCGGGGCCAGCCGCCACAGGGGCTTGACCACGTGGTCCGGCACCACGTCTTCCTTGAAGATGAGCTTGACCACATCGGCAATGGTGTGGACCAGCCCTGCCGCCCGGATGCCCAGAATCTCTGCCCGGTTGGGCCCGGGTCGATCCTGGATGAAGGCCGCACCTTTCCGCTCAGCCCAGATCAGCAGCGGCACGATGTTCATGATGAACACCACCGCAAAGACGCACTTCGCGAGAATGGCGAGGGGGTGGGTGTCGAGGGAGGTCACTTGCCCACCGGAGATGAAACAGGGGCTTCCGGAGCGGGCGCCGCACGCCCCACGGCAAGAGGCAGGCCGAGATCCCCCAGGGCGCCATAGGTCATCCCCTGCAATCCCGAGTACTTGGATGCCATCTCCTCGAACACGGCCGAGGCGGTTCCCGCTGCGACCGAACCACCGGCCGCCTGGGCCAGGCGATCAATGCCCTCGTGGCCCGGAAGGCTGTCGCCCGTGGGAAGTGGCCCCCGGGACATGCGCTGCACGCGGCTGCCTGCGTTCACGGCTGCGCCGGCTTGTTCCACCAGGGCGGCCAGAGGCAGGACCACGTGGGCTGCCCGGGAGGTGGTGTTGGCCTGGGCCCCGAGGAAGACCAGGGTGTCGGGAGCATCCGCACCCATGCGGGCCAGGGCATCGTCGCGAATGACCACCAGGGCGTTGATCTCGCCGCTGGCCAGGGCGGCCGACAGGGCGGCACCATCGCCCGCTGCATCCCCCGCCACCAGGGCAGCTCCCCGCCGGTTGAGAGACTTGTCCTCGTGAATCAGGAACTCATCGGAGCCGGTCAGGGAGTCGGGATCGTTGCCCTCCAAGACAAAGAGCCGGGCACCGGCGTAGCGCTGGCGGGCCAGCTCCGCAGCGGCGTGGTTTTCCTCCAGGGTGGCCGTGGTGCCCAGGACGACCCCGATCTTCTTGTCCGCGAGGCGCTCGGTGGCAGCCGCGGTGGCGTCGTCCCACGCAGCCCGGCGGCCATCGACCCGGGGGGCGAGAATCCGGCTGGCAGCGGCCTGCTTGCGGTAGGTCATGCGGCCGGCATCGCAGATCCAGGAGGCGTTCACCTCCGGGTTGCGGCGCGGCATGTAGCGGAAGACCTCGTTCTGCTGGTGGCACACGTTGATGTTGCAGCCGGTGGCACAGCCATCGCAGACCGACGCGGATTCCTTGAGGTACCAGACCCGTTTCTCGAAGCGGAAGTCCTTGTTGGTGAGCGCCCCCACCGGGCAGATGTCCGCCAGGTTGCCCTGGTACTCGTGGGACAGGGTCTCCCCAGGGAAGATGCCGATCTCCGTGTGGTCTGTGCGCTGGAAGAGGCGCAGCTCCCCGGTGCCGGTGATCTCGTCCCCAAAGCGGACGCAGCGGGTGCAGGCCACGCAGCGCTCGGCATCGAGCATGATGTGCTCGCCGATGTCCACGCGCTTGGCCTTGGAGACCTTGGGGTCGGCCAGGCGCGAGTCGTGCTGGCCGTGCTTCATGTAGTAGTCCTGCAGACGGCACTCGCCGGACTGGTCGCAGATCGGACAGTCCAGGGGGTGGTTCTTCAGCAGGAACTCCATCACGGACTTCCGCATCTGCACGACCTGCTCGGTGTCCGTGCGAATCGCCAGGCCATCCCGCGCCTGCATGTTGCACGCGATGTCCGGGCCTCGGCCGCCTTCTTCCACGTCGATCAGGCACATGCGGCAGTTGCCCGCCACCGTGAGATCCTTGTGGTAGCAGTAGTGGGGAATCTCCTCCCCCACCATGGCGGCCGCCTCGATCATGTTGGTTCCCTCGGGAACCTCCACCTCGATGCCGTTGATCTTGACGGTCGGCATCAGACGACTCCCTCTTCCATCACGCCATCGGGCATGGGAAGCGGTGCAGCGATGGACGATGCAGCCTCATCGATGCGGGCCATGAACTCCGGGCGGAACTTGGCCAGGAAGCTCTGGACCGGCATGGCTGCGGAGGCGCCGAAAAAGCAGATGGTGCGGGAGTGGATGTTGTTGGCGAGGTCGAGCAGGGTTTCCAGGTCGCTCTCCGTGCAGACCCCCGTGCACAGGCGGTCCAGCACCCGGTACATCCAGCCGACCCCCTCGCGGCAGGGGGTGCACTGGCCGCAGGACTCGTGGGCGTAGAACCGGAGCAGGTTGGTGAGGGCCCGGACCATGTCGGTGGTGTCGTCCAGGACGATCATTCCGCCGCTGCCCAGGTAGCTGCCGCCAACCTCCTGGATCGACTCGTAGTCCATGTTGCAATTCATGGCCTCTTCCGCCGTCAGCACTGGCACCGAGGAGCCCCCGGGAATGATCGCCTTCAGAGTGCGACCCGGCAGGAGCCCGCCACAGTGCTCCTCAAGCAGGGTCTTCATGGGGAGCCCCAAGCTGACCTCGTACACGCCCGGCCGCTGGATGTGGCCCGAGCAGCTGAAGAGCTTGGTGCCCGGGGACTTCTCGGTCCCGAACTTGCGGTAGCCATCGGCCCCGTGCTCAATGATGTACGGCACCGCAGAGAGGGTCTCCACGTTGTTCACGATGGTGGGGCTGCGCCAGGCGCCCTCGACCGCGGGAAACGGCGGCTTGAGCTTGGGCTGGCCCCGCTCCCCCTCCAGGGAAGACAACAGCGCTGTTTCCTCGCCGCAGATGTACGCGCCCGCCCCCAGGTGGGTGTGCAGCTCAAAGTCAAAGCCGCTGCCCAGGATGTTCTTGCCGAGCAGCCCAGCCTCCCGGGCTTCGCGAATGGCTGCATCCACTCGCCCCTGCACCTCGCGGAACTCGCCGCGCAGGTAGATGTAGGCGGCGTGGCAGCCGGTCGCGAAGGCCGCGATGATCATGCCCTCGATCAGCATGTGGGGGTCGTTCCACATGCAGAAGCGGTCCTTGAAGGTGCCCGGCTCGGACTCGTCGGCGTTGCAGATGAGGTAGACCGGCTTGCCGCCCCGCTTCTCCTCCGGGGGCACGAAACTCCACTTGCGGCCGGCTGGGAAGCCAGCGCCACCGCGGCCCCGCAGCCCGGAGTCGATCACCACCTGGGTGATGTCCGCCGGGGCCATCTTGAGGGCCTTCTCCAGGGCGGAATAGTGCCCCTGGTCCCGCGCCACCTTCAAGGTGTGCGAGCTCTCCAGGTCCCAGATCCGGCTTAAGACGTTTGGCTGTAGGTCCATCGGTCCATCTCGGTGCGGGGAAGAGGGGTGCCCTGGGCCAGGGCGTCGAGGAACGCGTCGATCTTGTCGTGGGTGTTCAGGATCTCGTGGTAGTCGGTGCCCACCTGGCACATGGGGGCCGAGCCGCAGGCTGCGAGGCACTCCACCCGCTCCAGGGTGAACTTGCCGTCGGCGGTGGTCTCCCCAACCCCGATGCCCAGCTTCTCCTGGATGCGATCAATCAACATCTGGGAGCCCGCCAGCTCGCAGGACAGGGTGTGGCAGACCTGGATCAGGTGCTCCCCGGTCGGCTTCTTCTTGAACATGGTGTAGAAGGTCGCCACCGACAGGGCATGGGACGGGGGAAGGTCGAGGGTCTTGGCGACCAGGCGAATCACGTTCAGGGACAGCCAACCCCATCGATCCTGGGCCAGCCACATGACGGGCATGATCGCGGCCTTCTTTTCCGGGTAGCGGGCGATGATCTCCTGGATTTCAGCAGCCTCGGCCTCGGTCCAGGCGACATCGCCGTGGGATTCGTCTTCTGCGGGAAAGGGAAAGTGTGCCATCAGCGATCCAGCTCCCCGGCGATGACGTTGATCGACCCGAGGGTGGCAGCCAAGTCAGAGAGCAGGCCGCCGTTCGCCATCTTGGGAAAGGCCGAGTAATTCGCGAAACACGGGGGGCGAACGCGCACGCGCCAGGCCATCGGCGACCCATCGGAGACGATGTAGAAGCCCAGCTCGCCGTTGCCGCCCTCGGTGGGCGAGTAGACCTCGCCGCGGGGGGGGATGATCCCGTGCATCACCAGCTTGAAGTGGGTGATGAGGGCTTCCATGGAGTTGTAGACGTGGTCCTTCTGGGGCAGGGCCACCCCGTGGTCCTCGACCATCCAGGCGCCACCGGGGAGTCCCTCGGCCGCCTGCAGGATGATGCGGCGGGACTGCTCAATCTCCTCAAAGCGCACCATGATGCGGTCAAAGGTGTCGCCGCCTTCCGCCGTGGGGACCTCGAAGTCATAGGTCTCGTAGCCCCAGTACGGTTGGGCCCGGCGCACGTCCAAGCCGATGCCGGTCGCCCGCAGGCAGGGGCCGGTCATGCCGTGGGAGAGGGCGGCATGCTGGGAGATGATGCCCACGTTCTGGGTGCGCTCTTTGAAGATGCGGTTGTTGGCCACGAGGCCCTTCACATCTGCGAGGACCTCGTCCAGGTCGCGCATGACCCCGATAAGCTTGGCGAGCCACCCGTCGGGCAGGTCCATGCTGACCCCGCCGATGCGCGGGTAGTTGACCATCATCCGGGCGCCGCACAGGTCTTCGAAAAGGTCGTTGACCTTTTCCCGGTAGCCGTACAGGTACCAGAAGTTGGTCAGGGCGCCGAGGTCCACGAGGTTCGTGGCGATGCACACGCAGTGGTCGATGATCCGGGCCATCTCGCTGGTGATGACGCGAATGGCCTGGGCCCGGGGGGGAATGTCGATGTCCAGCAGGGTCTCGACCGCGTGGCACCAGGCGTTGGAGTTGTGGACCGGCCCCATGTAGTTGAGGCGCTCCGCAAAGGGGATGACCATCTGGTAGAAGCAGTTTTCGGACTGCTTTTCGAACCCCCGGTGCAGGTAGCCGATCTCGCAGCCCGTGCGCTGGATGGTTTCGCCATCCATTTCCACCTGGATCCGCAGGGTGCCGTGGGTGATCGGGTGCGAGGGCCCGATGTTCAGGATCAACTTCTCGGTGATCAGATCGGAGTGGCTCATGCCCAATCCGGGTCTTCGGTGAGAATCATCTCCGCGGGGCTGGACAGGACCTGGCGCCGGTTGATGGGGTAGTCCTTGCGCAGGGCGTGGCCCTTGAATTCCTCGTGGCACAAGATGCGGCGCAGGTTCGGGTGGCCCATGAAGTTCAGGCCAAACAGGTCGAACACCTCCCGCTCCATCCAGTTGGCGACCCGCCAAAGAGTCCAAACGCTGGGCAGGGAGACCGTGTCGTCGGTGACAGCCACCTTGACCCGGAAGCGGTGGTTCTTCTCGAGGCTGTACATCTGGTAGACCACCTCAAAGCGCCAGTCCCGGTCGTCGTAGTCCAGGTAGTCGACTCCGCCGATGTCCATGAGCATGTTGAAGTCGAGGTCGGCCTCATCCCGCAGGTACACCAGCATGTCCACCAGCGTGTTCGGATGGATGGTCACGCTGGCCTGGCCCCGGAAGTCATCGGAGGCGAGGATGTGTTCGCCGAAATGGTCGGAGATGCGGGTGGAAAGGGCGGCGGCGTCCATTGGGCTATTCAACCGCCTCGGGTTCCGCTGCGTAGTCGGCGGAGGTCTCCCGGGTGATCTTCTCCTGCAGCTTGAAGATCGCCCCGATGACGTTCTCCGGCCGCGGTGGACAACCCGCCACATAGATGTCCACGGGAATCAGCTCGTCGATGCCCTGGACCACGGTGTAGTTGTCGTAGAAGCCGCCGGAGGAGGCGCAGGCCCCCATGGAGATGACCCACTTGGGGTCGGGCATCTGGTCATAGATCTGCTTGAGGACCGGGCCCATCTTCTGGGTGATGGTGCCCATGACCAGCATCAGGTCGGCCTGGCGGGGGCTGAACCGCACCACCTCGGCCCCAAACCGGGACACGTCGAACTGGGGACCGACAACCCCCATGAACTCGATGGCGCAGCAGGCGGTGCCAAAGGGCATGGGCCACAGGGCGTACTTGCGGCCCCAGTTGACCACAGCGTCCACGGTGGTGGTGAGGAAGGGCATGGCCGGTTGAGCGGGGTTCATGGTTACTCCCAATCCAGGGCGCCGCGGCGCAGGACATAGACCCAGCCAAGGAAGAGGATCAACAGAAAGAAGGCCATCTCCCCGAGGATGAACAGGCCGGCCCCGGCATCGACGAAGTCCCGGAACACCACGGCCCACGGGTAGACAAAGACCGCTTCCAGGTCGAACAGGATGAAGAGCACGGCCACCAGGTAGAACTTCACGCTGAAGCGCTGGTGGGCGCTTCCAACCGGGGGCATGCCGCACTCGTAGACAGACGACTTCGTGGCACCTGGGCGGTGCGGGCCGAAGGTCTTCGACAGCCAGACAAAGACCAGGGAGAAGACAATGGCAATCGCCAGTGAGACGAGCACCGGAAGATACGCACCAGCCATGGGTTCGGGCCCCCCTGGGGTGCCGCAAACCTAATGGCTTGCGTGGGCGGGAGTCAAGGGGCGGCGAGCGGCTGGCGGCGCCTGTTCTGACATCCGTGTCGGGGTCTGTATTCAATGATATTTCGGGCGGCCCAGGGTTTCCAAAGAAATCAGCCACTTGGGAGGTTGGCATAGCTGATGCAACACCTTTGGGCGGCTGGTCAAGGAGTCCAGTCGACACCCCGAATCCCCGAGGGTGTCTCCTCCAGAAACGACAAAACCGTCGCGAGGCGGTGACGTAAAGCCGCGGGTCTCCAAAAAAAGGAGACAGCCGAGCTGCCAACGGAGTCAATCATGACAACCCAAATCAACAGCAAGTCCCTTTCCCTTTCCATCCTCATCGCCCTGGCCGGACTTGTCGGCTGCGGACCCGTCGCAATCGAACTTGACGACGAGGCGCTGGAGTCACGGCTCTCCGAGGCGCTTGTAGAAGCAGAAGGCGATCTCGAGTCCGACTGTGAGGAAGGACACGACGAGCACCAACCGGACGCGGTAGAGCCGACCGAGGAGGAGCTTGAGCGCGATGAGCGCATCGACGAAGAGGAAGCGCAGCGTGCGGACGACGAAGAGCGCCACTCCGACGAAGAGCGCGAACTCTGCGAGGTCGACATCATCGACGGCCTGGTGGCAGCACCCGGCGAAACCATCGACATCCAGTGGCCCCTGCACACCCTCTACACGTCCGAGGTCTACATCTCGGTCCACAGTGGCTGGGGTGCCGAGTACTACCTCTCCACCATCGCGCCGAACAACGGCCACTTTGCGTGGACGCTGCCGATGGACCTGGATCCCAGCATCGACGACTACACGATCTACGTGGAATCGGCGGAAGACGGTGAACGGACGGTGGAGTGCTGGGACTATGCAGACCTGGAGGTCGTGCCGCTTTCCGTCGAGGAAACTCCGACCCCCGATCCTGCAGACCTGATCGGTCTCGTCCAGGAAATGGCTGCGCAGGAGCGCTGTCCCGTCCAGGGCGTGCTCGTGGGCCACTTCCGCAGCGGCGAGGGTGAAGGCATGAGCAACACCTTCTTCCACGGAAAGGGCTTTGATCAAGACGGCCTGGCCGGGATGCTCAGGGGTCGCTGCACCAGTGCTGTGGATGGCGGCGGATTCTGCAGGGGCGTGTATGCGAGCGTCAGCGGCAACACCGGTCGTCTGCGCACCCAGTACGCATCCCTCGGTGCAAACGAGATGGGCGCCGTCGGTACCTTCCAGGGCGGCTGGCAAGCGGACCCCGAAGTCGAGGCCGAGCGCAAGAACGGACACCTCGCCGGTGTGTGGCAGAAATCTGCTGAACACCAGAAGGGCATGTTCCTGGGCTTCTGGAGCGCCTGTTCCGAGTAAACACCCGACAAGACGAAACGGGAGGCGGGTCTTCGGGCCCGCCTCCCTTGGCTTCGGGGGGTTCGTCTCCGACGGCCGCCGGGTTAGCCCAGACCCATGGTTGTCATGGGACTGGATGAGGCGGGTCGGGGCTCGGTGTTGGGGCCGATGGTGGTGGGGGCTTTTGCGGTGGAGGTCGAGCGCACTGCGGCGGTGAAGGCCGCCGGGGCCACGGACTCCAAGAAGCTCAGCCGCAAGAGACGGGAGGGCATGATCGATGCGCTGTCCGCCCTCGGCACCGGAGAGGTGCGGGAGATTTCAGCCGTGGCCATCGATGCCGGGAACCTGAACCAGCTGGAGGAGGTTGTCTTCGCGGAGCTCATCCGCGCCCACCGCCCGGACGTGGTGATCATCGATGCCCCCTGTCACCCGGCGGGGATTCCAGCGTTCAAGACCCGGCTGCTGGCGCAGCTGGACCATGTGCCGGAGTTGGTCGTCGAGCCCAAGGCCGACCTGAACCACGTGCCCTGTGGGGCAGCGAGCATTTTCGCCAAGGTGCACCGGGACCGGTGCATCGATGCACTGGGGGTGCTGGGATTGGTGGGGTCCGGGTATCCATCGGACCCGAAGACCCGGGCGTGGATCTCCGGGTTGTTCGAGCGCGGCGAGCCCATGCCAGACTGTGTCCGCACCCGGTGGGGCACCGTGCGGGACCTGTCGCAGGGGCGGAGGTCCTGATGGGGCCGGGCCTAGGGCTCTCGATTCCCCTCTTCAACGAGGAGGCGGTGGCCGAGAAGTTCATTCGCTCGGTGCATGCTGCCCTGACCGGGGCGGGGATTCCCCACAAGCTGATCCTGGTGGACAACGGCTCCACCGATGGGACGGGGGCGCTCGTGAACCGGTTGTCCGTGGAGCTGCGGGCCTGTACCGCGCTGCACCTGTCGGAGAACGCGGGCTACGGCGGTGGGATTCTGGCGGGGTTGGGCCAGCTGGACACGCCGATTGTCGGGTGGATGTGGGGAGATGGGCAGATTGAGGCTGCAGCCCTTGTGGAGTGCTACCGGGCGCTGGCGGAGGGGGAGCACGACTTGGCCAAGGTGCACAGGATCGAGCGCAACGACGGCCTGCAGCGCAAGCTGGTGAGCAGCGTCTACAACAAGTGGATGCAACAGAAGGGATCGGGAGTCTGCGATGCAAACGGCTGCCCCAAGCTCCTGACCCGGGAAGCACTTGAGGCCCTGGCCCCCACGTCGACCGACTGGTTCCTGGATGCGGAGGTCGTGCTCAAGGCCGCCCAGCGCGGATGGACCTGGGCCAGCGTGGAGGCGGTGATGCTTCCCCGGGCCGGTGGATTCTCCAAGGTGGGAAACGACACGATCTTTGAGTTCGTGGACCGGCTGCTCGCCTGGCGGTAGTTCCACCCGCCCCAACGCCAACCGGAAGCGCCTCGGCCAACCCAGATCGGCCCATTCCGGGGGGAGATACTCCATCCCCCCCGGTTCTTGTCGCAGCTGCCCCCCTGGCCCCCTCCACCTGCGACACCCAACGCAGGGGATACCCCATCCCCCCCGGTTCTTGTCGCCGCAGCCGCCGAAATCGGGCACAAATGCGACATTCCGAGGGGGGTATAGAATGACCCCCCCGGTTCTTGTCGCAGCTGCCCCCCTGGCCCCCCCCCACCTGCGACACCCAACGGGGGAGATACCGCATCCCCCCCAGGTTCTGTCGCCACAGCCGCCGAAATCGGGCACAAATGCGACATTCCGAGGGGGGTATAGAATGACCC
>CAZSZE010000009.1:0-483 GCA_964610645.1 uncultured Enterobacterales bacterium | reverse complement strand
CCCCGGTTCTTGTCGCAGCTGCCCCCCTGGCCCCCCCATCTGCGACACCCAACGGGGGAGATACCCCATCCCCCCCAGGTTCTGTCGCCACAGCCGCCCGCAGGCCTCCTGGGGATCCAGCAGAGGCGTGGTAGCCTGCGGGCCCCTGGAGGCCCCCATGGTCCGCTCTTCCATCTCCCTGGTTCTTCCCCTTGTCTTTGCGATTTCGGCCTGCCGCGGCGAGGAGCCCAAGACCGACACCGTTCCCGACACGGGCAGCCCCGTCATCCCCGATGAAACCGACATCGACACAGGCACGCCCGTGGATCTCGACGGCGACTCCTGGACCGGGAACGAGGACTGCAACGACCACGATGCCACCATCCACCCGGAGGCAGACGAGCTGTGCGATGGGGTGGACAACGACTGCAACGGCAGCATCGACGAGGGCACCCCCTCCGATGCCGCCACCTGGTACCTGGATGCAGACGGCGATGGCTGGGG
>CAZSZE010000008.1:82921-86065 GCA_964610645.1 uncultured Enterobacterales bacterium | reverse complement strand
GGGCGGGGCGCGACAGAATGGGGGGGGGATACGGTATCCCCCCGGGGAAGTGGCGAATTCCGGGGGCGGGGCGCGACAGAATGGGGGGGGGATACGGTATCCCCCCGGGGAAGTGGCGGGCTGCGGTTAGATCGGGCGGTTCCTGAGGGTCAGTGGGCCTCGAATGGCCCAGCGCTGCTCGTCGCCGCTGTTCCAGAGGAGGTCGGGGCCCGCTGAGGTGCAGGCGAGGTTCAGGTCCAACTCCATTCTTGTCCAGCTCTGGAGTTCTGCCAGGTCCTCCTCCATGCGGCCCTGGCGCACCAGTTGGATGTTTCCCTCGCAGGGAATTGGGGGCAGGCCCAGGCCGTCCTCGCGGCTCACGAGGCGCTCGGTGTAAGAGGCGGTCCATCCGCGTTCACTGGCACCCTCGAAGAAACCGGGGTCCATGGACAGGGCGAGGCGGGCCTCGAACGGCACGGTCTCCCAAGGGTAGACGGCCTGGCGAAGGTGGGCTGTACCGGTCAGCTGCAGGGGGCCATCCTGGGCGGTGTCCGGCGCCAGGGCGATGGACAAGGTCATGGGGGCCTGCTCTTCGAGGATGACCTCCAGATCCCCTCCCAACCACTGCTGGCGGTCCGGTGTTCGTTGGACCACCAGCTGCACGAGATAGAGGGAGGGCAGGAGGAGTCCGATGAAGACTCCGAAAGCCACCGAGACCCTGGACCGTCGTTCCATTGTTCCGGACGCTACCACGCAAGGAGGCTGTAGCTACAGCCTCCGGGGAGGCCGAAATTGATCTGGGCAGTCCGGGCGCTGTTGGGGTTGGCCGTCCTGGGATGGGTGGCCGGTCTTGTGAAGATCGAGCGCCGCCGACGCAATCCGGTCTGGGCCCTGGGACCGGCGGATCCCCCGGCGGATCCTGCGGTTTCCGTGAGCGTGGTGGTGCCGGCCCGAAACGAGGTGGGCAACCTTGGGGCCTGCCTGGACGCGGTGTTGGCATCGGACCACCCCAACCTGCAGGTGGTGGTGCTGGACGATGCTTCTACGGACGGAACCACGGAACTTCTCCGGGAACGGGCGGCCGGCGATGCCCGGCTCCATGCCCTTCACGGTGGGGAGGAACCGCCACAGGGCTGGTACGGAAAGCCGTGGGCCCTCGAGCGGGCGCAGCGCGAAGCCACCGGAGACTGGTTGGTCTTTGTGGATGCGGATGTTCGGCTTCATCCCACCGCGGTGTCCCGAATCGTGGGGTACGGGGAGCGAGAAGGGGTGGGAATGGTCTCGGGCATCGGCAGTCTGGAGAACCGGACCTTCTGGGAGAAGGTGCTCCAACCCGCCGTGGCGGGGCTCATCCTGGCGGGCAACGACCTGGACGATGTCAACGATGCGGGGAAGCCGGACAAGATCATGGCCAATGGCCAGCTCATTGCCGTGAAACGAGACGCCTACGAGGCCCTGGGCCGGCACGCCGCAGTGAAGGGGGCGGTGATCGAAGATGTAGCCATCGCCCGGGCCGCCACGGAAGCGGAGGTGGGGTACCGCTTCCTGCTGCTCCGGGAGCTTTTCGACTGCCGCATGTACACGTCCTTCTCTGAAATCTGGCAGGGATGGAGCAAGAACCTCTTTGCGGGCATGCACTACTCGTGGGGGATTCTCTTCGCTGTACTGACGTGGCTGTTCATCCAGGTGCTGTCCGGGCCGCTCCTGTTGGGGCTGGGACTCGCCGGCTGCCTGGAGGGCGAATGGGTCGTGTGGGGCGCAGTCCTGACCGTCCTCATGCAGGGGGTGCGCCTGCGCATGGACCTGATCTGGGGCCTCTCCCCGATCTACGGCCTCACCCATGCCCCGGCGACGGTGGGCGTCATGGGGATCCTCGTGAACTCAGGGCTGCAGCACCTGCGGGGTGGCGTGGTTTGGAAGGGGAGAATGGTGCGCTAGGAATTCTTGGCGGGCCGGCTTGAGGAGCCTACCCCTCTCCTTGTTCATGACATGCCTTTCGAAAGGCGAGCGGATCTGCAACGTGGGTAACGGCCTCAATGCTTCCTCCCGACCCGACCTCGGCCACCGTTCCAAACCCGAGAATGCGGCCCCAGATACCTTGTCTGACCGATACGCTCTCGACCTTTTGCAGGTTCATCTCCATCACATTTCTGGAGATCAGGCCGACCTTTACAATCACGCGGCGATTGGTAACAACAATTTCGGTTGAGATCTGCCTGATAATCGGGCCAAGCACCGTCACGAACCCGATCAGGAAGAACATGAGGAACACGTGAAACACGTACATGAACCAATGCAATTTCGCGATGTGCCTTATCTCCTCCCCGTCGACTAGATTGTTGGCAACGTACTTCATTGTTTCACTCTCTCTTTGGGGTGTTTGAACATCCAGGATGGCGTTGGGGCAGTGAAGGGACCGAGCCCTCAACGGGCCGACCTCAGAGCGTCTTCCACGTACAAGTTCCACCTGCCCGGGGGCCTGGTTCGCCCTCCAGTTCGAATTTCCTGGAGACTCCTCTGGTCTGGCCCGGGGCGAGATCGACCTTCGCCTCCTTTGTGGGCAGCCACCCGAATCCAAGCTCGACGGTGGCCGTGCCGCTGGCGTCACCTGTGTTCGAGACCTGACACTCGATTTCAGCGCAGTAGCTGATGTGCTCGGGGGCGACGAAACAATCGCCGCGTGCATCTGAATCAAACAACTGCGACTCAGGGAAATCGAACTTGAACCAAGCGGTTTGATTGGGACCAAGCTGAACCTGTTGTATCCGAGTGACCAGTCCCCCAGAGGTGTAGGTGCCGGTGAGTGTACCGGTCTGGGATTCGCTGGAGAGATTCAGGAATTGACACCTTACCGTGGTGCAATCATCGCCAAGGCGGGTGCAGGAGTCGTCCATCTTGATGTCCAGGCGCTGCCAGTTTGGCGAACTGCAGTCTGAGACAACTACGTTGGTGACGTCAAAGCGGGCGTTGTGCACGGCGGCCCCCGTATGGTCCCTGGACACGTGGCCGCTGGATTGGTTCTCCTTGGACTTGTTCTGCCACCAGAGTACAAAGGCGCAAAGAACGAGGACGGCGGCCAGAACGATGAAACTGGCTCGTGAACTCTTCTTTCTCTTGGCGGGTGAGCTTGGGTCGGGCTCAGACGACTCGGCTGCCGGGGAGGAG
>CAZSZE010000008.1:51298-82911 GCA_964610645.1 uncultured Enterobacterales bacterium | reverse complement strand
CCCCCCCCCCGGGGGCGGCGGGGGGGGGGGGGGGGGGGGCCCCGGGGGGGGGCCCCCCCCGGCCCCCCCGGGGGGGGGGGCCCAGCCGGCAAGGGGGATCCAAGCAGACGCTGCTTCTCTGAATCAAACTCCTCCCGTGTAATCAACCCCTTCTCAAGCAAGGCGCCCAGCCGCTCCAACTCCTCCAGAGTGTCGCGTTGCATCTGTGCTCCCAGTAAGACCGAGCCGATAGGTACGGAAGGAGAGTCAAGAGCGCAAGAATGTCCGATATGGCCGGCCGCCTTGTAGTTCTCCCAGACTCCAGTGTCTTGCCGCCTGATTCTCGGCCCTCCCAAGTCGCTTCCCTTCCTATCCACCAAAGTGGTGACCAATGCGGGAGATCTGGCAACCACACAATACAGGTGGGGGTTTCCAGCGTGGCATGCTGATCCCCTGATCGAGAATAGGGCCTTCACGAAAGTCGAATCAACGACAAACGAGCGGCTAGCCCGTTCGCAACATGCCGGCAGTCGACGGCATGAGCAAGCCGCTCACAGAGAGGTCCTCGTCCAGTCCCGGCCAATGGAGGCCCAAGCCTTGCCCTATCAGCCTCACCTCCGCGAGTTCCTCAGGCGCTGCATCGCGCAGGCGAGGGAACCACTCCATCGGCACCGCCAGGATCCGGCCATCCTCCAACTCGACCACGAGTTCTTCTTTGGTAAACCGCACTTTGCGAGCGCGAGGTTGTTCAGGCGCCGAAATGCTCATTCCACTTGCCTATGAAGTCTTCACGGTGTTCTTTGACGAGGCGCCGGACCCGGCGGAGTTGATTCGCGTGCAGGCCTACAGCGTACACGAACTCCAGTGGATCCAGTCAGATTTTGGCGTAGCCGTCTCCGGACTCGACGTGGACGTGAGGAGGCTTGTTGCCTTCGTTTGAAAAGAAGAAGAACCGAAATCCGTCAACGCGGAGCAAGGTCGGCATGTTTCCCGAGCACTCCTAGGCCGGCTCGGGTTCCGCGTCTCCCGTGTCCGCCGGCTCGTCCTCTTCCGGCTCCGCAGGAATCTCTCCCGTCAGCAGGTAGTTCACCAGCTCCGTGGACCGGCTGAAGTCCGCGTTGCTGAACACGTGAGCCGACTCGCCCGTGTTCTGGACCCAGGCGCCCTCCACGGTCGACATGGACTGGACCAGGGAATCATAGTGGGTTTCCGGGAGGGGAACTCGCGGGTCCGCATCCGAGTAGAGCACCGCTGTGCGCACGCCCCGGAATTCGCCTGTGCTGGCCAGTTCGTGCAGAGAGTTCTCGCTCCAGGTGGGCTCGGGCCGCTCCGGATTCTCCCCATCGAAGTTGTAGAGCCGCTGCAGTCCCGCCCGTTCCGCGCCAAAGCTGTCGTGGGTTGCCCAGGAGGTCAAATCCTCCACCGGCGCATCCAGCAGGACCCCCGCGACCGGCGGCATGTCCACTCGCCGCAGCAGGTCCGCCACCCCGCGGGCACCATCTCCGAGACCTACCAGGTAGAGCTGCTCCGGATCCAGGTTCAGGGCCACCTGGCTGTTGTGGGAGACCGCAAAGTCGAGGTCTTGCAGAAAGCGAACCATCCACCAGGCAAAGGTGTGGCCGTTCCGGATGACCCCCATGTCCGCGGCCAGGTCGTTGGGGCTGTCCTCGACACCGTTGTGCCACAGGTCTCCCCAGCAGTTGATGGGGTAGATGGCGACCATGCCGGCCTCGATCATGGCGGCGGGCAGGCTGCCGGTGTTCTCTTCCGTGGGCTCGACCTTGTCTCCCTGGCCCAGGGTCTCCCAGACCTTCTTGATGCCCCAGTCCCGGTGCAGTCTTGTCACCGGGCCGTCACCAGCACGGTAGTGCTCCCCTCCGAGTGGGTCGGCAGGGTCCGGAGCAAGCACGTAGTCAAAAGCCGAGGAGTGCAGAACAATCGCCACGGGCGAGCCCGCAGCCCCTACCGGCTCCCCCTCTCCGGTGTCCGTCGTGCCCGAGTCATCGGAGTGGGTGTCTGGATTGGGCGGCGGCGTGGAAGCCGTGTCTCCTCCCGAGTCTTCCCCGCTGTCTTCCCCGCTGTCCTCGATGGGGTCCTCGAGAACAATCGGTTCGGTTTCCTCGGTCTTCGCGCTGTTGTACACCACGTAGAATCGGGCGGGCTGGCCATCGGGGCACAACAAGGCCGGCTGCGGTTCATAGGAGAGAATCGCGCCGCTCTGGGTGGCGAGATCCGGATGCCGAAAAGGCACGGCGCTCAACTCGCTGGTCGAGGGGGAACGCCAGCAGCCGGCAAGGAGCAGCAAGACAGCAAGGGGTAAGCGAGGCACGCGTGTTCTCCAGCGAGGGCAGGGTATCAGGGGTCGACGACGCAGCGAAAGCCCACAGGCCCCGGCGGGGTCGCCGCAGGGTGACCGAAACAAGGGGAACCGTCCACCACGCCGCACCCAAGTCCCCCTTCCGCATCCAGGTGCCAGAGCCATGCCCCGAGATCAAAGATGCCCCGTGCAGGGGGATGCATGCCCACCTCGTGGAGATTCCCCATGCGGGGGCTCTTGGTGCGTCCCAGGCGGTCATCGGCCTTCTCTCCCCAGGGCCAGCGGGCTGTTCCCCACAGGGACTCCAGTTCCGTCCGGGTGGGAAGGCGTTTGCCCAGGGAGCGGGCAAATGACGCCGCCTCAGCCCCGGTGATTCCCGTCTTGGGGCAGAGAGGGTCGACCCCGTCGGGCAAGACCGTGTCCGGGCCCGGCTGGGTGGCTTGCACCCGAAGCCACGCATCCCAGGTGACGGGAAACAGGTCCACGAACAACGGGTTGTCCAGGCGAATCAGGGCCATTTGCGGATGGGCTCCATCGGGATTGACCCAACCGGAAACCTCGTGGGGCTCCCACTGGGTCAAGGGACGGGGAGAACGGATGCGCAGCGTCACCTCGGCGCGGCGCACGCGGCGGGTCGAGGACAAGGTCACCTGGGCGGTCAGCACCTGGTAGGTGGCCTCCTGTGGCCGCAAGTTGTTGGTCGCCAGGGCACGGCTCACCGCGTGGCGAACATGAACTCCAGTGGCGTGGGTGCTCGGCACTTGGTCGCAGTCCTCGGGGGCGTCGGCTACAAGGATACCGCGCTCCGCAAGGGGAGGAGAACGTGCGCTGGCACATGCTGGACCGAATTGACGAAATGGTGCAGGGCGAGCAAGCCCGCGGCGCCAAGGTATGGCCCGAGGACCTGGAGTTTTTCCAGGATCACTTTCCGGGGTTTCCCGTGGTGCCTGGGGTGCTTCTGCTGGAGGCCATGGCCCAGCTTGCAGGAAAGCTCATCGGCTACACGGTCCGCCTGGAACGAGGAGACTGGCCCTTTCCCGTGTTCAGCATGGCTGAAAAGGTGAAGTTTCGTCGGTTTGTCCGCCCAGGGGACGAGGTGGAGCTCGTGGCTCGCTTTGTGGCTCTCCGGGAGGAGAGCGCTGTGATGCACGTGGAGGCGCGGGTGGATGGCCGGCGCCACGCACAAGCGGAGCAGACTTTTGTCTTCAACGCGGTGCCCTTTGAGAACGAATCCGAGAGTGAAAACGTGGAGCGCCTGGAGCGCGCGGAAATGAAGCGCTTGTGGGCGGAGTGCCCGGACGAATGATGCGCGAGAAAGTAGTTGTGACCGGCATGGGGGTGGTGACTCCCCTGGGGGGGGATCTGCCCTCCACGTGGGAGGCCCTGGTGGCGGGTCGCTCTGGGGTGGGCCCCATCCGCCGCTTTGATGCCTCCGGATTCGATGTGACCTTTGCTGCAGAGGTGGACTCCCTCCCGGAGGAGGACCCCGCTTCCCTGAAGGAGCGACTGGTCTGCCTGGCGCTTGAAGAGGCGATGCGCGCAGCGGGGCCCCTTTCCCTGAAGGGCGCATCTCTGGATCCCGCCCGGATCGGCGTCTGCCTGGGGTCGGAGTCGGCCCGTCCCTCCCTGTCCGTGGTGGCCCGTCGCTATCGAACCGGCGCACTGCCCACCCTGGCGGACCTTATGCGAAACGCTGCCTCAGCTCCGACCCGGATCGTGGCGGATCGGGTGGGGGCTGAGGGGATTCTGTCCACGATTTCCACCGCTTGCACATCCTCCTCCCAGGCTGTGGGTGAGGGGGTGCTGCGCATTCGCCGGGGGGAGGCGGACGTGATGATTGTCGGCGGTGTGGACGTGCTGGTGGGCCCCTTGATGTTGACTGGATTTTCCTTGCTGGGGGCTCTGTCGACCCGAAACCACGACCCAAGCGGGGCCTCTCGTCCCTTTGATCGGGATCGGGATGGATTTGTGCTGGGGGAGGGGGCTGGAATCCTGGTCCTGGAGAGGGAGGACCATGCCCGGTCTCGCGGAGCTGAAATCCAGGCGGAAGTCCGAGGGTACGGCTGCTCCAGCAATGCCTGGCGCATCACCGACTCTCCCCCCGATGGGCGCGGCGCTGCCCAGGCCATGTCCCTTGCCCTGGAGGATGCCGGTCTCGCTCCGGAGGATGTGGGCTACATCAATGCCCACGGCACCTCGACCCCCATGAACGACCCTTCTGAGACCCAGGGAATCCAGCGGGTCTTCGAGGGGGCCAATCCCTGGGTCTCGTCCACGAAATCCATGATGGGGCACCTGGTGGCGGCGTGCGGGGCAGTGGAGGCCATTGTGTGCGCCCAGGCGATTCGCACGGGAATTCTCCCGCCCACCATCAACCTGGACCACCCGGATCCCCACTGTGAGATGCGGCATGTCTCCCCGGGAGCGGTGGAGGAGGCCGTGGATCATGCGATCACGAATGCCTTTGGTTTCGGGGGTTCCAACGGCAGCCTGGTGATTTCGAGGGCGCCATGAACGGTCGGGTCAGGGTCTCCCGGGTCAGGGTCTCCCGGGTCAGGGTCACGGCCCTGGAGATGGTGTGCGCCCTGGGGACGGGGCCGGAGGAGGTACAAGCCCGGTTGGCATCCGGAGAGAGCGGTGTGGTGCCCTGCAAGGTACCGGGAACGCCGGTGCCGCTGGTGGCGCCGGTGCCGGGCCCTTGTCGTCCGAACCTGACCCGCCGGCGGGATCGAAAGCTCTTTTCCCGTCCGGCCACGCTTCTGCTCTTGGCTGCGCAGCGCGCACTGGAGGGTTGGGAAGGAGACCTGGAGACCCTCGGCCTGTTTGTGGGTGTGCGCCGCGAGCCTCCCGACACCGGAGAAGCGGATGAAGCCATTCTTGCTTCCGCGGAGAACGGCCGTCTCTCCACCTCGCTCTTGGCCACGACCGGGCGAGACCTGTACCCGCCCTTGCAACCTTTGCGCACCCTTCCCAATATGGCCCTGGCCCACGTGGCCATTCAGCTGGGGATTCGCGGGGAGTCCGGCGTGTCCGCTGGGGGACCCGCCGCAGGGGTGATGGCCCTTCGGGAGGGCATCGCAGCGGTGGCGGAAGGTCGCTGTCCAGCGGCCCTGGTGGGTGCTGCGGATTCCTGGTTGGAGGACGGAGGGCTTCGGGACTGGGCTCGGATGGGTCGTGCCCCACCGCCTGGGGAAGCAGCGGTTGTGTTTCGCATTGAGACGGGTGACGGCCTGGCGCCCTTTGGTTGGATGACCCGTGGGAAGGCCGGGGGAGGAGGGACGGTGGTCCCAGCAACGCATTGGGACCGGCTGGGGCATTGCGGGGTCGCAGATGCCCTGGTGGAAGCGGTCTTGGGAACGGCGGGATTTCGAGGTGTGGAGGCGACCGGCGCGTGGGCGGAAGCTCTGTGGCAGAGGGAGTGATAGGCTTTCTCATTTGTTGGAGCCCGGATTGGCCAACCCCGAGATTGTGAGGCAGTTCGAATTCCTGCGCGAGATCGCCTCGGGCGGGTTTGGAAGCGTGTACCTCACGAAGGTCATGCATCCGGATGGATTCTCCCGGATTGCTGCGGTGAAGCTGTTGCACCGACGATGGAGCGAGAACGAGGAGATTGCCCGGAGAATGCGGGACGAAGCCCGTCTTCTGGGCTGGCTGCGCCACCGGAACATTGTGGACGTGGTGGACCTCACCTCTCTGGATGGACGGGCCGCCATCATCATGGAGTACCTGGAGGCGGTGGACCTCAAGGCCCTGGTACAGGCCCTGGGGGGCACTGAAAATGCCATGGGCCCGCAGGTCTGCCTGCAGGTCATTGCAGCGGTTGCCTCTGCCCTGGACGCTGCCTTCAACCGCCCGCCCTTCCCCGGGGAGAAGCCCCTCCGTGTCATTCACAGGGACATCAAGCCATCGAACATCATGATCGATGACTCGGGGCTGGTGAAGGTGCTGGACTTCGGTGTGGCCCGGGCGGAGTTTGATGCCCGGGAATCGGACACCCGGGAGCTTCAGTTCGGCTCCATTGACTACATGCCCCCGGAACGACTGCTGTTTGAACCGGAAAGTCCCCGTTCCGACGTCTACTCTCTGGGCGCGACCCTGTTTGAGATGATCACCACGGAGAAACTCGGCAAGGCCAAGGGGTCCCCGGTAAAGCACGCCGCGTTTCTCGCGGATCGACTCTCCTTCCTGCGGGCTACCACGGGCGTGACCGGGCCCTCCGCCACAGAGCTGGAGACGATGTTGGTGGACTGCCTGACCCACTCATCATCGGATCGACCTGCATCGGCCACCCTGGGCGTTCGCTGCCGCGAGTTGTCCCGGAAGTTTGGTGGACTCTCATTGCAGGAGTGGGCGGAGGACAACATTCCACCTCTGCTGGTTGTCGGGGCCGAGTCGGGGGACAAGTACAACCCCATGACCGGCCGGGTGCTCACGGAGGATCGGGTCTCCTTTGGGGGAGATGGCCGTGTCCTTGGGCGGGAGAAGCCAGCGGTTCCTGTCCCCCAGACGGAGACGCATCCGGATCTGGAGAATGCGGAAGAAGAGGCTGAAGTTCCCCGGGAGGGACCCCCCACGTTGGCAGAGCTGCGGTCTATTGAAGTGACGGACCTGGGCGGTGCAGTGCTCGGAGGTGGGCCTGGCGGTGAGGACCTGGAAGGACCCACTCGCCTGAATGACCCGGAGGACAGCCAACTCGGGATGGACGAGGCGACGCGCATTGAGCCGGCCGGGACGGAACCGGTGGAGGACTGGGAGGATGCAGCAACCCGCTTGGAGGACCCAGCGGAGCTCAAGGCCCGACTTATGGCGGAAATGGAGGAGGAATCGGTACCGGAGCAGACGGGAACCGCAGAGATGGCGACGGTGCCGGGGTTTGAAGGGGTCGACGAGGTGCCCATTGTGAACACCGACAAGGAGGTCAGCGGACCCCATTCCGTGGCCTTGTCGGAGGTTTCCGTGCCCACGAGTCTGCCGCTCCGGCCCGTTGGGTTGGACCCTTCCTTGCCCCTGGCCGTGCCCGGCACCGGGTCACTTGGCCCGGGAATCGTTGACGGCGCCACCTTGACCGAGGATGCCGACGGGGTCGAAGGCATGGGAGACGGCCCCACCCAGATGATGCCGGAGGAGGAGATTCTCGAGCTCGTGCCAGAAACTCGAGGACACGATCCCACCCGGCTCATGCCCGACGCGCCCGGATCGCCCCTGGCCACTGCACCGGAACTTCCGCCAGGTGCTCCTCATGCAGCTTCGCCTCCACCAAGGGACGTGAGCCACAGTGGTGTTGGGAGTGGCAGTGGCGCTGGGGGGCTGGCCTCCGCGCCGCCCATGCCAGGTGCAACCACGGGCCTGGGCAGCGAGACCGTGTTCACAAGCGTGGGGGGCGACGGCCTGACGGACGATGGAACCGACACCACGGTGGTGCACCGGGTAGCGGCTTCCTTCCTGGTGTTTGGGCTGGCCCTGACGGTGGGCCTCGGTGCCGGGTCGCTCTTGTTCAAGGAGGAGTTGTTTGGAGAGTCTGGCGTGGTGACGTCGCTCTTCAGCGGGGGCGGCAAACCTGACGTCGTGGAGCCCCCCACGGCGGTATTGCCGCCTCCCCCCGTGCTACCCCCCGAGGAGCCGGTAGAAGAGAACCCACTTGCGGGCTTCAATGGCACCACGGTGGCGTTTGAATCCCTGATGGAGGGGACCCGCCGGCTGACAGTGTCTTGTGAGGGCGGCATTCGGGAGACCGGCCGAACCACTGTGGTGCTGGCCACGCCCACTGTGACCAAGTGTGTGATCACGGCCCTGGGGGAGGGGGGGACGCGGAAGACCGTGGTGGTGCAGAACATCCGTGCCGGGCTCACCCAGTGCTTCGAGGGCGGCAAGGCCGCCTGCAGCAGCTGATCTCATGGACGGCCGGGATGTGGTCGTCACCGGGGTGGGCTCGCTCTGTGGATACGGACGTGGACTCGAGGCCCTTGCCCAGGGATTGAGAGGCCATCGATCTGCCCTGGGGCCGCTGACAGCTTTTGATCCGGGGGGCCTGCCCATTGCTTGTGCCGCCCAGGTCAACGTGCCCCTGGAGAGCCACCCTGAGCTGCGGGACGATCGAAAGGGCCAACTGGCGCTGGCAGCGGCCCGGGATGCCCTCGAATCCGCGGGTCTTGGGCAGGTACCGGAAGCGGGCGTATGGCTGGGCACGGGCCTGTCCTCCGTCACGCCGGGGGAGCTGGAGGAGGATGTCTTTCCGCACCTCACCGATCAAGGCCTGGACCGGGAGGCGGTCCTGCGAGACCTGGCCCTTGATCGCGCAGCCCCTTGGCGACACCTGCCAGAGCGGGTCTCGGAGCTGGTGGCGCAACAAGTGGGGGCGGAGGGGCCACGCTACACCTCCTTTTCCGCTTGCGCTGCTGGCGCACAGGCGATTGCAGAGGCGTGGAGGGCCGTGCAACGCGGGGACGTCGATGTGGCCATCTGCGGAGGCCATGACTCCATGATCCACCCCCTCGGGGTGCTCTCCTTCGTGGTGCTCGGGGCGCTCTCCTCCGGCAAGTGCCGGCCCTTTGACCGGGGGCGTGATGGATTTGTGATCGGAGAAGGCGCAGCCCTGTTGGTCCTGGAGTCGGCCCGGAACGCCCAGGCCCGGGGTGCCAGGCCCCTCGCCAGGATTCTCGGTGCGGGCACGTCCGTGGATGCCTTCCAACCCACGGCCCCCCATCCAGATGGAAGAGGCGCCATTCTGGCCATGGAGCGTGCGTTGGCCGATGCAACCATGGCACCAGAGGATGTGGACCACGTGAACGCGCACGGGACCGGCACCCCCCTGGGAGATGGCATCGAGGCCTATGCGGTGTCCCAGGTGCTGGGGAGCGAGGTGCCTGTTTCCTCCATCAAGGGGGGGGTGGGCCATTGCATTGCCGCAGCTGGAGCGGTGGAGGCTGCGGCTTGCGTTGCAGCACTTGATGGAGGTTGGACCCCGGGTACTTTGGGCCTGGAGTCTCCCGAGGAGTTTCCCATCTCCGTGCAGCGGGAGCCGAGAGAGGATGCGCCCCAGGTCATCCTGTCCAACAGCTTTGGCTTCGGCGGGCAGAATTGCGCCTTGATCCTGGGCCGGGCCTGACAACCGTGTCGCGTCCCAGGCGCTTGTCACGTTGTGTCACGGGCAAAGCACCCGGGATTCCAGCGGTTTGCGCGGGCGGCATGGGGCTTGCATAGAGAGTCTGGAACAACAGGAGATCCCATGTCCCGTAGGCGTTCCCTTTCCACCCTCCCCATTCTCACGTTGCTGGCTGGTTGCCCCGAGCCCGAGCCCGAGCCCGAGGTCTGTGAGCCCGAAGTCGTTCGCAGTGACGAAGTCAGTGATGAACGGGCCGTGCTGGTGTCGGACAACGATGCCTTTGCGTGGAGCCTGTACCACCAGCTCCGAGTCGACAGGGAGAACCTGTTTTTCTCCCCTCTCAGCATTTCGGCCGCCCTGGACATGACCCGCCTGGGCGCGAAGGCCAACACCCTGGACGAGATGGCCTCCGTGCTCGGCGCCAGCCAGGAAGAAGCCGAGCACCACTTTGAGCAGGGAAGCCTGCTCCAGGAGCTGGAGGGATCCAACACCTGTGCGGTGGAGCTCTCCGTTGCCAACCGGATCTTCCCCCAGTCCGGTATGGCTCTGGAAGCAGATTTTGAGGCCGGACTTTCCGACGACTACGACGCCCCTGCAGAGTCCCTGGACTACGCTGCGGACCCCGAAGCTGCCCGTCTCCACATCAATGGTTGGGTGTCCGAGCAGACCCACGAGAAGATTCCAGACCTGCTTCCCGCCGGAATCATCAACGAAATGACGCGCTTGGTCCTGGCGAACGCCATCTACATGAAGGCGGACTGGGCCGAGCAGTTTGATCCGGACCAGACCTCGGATGCCGGGTTCTTGCGCCTGGATGGCACCGAGGTGCAGGTCCCGATGATGTGGAACAGCCTGGAGGAAGGGCTGTCCCATGCGCAGGTCGAGGGTGCCCAGCTTGTGGAGCTGCCCTACGCCGGGGAGGAGCTCTCGATGGTGGTGGTGCTGCCGGACGATTCCGACGGGCTCCTGGCCCTGGAAGCGGAGATCTCGGGCGAGACCGTTCGCGGCTGGTTTGATGCCCTGGCGCCCACTGGCGTGAACCTCTCCCTTCCCCGTCTTGAGATGCGCTCGAAGGCTCTCTTGAACGAGCCCCTGCAGGCCCTCGGCATGGTAGATGCGTTTCTGCCGGGCGCTGCGGATTTCTCGGGCATCAGCGCTGAAATGGACCTGGTCATCACGGCGGTCGTCCACGAGGCCTTCGTGAAGATCGACGAGGAAGGCACGGAAGCCGCTGCTGCCACCGCAGTGGTGGTGGGTGAGACCTCGGCTCCGATGATGGAAGAAGTGGTCGTGGACCATCCCTTCCTGTTCCTGGTGCGGGATCGCATCACGGACTCGGTGGTCTTCATCGGTCGCGTCGCTGACCCCAGCGCCGGATAGGGCCCTCTCCCGGGCACTCCGCATCTCGCCACGCTCGCTCCTCCCGGATACCAAGCCGGGAGGAGCGCTTGCATATGGCAGATGGCTTTGTCTTTTCCGGCCAGGGGAGCCAGTACGTGGGCATGGGGGTCCAGCTGGATCATCCAGCGGCTCGCCAGACCTTTGCGGAGGCGGACGAGGCCCTTGGGGAGCCCCTGTCCACGTTGTTGCTCGAGGGTCCGATCGAGACCCTGACCCTGACGGAAAACGCCCAGCCGGCGATTCTCGCCCACTCGGTGGCCCTGTTGCGCGTGCTTGGCGATTTGCACCCCCAGATTCAGCCGGCCGTGGCTGCGGGCCATTCCCTGGGGGAGTACTCGGCCCTGGTGGCAGCGGGCTCCCTGCAATTTCAGGATGCGTTGCGGCTGGTGCGGCTGCGGGGACAAGCCATGCAGGCGGCTGTGCCTGCGGGAGTCGGTGGTATGGCTGCCATCATGGGGTTGGACGCGTCTGTCCTGGAAGGGTTGTGCCGGGTGGCCGCGCAGGATGAGGTGGTAGAGGTGGCCGGCCACAACTCTCCGATCCAGGTGGTGGTGGCGGGACACCTGGGGGCCTTGGAGCGCTTGATGGATGCAGCGCGGGAAGCGGGTGCCCGTCACTGTGCAGCACTGCAGGTATCGGCACCTTTCCACTGCTCGTTGCTGGCCCCGGCGGGGGAGGTTCTCGCTGAGGCGCTGGAGGATATTGACATCCAACCACCGCGCTTTCCCGTGTTCCAGAATGCGACAGCAGCAGCAAGTGATGATCCTGCTGTGATCCGCCGGGCCCTGGTGGACCAGGTCAGCAATCCGGTGCGGTGGGTGGAGTGCGTGGAGGCCATGCAGGCGGCAGGGGCGCAGCGCTTCCTGGAATTTGGTCCGGGCCGGACCCTGACCGGGCTGATCAAGCGGTTGAATCGATCCCTGGAGACCCTGGCCCTGGATCGCACCGGCACCATGGAAGCCCTCTGATGCGCCCCGTATCAGTGGCAGGGCTGGGCCTGTTGTGTCCCGCAGGCGTGGGACACGAAGGGGCTGAGGGCGGTCGGCCGGGGGAGGTTCCTGGCTTTCGAGCCCGCGCCTACATCGAGGATCGTAAGTCTCTCAAGCTCATGAGCCGCGCGGTCAAGCTTGGGGTCAGTGCTGTTCGCCTGGCCCTTGCAGACTCGCCGGGTTGGGAGGAGGTCCCCCCCAATCGCCGGGCCATGTACGTGGGCATGACCCCGTTGGGGGGGGAGAGCCAGGACCTGGTGCCAGCCCTGGATGCCAGCACGTCGGAGGACGGCACCCTGGACATGTCCCGGTTTGCGGAAAAGGGCGTGCCCTTGATTCATCCCCTCTGGCTGGTGAAGGGCCTGTCCAACAACATCCTGGGATTTGCCTGCGCGAACCATGACTTTCAGGGAACCAACGCCTGCTACTGCCAGGGAATCGAGTCTGGCCTGGTGGCGGTGTACGAGGGATACCGTGCGGTGGCAGAGAACCGGGCCGACCTGGCGGTGGTGGGAGGGGCTGACTCGTTTCTGGATGCGCAACCCCTGTTTGCTGGGCGGCGCATGGGGGAGGGGGCTGGTTTTCTGGTGTTTCGGCCTGCGCAGCCAGGGGACCGCTGGCAGGTGGAGAGCGGCCCCCATGAGAACCCGCCGGTGGAGGAACATCACCTGGGGGTGCTGGGAGCAGCCCGTGTCCCGGTGGGGTTGGTGCGCGGTCTTTTGCGGGGTCAAACGACGGGACTCACATTGTCAAGGGATTGTGGTCTTTCAATCTCCTCGGCAGACCCGGGAATCGCTCGTTAGGATCCTCCCTACACCGCAACGAGGACATGTACGCAACTGCCCTGTCGCGATCGAACCCAATGACCGATTTCCGAGACCCTGAGATCTTCCAAGGGGTCCGTGCTGCTTTTGCCGAGGCCCTGGGCCTCGACGATGACGAGGTGGAATACGATGCCACCATCATCGAAGAGCTGGGCGCGGAGTCCTTGGACCTCCTGGACATCGTGTTCCGCCTGGAGCGCACCTTCGACATCCGGATCCCCCGGGGAGGCGTCGAGGAAGCTGTGCGAGCAGCCCTGGAGGAAGGGGAGACCCTGGAGACCCATGGCATCCTCACGGAGGTGGGCTTGCGCCGTCTTCGCCTGGCCATGCCCGAGGTACCAGACGAGTTCTTCAAGGAGGGACTCAAGACCAGCGAGATTCCGCTGCTCTTCCGGGTCTCGACCTTCTGCCGCCTGGTGGCCGATCTCCTGGAGGCCAAGGAGCTTGAGGGTGGTCCCCAACTGGTCTGATGGCTGAGCCGGGGTCTTTTGCCTTCCTGGTGCATCCTCTCACGCCGTTCCAGCGGCGGGTGATGGGTGTGCGGCGGGCCCACTTCGGCGCGGCGATCGGCTTGAAGTCCCCGGATTTGCAGGCGGGGGATCTGTGCCGGTTTGAGGTGGGAGAGACCCTGGAAGGCAGGGTGATTGCGCTGCCTCTTCTGCCGGACACCCTCTTGGATGACCAGGGCGGGGCTGTCGAGGCCATGAAACAGGTCACAGACGCCCTGGAAGGGGTGCAGGCCGTAGGTCTTGGCTCCCTCTTGGCCGTGGTGGGCGGACGGGGGGAGGAGCTGGCCCGCCGGGTGGAGGTTCCCATCACCACCGGGGCAGCCGCCACCGCATGGGCTGCTGCCGGCAATGCCCTGGAGGTGGCTCGCTCCAAGGGAGAGGAACGGGTGGCTGTGCTGGGTTTTGGGGGCGCGGTCGGAGAGGCGGTGGCGAGAGTCCTGGTGCGGGATGGGCTGGAGGTGTTGGCTGTCGGGACCGGCATGGCGCCCCAGCGTCGTGCCGCGGAACTTGGGATCTCCCTGTGTTCCGTGGAGGCCGCACTCGATGCCACCCGGGTGGTGGTCGGGGCTGCCACGAGTGGAGGATCGCTTTCACCGGACAGTCTCCAGCCGGAAACAGTCCTTGTGGATGTGGCGCTTCCGTCGACGCTTGCGCCGGGGCCTGTGCCCCGGGGGGTCCGGGTTCTCGCAGGAGAGGCCATGGAGCTGCCGCCCGGTTGGAAACGTGGATTCTGGGGTTGGCTCTACCACTTCATCTCCGGGTACGGACCCGGACAGATCTATGCCTGCCTTGCAGAGCCGCTGGTCATGGCAGCCCAGGGCCGGACGCGGCCCTACGCCCAGGGTCGCTCGGTCGACCCGGTGGATCTGGAAGCCTTCTGCCAGGATGCAGAGGCGTTGGGCTTGAAGCCACGGTTGGCGACAGGTTGGAGCCGGGTCACCCTCTGACTTGCTACCCTCGGAGGGTGAAGCCCTCCCTCTTTCACCAGATCGCGTCTCGCAAGGGCATGGTCGCCGAGGCGGTTCTCCTGGCCGTGCTGCTGTGGCTTGGGTGGCGGGTCTGGCCCATGGGGGGGGGCGAGGGGATGCCTTTCTGGGCCACCCAACATGACCAGTTGATCTCCGGTCCCGATGCCGGGGCTTGGGCCGCTGGGGCGCGGGCGCTGGCGGAAGGCCGATTCGGCGACCTCGATTCCCACCGGATGCCCACCTGGATCGTGCTGACAGCCCTTGCCCATGCGGTGTACCCCATCATGCTGGCCGGCCACCTGGTGAACCACCTGCTGCAGCTCCTGCTGCCGGTGGTGGTGTATGGGGTGGGACGCAAGGCCGGGGGTCCCTGGGTCGGATTTGGGGCGGGGGCCCTGGTGGCGGCCAACCCGGTGTTGGTGGCTGCTTCCCGGCGGTTTGGGGTGGATCCAGCGGTGACCTTCGGGGTGCCGGCCCTGGTGGCGGTCTGCCTGTGGGGGGCGCGTTCTCCGAGGCGATCGGTCCTGGCGGGAGGGGTTGCAACGATTGTGGGCGCCACGCACTTCACGACCCTGGGCTTTCCACTGGCGGGCCTCCTGGGCATGGGGCTGTTCGCGCGGCGGGGAAAGCGGGCCCTGGTACTCGTGGGGTACGGGGTCGGCTTGGGTCTCGCGTGGGCCCTTCTCTTTTCGGTCTTCCCCTGGGCTGGATTCAAGGGTCTTCTGCTCGCGGTCCCCGAGGGCATCACCCCCGGGGAGTTTCCTTTGCAAGGCAGCCCCACGGCGGTGTGGGGGCCGGCGCTGGAGATCATGCGAACCGGTGCCTCCACCGCTGTGGAGGACGCCGTGACCGGGATGGCCCGGCTCTTGCGCCCGGGCTGGCTTCCCTGGGGGGCTTCCGTGGCCTTTCTCTGGCTGGGGGTGCCGGGATTGGCCTTGAAACCCCGCCGGGAAGACCTGTCAGGTTGGCGCCGCTGGCGAGGGGAGTCCTGCTGGAAGAGTGGCCTGCTGCTCCTGGTGTGCCTCGCCCCCCTGCCGTTTTTTGCGGCAGCGGATGCCGAGCCCAGGTACAGCCACAACCTTCTTCCCATCGCTGCCCTGCTCATGGTGCGCGGATGTGTGAGCGCGGCCTCCCTGGTAGAGCGCGGGGTGTTGGGGCGAGTTTCCCTTGAGCGTTGGCCTCGGGGACTGCTTGGGGCGGTGTGCGGCTGTGGGCTTGCCTTCGGCTACGTCCAGGGCTCCGGGGTCAGTCGAAACCAGCAACCCGCCCCTCTGTTTGGCGTGGTGGCCATGGAGATCGGCGAGGCGGTCACGGAGAACTTTCCCGGTTCGGGGGGGCTTGTGTGTGACCTCCGGGAAGTGGAGGCCTACACGGCCCGCCGCACCTGCCCGGGCACGGTCTGTCCGCCGGTGGCAAATGATGGCGCTTTTGCCTTCTGCCTGTCGATTCTCCGGGCGGAGTGCGATGGAGACGGACCGATTCCCTACGTGGCCTTGAACCGGGGGTCCATGGACGAGCGGACCGAGGCCAAGACCGCCTTCGATGCCTGGGTTGTGGCGCAATTCGGTGAGGTTCAGCGGGTCCGTATCGGGCCCTTTGATGCCCGCCTGGTGGAGATACCCCGCTCGCCGTAGCGCTGCAGATGGCATAGATCGCGGCCAGTTCAGGGGAGTAGTGGTTTGCCCGAGAGTGTGCCCGAGCCCAAGAAGGTCTTCATCAAGACCTTTGGCTGCCAGATGAATGTCTACGACAGCGGCAAGATGCAGGCGCTGTTGGGGAAGGACGGGTACGAGCCGGTGGACAGTCCGGAAGAGGCGGACCTTGTGCTCGTGAACACGTGTTCCGTGCGGGACAAGCCAGAGCAGAAGCTCTACTCGTTCATCGGGGAGATCAAGCACCTGCGCAGCCAGGGAACGACCATCGGGATTGCCGGCTGCATGGCCCAACACGATGGGGAGCGCCTGTTCAAGAAGTACAAGAAGGATGTGGACCTGGTTTTTGGTCCCGACCAGGTGCCGCGCATCCAGGAGCTTGTGCAGCGAGCCGGGAACGAGCGGGTGCTGGACAACCGGTTCATGGACGTGGACCACTACCCCTTTGTGCGAGACCTTGCGCCCAAGCACGCCGCCGGGGTGGGGGCTTTTGTCACGATTCAAAAGGGGTGCGACAACAGGTGCACCTTCTGCATTGTTCCGGCGACCCGGGGGGTGGAGGTTTCCCGTCCGTCGGGGGAAATCCTGGAGGAGGTGCAGGCGCTGGCAGAGCGTGGCAGCCGCGAAATCACCCTGATCGGCCAGAACGTGAACTCCTACGGGCTCAAGGTGGAAGGGGAGGTAACTTTCGCCCAGCTGCTGTATGCGGTGGCGGAAGTGCCCGGCGTGGAGCGCATTCGGTACACCACCTCCCACCCGCGGGACATGGGGCCGGACGTGGTGCAGGCCTACCGGGACCTCCCGGAGCTCACCTCGCACCTCCACCTGCCGGTCCAGTCCGGATCCAACCGGGTGCTGCGCCGCATGAAGCGCTTCTACTCCCGGGAGCACTACCTGCGGGTGGTGGCGGACCTTCTTCACGCCCGCCCGGACCTCTCCCTGACCACGGATGTCATCGTGGGTTTCCCCGGGGAGACCGACGCCGACTTTGAGCAGACCCTGACCCTCCTGGAGGACGTGCGGTTCGATGGGTCCTTTTCCTTCAAGTACTCCCCGCGGCCCGGTACACCCGCCCTGCGCATGGAGCCGGAGGCGGTGCCGGCAGACGTTGCCTCCGCTCGCCTGAAGCGCTTCCAGGATCGCCAGCGAGAGCTGCAGATGGAGTCGAATCGCGCCATGGAAGGGCAGGTCCACGACATCCTCGTGGAAGGCCGGAGCAAGTGGGATGCGGATGTGGCCTGCGGCCGCACCGGCACCTTCAAGATGGTGAACTTTCCCGGCCCTCCCGACCTGGTGGGACGCACGGTACCGGTCCGGATTCTGCGGGGCTTTTCCAATTCCCTTCGCGGGGAGTTGTTGGCCTGGCCACAGGGTCCTTGAAAGACTGCCCATGACGTCTTAATCGGCGGCGCAGGTCGTTCAGGAAGGATGACGCCAGGAGCAATTGCAATGCACTTGCAGTCAGACCGCCCGCTTCCCACCGGGCTGTTGGCGGGGGAACGGCGCACGCTTGTCGCGCCTGCAGCGCAGGCGGTGTCTCTGGTGAGTGCGGAGTTGGCCGAGGCCGAGGGAATTCTCCACGAGCTGCTGCGCTCGGATGTGGAGGCGGTCGGTGAGATCGGCCGGTACCTGGCGGAGTCGGGTGGCAAGCGGATTCGACCCTTGCTGACCGCCCTGGGGGCACGCGCTGCCGGCAACCTGCGGCCCATCGCCCGCCTCATGTGTGTGGGGGAGCTTTTGCACCTGGGGTCTTTGCTTCATGACGACGTGGTGGATGATGGCCGCGAGCGCCGGGGACGGCCGGCTGCCCAGAGGGTCTTTGGCAATCCCGCGGTGATCCTGACCGGGGACCACTGTGTTTCCACGGGAATCCTGATCGCGGCGGAGGAGGCTGGGCTGGATGCCGTGACGGAGCTGGCACGTGTGGTGGCTTCCATGTCCGAGGGAGAGGTGACCCAGTTGATGAATGCCGGGAATCTGGGCCTGGACCTGGACACCTATTTCGAGGTCATCGACAAGAAGTCCGCCTCCCTGATCTCCTGGTGTGCTGCAGCGGGTGCCTGGGCGGTGGAGGATGATGAGGCTGCCGATGCCCTGGCCCGGTTTGGACGCCACGTGGGCCTGGCCTTCCAGATCACCGACGATGTCCTGGACTACACCGGCGAAAACAACCTGACCGGCAAGAGAGGGGGCCAGGACCTTGCGCAGTGCAAGCCGACCCTCCCCCTGTTGCTTGCCATGGAGCGGGTGCCGAAGTTGAAGGATGAGCTCGCAGCGGGCGCTCCTTCCCCGGACAGGATTCCAGGCCTCATGGCAGCGGTGCATGCCTGTGGTGCAACCCAGGATGCCTTGGAGCAAGCCCGTGGCCACGTGGCGGAGGGTCTGGAGGCCCTCGCCCGCTTGCCGAGCAGCCCGGCCCGGCAGTCTCTCGAGCTGCTGGCGCACCACCTTGTGGAGCGGGTCAGCTGATGTCCTTGCAAGTGGATTCAACGCCCACCGCTGGAGATGCGGAGCGAGCGCACAAGGTCCAGGCCATGTTTGACCGGATCTCCGGGCGCTATGACCTGGCCAACCGGGTGTTGAGCCTGGGAATGGATCCGGGGTGGAGGCGGGAGGCTGTGAAAGCGCTGGGTCCAGCAGCTTCCGGCGAGGTGCTGGATCTCTGCGCCGGGACGCTGGATTTTACTGTGATGCTGCTGGAGAACGGAGTGGGTCGGGTCACGGCTGTTGATTTCTCCACGGGCATGCTGGACCAGGGGCGGGCGAAGCTGGCAGCGGATGCCCCGGTGGAGGTGGTGGCAGCGGATGCCCGGGATCTGCCCCTTCCGGACGACAGCGTGGATGGCATTCTATGCGGATTTGGCCTGCGAAACGTGCCGGAGGTCGAGCGGGCGCTGGCCGAGTGCAAGCGGGTGCTGCGAGGGGGGGGGCGCCTGGTGGTGTTGGACTTCTTCCAGCCTGCAGGGGCTGTGTCCCGTTTTCTGCAAGACAGCTACAACCGGTGGGTGGTGCCGGTCATCGGCGGCATGATCACCGGAAGCCCGGAGAGCTATCGCTACCTGGCGGATTCCATCGATGCCTTCACCACGCGGGAGGACTTTGAGCGGGTGCTGTCGACCCTTGGTTTTCAATGCGAGGGACGGGAGGTCTTTCCGCCGGTGGCCTCGCTGATCGTTGCCACATTGGGGGCTGTCGATGCTTGATGGTCGCCAGGTCGAGGGGGGGGCCAGCACCGGGTCATCCCTGGTTCGGGTGCACCTGGACCTGGGGATGGAAGACCCGTTCACCCTGTTGCGGGGACGGGCGCCAGCGCCAGAGGTCTTTGCCTGGAATGATCCCCGGGAGGACCGCTGCTTTGTAGGGCTTGGCCGCGCGGATTTGGCCCCACTTGAAGGCCCGAACCGGTTTCAGCAGGCAGCGACCGCCTGGAGCGAATGGGCCAATGCCCTGCGCACCCTCGAGATGGATGACACCCCCCTGGCATTGGGAGGATTCTCCTTTGCTGCGCAGCCCCGTGGAGAGACCTGGGAGGGGTGGCCCGATGGCCTGCTGTGGGTTCCCCGGCTGCTGGTCCAGCGGCGGAGGAATCAAACCACAGCGGTCTTTACTGCCCGCATTGATCGGGGGGACACCCGCCCGGTCCTGGAGAACTTTGAGGACTGCCTCCTGTGGCTTGGGGCTCTGTCCCACCAAGCCCGTGTGGGCAAGACCCTGTGTCTCTCCCCGGAAGATGCAGGAGATCCCGAGAGCCGGCATCGGTGGCAGCACCAGGTGGAGGATGCGCTGCGCTCCGTGGCCGAGGGTGTGCTGCAGAAGGTGGTGCTGGCACGCCAGGTGGACTGGCAAGCGCCGGCGGGGACCCACTTTGATGCAGGTGCCACGGCCATTGCGTTGAGGGACCAGCAGCCGGACTGCACGGTGTTCCTGGTGGATGGCCCGGGCGTGGGGGCACTCGTCGGGGCCTCTCCCGAGGAGCTGGTGCGGCTTTCTGGTGGGCAGGTGCGGACGGTGGCTCTGGCGGGCACTGCGAGGCGCCTCGAGGGGGAGGCTGAGGATGCCGTCGCCGCGAAATCACTGCTCTCCAATGAAAAGGATCTGGAAGAACACCGGCTGGTGGCCCAGGCCCTGCGGGAGTCTCTTGCTCCCCTCTCGCTGGATATGACAGAAGACAAGGTGCCGGAGCTGGCGAGTTTCGCGGATGTCCACCACTTGCGCACCGGGTTCCAGGCCACCCTCAAGGAGGGCGCCTGCTTGTTTGACCTGGTGGAGGGGCTGCACCCGACGCCGGCTGTGGGCGGGCTGCCGAACCGGGAGGCGCTCAGGTGGATTCAGTCGCATGAAACCCGGGATCGGGGCTGGTATGCAGCGCCGGTGGGTTGGGTCGATGCCCAGGGGGAAGGGGTGTTTGTGGTGGCGATCCGTTCGGCTCTTGTGCGGGGGGATCGCGCGACAGCTTTTGCAGGCTGTGGCCTTGTTTCTGCGTCGGACCCCGCCCAGGAGTGGAACGAGGCATTGGCCAAGTTCCGCACCGTTCGCCAGGGAATCGTGCACCGTCCGGACGAGGCGTGACCACCGCTGCAGAGAATGCGCGTCATGCGAACGCCCTGGTGGAGGCGCTCGTTGGGCTTGGGGTGCGCCACGCGGTGCTCTCGCCGGGTGCCCGAAATACGCCCCTTGTGATGGCCTTCCATGCCCTGCGGGACCGAGTCCAGCTGCACTCGGTACTGGATGAGCGATCCGCCGCGTTTGTCGGCTTGGGTCTGGCACGGGCCAGCGGGTCGCCGGTGGCCTTGTCCTGCACCTCCGGGACGGCGGGGGCCCACTGGCTTCCAGCGATCATTGAAGCATCCGAGTCCGGACTCCCCCTGGTAGCGATCACCGCGGATCGCCCGACGGAGCTGCATGACTGTGGAGCCCCCCAGACCCTGGACCAGGCGCGGTTCTTCGGCGCCCACGTGCGGGCCTTCTACGACCTGGGGGAGCCGGCCCCGGAGGTCACCCCCCGGTGGCTGGCCCGCATCGCTGCCCAGGCCATGGATGCAGCCACCGGTGCTTCTCCTGGACCTGTGCACCTCAATGTGCGCTTTCGCAAGCCCCTGTGGGAGCCCGGTTTGGGCTCCGTGGTGCACTTGGACGGTTCTCCGGCGACCCCGAGGGTGGTGCGATCCGTGCCCCGGCTGGCTTCGGCCGAGATGGATGCCCTGGCCCAGGAGCTCTCTGACGTGGAACGCGGCGTGATTGTCTGCGGCGTGCGGGATGGGGCAGGGGTGCTGGCGGAGGAGGCCTTTGCCCCTGCAGTGGCCCGCCTCTCGCGGCAGCTGGGGTGGCCGGTTGTCGCTGAACCGGGCTCGCAGGTGCGCTTTGGACCCCATGACAGGGAAAGTCTTGTAGAGGGGGTGGATGCCCTCCTCCGAAACCCGGATGTGGCGGCGGCTTTTCAACCGGAGCGGGTGCTGCGCTTCGGCTGCAGCCCCGTCTCAAGCGCCTTGTCTGGCTGGCTTACACGCCAGGCGCCGGACCGGGTGATCGCGGTCAATGCGACCGGTGCCTGGTTGGATGCGGAGCGGGTTCTGGATCGCCTCATCGTCGCGGAGCCGGTGGATTTTTGCGACAGCCTGGCGGACAGGTTGCCAGGGCGGTCCTCCCAGTGGTTGCAGGATTGGAAGGACCTCTCCGGACGGGTTGGGCCGGTGGTGGAGCGGGCCACGCGGAAGCCGGGGTGGGCGGGGCACGTGGTTCGAAGCCTCGTGGAAGGACTCCCGGAGGGTGCGTTGCTCCACGTGGCCAGCAGCATGGCGGTGCGAGACCTGGACTCCTTTGGGCCGCCGACAAACAAGCGAATATTTGTGTCATGCAACCGGGGCGCAAATGGGATTGACGGGACCCTCTCAACCGCCCTTGGACAGGCGCTTGCCTGGGCGCAGGGCCCGGTAGCGGTGCTCCTGGGCGACCTCGCCTTTCTCCATGATGCGGGTGCGCTGCGCACTTTGAAGAGCGTGCCCGTCTCCATGCCCATCGTGGTGGTGGACAATGGAGGCGGTGGAATCTTCGAGTACCTCCCCATGGAGGCCTCCGAGGCCTTTGGCCCCTGGTTTCTGACCCCCCAGGATGCAGACATTCCCGCCCTTGCAAAGGCAGCAGGGCTTCCCTGTGTGACCTGCCCCCAGGGAGAGGGGTTGGTGGATGCGCTGTCTGCCATGGGGTCCGGTCCGCAGGTGTTTTACGTTCCGGTGGATCGCGCCCTGGATCGGGCACGGCATGAGCAGTTCTGGAGCGATGTGGCGGCCGAGGCGATGCGCATGATCGCCAAGGGGTAGACGCAGGTGGAACGGCCATCCCCTGCCCGTGCCTGGTGGTTGGCAGCTCGTCCCGCAACCCTCTGGGCGGGGGCCGTGCCGGTGGGAGTGGGGACAGCGGTGGCCCTGGAGGCGGGTGTGTTTGCCCCAAGGCCCGCCCTGGCAGCCCTGGCAGGGGCCTTGCTGATCCAGGTGGGCTGCAACCTCGCCAATGACACCTTCGACTTTGCCCGGGGGGCGGACACCCCGGATCGCTTGGGGCCAGCCCGGGCGACGCAACAGGGCTGGCTCACCCCAAGGCAGGTGGCCCGAGGTGCGGGGGTTGCGCTGTTCCTGGCCTTGCTTGTGGGGGTGTACCTCGTGGCGGTGGGGGGGTGGCCCATTCTCTGGGTGGGGATTGCAAGCCTGGTCTCGGCCTTGGCGTACACGGGGGGACCGTTTCCCCTGGGGTACCACGGCCTGGGGGACTTGTTTGTCCTTGTGTTTTTCGGGTTTGTAGCCGTGTGTGGGACGGTCTGGGTTCAGGGGTTGGTGGTTCCGTCTACGGCCCTGTACGCGGCCTTGCCGGTGGGGACTCTGGCAACCGCCATCCTGGTGGTGAACAACCTCCGGGATCGACACACGGATGCGGTGGCGGGCAAGAACACGTTGGCCGTGCGCATGGGCGCCCGTGCCACCCGGTTGCAGTACGTCCTGCTGGTGGCGGTCGCCTACGGGGTGTTGCCCCTGGGGTGGGCCCTGGGTGATCTTCACCGGGGGTGGATGCTTCCTCTCTTGAGCCTCCCCCTGGCCTGGCGGGAGATTCGCGGGGTCTTGAAGCAGGACGGCGCAGCGCTGAACGCACACCTGGCAGGGACCGCCAGGCTTGAGCTGGTCTTCGGGCTGCTCCTCGCCCTCGGAATGAACCTGTGAGCGGGTTGAGCCTGGTTCTGCGCCATTGGTCCTCACTGCTGGTCACCCCCTTGCAGACCGCATGGGGGCCGGTGACGGAGCGGGAGGGGTGGTGGGTCTACCTGCTGGACAGCGAGGGACGGGCAGGGGTCGGGGAGGTGGCACCGCTGCCCGGGTTTTCCAGAGAGCGCCCCGAGGAGGCTCGGCAGGCCGTGGAGTCGGTCGATCCAGACAGGCTGGATCCCGCGTTTCCAGTGGAATCTGTGACTGGCCTGGATCTGCCGGCCTCTGTTTCCCATGGAGTGGAGCAGGCCCTCTGGGATCTTCTCGGGCAGGAGAAGGGGCGCACGGCCTGTGGGCTCTTGGGAGGGGAGGAAGCACCGAGTCTCGCCATTTCTCGGCTCGTGCGGGATAGGCGGAGCGCGATTTCGGCGGTGGAGGAAGGAATCGGCTGCCTCAAGCTCAAGGTGGGGGCAGCCCCCTTGGGGGATGACTTGAAAAAAGTATCAAGGGTGCGCCAGGCGGTGGGTGGAGAGGTCGCCATTCGCCTGGATGCAAATGGCGCCTGGTCACTGGACCAGGCCCGGGAGGCACTGGAGGCATTTGCCCCCTTGGGCATTGAGCTGGTGGAACAACCCCTTGCCACCGCAGCCTCCGTGGACGATTGGTCCTTGTTGCGGGAGGCAGGCATCCCCCTGGCAGCCGACGAGTCCCTGGCGGTGGCCCCGGAGCTGGATGCGCTGTTGGAAGTCGTGGATGTCGTGGTGCTCAAGCCCATGGTGTTGGGGGGGCTTCTGGCCTCGGCGCGCCTAGGGCGCCGTGCCATGGCAGCCGGGTGCAAGGTGGTGGTGACCTCCCTGTTGGAATCGGGGGTGGGGCGCCACGGGGCCCTGCACGTGGCGGGGGCCCTCGCCGGGGAGAAGCTTCTGCCCTGTGGGCTGGACACCGGCGGCTTGCTCCAGCGGGATCCTTGCGGGGGGCCCGAGGTGGTGGCGGGCAAGATGAAGGTGTCGGGGCCGGGCTTTGGGGTGCCGAGATGAGTGCCTTGTGTCCTCCCCTGGTGGCGGCGTCCCGGGCCCGGCCCGAGGCGATCGCGGTCCGCATGGGGGGAGAGTCGCTGACCTGGCGGGAACTGCAGGTGGCCGCGGCCCGGGGAGCTGGAACGCTTGCGGCGATGGGAGTGGGTCCGGGAAAACGCGTTGCCCTGGTGGGCGCTCCGTCCCTGGACTGGGTCAGGGCTTTCCATGCGGTGGGGTGGTTGGGTGCCATTGTGCAGCCCCTGTCCCACAAGCTGCCGAGCGCGGCGCTGGACGAATTGCTGGAGCGGTTTGCGCCGGATCTGCTGTTGATGGGCGCGGATCTGGCCCTTGCGCCGGGCAACTCGCACCCGGTACGGCTGTGGCCGGGGTCGGAGACGCGGATCGAGCTGGCCAGCTCCGGCACCGGGGGCCGGCCTCGCAGGGTTTCCCTGGACGGTCGGCAGCTGTTCTACAGCGCGGTGGCCTCCGCGTTGCGCCTGGGGCATTCCCCGGAGGACGTCTGGCTCGACTGCCTGCCGCTGCACCATGTGGGGGGGCTGTCGATCCTCCTTCGGTGCGCTTGGTATGGCACCTGTGTCGCTCTGAACGACGGGTTTGAGGTGGCAACCGTCCAGCGGGAACTTCAATCGGGTTGTGTGACCCAGGTCTCCCTGGTGCCCACCCAGTTGGAGCAAATCCTGGAGCAGGGGCTCCAGCCCCATGAAAAGCTCCGCTTTCTCCTGGTGGGCGGGGCGCCACCCTCGGAAAAACTCCTGGAGGACTGCGCAAGTCGAGGTCTGCCGGTGGCGATTTCCTGGGGCATGACGGAGACGGCGTCCCAGGTGGCGACCCGAAGACCCGGGGATCTCGCGCCGTTGGCAGAGGGTTGCCCCCCCTTGTCCTTTGTGGAGTTGGAGGTGGAGGGTGGGGCCCTGGTGGTGAAAGGACCCTTGGCCCCCGGGGGACGGTTTCGCACCTCGGATGCGGGCTGGGTCCGCGGGGGCCGCGTGGGGGTGACCGGTCGCGTGGATGACGTCATCCTCTCCGGGGGGGAGAACGTGGATCCCCTCTCGATTGAGCAGGTGCTGGGCGCCCACCCTGGCGTGCGAGAGGTGCTGGTTGTGGGACGAGACGATGCCCGGTGGGGCCAGCGGCCCGTGGCGTGGTTGGTGGCGGCTGGGGCGGCGCCACCCGAGGCGCCCGAGTTGGCGGCCTGGTGCCGGGAGAGGCTTCCTTCCTTTGCGGTTCCGGATGCCTTTCGCTGGTGTGCTTCCCTGCCCAGAACGGAGCTGGGCAAGCCTTCACGCGCCCGGGTCCGAGACCTCGAGGCCGGCCTTTCCAAGAGCGAGAAGGAATGACTCCGGGACGGAACGGGGCCGAAACGTGGCTTTGTCCAGAAACGCATGGGTCAGGCGCACCCCCACCCGGTGCACGCCGTCCGTGCCATCCACCGAGTAGGAGAAGGTCACCGAGCTGTTCCCGAGTCGCTCCACGGTCACCGTGACGACGATTTTCTCCCCAAGCCACATGGGCGCCGCATAGTCGGCTTCAGACCGCACCACCGGCATGCCCCACCCCTCCTCGTTGATCAGATAGCCCAGCGGCATTTCCGCCTTGGCAAGGAGCGCCTCAAACGCGTCGTGGCAGATCTCGTAGACCCGGGAAAAGAACGCGATTCCCGCGCTGTCCACCTGGGAAAACCGAATGGTGAAGGTGTGTTGGTAGGACATGGCGCGAATCTAACCCGCTGGCCGGACCTGTAGATGCAGGGGGTGGGCTGTCAGCAGGAGAAGGGTTGTCCCATGACAGCCCGCCTCAAGTCCCGCAGGGGGCGATCCGTTGGGGGGTTTGGACGCTTGAAGACCTGGAGGTAGACTTAGCCAGCATGTTGGCGCTGAACCACCTGGCTGCGTGGAAGAGTTTGTTTCGCTCCGTTGGAGCAAGCGCGCTGATCTGCCTGGTGTCCGGGTGCACCGGGGAAGGGAAGGTGGGGTTGATCAACAGCCCGCCGGAGGTGACCTTCACCTCCCCTTCCGAGATGGAGATCTTCCTGCTGACGGAACCGATTCTCCTGGTGGCCCAGGTGGAGGACTCGGAGACTGACAACGAGCGGCTGGATCTGTCCTGGGGCTTCAGTCCCGAGGGATCCATCACCGGGGACAAGGAGATCGAGGAGGAAGAGGTCTCCATGTTTCTCCCGGATGGGCTGGAGTCCGGCACCTACACCGTGGGGTTGCTTGCGGTGGACCCGGCGGGGGCCCGGGACAGCGACAGCGTGTCCTTCACCGTCAAGGAAAACGAGGCGCCCGTGGTGACCATCCTGGACCCGGCGGAGGGGGGGGAGTTTGCCGAGGGGGAGGCCATCGAGGTGGCCGTGGACATCAGCGATCCAGACGAGCGCAACATCCACGAGCTTGAACTGGGTTGGGGCGGCGTGGCGACGGGCAACAGCGATGCTCCGGCGACTCCCAATTCCGACGGGAGCGCGAACTTCTATCTCCAGGGTCTCGGGGTGGGTCAGTACGTGCTTTCTGTGGAGGTCACGGACAGCCTGGGCGCTGTGGACTCCGATTCCAGTGTGTTCGATGTGGTCGATGGCGACCGGGACCGGGATGGGTTCGACACGGTGGATCTCGGGGGCAACGACTGTGACGACCGGAACGGGGACATCCATCCGGATGCAGACGAACTCTGCGATGGCGTGGACAACAACTGCGATGGCGTGGTGGATGAAGACACCGCTGTCGATGCCCCTACCTGGTATGCGGACCTCGACATCGACACCTATGGCGACCCCCTTTCCATCACCCGCGCCTGCGTTCAGCCTGCTGGGTACGTGGTGGACAACACGGACTGCAACGACGGAGATTCCACGGCCAATCCGGGGGCCAGCGAGTACTGCGATGGCCACGACGACGACTGCGATGGGGTGGTGGACGAGGACGATGCCCTGGACGTGGCCCCGTGGTTCCTGGATGCGGACTTTGACAGCTATGGCGACCTGAATGTCTACGTGCTGGCCTGCGCGGCCCCGGCAGGGCATGTGGGCGACTCCACGGATTGTGATGACACCGATGCCCTGACCTCCCCCGGCGCCAACGAGTACTGCGACGGCGTGGACAACAACTGCGATGGCGCCACAGACGAGGCCACCGCCCTGGATGCCACCATCTGGTACATGGACGTGGATTTGGATGGCTACGGGAGCGCCCAGTCCACCGTGGTCAGCTGCAACGCTCCCAGTGGGTACGTGGCCGACTCCAACGACTGCGACGACAGCAACAGCGCCATCTACCCGGCAGCCACCGAGTACTGCGACTCCATCGACAACGACTGTGATGGTGTGGTGGACGAGGCGGACTCCGTGGATGCAACCGTCTTCTACGCGGACACCGACGGCGATACCTACGGCGACCCCTACAACCCGGCCAACGCCTGCTCCCTCCCCTCCGGCTACGCAGCCAACGACCTGGACTGCGACGACTCGGATGCCTCCGTGCGCCCCGGGGGAACCGAAGTCCCCTACGACGGCCTGGACAACGACTGCGCCGACGGGGATGAATGCGACGTGGATGGGGACGGCTATGATGCCTCGGTTTGCGGGGGAAGTGATTGCGACGACACGGATCCCTCCCTGAATTCCTCGGTCGGCGAGATCTGCGACGGCCTGGACAATGACTGTGATGGTTCGGTGGAGCCGGAAGAAGAGGATCACGACGCGGACGGGTTTGTGGAGTGCACCATCGTGGCCACCGGGTGGCTTGGCGTGGTCACCCCTGGTTTCACCACCATGGGGGGGGATGACTGCAACGATGTGAGCGCATCCGCCTTTCCAGGCGCCCTCGAGTACTGCGACGGGCTCGACAACGACTGTGATGGCCAGACCGACGAGTCCGACGCCGTGGACGTCACCACCTGGTACGACGATGAGGACGGGGACACCTACGGCAACGTGGACACGGCCTTGGACTCTTGCAACGCCCCCTCGGGCATGGTGGCCGATGGGACCGACTGCGACGACGAGGATGGGGCGGCCTCTCCGGGCGCAGCCGAGGTTCCCTATGACGGCATTGACAATGACTGTCTGAACGGGGATGAATGCGACGTGGATGGAGACGGCTTTGATGCGTCTGCGGGCTCCTGTGGTGGAACTGACTGCGATGACACGGATGCAGCGATTTTCGGCGGGTCCGTGGAAGTCTGTGACGGAAGCGACAACGACTGCGACGGATTTGTGGATGAATCCGATGCCACCGATGCGGTGGATTGGTACGACGACGATGATGGCGACGGCTACGGCAACCCGAACACAGCCATGACCGAGTGCAATGCCCCCAGCGGCATGATCGCTGACGGCACCGACTGCGACGACGAAGACCCGGCCATCTACCCGGGCGCGACCGAGACCTGTGATGGGGTCGACAATGACTGTGATGGCTCGGTCAGCGCTGCAGAAGGGGACGACGATGCCGATGGCTACGTGGAGTGCACCCTGGTGTCCACGGGCTGGGCAGGCTCGTTCACCCCCGGTTTCTCCACCATGGGCGGTGATGACTGTGACGACACGAATTCCGCAGTGCATCCCGGGGTCACCGAGGTCTGTGACGGCCTGGACAACGACTGCAACGGCCTCGTGGACGGAAACGACGCCCAGGGAACAGCCAACTGGTACGCGGACATGGATGGGGACGGCTACGGCAATCCCAACAACGTCACGGTGACTTGCAGCCAGCCAAACTCCACCGACGTGCTCAACGGCGACGACTGCAACGACGTGAATGCAGCTGTCAATCCGGCCGCCAGCGAGATCTGCGACGGCTACGACAACGACTGCGATGGCGATGTCGATGGGGCGGATTCAAATGTGACCGGTGCCAACACCTGGTACACGGACAACGATGGGGACACCTACGGCGACGAATCCAGCGGCGTGGTCTCCTGCACCCAGCCCTCGAACACCCTGACCACCGGCGGTGACTGCGACGACACCGACTCCAGCGTGCATCCAGCGGCCACCGAGGTCTGCGATGGCACGGCGGACGGCGCTTCCGCTGTCGATGTCGGCGCCTGGTATCCGGACAACGACAATGACGGGTACGGGGGCTCCTCGTCCACGACGGCCTGCACCGCTCCCTCCGGGCACACAGCCCTGTCCGGGGATTGCAACGACGGAGACGCCGCCATCAACCCGGACGCGGTGGAGGTCTGTGACTCCGCGGACAACGACTGTGACGGCACGGTGGATGAGGCCGACGCCTCGGATGCCAGCACCTGGTACGCCGACACGGATGGCGACAGCTACGGCGACCCGAACGGCTTGACCGTTGCCTGCACCCAGCCGTCAAACACCTCCAGCACCTCGACGGACTGCAACGACTCGGACGCCACGGTGCGCCCCGGCGGAACCGAGGTCTGTGACGGCCAGGACAACGACTGCAGTGGAACGCCTCTTGCCACCGAGTACGACGATGACTCGGACGGGTACGTGGAGTGCTCCATTGACGCTGGAGGCTGGGACGGGAGCTTCACCTCCGGTTTTTCCGCCATGGGCGGGGGAGACTGCGACGACAGCGAAAGCACGATCTTCCCTTCCGCCACAGAGCTGTGCGACGGCCAGGACAACGACTGCGATGGCACTGTCCCCTCCAACGAGCTGGATGGAGATGCCGACGGCTACGTGGCATGCACCCTGGATTCAGGCGGCTGGGATGGAGGGCTCACCTCCGGCCACGCGACTATGCAGGGCGGGGATTGTGACGACAGCCAGTCCTCGTGCCATCCCGGGGCCGCGGAGATCTGCGACTCCATCGACAACGACTGCGACGGGGTGGTGGACGGCACCAACTCCACCGATGCCAGCACCTGGTACATCGATTCGGATGGCGACGGGTATGGCGACGCCTCCAACGGCATCGTGAGCTGCACCACAATGTCCGGCCGCATCACGATCGGCGGCGACTGCGACGACTCCAGCTCCGCCATTCGTCCCGGGGCCAGCGAGGTCTGCGACGGCGTGGACAACGACTGCAACGGCACGGTGGATGGCACGGATGTTGTGAACGGGACCACGTACTACCAAGATGCAGACTCCGACGGCTACGGCAACGCCAGCGCCACCCAGGTCGGTTGTACGAACCCCATCGGCTACGTGACCGACAACACCGACTGCGACGACGCCGCCCCACTGATCAACCCGGGTGTTGCGGAGGTTTGCGGCGACTTCTCCGACAACGACTGCGACAACACCTCCAACACCTGCGGTCTGTACGGCACAGTTTCTGCTTCTACCCGCACGGCCCTGCTCAAGGGGGAAAACCTCCAAGACTACGCAGGGGCGGCGGTCTCCTCGGCTGGAGACATGAACGGAGACGGAAACGCCGACCTGCTCATCGGGGCCTATCGGAACAGCAACGGCGGCCAGTACGCGGGCGCAGCCTACGTGGTCTACGGCTCCCCCAGCGGCGGGGTGGACCTCTCCAGTGCGCAGATTGAGGTGTACGGGGCATCTGCCTACAACAAGCTCGGGTACGCGGTCAGCGCGGCAGGGGATGTGAACCTGGACGGGTACGCCGACCTCCTCCTGGGGGCGAGCGAGGACAGTAGCACCTACTCCGCGGGCGGCGCGGCCTACTTGATGTTGGGCCCCATCAGCGGCTCCACGGCGGCAGCGACGGGTGTCAAGCTCTCCGGCGTGGCCGCCAATGACGAGGCCGGCACGAGCGTGGTGGGGGGCGGAGATGTAAACAACGACAACTACTCCGATGTCATTGTGGGAGCCCACGGCCACTCAAACGGCCGGGGCGAGGTCTACCTCTGGTACGGGCCAATTTCGTCCAACGCTGCGCTGAACGCGGGGGATGTGGTCATCTCTGGCGTGGATCCCAACGACCACCTGGGCTACGCCGCCTCCCTGGCGGGGGACACCAACTCCGATGGATACTCGGACTTCATCGTGGGAGCCTCCGGAGATGACGATGGCGGGAGCGGTGCTGGGGCCGCCCACCTGTTCCTGGGACCCCTTTCATCGGGCTCGATTCTCGCGAGTGCGTCGGACGTGAAGCTCGTGGGTGAGTTCGCGGGCGACCACGCGGGCTGGTCCGTGGCGGGTGCGAGCGATGTCGACGGAGATGGAAAGGACGACGTGGTCGTGGGGTCCTACGGGTACGATGACACCGGCAACTCGTCAGCAGGCGCAGCCTACCTCGTGAAGTCCAATGGCCAGTCGGGCAGCGTGGACCTGTCCGTGGCGGATGCAACCTTCATTGGAGAAGGTAGCAACCACCGGGCCGGATATACGGTGGCTGGCTTGGGCGACATGGAAGGCGACGGCTGGGCGGACATCCTGGTCGCCTCGCCCTGGGCCGACAGCAAGGCCGGCCGCGTGTACCTTATCTACGGCAACGTCACCGGGAGCATGTCCCTGTCCCAGGCCGATGTGCAGTTCCAGGGGGAGTCGAACAACGACTACCTCGGACGCGCCATGGGCGGCGTGGGCGACACCAACGGCGATGGCTTCCACGACTTCCTGCTGGGTGCCCGCGGGGAAGATGCCAACGGCAGCGACTCCGGATCCGCCTACTTCTTCCTGGGCCAGTCCCGGTTGTAAGGCGCCTACTGGCGATTGGTCTGGGCTACTGGCGATTGGTCTGGGCTACTGGCGATTGGT
>CAZSZE010000008.1:0-51198 GCA_964610645.1 uncultured Enterobacterales bacterium | reverse complement strand
CGATTGGTCTGTGCTACTGCCGAAGTTGGTAGGTAACCGAGCGGCTGAAGAGCACGGTCGGTGTGGACTCGCCTTCGCCCAGGCGGGACACGCGGATCTCCAGGTCTCCCGCAGCTGCGGAAACCGGGACCAGCATCTTGACAAAGGCCAGGGTGGGGCCGGCCTGGGCCAGGGAGCCGGTACCCACCCAGGAGCGACTGGCCGCCACCACCGCGCCCCCCTGGAGCGCCTCTCCCACGAGCCAGAAGTCACCGCCGCTGAAATCCGCCGGGGAGCGAGCCACGAGCACGGGCAGCTCGACCACCACCGCATCCCGCTCCGAAAAGACCACCGTGGCAGCGTAGTTGTCTCCCAGGGGAGCCTTTCCAGCCAGGCTGTAGGGGAGCCTGGGCGCCACCTTGGGGGCCTTGGGGCGTAGCTCAAAGTCCGCAAACTCCTCTTCTTCGTCGTAGGCGGAAAAATCGTCGGCGGAGGCGCCCTTCGTGGCTGCAATACGTGCCGCGTTCTTCTCCCCTTCCACGAGGAAGTCGAATTCTTCCTCGTAATCGGAGCTCTCGGCATCCTGCGCAAACCCGGGCCCTGGGGCCACGAGCGCGGTCAGAATGAGCACCGCGGGCCATCGCATGAGCATCTCTCCTGTACACAAGGGTAGGGGCGGCGGACTTTAGCCGTCAATCCTTCAACCTCCAAGGGCCCATTTGCAACGATTTGTATTCCCTGCTTCCTGGTACACAATAGGGGCCTGCATCAGAGGATCACAGACACTGGCGAATCCCTACCTGCATGTGTGGAGGGTGCAACGGCGCCACAAACGGGCGCTGGAGCCTGCCTGGACCCGCCTTGCCTTCCTGTTGCCCCTGGCGGCCCTGGCTGTGGCCGGGGCGCTGGTGGAGTCGGTCCTGTTGGCGGTGGACACCTGGGAAACGGCCAGCGGCCTCTATCTACGCCTGGCGTGGCTTTCCTGCGCAGCCATGTCCCTGCGCACCTATTCGATTCTCGTGAGAAGCCCGGAGCGGGCGGTGCTCGATGCGCACCCGGTGGAGCCTCGGCTCCTGGTGAGGTACCTCGCGGTGCGGAGCGGCTGGGAGGGGCTGCCGTTTCTGGCCGGCTGCGTGGTGTTGACCTGGCCGGTGTGGGCGGCGGGGCACGCGGACATCGCCGGGGCAGGCGCCCTCACCATTGCGCTGGGATGGGCCGCAGGGCTCTTTCTCGGCTTTCCGGTGCACCTGGCCAGTGTCTGGGTGGCCGAGAGCCCCCGCCTGGCAGGGCTGTTGGAAGCGATTCGGGGAGACAACCCGCGCCTGCAGGCGGCCTTGATCTATGCGCCGGGCGCGGTCCTGGCCCTGGGGGGGACGGTGACCTGGTTGGGCGCCAAAGGGGTGGCAGCATGGGTTCTGGGGGGTCCAGGGGCCGCCTTGGTACTGGTTCCGCTGGGTTCATTTGTTCTGGCCTGGGGTGTGACGCCCATCCTGGCTCAGAAGTGGTACCTGCGCACCTCCCTGCTCCTCTCTGAGATCGATGCCCGGTATGCGGGTCTGGAGGACAGCGAGGAGGCCCGCTGGGTGTATCTGCAGTGGATGCTGCGGTGGATGCCCGCGGGCGCCCGGCCCGCGGTGTTGCGGGAGCTGCGCCATGGTTGGCGGGCCAACCGGGGGTGGATCACCGGTGCCTGGGCCATGGGGGGACTGGCGGCCCTGGGGGCCATAGGAGAGCAGGGGACAGCGGATCGCGCCCTGGTCATGGCCAGTGCGGGGGCGGTCCTTTCGGGTGCTGTCGGGCTTCGCCTGGCGGAAGGCAACCCGGCCTGGTTGGAAGGCTGGCTGGATGTGCCCCGCCGCACGGTGCTCCTCGCCCGGGGGTGGGTTTTGGCCTGTTGGTTGCAGGCCCTGGTCTTGCCGCCAGTGCTGGCCCTGGGCCTGGCGCAGGGCTGGGAGGCGGCCTGGCCCCTGGGGGTGGCCCTGGAGTTGTTGGTCGTTGTGCTGGCAGCCCTGGGCGCTGTATGTGGTTCCACCGGGTGGGTGTCCTATGCGCCCCTGGCTCTTGTGGCCTGGGCAGGGATTGTGAGCGGATGAGCGCAATTGAAATCACCGGGCTGCAGAAGCGCTATGGCGTGGTGGAGGCCCTGCGGGGGGTGGACCTGAAGGTGGAGCCGGGGGAGCTGGTGGGCCTGATCGGACCCAATGGCGCGGGAAAGACCACGACGTTGCGAGTGCTGACGGGACAGCTCCTGCCGACGTCCGGGACCGTGCGGGTGGTGGGGGTCGACGTGGTGGCAAACCCTGGAGAGGCCCGCAAGAAGCTGGGGGTTGTGCCGGAAGAACCGGCGCTCTTTGAGTATCTGAGCTGCCGGGAATTCCTGGAGTTTGTGGTGCAGATCCGGGGGGCGGGCGATGTGGATCGGGCTGTGGAGGAGAGCGGCCTCGGGACCGATGCGGATCGCCTGATCCGGGAGTATTCCCAGGGAATGCGACGCAAGGCGGCCCTGGCAGCCGCTCTTGTGGCCTCCCCACCGGTTCTCGTGCTGGATGAAGCCCTCAACGGGTTGGATCCGCCCTCGGCAGCCCGGGTCAAGCAGACCCTGCGGGACCGGTGTGATGCGGGGGCGACGGTGTTGTTGTCGACCCACGTGTTGGAGACCGTGGAGAAAGTGGCAGATCGCGTGGTCATGCTGGCCCAGGGCCGGGTGGTGGCCGATGTGGGTGCCGCCGAGTTCGCGGGCCGGGACCTGGAACAGCTTTTCCTGGACCACGTTGCCCCTCCCTCCAACCCTTCCGATTCCTCCTAGGCCGACGAAGATGGGGTCTCGTAGCTGGAACCGCGCCCGAAACCGCCTTCGGCGGCTGGGGAGGCGATGCGCCTTTGGCATTGCCTGGCTGGCCTTGATTCTCGTGGTCCTGGAGGGGGCGGCGCGGCTCTTGTGGTCGCAACCCTCGCGCCTGGAGGCGGCCCTGGCCTCCGGTGCCACTCAGATCACAGCCCATCCGACCCGCATCTGGGGCATGGCCCAGGGGGTGGTGGGCACCCGGGATGTCGTGGCTGCCATTGGAGCCAATGGGCTGCGCGTGGTGGAGGAAACCGGGGCGCCTCTGCGGGCCCTGACCCTGGGCGACTCCAGCATCTTCGGCCACGGGGTCGCCGATGCCAACACCCTCCACATGCGCCTGCGGGATGCCCTGGAGGTCCGGGGTGTGCAGGTGGATGTCTTCTGCGGTGGAATCGCCGGGTACAGCTCGGAGCAGACCCGGGTGCTTCTGGAGGAGGAAGGCTGGGACCTCCGCCCGGACCTGCTCATCCTGGGGCAGCTCTGGAGCGACAACAGCTACGAGCGCTTTGTGGATCGGGAGTGGATGGACCTGCTGGCAGGGCCGGGGGGAATCTGGGCGGGTCCGTTGAAGGTCAGCCGTGCCCTCCAATGGCTGCACCAGCGGGTCAATCCGCTGCCGCCCACGGACGTGAGCGACATTCCCCGGGTGGGGTGGGTGAAGAAGCCCTATGAGACCGGCCGGCGCCGCGTGCCCCTGGCGGACTATGCAGCCAACCTCGATGCCATCCTCCTTGCAGCGGCAGCACGGGATGTGGGCGTGATCGCGCTACAGCCCGCCAACCGGGAGCGACTGGCGAGGCCCCGGGGCTGGGGGTGGGACCCCTACTTTGATGCCATGGAGCAGGTGGCCACGCGCCGGGGGGTTCCGGTGGTGGATGCGGTCGAGACCCTGTCCGATCTCACGGTGGATGAGGCCTTCCTGGACCGGATGCACCCCACGGGGGAGGCCAATGGCCGCTACGCGGAGTCCCTGGCGGAGGCGTTGATGGCCGCCGGGTGGCCCGCCCACCGCCTGGTGCCGGATGCAGGACCCGCACCCTTTGACGTGCCACTTGTGGATCCCCACGCAGGACAGAGGGTCCTTGTGAACGATCCTTCCGCCCCCCAGGGGGATGGCCCCGCCGACCTGCTGGATCTACAACAAGGCCAGTAGGTAGCTCGGCTGCTTGATCTGCTGGGCAAGCACGGCGATGGCCGCCTGCTGCATGGTCAGCAGCTTGGAGTGCTCGGCGGTCTCCCGGGCAAAGTCCGCATCCCGGAGATTGGAGCGGGAGGTGATCAGGTTTTCCGAGTAATTGGACATGGAGTCCACCGCCGATTCAAACCGATTTGTCGTGGCGCCGTACCTTGCACGGTAGGCGTTGACCGAGTCGAGGGCCGTGTCCACCGTGGTGATCGCAGCAGCCGCCGTCGTGGTGCTGCTGATGCTCAAGGCGTTCACCCCGAGGGTGGAGGTCTGCAGGTCGCCGAGGGTGATCGAAATGCGGTCATTGGACCCTCCGTCCAGCCCCACCTGCACCGACAGGGTGCTGGTGGTCCCGTCTGTGAGGTTGATCTTGTTGAACTTGGTGTTGGCTGCAACCCGCCCGACCTCCGTGATCAGCCCGCTCATCTCAGTGGAGAGATTCGTCCGGTCTGCACTGGAGATGGTGGCGGAGGAAGCTTGCACGGCAATCTCGCGCACCCGCTTGAGCAGGTCCGACACCGACTGGCTTGCATCGTCTGCAGTGTTGACGACGCTGATGCCGTCATTGGTGTTGCGAGATGCCTGACCGGCCGACTGAATCAACGCGCCGAGCTTCTCGGAGATGGCGAATCCAGCTGGATCGTCCCCGGCGCGGTTGATTCGGTAGCCCGATGTAAGCCTTTCGGCCCGAACCGCTCTTGCGCGGTCGAGTCGCCCGATGTCCGCCAGAGTCCCGGCGGTGTGAACATAAGAGCGTATGCTCATTCCCATGCTGCCCTCCACTAGAGGGCCAGGCACGACCAAAAAGGGGAGGATCCCCGATCCAGCGATCTGCGCACACGGGCAAGCCCGGTTGCACAGAGATGTAGAAACGCGCCCAGCGTTGGAATCACCTTAGCATGAAGCCGCGCCCCTGGCGGATCGACATGGCCTGTTAATCCAGGAGAAACCAGGATTGAAGGCGCGAATCAGAGGTAGTTCAAGCCCTTGGGCGTTCTCTCGACGGTCAGGGGATCGAAAGTGGGATCCGGATCTTCGGGATCCCACTCCCGGAGATCCACGGGCGATTCGGCTGGAACTTGCCGGAGCAGGTTCTGGCGCGCCATGTTGTCGGCATTGAGGGCATCGGCCGCCAGGCGGCATTCCTCGGCGAAGGGGGTCCCCTGGAAGCGCTGCTCCACGGCGTAGATGACTGGAATTATGGACGGGTCTCCCAGGTGGGACAGCTTTCTGACCACCAGCAACAACTCGTCTTCTTTCAGGGATCGGTTGGACTCGATGAGCTTGGCGAGGCTGGGAACGGAGGTCTCATCCGCCAGGGCAACGGCCAACTTCAAGGTGGCGGTCTGTCCCACGGGGTGGCGCTCGGCGATGACCCGCTCCTGCAGCAGGGGCAGCAGGCCCGGGTGGGCGTAATGGGCCAGGGCGCCCAGGGCAGCGGTTCGGACGTATCCCTCGGGATCCTTGCGCACGACCTCCTGGAGCATTGGGATGATCTGGGTGGCGGGCAGACTGGGTCCCCCCAGCCCCTCTGCGCACCGAACCCGCACCTTGGAGTCCCTGGCCTTCAGGAGGGCCATGTGGGCCTCGTGCAGCCGCGGGGGTGCGAAATACTCGGCAGCATCGAGGGCTGCGACCCGCGGTGGGAGAGTCAGCTGGTCATCGGAGGCAATGAACACCATGGCGTCTGCCAGCTGTCCGGCTTCCAGGAGGCGGGTGGCTACCAGAAGCTCCGTGAGAAGTTCTGGGTCCATGGGGCGGTATCGAGCGAAGAGTTCCGGCAGCTCGTTCACAACCCGTGGGGGGTCTTTCTCGACAAGCACCGCCAGCGCTCTGCGCCGTCCCAGGGGAGGGGCCTTGTCCCGGACCAGGACCTCGCGCACCTGGTCCAGGGCCCCAGGGCTGCCCAGGGTGGCCAGGGCATCCACCGCTGCGACGCAGACCGCTACCACCGGGTCCATCCCACACCGGGCCCCCAGGCGCACCGTTGCTGATTGGACCCCGCGGTCACCCAGCACGGTGGCTGCCTGGGCCCGACGTTCTGGGTTCTTGTCATTCTCCAGGGCATGCCGCACGGCATTGTCAGTCATCTTGTCGATGCGCTTGGCGTGCGCAGCGCCGCTGAACGACAAGGCTGCCACGAGAAAAACAAGCGAGAAGAGAAGCCGCATGGAATTGCCTAACCCAGAAGTTCTGCCCTAACCGCTTGCCTCCGCCTCGTTCCAGAATCCGGTGGTGCCGGTCTCATCCACCTTGCACCAGCTAAAGGAGTTCGTCGTGCGCCTGGCCACCCAGCGGCCAAAGTGGTCCACCGCCACGAATCCGGCCCGCCAATCCCTCTCCCGCATCTCCCGGACCAGGTCCAGGGCGGCGGCGTCCAGGCCGTCTCCGCGGCGGCTGGCCTCGGTGAGCCGCACCGCCAGGGCACAGTCCACAATGTGCTCCCCGACCCCGGTGGTGGTGGTGGCGCAGTGGCTGTTGGCGTGGTTCCCGGCCACGGTGCACGAATCGCTGACCCTTCCGACCCGCTCCATGCCGCGGCCCCCGGTGCTGCTGGCGGCGCAAAGGGAACCGGCGCCGTCCAGGGCCACCGCCCCCACTGTGCCCGTCTCCCCCTTCTGGGCCGCCTGCCAGGTGCGGATGGCCTCATCGGTCCGCACGTCCCCCAGGGCCAGTCCCAGGGCTTGTGCTCGCTGGACCGCCCCGGGCCCGGCAAGCACCCGATCCCGCTCGTCCAACAGGTGGTGACAGAGCAGGATCGGGTTCGGCAGGCCTTCGGCGTTGATCACCCCGGAAAAGCGGTTGCTTGACCCTTCGCAAAGACTCGCGGAAAGGCGGGCTGCACCGTCGGCCTGGAGCTTGCTGCCAAGTCCTGCATTGAACAGGGGGTTGTCCTCGAGGAGCCGCGTGGCCTCGACCACGGCAAGCAGCGCCCCGGACTCCTGAAGGGTGGCGAATGCGGATGCAGCCACTGCCTCGAGTGCGGCTTGAATGGCTGCCCGGGTCTCGGCATTGCGTGCTTTGCCCGCGCCGCCATGGAGGAGAAGAATGGACATGGTGCGAGCCTACCCCACGGCGCCCAGTCCCTTGCGGACCAGGTCCGCATAGCGTCCGTTCCGGGCCAGGAGATTCGAGTGGTCCCCCTGTTCGATCACCCGGCCCCCATCGAGCACCACGATGCGATCCGCCTTGGCAATGGTGGACAGGCGGTGGGCGATCACCAGCACGGTCTTCTTTTCCAGGATCCTTGAAACCGCATTCTGCACCATGGCCTCCGTGACCGAGTCCACGGAGGCGGTGGCCTCATCGAGAATCACCACCACCGGGTCGTAGGCCATGGTGCGGGCAAAGGTCAACAATTGTCCCTGGCCCGAGGAGAGGTTCGCCCCCCGCTCCCGGAGCACATGGCCCCAGCCCTCCGCCAGGCCGTCCACCAGGGAGTCCGCGTGCACCAGTGCGGCGGCCGCCTTCAGGCGTTCCTCGTCCATACCCTCAGCACCCAGGCCCACGTTGAAGGCAACGGTGTCGCCGAAGAGGTGCACGTCCTGGTGGACCGCCGCTACGTGTCGGCGCAGGGCCGCTGGACGAATCGTGGAGATCTCGGCGCCGTCCAGGGTGATCGAACCCCGGTACCCGTCGTAGGCCCGGGTGAGCAGCCGCGAGATGGTGGTCTTGCCGCAACCGGTGTGCCCCACCAGCGCCACCACTTCTCCAGGGGCAACCTCCAAGTCGATGCCATGAAGAACGTCCTGCCCGGATTCGTAGGCAAACCGGACGTCGCGCAGCTGGATCCGTCCCTCCACGGTTGCAGGCTCGACGCCGGTATCCTCGATGCGGGTGCCGTCGTCCAGCAGGGTGAAGATCTTCTCCAGGGCGGCGGTGGCCCGCTGGATGACCGCCACCTTGCCCGAGAACTGCTGGAGCGGGCGAAAGAGGCGGTCCAGGTAGTCGATAAAGGCCACCAGGAGCCCGGCGGTCACCGTGCCGGAAAGCACCTCCGAGCTGCCATACCAGAGCAGGAGCGCGATGCAGATTCGCCCGGTGGAGTCCACCACTGCGAACATGAGGGCATCCCAGACATTGGAGCGAATCGATGTGTCCCGGTAGGCCCGGTTTCGGCGCTTGAACTCCGTCAGGGAAGCTTCTTCATGGGAGAAGAGCTGCACCACCTCGACCCCCGCCAGCCGCTCCGCAAGAAAGGCGTTCACCTGGGCCAGCTGTTCCCGGACCAGCAGAAAACAGTCCCGCAGGCGCAGCCGGCACACCTGGAGCACGAACAACAATGGCGGGGCCACAAGGAGCAGGATCAGGGTCAGGCGCCAGTCCATGGTGAACATCACCGTGAGCACCCCCAAGACCACGAGCACGTCCAGCACGATGGTGACCACCCCTGCGGTGAGGGCCTCCCCCAGGGACTCCACGTCCGAGATCGCCCGGGTGAGGAGGGCCCCAGCGGGTCGCTTGTCGAAGAAGGCCGGAGCCAAAGACAAGAGCTGCTGGTAGACGGAATCACGCAGGCGCACGATGGTGCGTTGGCCCGCGTGGGCCAGGGCCAGCATGTAGGCCCCCTCCACCAGGTAGGTCAGCAGCGTCACCAGGGCATAGGCCACCGCCAACCGGTCCAGGTTCGCAAGCTCCCCGGGAACGATGTGCTCATCCAGGGCCTGCTTCAACATCAGGGGCTGCACCAGGGCCCCTGCCATGGCAAAGGGGGTCAGGACCAGGGCCAGGATGAAGAGATGGCGATCCGGCCGGGCGTGGGGCCAGAGACGTGCCAGGAGCTCGCGATCGGTCCTCATGAACCGGGCTCCTGGGGTTGCCGCTCCTGGGATTGCTGCAACCAGGCCTCGCGGTAGGGGCCCCCGCGGGAGACCAACTCCTCGTGGGAGCCGCTGTCCACGAGGCGGCCGGCGTCCAGGACCAGGATGCGATCCGCGTGGCGCATGGCCGACACCCGGTGAGACACAAGCAAGGTGGTCGGACGGCCGCGGCCTTCCCGGGTGGCCTTGGATCGTGCCTGGAGGGTGGCGATCAGGCGCTGCTCCGTGTCGTGATCCACGGCGGACAGCACGTCGTCCAGGAGCAACAAGTCAAAGTCGCGGTACAGGCCCCGGGCCAGGGCAACACGCTGGCGCTGGCCCCCGGAAAGCATGATGCCCCGCTCCCCTACCAGCGTGTCCAAGCCGTCTTGGAAGGCGTCCAGGTCCGTGCCCAGGGCAGCATCCTCCACTGCCTGTTCTATGCGTCCCGGTAGGGGGTCCCCCAGGGCCACGTTCTCGGCAATGGTGTTCGAGAACAGGAACGGCACCTGGGGCACCACCGACATCTGGCGCCTCCAATCGTCCAGGTCCAGGGACAACACGTCCGTGCCGTCGATGGAAATGGTGCCGGACGAGGCGTTGTAGCAGCGGGCTATCAAGCGCAGGAGCGTGGTCTTGCCCGACCCGGTGCGGCCAAACAGTCCGACCATGGAGCCCTCGGGTATTTCAGCGCTGATGTCCTGCAAGACCGGGGTGGGGTCATCCGGGTAGGAGAATGCGAGGTTCTTCAGGGAGATCCCCGGGCCTCCCGCTCCATCCCGGCGGCGTCCGTCTTCCCCCTCGGGCCGCTCAGGGGCGGCGTCCAGGATCTCCTCAATCCGGATCAGGCTGGCAATGCCTCGCTGAAAAACGCTCAACAGCCACCCCAGCGAGCGCAGGGGCATCAGGAGAATCCCCACATAGGTGGTGAACGCCACCAGCTCCCCGATGGTGAGGGCACCGGACACCGTCAGCTTGCCCCCCATGAGGAGCAGAATCGCAAGGGAGATTCCGCCGGCCATCCTGAGCAGGGGCATGTGGAGGGCCCGCACCCAGGCCAGCTCCAGGTTCACCTTGAGGTAGACCTCGTTTCGCTCCAGGAAGCGGTCGCGAAATGCAGCCTCCGCGTTGAACCCCTGGATGGTGGGAATGCCCTGGAGGCTGGAGAGCACGTTCTCCGAGAGGTCGGAGAGCGCTTCCTGGCTCTCCCGCACCAGGGTGAAGAGACGCTTGAGTCCCAACTGCACCACGCAGATAGCCACGGCGATGGGCGCCATGGCGAGAAAGGTGAGCCACGGGGAAATGCGCACCATCTCGGCACCGGCCAGGGAGATGGCCGCTGTGACGTTGAAGATCTGGAGCCCTCCGAAGCCCACCAGGGCCCTGAGCATGGTCACGTCGTTGCTCACGCGGGAGACGATGTCCCCCACCTTCCACCGGGCGTAGAAGTCGGGTTGGAGCAGAAGCAGCTTGTGGAACAGGTTGTTCTTGAGGCGGTACTCCAGCATGCGCCCCGGGGTGAAAAACAGCACCCGGGACAGGGTTCGCACCACCAGGATCGAGGCGCCCATGAGGGCGATTCGCACCATGGCCCGGTGGATGATGGCGGGATCGCCCCCCAGGGCATCCACCGCCACGGCCAGCTCCAGGGGAATCTGGACCGTGATCCAGTTGGTGGCCAACAGGAAGAAGGTGCCGCCTGCGTACCAGGGCCAGTAGCGCAGCGCGTACCGCCTCAGAAACGAAAGCAGCCGCCTCAATTCGAAGAGCCCACCCAGCTCCGGGAGGGGTCCACCAGAAAGCGGCCCGCAAGGGCATCCCGGCCCAGCACCAGGTGGGGCGGACCGGAGGTGGCCACGAGGGTCAGCTTGGTGGGAAAGCGCAGGCCCCCCAGGAGCACCACGAGCTCCACCTCCAGCGCCTCCGTGTCCGGGACAAGCGGCAGGTCCAGCTCCCCCTGGCCCAGGGACAATGCAATTCGCCCGGGGGCCACCTGGCGAATCTCCCCGTGCAGTTGGGAGGTCTCCCGACTGGTGGCGCACCAGGTCTTCAGGTCCTGCACGCCCCACTCCGGGAACGCGACCCGCTCCATCCAGCCCACCGTGACCAGGTCCGTCCACAGGGAATCATCGATCTCGTCGTGCTCATCTTCCACCGCCCACTGCTCCTCTCTGGAGGGGAGATCGTCGCCGGGTGAATCTGAGGGCGGTGTTTTCGAGGGCGGTGATTTTGAGGACATTGGCCGCCACCTTACCCCGCGCCTCGTGCGCTGTGGATATGTTCGTCCTGTGAACTCGGCACTTCTCTGGGTGGGGTTGGTTTTCGCGGGCCCGTTGCAGGACGCCCATGAGTTGGTGCGTCTCGGTCCCAGGGTGGCGGGGACCGAGGGTGGAGACATGGCCCAGGCTTGGGTGTTGGGGGAGTTGGCAGAGGCTGGATACCCGGCGCGGCGCCTGAGTGGCCCCCCCGGCGCAGGGGTGGTGGTGGGGTGCCAGCCAGGGGATGGCCCGGCCTTCTGGGTGTTGGCGCACACGGACGTGGTGCACCAGAACAGCCCGGGAGCGGTGGACAATGCTGCGGCGGTGGGGGTGGCACTGGAGGTGGCGCGCCAGGTGCGACGGGCGGAGCTGCCGGTGCGGGCTTGCTTTGGATTTCCCGATGGGGAGGAGCTTGGGTTCTACGGTTCCCGGGTGCTGCAGGCCCGCCTGGATCACGCCCCGGCCATGGTGGTGGCCCTGGATTTACTGGGGCAGGGGGAGCTCACGGCCATGGGGTTGGGCCGGGCCTGGGGTGAGCGGGGTCTGCGGTGGCTGCTCTCGGGTGCGGAGGTCCAGGTGCCCTACGCGTACCGCTCCTTTTCGCGCATCTTCCCCGGGAGGGAGCGCTCGGACCATGCGCCGTTCGCTGCGGCTGGCGTGCCGGCCTTGTTGTTGCTTGGCCGCGGGGAGACCGGCGTCTATTGGCCGTACCACACGGAGGACGATGGGCTGGAACGGTTGGAACCGGATGCGGTGACCGCGGCCACCACCGCGTTGGTTTCCCTGTTGAAGTCGGGCCCTCCCCCTGTGGACAACGGCGGCGTGGCGGTGGTGGTGCCGGGGACGAAGAAGGTGCTGGGAGACCTCTGGGTGTGGGCGCTGGTGGCCATGGGGGTCGGGGGTGGTTTCATCACCGGCCTGCGCTGGTGGCGGGAGGCGCTCTTGGGGTTTGGTCTGTGTCTCCTGGCAACACTCGGGGGATGGATCGCCTGGGAGTTGGCTGCATTTGGTCGGCCTGTACACGGGTCCCTGGCGGAGCCGATGACCTCCCTGTGGTGGGTCGGGGCCCTGGGGGTGCTGGGGTTCGCTCCCCACCGAGCGCGGGGCATCGCGGGAGGTGCACTGGCGAGCGCCTGGCTGGCCCTTGGATTTCTGGCACTGGACGCAACCCTCGCCCTGCCCTGGGCGGTGGTGGCGCTTGCCCTGGCCCTGGGGAGCCGCGCCTGGCCGTTGATGATCCTGGCCCTGCCCATTCCCCTGTACGTCGCGGGGCCGGATCTCTGGCGCGAGCTGGTCTTTCACCAGGTGATTCCGGAAGGGGGCGCTTGGTGGATGCCCGTGCGGGCCCTGGTGTTGTGGCCCCTGTGCTGCGTGGCCCTGTCGGTGCGGCGGGCTCCGCCGCTGGTCTGGGGGATCGGCCTGGGGCTGGCCCTGCTCGGCATGGGGTACCGGGTGGCCCTGGTGGAGCCCTTTCAACCACCCTTTCCTCCCCGACATGCATTGGTTCCGGGTTAGTCAACCCGCCTGCCACCCGGATACAACGGAGGGCGTAAGCAAAGCGGAGACATGAACATGGCAATGAAAACGTACCTCTTGTGGGGCCTGTTGTTGATTGGGGGGACCAGCGCTTGCTTGCCGGGTGAAAAAACCCTCGAGACCGGGTCCGATGACACGAACGATTCCTCGGTGGACCTCGATGACGTAGACGGCGACGGCTACGTGGCGGGCGCCGATTGCGACGACGAAAACGCGGAGATCCACCCGGGCATGGACGAGTCCTGCAACGGGTTTGACGACAACTGCAATGGCGTCGTGGACGAAGGATTCGGAGATGTGGATGAGGACGGCACGCCGGACTGCATGGATGAAGAGGAGTGCGATGGCCTCGACAACGATGGGGACGGGGAGATCGACGAGGACTTTGGCGATGCGGATGGGGATGGGACTGCAGACTGCCTGGATGGGGAGGACTGTGACGGCTTGGACAACAACGGTGATGGCAACATCGACGAGGGCTACGATGCCGACGGCGATGGCTACACCTCCTGTGGAAGCGAGTCCATCGCTCCGGACTGTGACGACACGGATGCGGCGATCAATCCGGGTGCCACCGAGGTGGATGGAAACGGCGTGGACGAGGACTGTGACCTCCTGGTGGACGAGGGGATCTGGCAGGTAGGGGACCTGGTGATCACCGAGTTGTTGGTGAATCCCGGGCATGTCTCGGATCCAAAGGGGGAGTGGGTTGAGCTGTACAACGCCAGTGGCGCCACCTTGATTCTCAATGGGGTGCAGCTGGTCTCGGGGACCGAGGTCTACGCGTTGGATGCGGAGGATTTGATCTCCCTGGACGCGGAGAGCGTCTATGTCGTTGGCGCCAGCACGCTGACCCAGGAAAACGGGCGGGCACCGGTGGACCATGCGTGGTCCTCGATCCAGCTGGGCAACGAGACGGACAGCATTGCCGTGCACGTGGAGGGGGTCGTAATTGACCAGGTCTCTTGGGACGATGGCGCCACCATGCCGGATCCAAGCGGGGCCAGCCTGCACCTGGATCCCTGGTATTTCAACGCTGCGGACAACGACCTGCCCGCCAGCTGGTGCCTTGGGTTCGATGCCTGGGCCGTGGGAACGGACTCCGGTTCACCGGGGGTGGTGAACGGGTACTGCCCCGAGTTCGACCGGGATCTCGATGGCTACAATCCGGGCACGGGGGATTGTGACGAGGACGATGCATCGGTGCATCCCGGCGCCACCGAGACCTGGTACGACGGTGTCGACCAGAACTGCGACGGGCTGGATGACTACGATGCAGACCTGGATGGAGAAGGCTCCGATGCCCATGGTGGCGTGGACTGCAACGATGCGGATGCAGCCATCCACACCGGGGCCACGGAGGTCTGTGACAGCGTGGACAACGACTGCGACGGCACGGTGGATGGCGCGACGGCCACGGATGCCCTCACCTGGTTCCCGGATGTGGATGGAGACAGCTACGGAGACCCGAACAGCGGGGTCGTGAGCTGCTCGGCCCCCAGCGGCTACATCGCCACGGGCCAGGACTGTGACGAGTCAGACGCCACCATCAATTGACCATGACTGCAACGGCTTTGCCACTTGCTCCTCCTGTGGGGACGGCGTGCTGGACCAGGACGAGGAATACGAGCCGCCCCCGGGCCCGTTCACCAACCTGCTCGTAGACAGCCAGACCTGCCGCTGGGACTTCAGCAACGTGAGCCAGTTGTACTGCAATGGAAGCTGCACCTGGGCGGGAGGAAGCGGCTGCGACCAGGCGGATGCAGACCTTTTCTGTCAGTTGATCATGGACAACGAAAACTCCACAGCCACCAGCTACTCCACGCCCACCGCCCTGCCCGAGCCGGGGATTCCCTGTCACCAAACCAGCTACGGCACGACGGTCAGTGGCGTGGATCGCGGGGTGGGGGTCACGGTGACCTGGCAAGACTCGTCCATTCTCGCAAACCACGGCCCGGGCACCGTGATCACGAACCCCGTCTGCACGAATCCGTAGGTGAACTCTCCGGAGGCCGACGGAGTACCGCCGCGGCTCTCCCAGTTGGCGGCGCTGCTCGCTGTTTCGGGCTTTGCGTCCCTGGTCTATGAGCTGCTTTGGATGCGGCGGTTTTCCCTGGTCCTTGGAAGCGGGGCTCTTTCCGTCACCTTGACCCTGGCCACGCTCTTTGGGGGCATGGGCATCGGTGGACTCCTGGCAGGCGGGGCCAGGGGGAGGGGCCCATTGCGGCGGTATGCGGTGCTGGAGGCCCTGGCGGCCCTGTGGGCCCTGGCGCTGCCCGGTGCGCTGGCGGTGCTTTCCGTGCGCTTGCGAGAACATCCCGGCCTGGGAATGCAGGCAGCCCTGGTGATCGCCCTGGCGGGACCGCCTGCCCTTGCCCTGGGCGCCACGCTGCCGGTGGTGGCGGGGGGGCTGTCCAGGTCCCGGGATGTGGCCACGGTCTATGCTGCAAACACCGCGGGAGCCGTGTTGGGGGTGGTCGCCCTGCCCCTGGTGCTGCTGCCGCTGTTGGGCGTGCGGGGATCCGAGTTTTTTGCCGTGATCCTGGCCCTCGCGGTGGCGGGGGTGGCCTGGCACCTGCCCTGGCCGGAGCCGGTGCGGGTGCCGGTGCAGACGCCGCCGCATCGGGGGAAACGCCACCGGGCTGCCTTGTGGGCGGTGGGGATTTCAGGTCTGGTGGCCATGTCCCTGCAGGTGGCATGGACCCGCCTGGCTGCGGTCCTGCTGGGGCCTTCCATTTACGCCTTTGCTGCGGTTCTGGCGGTTTTCCTGTCCTTTGTGGCGGCGGGGGCAGCCCTGGGACGACGTTGGACCCACCCCAAGGCGCTGGGGACGGCCCTGGCAGCCCTGGGGCTCCTGTCCTTGTTGGGGGCCTTGCTCTACGGGCAGCTTCCGGTCTTGCTGGGGGTGGGATTCGGGAATGTGGGCCCCGAGGGCATGATGTGGGTCTCCCTCTACCTGCTGCTCTTCGCCATGGCGGGGGCTCCTTTGGCGTCAGGGGTGGTGTTTGCTTGTGCACTGTCCGTGGCGGGGGAGTCAGAGGCGGGGGAGTCCGTGGCGGGGGGAAACAAGCAACAGACCACGGGAAAAGTCTACGGAGTGAACACCCTGGCGGGGGTGGTCGGTTCGGCTGCCACGGGCTTGTGGTTGGTTCCCCAGCTCGGGGTGCAGGGGTGCGTGACCTTGGCCTCTTGTGTGGCCTTTGTGGGGGCCGCGCTGCTGCTTCGCCGCCCTTGGCCCCTGCTGGTGGGGGGAATCCTGGTCTTGGTGCAGCCCCAGTGGGATGGCCGCTTGTATGCGGTGGGGGTCTACAACCGCATTGCAGCGTTCTCCCACATCACCCCCGGGGCGCTCCGGACCTTTGCAGACACCGGGTGGGACCTGCTCTTCTACGAGGAGGGCCGGACTGCAGCGGTGGCGATCGGCCACTCCCGGCAGAGCAACAACCGCTGGCTCTCCATCAACGGCAAGGTGGATGCTTCCACGGGGGTCGACATGCCCACCCAGACCCTGGCCGGGAAGATCCCGCTGCGCATGGCTGCAAACCCCAAGCGGGGGCTGGTGGTGGGGTTGGCCACTGGGGTCACAGCCGGGGCCATGCTGGACGAGGGATTGGAGGAGCTGGTCGTGGTGGAGTTGGAGCCGGCGGTGGTGGCGGCCTCCCGGTTCTTTGATCACGTGAGCGGCGCCCCCCTGGAGGATTCGCGCACCCGGTTGGTGCTGGAGGACGCACGGGCAGTGCTGGGACGAGAGGGGCCTCTGTTTGATGTAATTGTCTCCGAGCCCTCAAACCCCTGGATCACCGGGGTCTCCAACCTCTTCACCCGCGAGTACTGGCAGCTGGCAGAGGAGCGACTGGCCCCCGGGGGGGTATTCTGCCAGTGGGTGCAGCTCTACGGTCTCCAGACCGAGGAATTTCGGGCCATTGTGCACACGTTCTCCAGCGTTTTCCCGGAGGTGTGGCTCTTTGAAACGGTGCCGGGAGCGGATGTGCTCCTTGTGGCGGGGGGGCAGCCAAGCGGAGCCGACCTGCCGGCGCCGACCCTGGATCCAGCCCAGGTACGGGCCCTGGCGAAGGGAGGCGGCTGGAACACGGATGATCGCCCCCGGGTGGAGCTGGCAGCCCCGAAGGCCCTGCACAAGGACACCGGCCCCCGGAACAGCCTCTTGATCCACCGGTTTGCCGGGCCCCTCAAGGCGCCCGTCTCCCGGCCGTAGAGGGGAGAGGAGGTTCCGTGATCCGGATCAGCCTTTGCATTATCGCGCGCGATGAGGAGCGATTTCTGCCCGACTGCCTGGCCTCTGTCTCAGGGGTTGTGGACGAGATCGTCTTGGCGGACACCGGCAGCACGGACCGCACTGTGGAGATCGCACGGGCAGCAGGGGCCACCGTCGTGCACCATGCATGGGACGAGGATTTTTCCGCTGCTCGCAACGCTGCCCTGGCGGCAGCCACCGGGGACTGGATCCTGCTGTTGGATGCCGACGAGCGCCTCGCACCCGGGGCGGGGGTGGCCTTGCAGGAGGCGGTCAGCCAGGGGGACTTGCACTGCGGCGTCTTGCGCCTCACCGATGCGGATCACCTGGATGCAACCGTGCACTCGGTGCTGGACGGAACCGCTGCCCTTCGGGAGCCGGTCTGGTTGGCGCGGCTGTTTCGCCGTACCGCCGATCTGCGGTGGGAAGGCCGGGTGCATGAACACGTGAACACCTGGCTTGCAGCCCATGGCGGCCGGGCCTCCCTTGTGGAAGCGGACATCGTCCACTACGGGGCGGTGCCATCCTTGCGGTGCGACAAGGGCAAGGATGAGCGAAACCTGCGCCTCCTTCGCAGGGAGGTCGGGGAGTCCCCCGAGAACTGGCCGGCCCGGGCCTGTCTCGCCGAAAACTGTCTGCACGACGGCCATCTCCAGGAGGCGCGGGAGCAGGCCCAAGCGGCCTGGGAGAGTGTCTTGAAGGCCCTGCCCCACATGGAGGCTGTTCCCTGTGGCGTGGTGAAGGCGTTGACTGTCTTCACGGCGGTCCTTCTGCAGGAAGGTGCCATTCGCCGAGCTTTGGTGGTGCTGGAACAGGGGGCTGCCTTTGGGTTGGCCCACCCCAACCCCAGCTACCTGGAAGGCCTGGCCCGGGAGAACCTGGCCCTTCACGAGCCCCTCCAACGCCGCGAGCACCTGGCGCGAGCTGCAGCCGCCTTTGAGAATGCGCTTACCTTCGAGGGAAGTCCCCTGTTGGATCCGCCCATCCAGGGAGCCGCTGGCCAGGCCTCACGGCTTCGCCTGGGGATTGTGCGACTGCAGCAGGGGGCGTGGGAATCCGCCTTGCGCCAACTCCACCAGGCCGGGTCCCAGGCAAAGGACCCTACAGAAGCACGCCTCGCCATTGCGGAGGTCTGGATCGAGCAGGGCCGCTGTGCAGAGGCGCTGGAGCTGCTGGAGCCGGACCTGTCGGAGACCGCCCCGGCTGATGCCTGGCTGCTGGCAGCGGATGCTGCTCGGCGCCTGGGCGATGCCGATGCTTTTGAGACCTGCCTGCAGTGGGCCTATGAGCGGGTGCGGGACCATCTGGTGGGTTTGCACCGCCTGGAGCGCCTGAACGGCTTGTTGGCTGCGGCGGGCTGAACCGGGTCTACTCCCGTTTCTTGAGGCGGCGCATGTACTCCAGGCCCAGGATATGTTCGTTCGGGTCCGTGGGGTCTTCCAGGGGCTGCTGCAGGCGGTAGAAGAGGCCGATTGAATTGCGCTTGGAGGGACGGATCTCTACTTCGGCGGTCCAGCGGCGCTTCTCCTGAATCGGTTTCCCATCCTTGAGTTCGGTGAACCGCTCCAGGGAGAGGCCGGGGGTGAAGACGGTGTCCGTGTCCACTTCTGCCCCCAGCCGCCAGCGAATGGTGCGCTTGGTCTCCAGGTCCGCTTTGAATTCCGCCCGCTCCTGCAGGCGCAGGCGACCGGCGGCGGAAACGGGGCCCCACTCTCCCCGCAGGCTTCCCTGGAGGTGGACCCGGTGCTCCGGCTGGAAGGTGTCATCCTTCTTCCGTTCCTGTGTGTACCGGTAGCCGGTGCCCAGGCGGAGCCAGTTCCTGGCGGACCAGGAGGCGGAGATCTCCGGCAGGACGCTCTCCAGGCTGGATATGTTCTGGTCAAAGCGCACCTGCTGCGAGACCTCCACGCGGACGCCTTTGGCCGGCCGCAACTGGGCCCCGGCGCTGGTCCACAGCTGGGTGTCGCTCTGGGCGTTGGCCGTGCCGAAAAGGACCCCCCAAAACAGCAGACACAGGCCGGAGTACATGGTCAGGAGTCGTCGGTGCGGTAGAAAACGACGAGGCGGGCAGTGTCCCGGAGCAGGTCCAGCTGTCGGACCTTGACCCGGGTGATGTTCAGGCCGGTTCGGTCCTTCAAGTCGGCGATCAGGGCCTGTTTGTCCTGGGTCTTCAGGATCGCCATGTTGTCGTACAGGACCGGCTGGCTCTCCTCGGCCTGGAAGAACGGCGTGGCCTCCAGGAGGGCGGTCAAGGCCACGATGGACCCGTTCACGAGGAGCAGCTCCGCGAGGCTGACCTTCTTGTTCACCACCGCATTGAGGATGGCGAGTCCAATCACCACGAAGAGGTAGGTCAGGTCCTGGGTGCGAATGGCTTCTGTGCGGTACCGCAAGATTCCGAACACAGCGAAGAGCCCCAGGGCAAACCCCAGCTCGATCGGCACCTTGCGCAGCAGGAAGCACAAGGTGAACGTGACCACGTTGAACAGGAAGTACGTAAAGACATACTCGTTTTTTCCATAGCGCCGGACGTAGACCCCGAGCACCACAATCGCCGTGAAGAACAGGTCCAGGACCAGGCGCCCCCCCAGCTTGCTCAGGGCAGGGAGGTCGACGAAATCCGGGTACAGGCCCAGCAGCTCAGTCATGGCTGGCAGCCTCCAGGGAGCGCAAGATGGGGCGGAACAGTTGCAAGGGAATCTCGGGCATCAGGAGGGTTGCAGCGGTGCAGTACTTGCTCACCCGGGTGGGACGGAGTCCCTCTCTGCGCAGGGCGAGCATGACCGGTGAGCGAGGCATGTAGCGGGGTTGCTTGACCTCGGCGATGACGGCACCGGGAATTTCCGCGGTTCCGCTGTGCCCCTCGAATTGAAGCTGCACATCAAAGGTGGCCCGCTCCAGGGTCTGCAGGCCCACCAGCTGGATGCGGCCGAAGGCGGTGCGGAGTCCGGGAACCAGCACCTCGGAGGCGATGGGGCTGTGCGCGTTCACGAAGGCATGGTTTTCCTCGGAAAGAGACTCCTCCCGGAAAGGGATCGGGACTCTCTCCTTTTCGGTGATGCCCTTTTGGGTCTTCTGCTTCACCTCCAGGAAGCTCAGCTGTCGGTCCGGGTAGTGGCGGACTCGAACCTTGTGCCGTGGACGTCTGCCCCGGTGGTGTTCCCGGAGGCAGAGGAACTCAGGCGTGTCGAAATACAGCGTGCGGTACCAGGCGACCGGTTCTCCGCTGGCCTGGAGGATTCCATAGTGATCCCTCAGGGAGGACAGGACCCGCGAGAGGGCACCCGTCCCCAGAATGAACTTGGTGTCGACCCGGCGCTGGAGAAGCCGACCCCGGAGCAGATCCGTGGTGGCTTCCCGAAACCCAAGGGCTTGCATGAGCGCTCGCTGATCTTCGAGGTTCATGAGGATGCACCTTGCCCCGCTGGCTGCAGATGGGCCAGAAACCACGACATTTTCCCACCGTTCCTTCTGGACTGGATCATACTGTACCGAGTCATCGGGAGAGGGCACCGAGCGATGGGCAGGCAATTCCGAATCCATGGGTCTGGCAAGTGGAGTGTGCTTCTCCTGGTGGGGGGCTGCAAGCCGGTGACCCTGGAGGTTGTGGGCCAGGACGAGGACAACTTCGAGCCCGACCACGTGGTGCAGGTGTCCATTGAGATGGAAGACGATGCTTGGGACAGCCTGCGAAACGAGAGTCGTTCGTTCCTGACGGAGTTCATTGGGGACTGTCGCTCGGAGCCCTTCCAGGGGGACTACACGACGTTTCACGCAGACATTGAAGTCGATGGGGAGAGCTTGTCGAATGTAGGTATTCGGAAGAAGGGGTTCATTGGCTCCCAGAGCACATCCAAGCCGTCTCTGAAGATCAACATGGATGAGTACGAGGCCGGTGCTGAGCTCTTTGGCTCCGACAATTGGACCTTCAACAACGCCGTGCAGGACCCTGCGCTCATTCGCCAGTGCATTGGCTATGATCTCTTCTCCCAGGCGGGGTTGCCGGCGCCCCGGTGCAACTATGCCCACGTATCTGTGAACGGACAGGACCTTGGTATCTACGCCCATGTGGAGCCCATCAAGCGCTCGTTCTTGAGGCGTCACTTCGGTAACGATGATGGGGACCTCTACGAAGGCACCTTGAGCGACTTCCGAGATGGCTGGACGCAGACCTTTGATTCAAAGACCAGCGACACGGATGATTCACTTGCACCTGTGGAGGCATTGGCGGATGTGGTGGAGTCCTCGGAGGATCTGGCTGCGGACCTGGAGGAGTACCTGGACGTGGACCAGCTGCTGACCTTCCTGGCCATGGAGACTGTGACAGGCCACTGGGATGGATTCTCTGGAAACACCAACAACTTCTACGTGTACAACGACCCGGACCGGGGCACACTTTCTCTCATCCCATGGGGGCTGGACGATGTCCTGGACCCGGAGACGATTCCGGCCCCTCCCTTTTCGGCTGCCCTGCTCCCCAACAGGATTCTTCAGGATTCAGAGCTGGCCGATCGCCTGGCAGATCGGATTCAGGAGATGTTGGACGCCGTGTGGGACCAGGACGAACTTCTGGACGAGGTCGACCGAATCGTGGATCTGCTCTCCGCCGAGATCGACATGTCTCCCTACGAGGACGGCATCTCCGGTGTGCGTCAATACCTGAAGAGGCGGGACAACAAGCTGTCGGCGACGCTCCCCGGGGAGCCGGGGGATCTCCAGGATCTGGGTTGCCTGTCCCGAGGGGGCAAGCTGGAGGCCACTTTTGAGACCACCTGGGGCTCCCTGGCCTGGGGGAACCTGGCCCTGTCCGGCACCACGGAAATGACGCTTACCTGGGGGGAAGACGAGGTCCCCTTTGTCCAGACCGGAGTGGGTGCTGGACAGGACGACGGGGCTGATTTGCTGGTGTTCTACGGGATGATTGACGAGTCCGCCGGGTCCTACGTGATCCCCTACATTTCCTTTGAGCCAAACAGCATTGAGGTTGGCGAGGAGTTGGAGTTGGACCACAGGGAAATCGGAGGCGCCATCCTGTACACAGACAACGAGAGGGGCGGGGAGCTCGTCACAGCTTCCTACCTGTTTGGGGGGGAGTTGATCTTTGATGCGTTTGGGGTTTCTGAGGGCGATCGGATCAGCGGAACACTGAATTCGCCGATGTACATGTGGGAATAGGCGATCAGCCGGCTTCCTCGATTTGCCCACTTTCGGTGGGCTGAAGGTCTGCACCGGCGTTGTTGCTGATTTTGCAGTTGCCGGTCGACACCCGGGCGGTGTTACCCGCGACCACACCGTGTCCCGCGTTTTCTGAGATCTCACACCGCACCAGGGCCACCCGGGCCTGGTCCTTGGCAAACAAGCCGTGGTCCCGGTTCTTGGTGATGCAGCAGTCCTCCAGGGTGCAGTGGGCCTTGTCCGTGGCTTGAATCCCCATGGCGCTCTGGTGGGAAATGGCCAGGGAGAGCACCTCGGCCCGTGCATTCTCCCGAACCCACAGCCCGTGGCCTTGCCCGGCCCGCAGGCTCCCCCCCTCGATCTCCGGGGCGGCCTCCTCGGACACTTCAATGCAGGCCATGACGCATTCTTCGATGGACAGGTCCATGTAGGTGCCCGTGCTCTGCCCGTGCAGGAACAAGCCGCTGCCCCGCACCTCAGAGACCTGGATTCCGTCGACGGTGGGGTTGGCGGTTTCGGCCACCTCGATCCCGGCCAATTGCACGCTCTTGACGAGGCAGGACCGCAGGGTGGGGGTGGAGGCGCCGTGGAGGAAGAACCCACCTGCTCCACCGAGGGCCACCGCCACCTGCTCCAGCACGGGCGCCGCCTGGTCGGTGATCTCCACGGCGGCCATCTGGCCCGCGACGATGCCGACCGCCCGGAAGGTGCCGCTACTCTGGCCACGAAGCAGAAGTCCGGTGCCCCGGGACGAGATGGTCAAGCCCTCTACATCGGGGGCAGCTGTGTCCTGGGCGGACAGCCCTACGCTACAGGCCTCGATGCTGCACCCGCGAATGGTGGGGGTGGCATTGTTGCCACAGGCCAGGGCTGTCTGCCCCACGTGCAGGGTCACGTCTTCAATGAGGGGCGTGCCCACCATGCTCACGACCCCGTGGCCCTGGGGGTTCTCCACGCGCAGGCCGGTGACCGTGGCGCTGGCAAACAGGCCGATGGCCACCGGGTCCAGTCCCACCAGCGTGTCGCCGGTGAGGGTGATTTCCTTCTCGATGCGCACATGGGGAGACTCAACGCGCCCATCGATGTGGATGGTGTCACCGCCCTGGGCTGCGGCGAGGGCTTCGGAGAGGGAGGGGTGGTCCCCCGGAACGTGCAAGGTGTTGGGGGAGCTCACTTAGGCTGTCTCCACTCGGCAGGGCAGCCCTGCCATGTCTGGTGTGGCGGAGAGGAGGTCCATGGGGCCGCCCAGGAGGGAGCCCGCTCCAAGCCGCGGGGTGCGCACCGTGTCGGTCCGCAAGGTGTCATCGCATTGCACACAGCGCTCCACCCAGCCGTGGGGGGTGGTGATCCGTACGCGCGTGCCGTCCTTGAATCCGTGGTCCGGATGGAGGTGCACCCGGGGGGGCTCGCGCAAAGCCCAGGACGGGAGGGCATCCGGAGTCCAGGACACCGTGTCCAGCCAGAGGGGGTGGTCCGGGGAGGCGACCGGGGCCTCCAGGTTGCGAATGCACTCCTCCAGCCCGACGGGGGCCAGGTCGATGCGTCCGCTTTCCCGGCTCACTCGCCACGTGGACCGGTCCACTTCGCCATCCTCCAGGCCTTGGGGCTCGGCATGCACGTCCTCCAGGCTGGTTTCTATGGAAAAGGACAGGAGGCGGCTCATCTGCTTTGAAAGATCCGTCGTGGCGAGCCAACGACCCGCCAGGGCCAGGTGCTGGCCCCAGTTTCCTCCCCACAGTCCCGGCGCAGAGGCGCGGAACAGGTCGGCCAGGATGTCGGCTTCCGGGCGGGCTTCGCCTGTGGGGGGCACCACCGCATGGGTGGCCTGGAGGGTTCGATAGGGGAGGGTGGGCTGATCGAAGATCTGCAGGTCTCCCCGCTCCCAGAAGGACGTGGCCGGCAGCACCCAGTCCGCCTGCTTGCAGATGGGTCCGTGGAGCGAGTCCACCACCACCAGCAGGTCCAGCGACTCCAGGGCTTGCTGGACCTGGGCCGGGGCAGGCAGCTCCGTGAGGGGATCCACATCGATGCAGATCAAGGCCCGAATCCCGTCGTTGCCGCCGGTGCTGATCTCCTCGGCCAGGCACGTGGCCGGGACCTGCATCAAGAGGGCCGGGTGGTTCCCCACCCGGGTGCGGGGGGCCTTGTCCAGGGGAAGGGAGGACAGCAGGGGAAACAGGTCCACCAGGCCGTCCGCCTCGTAGGCGCCCCCCGGCCGGAGGAGGTTCGCCGTGATCGCGTGGACCAGGTGCCATGCCCAGGCTGCAGCGGTGGCGTGGCGGGTGCCGGTCATGGCCGGGGAGCGGGCGATGGTGGCCATGGCCGCCCGGGAGAACTTCAGGGACACGCCCGAGATGTCTTCGGCGGTGACGCCGCAGATCTCCGCACACCGCGTGGGGGTCCAGGGGTCCAGCCAGGCCCGGGCCCGCTCCAGGCCCTCACAGTGATCGGCCAGGTACTGCGCATCGACCCACCCGCCCTGGAGAATCGCGTGGCCCATGCCCAGGAGGAAGAAGACCTCTGTGCCGGGCCGGATGGAGACGTGCTGGTCCGCGCTGTCGGCCAGCTCGCTTTGGCGACTCCCCACGGTGATGCACTTTGCCTGCTTGCGGGTGCGCTGGAAGTGGCGCATGGCCTGGAGGTGGACCGTCCCCGACTGCATGGGGCCCCATCCCTGGAGGTCCTGCTCGGCCCCCAGGAGCAGGGTCACGTGGGCCCGGCCCACATCGGCTTGCAGGGGTGTGGGGTGGCCGATCATCTGCTCGGCGGCCAGGAGCAGCGGCCCCCCGTGCAGGTTCAGGGTGGAAAAGAGGTGGGGGGTGCCCATGCCCACGGCAAAGGCCCCCGTGCGCACCACGCCCTCGGTGTTGTGTCCCAGGGGGCCACCGGCGAGCAGGGCCAGGGACCGCTGCCCATGGGATTTCCCCAGGGCCCGAAGCTTCGCGCCGATGGCCTCTGTGGCCTCCTCCCAGGACGTGGGTTCCAGGGTGTCGCCCACCCGGCGCAGGGGCGTCTGGATGCGGCCCGGGTGGCTGGGCAGTCCCGTGGAGATCCGGCCCAGGTCGCAGAGGTAGCCAGCGCTCTTGGGGTTGGCGGCTGACCCTTCCACCTGCTGGATGGTCCCGTCTTCCACGTGCACCTCCACGCCGCAGACGCCGGAGCAGGCGCGGCAGTAGGAGGGAGTCGTCGAAACGGCCATCCGGGGATGCTACCGGAGCGCAGGCAGGATCGCTGCCACCATTGCGGTTGTGCGAGCAAAGGGGGTTGCCTGCTGGCCCAGGGATCGGGCTGCCTCGGCGCTGCGCAGGCGCGAGACCAGGCGACAGAGCCAGGCATCCGTCCGGGGTCCCAGGGAGGCTGCCACGTGGGCCACGAGGGGACACTCCGGCACGTTGTTGATGGCCTCTGCTGCCGCCTGGAGGGCATCGTCGCCTCGGCCCACCGCCAGCAGGGCGACGACGGGCTCCAACCGGCCGCGGCCTGCCAACTCCAGCAGTGCCGGCACATGGCTCGCCTCCGCGTGGGACTGACAGATGTCGCCAAACCAGGGCTCCTGCTCGGTGGCCGCCAGGTGGGCGGTGCCGGGATGGGCCTCCACTTCCCGGGAGAGCCGGATGATCCAGGATGCGCGCGGGTGCCGGCGGACGGCTGCCTGGAGCACCTCCTCCCGGGAGGCTTCTCCCAGGGTGACGAGACGGTGGTACAGCCCCCCGGCAGGGACCATTTCCTCCAGGGTGTCCAAGGTGTCCAGGGCCTCTCGGACCGCCACCGCACCGGTGAGGGCGCTTGGCCCCACCACCAGGTCTCCCAGGGCCATGGGGTGGTCCCGCGCCAAGGCCTGAAACAGGGGTGACAAGGGCATTCCTTCCCGCAGGGCCAGGTGGGCCTCTTCCCTGAGCTTGGGCAGGTCGGCGGGAAAGGAGACATCCCGCAGGTCCCCACGAAGCAGCGGCGTCATGGCAGGAGCCCCGCGGTTCGCAGGGCCTGGTCGGCTGTTTCGGGGGGTTGCGCCTCCCCGCTTGGAAGGCCCAGGTAGAGGGGGGCGGGTGACTCCAGGACCAGGGCCCTGGGAGGCACAAGCGGCACCCCCGGCGCGGCCAGCTCGGGGTGGTTGGGCTTTGCAGCCATCACGAGGCCTTTCTCGCTCCATCCCCACACGTGGGACAACCCGACACCGGAGAGGGTGGTGGTGGCTCGATCCCGGGTGACGACCAGGGCGGCCAGGTTTGCGCCCTGGTCACTGCCCAGGACCGAGCGGGGCACGATCAACAGGCGATCCCACGCCGCCCGTGCCAGGTGAAATGCATCTGTGGCGTGCAGGTCTGCCAGGGCCTCGTGGAGAAGCCGCACCTGGTCAAACGCCCCGGGGATGTCGTCGGCGCTTCCGGTCCGCAGGGCGATCCACCCGGTGCAATCCCCAGAACCCACCGCTCGACCCAGGTGCCCCTTGAAGGGGGTTGGAGCGGCGGAACCCAGCAGGGCGCAGGGGGGATTCGGGGTGTGCATCGTAGGCGGCCGGGGGGCTGGAAGGCGGGGCGTTGGCTGCTGCCCGTTGTTGCGGTTAGTTTTGGGCAGCGGAGGAAGGAATGCATAACGTGCTGATCCCCTTGGGTGGTGTCCTGACTGGCAGCGGAGTGGTTTCCTTGTTGTGGGGGTTCTCCGCGGACACGGGAGAGGCCATGCACACGAGCTTTTCCAAGCTTGGGTACACGGGGCTGGACCAGATGACGATCACGGACACAGGCGCCTGTGGACTCGCCATGATCGGGGTTGGGCTCGTGATGATGATCTACGGCAACGCCACCGCCTGGAAGAAGACCGACGGCTACTAGGCCCTTTGGGGTCCGAGGAGGAGACATGGGGGATTTCTCCGAAGGCGCTTCCTTGAGGAGCCGCTTGAAGAAACTGGTGGGTCCCGCTTCGGCCGAGGTGGAAGAGGCAGTGGACGAGCTGGAGCGGTCCCATGAGAGCCTGGAATCCCGCTTGGTGGATCTTGCTGTGGGAGAGGGGATGCCGGCGGGGTTCAATCCGGAGAGCCACCTGGCCCCGGGCCTGCCGAGAATCCGGCCGATGCTGGTCACCCTGGCCAGCCGGGCAGCGGGAGACAACGGGGCGGACCCGGTGGATGTGGTCCATGCCGCCGAGTTGCTCCACCTGGCAGTGGCTGTGCATGACACGGCTCTCGGGCGACAGGGCGGCCGCCGCCGCCGAGTGGCCCGCAAGCTGTTGGGGGGCGCAGCCCACTGGTTGGGGGGGAACCACCTGATGCTTCGCGCGTTGGAGGTGGCCCGATCGGCCCCCCATCCCGAGGTCTTTTCCGAGTTGATGCTGACCCTGCGGGAACTGGCGGAGGGCCATGCCCTGGCCGAGGACCTCCGGCACCGGGATGCCACAGAAGCTGACTACCGGGAGTACGCCGAGGGCCACAGCGGTGCCCTGTTCTCCTTCTGCACCCGAGCGGGTGGGCAGTTGGCGGGTGCCGAGCGACCGGTCGTGGGGGCCCTGGGCCGCTACGGATTGCACCTGGGGGTGGCCTGGCATGGCATTGAGGACCAGTGGCTCCTGGCCCTCTCCCCCGAGGAGGTGTCCCGAAACCTGGCCCAGAGAGCAGCGACGGGACGGCCGACCCTGCCCATCATCCGGGCCCTGAACACCGATCCTGATGTCGACCGCGCCCTGGACGATGTCCTCTCCGGCGAGTGCCCGGGGGCAGCCGACGAGCTGCTCGAGCGAGTTCATGCCTCCGGTGGGGACCTCGCCGTCCGGCGCCTGGTGGCTTCAGAGGCCATGGCCGCCAAGCGAGCCTTGTCGTCGGTGCCCGAGGGGCCGTACCGGGACATCATGCACCGGATCGCAGGCGGGCTGACTCAGCCGCAGAATCTGTTTGCGGCGTAGGGACGGCGCCAGAACCGCCTGACTACCAGGCGCCAGACCCACCGAGCAGAAGGTAGGCCGAACCGCGCATTGTCCCGCCACCATCGGCCCAGGGAGCGCCCAGGGCGAGGTCGTCTCGGCCGTCGCCGTCGACGTCCCCAGCGGCCATGTCGATTCCCAGGCCGTCAAAGGGCAAGCCGGCGAGGATTCCCACCGGCTCCGCACCGCGCGTCACCGGGTCGAAAAGGTACACCTTCCCGGGCCATCCGTGGCCGAAATACGGGTCGTCGGGCACGCCGATGGCGAGTTCATCGTCGCCATCCCCTTCCAGGTCGAGGGTGGCAAGGGAAACCCCGAAGAAGGCGTGGGAGTCCTCGGCGACAAAGGTGAAATCAGTGCTGCTCAAGGGGTGACGACCTTCCACGGGTCCGTAGAAACACCCTACCCGGCCAGCACGCGGTCCGACCTGGTCGTCGAGGGGGGCGGACACGCAGAGGTCAAGTTGGCCGTCGCCGTCGAGGTCGGGGGCTGCGGTTTCCACCCCGGTGTTGGAATCTTCTCTGTCCCCATCAACTCCATCGAGCAGTTGGATGGAGTCCGGGACCACTCCGCCACCGGGAAGAATGAAGACCTGGCCGGCGTAGGAGACACCGGCATCCGAGTTTGCGTCGGATAGAACCAGATCGGTGTAGCCGTCACCAGTCATGTCGCCTGGTCCCGAAACTCTTGGGATGCTTACCGGCATCTTGAGCAGGACAGATGGTTGAGAAGCAAAGCTGGCCATGTCCAAGGGCCCAGTTGTCACCCACAATGCGCCAATCCTCGACCCTTGTTCGTTCGCAAACCCGGCCGCCAGGAGGTCCTCGTACCCGTCTCCGTCAACATCGAAATCGGCTGTGAAGCCATCTGCTGCCCTGTCGAGTACATCGTTATCAAAGGGAGGCAGGCACGCGTCAGCATTGCCAGTCCCGACCCGACCCGACACTGTCGCAGTCCACGCGCAGTAACCGCCGAAGTGTGCCGGATCGTCAAATCCAACTACCAAAGCACTGCTACCATCAGCGAGATGAATGGCCTCCGTCGCCCGGCCGAAGTTCGCAAGCCCGTCCTCGGGGTGAAAGAGAATGGTTCCGGCAGGACCGCCGGCTGTGGCCGCCCCGGCGGAAAAGATGTGCACTTCTCCTGGCGTACCGTATTCACCGGCTCGGTAGCCTGTCTCTGAGATGAGCACCGCCCCGGGCCAGGGATGCTTTGACGGTGCGACCGTGACAATCTCGCCAAACGTCATGAAGTCCGCTGTTCCGTTCAAGGCCTGGGCGAGGTCGGCGACCCTTGTCGTGAGATAAAGCGTGCCATCGCAGTTCTCATCGGTGTCGTTGCCGGTGACCTCCTCTTCACCCGGTGAGATTGAGGGGTCCCCGTCGTCGCAGTCCCCCTCGGCGGGCGTGTAGCCGTCTTCGTCAAGGTCATTTGGATCCAGGCCCGTGTCGTCCGCGGCAGTGTCATCCGTATCTGGGGCAGTGTCTGTATTGTCGCCGGTGCAGCGCCCTGTCGGACGCTCATTCTTGGTGCCTGAAGTGCAGGCAAGCCACGCAGAACCTGCCAGAAGGACGAGCGGACTGCGCAGTTTCACCGATGCACTCCGTTGTACACGTCCCAGGATACCCACTCCGACTCGTAGCCGAGAGAGGCCGCGGAATTAAACAGGCGCGTGGCCGGGTCATCCGCACAGGCGGCATCCGGGCTGCGCGCTTGGCACGACATTTCTCCCGTGGCGTTCCAATCATCCGATTCGGCTCCGTCCCAGATGTCGTAGATTGTTGCCACTGAGACGTTCTCCTTGGAGGTCAGGTCCCACCAGAACCGCAGCCAGTCGTATTCGGTGCCTCGATTGTCGAGGATTCCGGTGCAGTATGAACCGAGGTAGTCCGGGTTCGGTGCGATCGTGGGGCCAGACTCGCAACTCACTGGAGAACCCGCGTTTTCCTGCAAATCTGCAGGATCCTCGTTGAGGTTCCAATCGATCACCTTGTAGTAGACAAACACACAGTCTGACTCGCTTGTCTCGTTGAACGCCACAGCAGCGTAGAAGTGGGAAATCCCCTCCCAGACGGCCGAACTCTGAAGCTCCTTTGAGTGAAGCTCATGGTTCTTGGTTGCAACGGTGTAGCAGTTGTCCGGGTCGGCATAGTAGTCGTGGTTCGCTGCGCACGATGGTTCGGCACAACAGGAGGAACTACCACACCAGTTTGCCCGGGCGGCGAGGATGTGTCCGAATTCGTGGACGATAATGTACTTTCTATTGCTCGAAAACGACTCGATGTACACCCGGTCGTTGTCGCGATCATACCCTGTCTTGCCGTCGTCTGGATTGCCCTGGTCAAAGAACTCGAAGGTCTCTCCAGACAACCCTCCCGAATGCCGGTACATGGCGTGTCCGACGGCGTTCGCGATGTTCCATTGCGAGGCCCCCAAGGGCGTTGTGATTGTGAAGGTGCCGGACGTGATCGGAGTGAATTGCGGCGGACCAAAGAGGTAGGTGAAACCCACGGACTCGTAGACCTTCAGCGTGTTTCCATTCACCAGCGCCTCGGACTGGATCTTCACGTTGTAGGAGTCGTTGGATGCAAGAGACAGAGAGGTCGGAAGACAGCCAACATTGGGGCCATTCCAATCGGCGTGCCCGTCCTAGACCACGAGGCTGTCGCTGTTTCGCACCACCTCCATTCGCACCCCCCGCGCCGGATAGACGGTGTCCTCGGTGAGGAAGTCGTCGCCGAAGCTGGGATTCGCGTCGCTGTAGGACGCGTTGTACTCTGCACAAAACGTCACGTCGTAGAGGGCCGGCGGGGCCGCCCAGCCCGACGCAATGATCGAAAGAAGGATTCCCATGGCTCACTCCCTAGTAAATTTCAGTTGTTTCCCACGCACCCGGATTGGGCTCGCCAGGGGTCACAAGCACCCCGCCAGGGGCAAGTGATTCCACCAGTTCCTTGTCCAGAAAGACGGGATCCGCCGCGCCGTATGGGAATGCCACCCGGAGGGGCGTAGTCGTTGCAACCTGACCCAGCGACGGTCCCTGCCAGGCCCACACCTCGACGACCATGGAACTCAGCCGAGAACCCTGGTCTGGATCCCAGAAAGCAGCGGCGGGAACATCGACCGTCTCCACCAGCAGGTCCTGCGGTCCGGGCGTCCATGGGCCGGCGACCCAGGACACGTACGCCCCATCAAAGCCAAGTCGGAACCGGGCTTCCACCGTGAGCCCTTCCGCCGCGGGCAGGGAGATTTCGAGCGCTGGCGGCTGGGTTTCGTCTACTCCCAGCGCCCAGGAGACAACAAGCGCGTTTGGATTGGAGATTGAAGGACCAGCAATCGTGCAGTCGTCCGCCGCACGGGTGTCGGGAGGGAAACTCGCCGCTATTCCAATGACCACTGCTGCGGCGAACCGACTCCGCATATTCGACATGCCAACCTCCTGCTGCCGATGGGCTCGATGCCATCGGCGGAAGGGGGCCCATCAAATACTATTGACGCGTCAAGGGCTAGTCTGACATGGCCCGGAAGGATGCAACGGCAACGAAACAAACGACACAACTGGGGGCTCGCAGTCTGCGACAGGGGACTTACGTCGCGTGGGGCGACACAACTCGGGGTTCGCAGTCGACTCCAAGGCCGCTCGGAACGGAGCCCCATCATCGCCAAAACCGGGGGGAGTCACTTTATACCCCCCGGGATTTGGCGAACCATCTCCGCCAATTGTCGCCAATTCAAGGGGGGGATAGCGCATCCCCCCCCGGATTTGGCGAACTCCAAGGCCACATCATCGCCAAAATCGGGGGGAGTCACTTTATACCCCCCGGGATCTGGCGAACCCCCCTTTGTGGCGAGGGCTACAAACGCAGCTTCTACGCCCCGCGGCCCTAGTTCTCCGCCACCTCGTAGTCCGTCACATACGTCGTGAACCGGTAGTAGCTCATGGGAGTGCCCCCCACGCCGCTCTCGTCGGTGACCTGGATGCTGTAGATCCCGGCTTCCAGCGGACCGATGTTGCGAATGTCCGGGAAGGCGTCTTCATCGCCTGCTTCCCCGGAGGCCACGCTGTCGCCGTTGACATCGAAGACCTCCACGTACCCATCCATGATGGAACCCATGCCGTCGGCGGATCCAAAGAGGCTCAGGTAGTGGTCCTGGCGGACTTCTACCCAGAACCAGTCCTCGTCGTCCTCCACATCCATGACGCCCCAGCCGCGGGAGGTCCCCACATCCCCCCAGTCGTTGCTGTCCCACTCGGTGGTGAGCTCGTTGGCATCGGCCTGGGAGTCGTTGGTTTCGGTCTCCAGCTCCCACCCGGACTCCTCGTAGATCTGCACGTAGATGAAGAACCAGTAGTTCTCACCGCCGCCCCCCAGGGCATCCTGGGCCGCCACGATGACCGAGCCGCCGTTCACCGCCGGGTAGATCGCATCTCCCCCGGAGCCCATGTCGTCTTTGCGCAAGAGCTGCGTCCCGTCCACGTCGTAGACCTCCACCGACGGGATGGAATCCTGGCCATCGGTGTATTCGGAGCCCATCAGGTACAGGGGGCAGCCGTCCCAGGGCAGGTCCAGCTCGAAGTAGTCCACGTCCCCGGGTTCCCCGATGTGGACGCCAATCGCCCAGAAGGAGCCAGCCCCGGTGATCTCCACACTCTCGGAGGGACTCTCCATGGAGTCCTCCTCCCGGGTGTGGGTGCCGTACTCCGCCAGGCCGATCTCATACTCGGAACGGGACGAGCCGTAGCCCTCCACATCCTCGACAGCGACGGTCCAGTCCCCTTCGTAGGGCAGGTAGGCATTGATGATGGAGTCGTAGGTGGCGACCGATCCCGCGCCGTATTCGTCCTCGACCTGGTGCACCTTTCCGATGGGGGTGAAGAGGGTCAGGATCGTGTCCATGTCCTCTTCGTCCTCGTCGAGGGCCATGGTGCTGATGCGGATGTACTCCCCGCCCTCGGCCGCGAAGGTGAAGTAGTCCACGTCATCGCTTTCTTGGAGCACCGCCGAGGTCTCCTGCTCCCAGTACAGAAGCTCCGCTTCCTCCGGGCTGTTGTTGCGATCGCCGATTTCACATTTCTCCTCTTCACAGACTTCCCAGGAGAAGCAGTCGTCGGCCTCGGTCTCCCTCGCGCACTCCGCCTCCACCTCTTCCTCGCCGGTATCGACGACTTCGTTCTTGCCAAGACAGGCCACAACAAACAGGGACAGAACAACGATCGATGCGCGCATTTCAGTGCCTCCTTGCCTGTTGGTTCCCAACAAAGGCTTGCCCAACGTAGCATCGAGGAGGTACACCGGGGGCCCACCAGGAGTTGAGCCATGTCGCTGCCCCGCGCCCTGACCGGAATCCAGCCGTCCGGAATCCCCCATGTGGGCAACTTGAAGGGGATGATCGAGCCTGCCCTGGGCCTGCAGGAGACCCACGCGCCGTTCTACTTCATCGCCAGCTACCACGCCCTGACCACGGTGCGGGATGCCCACCGCTTGCGCCAGCACCAGTTTGAGGCGGCTGCCACCTTCCTGGCCTTCGGGCTCGACCCGGAGCGCACAGCACTCTTTCTACAGCAGGACGTGCCCGAGGTGGCGGAGCTTGCGTGGATTCTCTCCTGCATCACCAACCAGGGACTGCTCGAGCGGGCCCATGCCTACAAGGCCGCCCGGGATGCAGGCAAGGACATCAACGTGGGCACCTTCTGCTACCCGGTGCTCATGGCCGCGGACATCTTGATCTACGACAGCAACCACGTGCCCGTGGGGAAGGACCAGAAGCAGCACGTGGAGATGGCGCGAGACATGGCCCAGCGCTTCAACGACCGGTACGGCGAGGTTTTTGTGCTGCCGGAGCCGTTGATTCGGGAAGAGGTGGCCACAGTCCCGGGTCTGGACGGCCGCAAGATGTCCAAGTCCTACGACAACACCCTGCCCCTCTTCCTTCCCCCCAAGGCGCTCCGCAAGAAGGTGATGAAGGTCGTCACGGACAGCACGCCGGTGGAGGATCCCAAGGATCCGGAGAGTTGCAACGTCTTCAGCCTCTACAAGCTCTTTGCGGAAAAGGAGGCGCAGGCCGACCTGTCTGCGCGCTATCGTGCCGGGGGCATGGGATACGGCGATGCAAAACAAGCGCTCTTTGAAGCGCTGGAGGCGCGGCTTGCAGAGCCACGGGAACGGTATGAGGCCCTGGTGGCCAGTCCTGAGCAGGTCGAAGCGGTGTTGATCCAGGGTGCGGAGCGTGCCCGGGGGGTGGCCCGGACCACCATGGATCGGGTGCGGGGAGCCTGCGGATTGCAAGGCACTGACGCTTCGTGGGCAAAGGCAATTGTGGCCAGTTGACAAATACTTTACACCGAAAGGCCTCCAGGCCATGTAGAACCGGCCGCAAGCGTCATCGAAACGCGCAGCAACCCTTCGGGGAGGGTTGTCAGCATCGATAGAGAATCCAAACTTTAGAGAGGAGTCCATCCCATGGAAGCACCGTCCAGTCTGGCAGCGGGTTTCGGGTCCTTCAGCGGAGGGTCCAGCCGTTCGGAACGGCTGACCGCCGATGAGGAAAAAGACATGGCGCGGGCCATTCGCCGCGCTGAGACCGGCGCTCGGGACGCCATCCAGGAGGTCGACGAGGCCCTGGAGATTCTAAACCGCAAGCCGGAACGCGCTGAGCGCACCCGTGCAGGCGCCGTGGATCGCCTGGAAGAGGCGGTCATGCAGGTGGTCACCATGGCCCGCACCGATGAGACGATTCGGAAGCAGGCCGGCCGTGGCTCTGCAGCCTGGCAGGAGGCGGAGAACCTTCGCTGGCGCCTGGCCATGAGCGGCCGCCGCATTGCCCATGGAGAGGCCCGCAAGCTTGCCGGCCCGTTCATGGACGAGGAAGATCTGGTCCAGGAGGGCTACATCGGCCTGTTGCGCGCCGCAAAGCGTTTCGACCCGGACCGCGGCATTCGCTTCAGCACCTATGCCCGGTGGTGGGTTCGCGCCCAGATGACCCGGGCCATTGATCATACGGGTCGTCCCGTGCGCCTTCCCGGCTGTGCCGTGGAGCAGACCCGAAACCTCCGCAAGGCCATGAAGCGCTTTGAGTCCGGCGGCATCGAGTACGGCGTCCAGGACCTGGCCAACGAGGTGGGCATCGACAAGGAGCGCGCCGAGCTGCTCCTGTCCCAGGGAAACACCATCTCCCTGGAGCAGCCTGTGGACGACGGCCCCCGGCCCCGTCCCCTGGAGCGTTTCCTCTCCGACGAGGATGCCGCCCAACCCGACGACGAGAGCATCCAGACCCAGGAGCTCCGGCGCATGCACTCGGCCTTTGACGCGGTGCTCACCGAGCGCCAGCGCTTTGTGTTGACCCGGCGCTATGGCCTGGATGACGGAGAGTTCCGCACACTGTCCGAGGTGGGCAAGGAAATGGGGCTGTCCCGAGAGCGCGTTCGTCAGATCGAACGCGAGGCGCTCATTCGCCTCCGGGAGCTGTCCACCATTCGCGACCAGGAGAAGGACCCGGAGCTGCTGACCCGTCGCAGCCGCCGCTCCCGAAGCCGCGCCGAGCGACCTGGCAACCTGCTGACGTAGTTCAGCCCCGGACCCGGTCGAGCACCCGGAGAAAGTTCTCTCCGTAGGCCTTGCGGATTTCGGCACCCGTCCATCCGTCTGCCACGAGCGCCGCCGTGAGGGCTGGAAGCTTTTCCGCTGAGTTCAGGGCCTCCGGGTACAGGGCGAATCCCTCCCAGTCGGTGCCGATGGCACAGTGATCCACCCCGACTGTTTCCTTGATGTGGCGCAGGTGGCGAACGACCTGGGCCAGGCCACCCCGCCCCAGGAAGAAGGACACGAAGATCACGCCGATGACCCCACCCGTGGAGGCGATGGCTTCCAGTGCCAGGGTGTCCAGGCCGCGGGGTGATCGGTGCACCGCGTTGCAGGCGGTGTGGGAGCAGATCACGGGCACGTCGCTGCTCTCGCAGACCTCCACCAGCCCTGCCTGGTTCAGGTGGGCCACATCCACCAGGATTCGCTGTGCCCGCAGGCTCTCCACCAGGGCACGTCCAGCCGGCGTGAGGGGCCGATCCGGGTCCGCCCCCCAGCCCACCATCGGTGCAGCGGCCCAATTGCGGTGGAAGTGCACCAGGCCGGCATAGGCCAGTCCACGGGCGGCCAGCTCTGGCACGAGGTCCAGCTGCCCCTTGAGGCAGTGCACACCCTCGAGACCGGGAAAACAGGCGATGCGACCCTGGGAGGTACAGGCGGTGATTTCGGCAGCGGTGGTGGCCAGGGCCAGGTGGTCCGAGTGATGGGCGATGCGCGCATCCATGAGGTCCAGTTGGCGCCGCAGGGCCCGGGGCCCTTGGCCGGGAAAGGTCACCACTCCGAGTCCCAGGGCATTGACCCCCCCGTCGCGAAGGCGGGGAATGTCCACGTGTCCCATGAGGAGGGCACCGGGAAAGGGGTTGGACCGGTGTCGCTTGCCCCAGTCCCATCCGGTCAGGGTGGTGGTCAGAAGCAGGTCGCAGTGGAGGTCGATGAACACGGCGTTCCGGTGCAGATCGGCTGTGGATTCGCTCATGTCGTTGCCGAGAAGTGCGCCACCAGGTCGACGCCGTCGTGGTGCCGATCCAGGGGAGGACGCTGCATGTCGCCCGGGGCGCAGATACGGTGAAAACCAAGCTCGGACAGGGCCACTGGATCCAGGTCGGTGGCGCAGGTGGACAAGGGCAACTGGGAGAGTCCGTTCAATGCCTCAAGGTTCTCGATGGGATGCAGGGTGAGCATCCGGGGCAGGGGACCGAGGCCCACCTCCTGCGGGGGCAGGGTGTTTACGGCCCAACCGTCTCTGGCCAGGGAGAACCCCAGCGCCCGCGCCAGTCCGCACCGGCGACGCCACTCCGGTCCCTGCCAGGGTTCCAAAGGGCCCGGGGGGACCTCCGGGTGCAGGCGCTCCAGGGCTTTGGCGAGGGCGTCAGCAAGGGGCCCCGCGTCCCCGAGGCAGAAGACTCCGTGGGGGGACATGCATCCCCTCCCATCGTGAAGCACCGCATCCCAAGCCAGGGCATCTGCCACCGCCGGGTCCCCGCTGACCACCGCAAAACTCGCCCGGTGGCCATGCAAGGAGGTGCGAAGCCCGGCTGGGGCAGTCTCCGGGAGGGCCGCCTCCAGGGCTGCAAGTGCGGCGTCGGATCCAAAGGCCAGGAGCGCATCCGCACCCTCCAGAAGGCCCAAAGCCTCCTGGTGATCCAGAACATGGGCGCTTGTCCCCAGGGCGGAGAATTCCCGGGCCAGGGCAAGCACGGCCTCCGGGGCATTGCTGGGGGCCTTCAAGACCACGCGGCTTCCCAGGGCGGAAAAGAGGGCACACCATTCCAAAGGAGCGGTGAACACGTTGGAGGCACACCAGATCACCAGGGTTTCCGGGGCGGTGTGTCCCGTGCGCTCCAGGGAATCTGCCAGCACCCCTTCCACGGCAGCCCGCTGTGCGATGCGAGCCCCCGCGTGGGACAAGCCCGTGTTCCACCCGGAAGGGTCCAGATTCCCCCAGGCCTGCACCGCCTCTCGCACAAGTTCCGCGCGGCTCATGCGGGCTCCGCCGTCAGGGAGCAGCCCCGAAGCGGCGCCCCGGGAAGGCGCCCCGCGAGGTGCACGATGCCCCCCTCGACCCGCCCAAGATCCTGGGTCTCCACCGCCAGGCAGCTGCCCCAATTCGCCAGGTCCACAAAGCAGATCAAGCCCTCAGGCACAGGATGACCCCCCACCGGATCCACCGTGTAGACATGGAGCCAGGGAGGCGGCCGGTATCCGTCTCCTGTGTCCCAGAGCTGGGAGGAGAGCTCGGTCATGCCGTACTCGCGGATCCACTGAACGGATCCCAGGCAGGAGACGGTGCGCTGCGCAAGGTTGGAGTCGTTCTGCTGCCGGGTGCGGCCCTTGGACCCTCCCGTGGCCATGACCGCGGAACCAGGGGGAAGGGACAGGGAGGGGGCATCCTCCAGGAGCTGCCCCAGGGCCAGGGAGGTTGTGGCCAGGAACACAGGCGTTTCGCACGCTGCCAGGTCGGCCAGTGCTCCAGCCACATCCACCTTTCCTACGGGATCCAGGTACCACCGGGCGGTGGGGCAGAGCGCGTGGATCATATGCCCCAGGGAGGAGTCTGGAACCGCCGCAGGATTGGGGGTGAGGGACACGCAATTCCCCACCGGCGCACTTGGAACGCACTCATGGAACCACCGGGAAGCGGCAGCATCGTACACCTCGGCATCCGGCATGCGGTGCTCACCCCGCCGGGCGGACGTGGTCCCGGACGTTCGGAACACGACGTCGGGGGCGGGGGAGGCACAGAAGTGGAGATCCCGAAAGAGCGCCACGGGCACGGCTGGGATTTCCTCCAGGCGGGTCGGAGCCGCCGTGCCACAGAAGGCGGCATAGTGTGGAATGTGCTGCCTCTGCCAGGCGCAGAGTTCCAGGGCCACGGACTCGAGATCGCCCCCCTCCTCGAGAAAACGGGAGATGGCCTCCTTCACACCAGGGTCTCCAACACGTCCAGGAACCCGTCCATCACCGCCGGTGCGATGTTGAGGGGAGGGATGATCGCCAGCACCTCGGCCTGTTCCCCGGCGGGGAGCACGATCCAGCCTCGTTCCAGCAGGTCCCGGGACAGGCGCGGAGCGTCCTGGATTTCCAGTCCCAGCATCCACCCACGGCCTCGCACCTGGCCAAAGCGGCCAAGCCTCTCAGCGAAGAGAGCACCCTCCTCCGCAGCCCGTTGCACCAGGTTCTCGGTGTCCACCACTTCCATGCAGGCCAGCGCCATGGCACAGCCCACCGGGTTGCCAAGAAAGGTCTGGGTATGGAGCGCCTCGCCGGTGCTGGCCCCCCAGGACTCCATGACCTCTCTCCTTCCCATGCAAACCGAGATGGGAAAGCCCCCGGCCAGTCCCTTGCCGACGCACAGCAGGTCGGGCAAGACCTCTTCGTGTTGAAAGGCAAACCAGCGCCCGGTGCGTCCTTGGCCCGTGTAGATCTCGTCCAGCACCAGCAGCGCTCCCGAGGCGCGACAGAGAGCCGCCAGCTGGGCCAACCATCCGGGGGGTGGGCAGCGCATGCCTCCCCGTCCCTGGATCGGCTCCACCAACACCGCGCCGATTCCATCCAGGCTCTCCGGCAAGTGGCCAAAGGGCAGGTGGGTCATGTGCGGGCCCAGCTGGCCCTGGAACGGTGTGCGAAAGTTGGCTGCCTTGTAGTGGGTCGCCGCCAGGGCACCGTAGGAGAGCCCGTGGTACCCGCCTTCAAAGGCAAGCACGCCGTCGCGTCCGGTCGCCATGCGGGCGGTCTTCAGGGCGGCCTCCACCGCATCCGAGCCTGAGCTGCCCAGAATGCCGTGATCCAGGCCGGTCTTCTCAGCCAGCGCCTCGAGGAGCTTGATGCGGGTCGGGTCGGGAAAGGCATCCCCCATGGCATGGGGCAGGGCACCCAGCTGGCGCTGGGCTGCTGCCACCACGTGGGGATGGCGGTGGCCGACGGAGGCGACGCCAAATCCGGCCGTCAAATCCACCAGCGTGTTCCCGTCCACATCCCGGACATTCGCCCCCAGCGCTTCCTCCCAGACCACCGGGTCCGCATGGGCCCGGCCCAGAGCCCCTGCGCGACGGGATCGCCGCGCCGTGATGGCTGGGCACTCCCGCTCGGCAAGGCGGTCGATCCACCCCCGGCTCCCGGGGCCGGGAATTGGAGTCAGCAAATTGGGCAGGTCAGCACCGGTCATTCGCCTATCTACCTCGATCGCCGCCGATATTCGACTTGACGTGTCAACCTCGTGTACACTGAACCCCGGTGGAACGACCTCGCACCCTCCTGCTGAACGGAAGCTATGAACCCCTGACGTCCATGGGGTGGCAGAGGGCCATTGCCCTTGTGCTCACCGAAAAGGTAGACGTGATCGAGGCCTACGAGGAGCGGGTCCACTCTCCCTCGGCCAGCTGGCGGATTCCCGCTGTCATCCGTCTTCGGCAGTACCTCCACCTGGGTTGGCTGCCGGTGCCGTTTTCCAGGGACAACGTGTTTGCCCGGGATGGCTACCGCTGCCAATACTGCCTCGACCTCTTTCGCCCGGGAGACCTGAACCTGGACCACGTCATTCCCCGTGCCAAGGGGGGCCTCCGTACCTGGGACAACGTGGTGGCAAGCTGCATCCCCTGCAACCGCCGCAAGCGGGACCGAACCCCAAGGGAGGCCGGACTGAGCCTGCCCCGGACACCCAAGGAGCCCCGGTGGGCCCAGCTGGTGCGAGGCGACCTGATTCCCGAGGACCGGCCGGATGAGTGGGAACCCTGGTTGCGGGTCGCGTAGCCGCACGCGCTGCCTTATCCTCTCGCCCATGAAGCTCTTGGTGCTGGCGATGTTGGCCTGCAATGGTGGCGGGGGCGTGGGGGAGGGAGATCAGATCCGCATTCGCCTGGTGAATCCCACGGCCTCCGACCCCATGGATGGGGTGGACACCATCCGGCTCCAGGTCACGGTCGAGGGGGAGGTTGTGGCCAGTGAGGTCTTTGATCGGAACAAAGCCTGGACCCTCCCCAATCTCACGGACTACGGCCGGGTGCGCTTCCATGTTTCCGGATTGGCTTCCGATACGGTGGTTTCCCATGGGCGCTCCGCCGAGGTTGCGGTGGCACCTGGCGCGGACCGGGATGTAGCGGTCACGTTTCTGCCGGTGAACGAGGTGCTGTTTCTCCGCGCGGAGTTGGACATGGACGAGGGGCGCGTGGGGCACGGAGTGGCTTCTCTTCCGGACGGACGGGTGGTGGTGTACGGGGGGGAGAACGTGCTGCCGGGGAACCCTGCTCCGACGTCGATGGAATTCTACGATCCAAAGGAGGGTGCGTTTGTTGCCACCGATCTGGATCTCGGCTTTTCGACCTACGGCCCTTCCGCGGCCTTCAACGGAAGTCGGGGGGTGGAGCTGGTCATTGCAGGGGGATTCTTGAGCAGCGGCAGCCAGTCGCGGAGGAGCGAGGTGCGACGGTTGGAGCCGGCGACCGATGCGGTCAGCCTGCTGCCCCCCATGCTGCTCGCCAGGGGGGACCATTGCTTTTCATTCCTGCGGGAGGGTTTTGCGGTCGCCATCGGAGGCAGTTCCTTTTCGTTGGGTCAGGTGGAGACCCTGCGTCCGGATGGCCTGGGCAGTGGGACGTTGGAATGGGTCCTGGAGCCCATCAACACATTGAGCCCCCTGGACATCCAGAACTGCGTGGGCCTGGAGAGCGGAAAGATCTTTCTACAAGGCTCCGACGGCAACTCGACCGGCGTCTTTGACTTCACGGAGGAGCGAGAGAGCCAGGGCTTCCTCTTCTCGGAGTCCTTCCAGCCCCTCGCCAGCGGGCAGTCCACAAATGGTGTGGCTGACTTTGCCGACGGGGCGATTCTGGTTCCGCGCCCTGCGAACGACGTGATCGCAGAGGAAAACGTTTGGGTGGCCGGAGGCCTGGACCTGGAAGCTGGGGGAGGGCTGCTCGCCACCAAGGCCCGCCGGTTCTTCGTGGACGGACGCAACTTTGCGGAGGCGCCCGGCTCCAACCTGCTGCCCCGGGTGTACGGCAGCTGGGGTCCATGGATCGATGAGGACCGGGTGGTGTTGGGGTGTGGCTACACCGATGGAACCCTGACTGCCGCCCAGAGCATTGTCGAGTTGTTCGACGTTTCCGACGGCAGCCTCTTTTCGTGGTCAATGCCCCAGCCCCGGTCGGGCTGCGAGGTCAGCGTGCTTCCGGATGGCGCCATTCTGTTGACCGGCGGGACAGGAACCGGCACCTCCACAGCAGCCACAACCATCCTTGTGCCGTACGTGGACGGTTAGCCCTCGGAGTCCTCGAAACGCTCCTCCAGGTGGTGGAGCACCTTCTCGTGGATGCCGCCAAACTCGCCGTTGGACAGCAGGGCGATCACGTCGCCCTCCATGGCGTTGGCTCCCAGAGTCGCTGCGATCTCGTCCACCCGCTCCATGGCCACGGCCTCGGTGCCCCGGGCCCGAAGGTCGGCAGCCAGGGCGCCAAAGTCCATCCGTTCCTCTTCGGGAATCGAGCTGGCATCGGCGGTCGCCGCGATGATCACCCGATCCGCCGGGGCAAACGCGTCGGCGTAGTCGGATTGGAAGATGTTTCGGCGGGAGGTGGCGGATCGGGGCTCAAACACCGCCCACAGTCGGCGCTGTCCGAACCGCAAACGCAGGGCCTCCAGCGTGACGGCCACGGCGGTGGGGTGGTGGGCGAAATCGTCCACGACCGTGACCTCCCCGGGGTTTCCTCGAATCTCCTGCCGGCGCTTGATGCCCTGGAAGGTGGCAAAGCCAGCCTCCAGGGCGGCGGGATCCGCCCCCTCCCGGACAAGTGCTGCCACCGCTGCCACCTGGTTCCACAGGTTGTGTTCCCCCACGAGGCAGGTCTCCGCTTGGAGAATGGGCTCGCCCTTTCGGCAGACCCGGAACACCATGGTTCCCTTGTCCGTGTCCACGCTGACAATCTCGCCGGTCCACTCCATGGAGGGGCCGTAGGTCCACACCTCGCAGCCTGCATCGGCTGCCACCGCCCGCACATTGGGCTCGTCCCACCGGGCGATCAGCAGCCCATCGCCCATGGAATCCACCAACTTCTGGAAGGACTCTTTGACGTGGTCCAGGTCTCGGTAGATGTCCGCGTGATCAAACTCCACGGAGGTGAGAATCGCCGTGTTCGCGTGGTAGTGCAGGAACTTCGGCTGTTTGTCGAAAAAAGCCGTGTCGTACTCGTCTCCCTCGATCACAAAGAGATCGCCGCTCCCCTTGTGGGCGGATCGATCCAGTCCCTGGACGACCCCCCCCACCAGCCACCCGGGGTTCAGGCCCGCCGCCCGGGCAAGGTGGGTGGTGATGGCCGTGATGGTGGTCTTGCCGTGGGTCCCTGCCACGACAATGGACCGGGCATCGTTCAGCACCAGCTCCCCCAGCAGGTGGGGGAAGGAGCAGTAGGGCAGGTCTCCTGCCACCAGGGCTTCTGCTTCCTCGTAGACTGCGCGAATCACGTTGCCCACGACCACCAGGTCTGGCGCATGGTCCAGGTTCGACGCCTGGTACCCCTCCATGACCTCGATTCCCAGGCCCCGCAGAAAGTCCCCCATGGGGGGATAGGCGGCGGTGTCCGAGCCGGTGACCTGAAAGCCCGCATCCACCAGCAGTCCGGCCAGGGACCCCATGGCCGTGCCGCAGATGCCCATGATGTGGATGGAAGAAAGGGGGTCGGGGAGACCGGACTCAATCAAGGGCATGGGGTCTCAAGCAATTGGCGTGTCTTGGGGGCGCGTGTCGCAGGAAGCGTATCCAGGTGGGCGCGAAGAGGGTCGAGATCGGATCGATCATCCACGTCGCACCAGGCCTCCCGCACGTCGACCGAGGCGCCGGCTCTTTCAGCGCGGTACCGAAGAGTCGGGAACACCTGCAGATCTGGACTCAACCGTACCGCCAGACCGCCCAGAGAATGCGGCCGCCTGCCTTCAGGCTGCCCCGCACGGTCCCGGAGATCTTGGATTGGCCGATGCGCGGCCGGTAGCGCACCGGCACCTCCCGCATCCGCAGCCCATGCTGGATGGCCCGCATCTGCATTTCCACGTTCCACCCCCAGGTGGGATCCGACATCTTGAGGGCGGACAGCGCCTCCCAGGAAATGGCCCGGAACGGCCCCATGTCCCGATACCGGTGGCCGGTGCGGAGCCGGATCAGTCTCGTGGCCAGGGCGTTGCCAAGTCGCTGTTGGGGAAGCAAGGAGCCTGGCGATGCGAGGCCCGTGCGATCTCCCAGCACCATGTCGGCTTCTCCCGACAACAGGGGAGCCAGGACGCAGGCCAGGTCTTCCGGGTGATCCGAGTAGTCGGCATCCAGGATCACCACGGCGTCTGGCGGGGCCGCAGCCAGGTGCGCCAGGCCCGCGAGGCAGGCGTTTCCATAGCCGCGCTTCGGCTGGTGCAGCACCTGTGCTCCACAGGATGCAGCCACCTGTGCGGTGTTGTCTGTGCTTCCGTTGTCCACCACCAGGACGGGATCCACTTGGGCGCCGGGGAGCTGCATCGGCAGGTCCGCCAGGACCGACGGCAGGGACTCCGCCTCGTTGAGGGCCGGAATGATGACCGCAACGCGCACTAGTTTGATGCCTCCGCAGACAACTCCTCGGAGATCACCTGTCGCACCAGGGCGGGCCGGAAGGGTTTGGTGATCACCCGGTGGTGGGTTTCGCTCAAGAACCGCTTGGCCGTGTCGGTGACCGCACCACCCGTCAGAAAGACAAACCTGGGGGGCGTGCCGCTGACGTGCTCCGAGGAGGCTTCGTACACCTGGATCCCCGACAGGTCAGGCATCATGAGGTCGCAGAGGACCAGGTCAAAACTCATGCTGCCTAGCTGGTCCAGGGCCTCGGTGCCGGAGTGGGCCAGGTGCACCTCGTGGTGGTCGAGAATCTCCCCCAACAACTCCGCGATGGCGGGTTCGTCGTCCACCACCAGCAGCCGGTTGCGAACCCCGGTGTCCACCGGAGCAGCCCGCACAGGAGCCTCCTCCTTCACCGGCTGATCTGAGGCAGGCATGCGAACGGAAATGGTGGTGCCCACGCCCTCTTCGCTCTCCACGCGAATGTCCCCCCCCATGTCCTGGAGCAGATTCTGGCAGACCCAGAGCCCCAGCCCCGTTCCGACCCCCACGGGCTTGGTGGTGAAGAAAGGGTCGAAGATGCGGTCGATCTGCTCTCCGGAGATGCCGGCGCCGGTGTCGCTGATGGCCACCACCACGTCGTCCCCCTCCTCCTGGACCTCGACCCGGATCTCGTTTTGGCCGGGATTCCCATCCTCCAGGGACTCACAGGCATTCATGAGCAGGTTCAGGAAGATCTGCCCCAGGCGAGATGCGTTTGCCCGCACCGGCCGCACCTCCTCGTAGTCCGTCACCAGGTGCCCCTTGTGTCGCAGGGTGTTCATGGCGATGGCGATGGTGGAGTCCAGGACGTCCTTCACCTGGAGGACTGCGATCTGCTCCCGGTCGGAGCGGGCAATGGTGTTCAGGTCCTGCACCGTACGCTGCACCCGCAGGGCGCCTTCCGTGGCGGTGGACAGGCACTGCATGGTCTCGGTGCAGATGCGCTGCAGGGCTTCGTCCAGCTCGGGTTTCGCAGCCGCATGTAGTTTCGAGGACGCCTCTTCCAGGTTGGACAGGACGTAGGTCAGGGGGTTGTTCACCTCGTGGGCAACGCCCGCTGCCAGCGTGCCGATGGCCGCCATGCGATCCGCTGCCTGGAGACGGGCCTGGAGCTCCTTCCGGTCAGAAATGTCGCGCACCGCCACCAGGACCCTGGGAGGCGGGCCTTCCACGAGGGGATCAATGATGGCCTCCAGGATGACCGGCGTGCGGTCGGTTTTTCTGGCCACCAACTCGGCCACCTGAGGGGTGGTGCAGCCGAGAAGAGCGCCGAGTTGTGGCCTCTCTTCCTCGGACAGCAGATCGGAAAACCCGGTGCCAAGGACCTCCTCCCGGGATGTACCGAGGAGCCCGCAGAACCCGTCATTCACCTCGCGGACGACTCCCCCCTCGAGAATGAGGAGCCCGTCAAAAGTCGCTTCCAGAAGGCGCCTCTGTTGGGCCTCGTGTCGGGCCAGATCCCCTGCGCGGTCCTGCTCAATCAGGTTCCGGTGCCGCTTGGTGACCAACACGATGGCCGAGCCAAAAAGCACCAGGGTGAATCCACCCCATGCGTGGATGGCGTGGGCCCCGTCCATTGCAATTGCCACCCCCACGAGGGTCAAGAGATTCGCCAGGATGATGATCGACGTGCCCCGGAGATCGAGGAGCAATCCGGCGCCCAGTACCAGCAGGAGCGGGTTGTTGAAGCGCGTGGCGTCGACGGTGTCGAACCACATGATGTAGAAGATCAGCCACTGTGCAAAACCAAGCCAGAGGTAGGTCCCTGTCCGATACCAGCCCAGGCGGGCAAACACATAGGGTCCGAATGAAACCAGCAGGGACCAGATCTCAATCCGGTAGAGGGACTCGAAACCCGGGTCCATGGCCAGGCGGACCCACATGCCGATACAGGCAATGGGGGTGATGATGGCCACGATGGCTGCCAGCAGGCGGCTGTTTCGCAGCTGGACTGGATCCTCGATGGGGACCCATGGCTCAGTGAAGAGCTTCCACACCGGAGAGGCGCCGATGCTGCGCAATGCGCCTTGCAGACCCCAGTTGGGTTGGGAGGTTTCGCCCATTCGTGGTTCTATCGTTTTCCGGTGTGGATCGCCTGGATTCGCGGCACCGTGACACGGAACAGGTGATTCCGTCCGGGGTTGGGGGTATGGAACCCTGGTGAAGCAACGAATGTCCAGATGGCTCCAGATGACTGTCGTGGCCTTGTGCCCGCTCTTTCTGGGCGCTGCGGGCGGAGGCGTCACCCAGACCCCGCCCACCGTCGACTTTTCAGGCCTTCCGGATTCTGCCTCCCACCAGGCTCTGGACCCGAAGGGGGAGAAACACCCGGTGCATGCGCGCCTGCTTGCCGACCAGGATGCGGTGGCGCCCGGAGGCACCTTCCGGTTGGGGGTGCACCTGGATCAGCGAAAAAACTGGCACACCTACTGGAAGTCCCCCGGGGACATCGGCTTGCCAACGGCCGTTGATTGGGGCGTGCCCGAGGGCGCCACCACGGGACCGATGGCCTTCCCGGTTCCCCTGCGGTTCGACCAGGAGGGAATCGTCTCCTACGGCTATGACGGCGCCGTCCTCTTCTTCACGGAGGTCACGGTACCGGCTGACCTCGCGCCCGGCCCCACGACCCTGACCGCAGAGGCGAATTGGCTGGTGTGCGAGGTGGTTTGCATTCCAGGCGGTGCCACCCTTTCCCTGCCGTTCCTCGTGGCCGAGGGGAAGGCGGGACCGAGTGGCTTTGCACCCCTCTTCGACCACTACGCGGCGCAGCATCCGGTGGCCCCTGCTTCGGTCTCTGAGTTCCGCATCGAGAGCGCCCTGTCGGCCAATGCGGTGCAGCCAGGAGGGGAGTTCCGGTTCGCCATTCGCCTGACCCCCAGCGGCGACACGCCCCTGCGGTTCGAGACCGAGCACGGCACATGGCCGGCCTTTGTCCCCATCGTGTCCGAGACCTGGATGCCCGTGGACTCCCGGGTGGATGCCACGGACGATGGCGGACTGCAGGTGCTCTTGTCCGGCATGGCATTCGAGGTGGAGGATCTGCCTCTTGCCGAGGTGGTGGGGGGGCTGTTGCAGGTGCGGGTGGGGGATACCTCCATTCGGACCGAGGTGACGGTGCCGCTGCCGTTTGTGGCGCTGGGCGAGGAGACTGTTGCTTCTACTTCCCCGTTGTTGGGAGGGGCTGTGGGAGGGGCTGGCGCGGGCCCGGCAGACGCTTTGGACGGGGATTCGGAAGAGGCTCCCACGGCTCCGGTCGAGGACTCCCGGAGCTTCCTCGCCATGCTGGGACTGGCCTTTCTGGGGGGCATCCTGCTCAACGTGATGCCCTGCGTACTGCCGGTCCTCACCTTGAAGCTCTACAGCCTGGTGGAACAATCCGACGTGGGACCCAAGGAGCGCCGCGTGGCGGGCGTGGCCTATGCGGTGGGTATTGTGCTGTCGTTCCTGGCCCTGGCGTTGGTGCTCATCGTGCTGCGAACCAGCTTGGGGCTGGGGGTGGGTTGGGGCTTCCAATTCCAGTACCCGCCCTATGTACTGACCCTGGCCAGCGTGGTCTTTCTCTTTGGGCTGTCCCTGTTCGGCGTCTTCGAGGTGCCGACCCTGGGCGCGACAAAGGTCACCGAAGCCTCTTCAGGGGAAGGGGCCATGGGCTACCTGCTCACCGGGGTCTTCGCCACCCTGCTGGCCACCCCGTGCAGCGCTCCGTTTCTGGGCACCGGAATGGGCTTTGCCCTGGGGTTGCCCTCCTGGGGAATCCTGTTGTTTTTCGGAGTGGCTGGCTTGGGGCTGGCAGCGCCGTTTCTGCTGATCGCCGTGATCCCCGCCCTGTTCCGCTTCCTCCCCCGGCCCGGCGCCTGGATGGAGACCTTCAAGCACCTGATGGGATTCACGCTGATGGCCACGACCGTGTGGTTGGTGGACGTGTTCATGGCCCAGACAGGTCGTGCGGGCGGCACGGGCCTGTTGGCCTTTCTCATGTTCATCGGCGTCGGGGCCTGGGTCTTCGGGCGCTGGGGAGGGCTGGGGGCACCGCCCAAGCGCCAATTGGGGGCCCTGGCAGTGGCGCTGGCCATCATTATCCTGGGGGGGCGCACCTTCCTGGTGATGGATCTCGTTGAATCGGTGCAGCCCACCGGGGAGCTCGCCACAGACCTGGATTTCTCGGAGGCCGTTCCCTGGCAGGGATTCAGCGAGGAGCGGGTGGAGGCGTTGTCCGACTCCCTGGTCTTTGTGGATTTCACCGCGGATTGGTGCCTGACGTGCAAGGTGAACGAAAAGCAGGTGCTTGCCACCCGCACCGTGCGGGAGGCCATGGACCGGCTGGGGGTTGTGCCGCTGAAGGCCGACTGGACCCGCCGAGACGAGGTCATCACGGCCTGGCTCCTGCGCTTTGGACGGGCGGGGGTGCCGTTCTACCTGGTGCTGCCCCCCGGGGGGGGAGAGCCCATTCCACTGCCTGAGGTGATCACCCCCGGCCTGGTGGTGGATGCCCTGGAGAAGGGGGCAGGAAAAGGGTGAGTGGCGGTCGATTCGTTCGCTGCTTGACCCACGACGGTGCGATTCGCGTGTTGGTGGTGGTCGCCCCGGGTGCAGCGGAGGAGGTTCGCCAGCGCCATGGCCTGACGGGAGGCTCGGCCCTGATGGCCTCCGATGGCATGGTCGCCTCCCTGTTGTTGTCTGCCTACACCAAGGGGGAGGAGCGAATCCTCCTGGAAATGGCGGGCCTCAATCCACCCTTCACCTTCAGTGGGGAGTCCCTCTCGGATGGCCGGGTGCGGGCGCGCTTCAACCCTCCGGACCTGGCAGCACGCCAACAGCTGGTGGGACGCCTGGTGGCCATCAAGTGGGATGCCCAGCGGGAGGTGTACCGGGGGGTGGCCCAGATGGACCACGACAGCATGGAGGGGGCGCTGCAGGCCTACCTGGTGCAGTCCCAGCAGACCCGGGGGCGGGTCCGCCTGGAGTCGCGCCTGGGGCCGGATGGCCGGGTCACCATGGCCTCGGGGATGTTGGTCGAGTTGATTCCGGACACCATGGATTCGGAGCAGTTTGAGGCCTTGGTGGACACCCTGGAGGAGGCGGACCTGGATGAGACCCTGACCGCCTTTGCCTTTGGCCAGTTGTTGGGTTCCGAGGTGCAGGTGCTGGAGGCCCGGGATGTGCGCTTTTTCTGCGCATGCTCCCTGGAGCGCGTGGAGGCGACCCTTCGGGCTCTTGGGGCGGCGGATCTCCGCGAGCTCAAGAAGGAGCAAGGTGCTGCTCAAGTGACGTGCCACTTCTGTGGGGAGGTCTACACGATTCCGGGAGACCGGATCCTGGAGTTGGCTGTCAGCTTGGATGAGTAGGCGACAGGTGCTCCGTCCGATTGAGTTCGTGAACGGACAGGGATCCGTCGGGCCGTAGCCCCAGCAGATCCACCGCTGTGTTCTGGCGTTTGAGCAGGCGCCAGTGGCGAAGGGGCAGTCCAAGCGCCCGCAGAAGCACCACCGAGAGCACCATCTGGTGGGTCAGCACCACCACGGGTGGGCCCGGTTCATGGGCCTGCACCAGCCCCGACAGGGCTGCACAGGCTCGCTCCTGGCACTCGTCCATTGTCTCCCCCCCGGGGACGCGGACGCCCGTGGGGTCCTTGGCCCAGGCCATGAAGAAGTCCGCCAGGTCCTCGCCGACGTCCTCGAACCTCTTTCCCTCCAGCTCCCCCTGGTCGAGTTCTTTGATCCCGTCCAGGATCAGGGGAGTCCCCAGGGGAGCGGCGGTCTGGCGGGTGCGCTGCAAGGGGGATGCGTACAAGCCCCCCAGGGGGAGGTCGCGCAGGGCCTCTCCAAGGGATTGGGCTTGTTGAAGGCCGGTTTCATCGAGGGGGGGGTTGGAGCACCCCACGAAGCGCCGCTCCGCATTGTGGCGGGTCTGGCCGTGGCGAATGAGCACGAGGGGGATCTCCCCTCTTTTTGCGATGTCTTGCCATTGAGCCAGGTCCAACTGCGCCATACTGGCCCCCTAACCCGTGCGATCTCCTCGCCTTTGGGGCTGGGGATTGCGCGGTTGGCAAACCCGGAGGAGAACATGGCCACAGCGAGAAGGGGGTTTGACCCGCTTTCCAGCTTGTTTGATCTGCCTGGTTCCGGGTTCATGGATGAACTCCCCACGGGCAACCAGGCGATGGGGTTTCCCTCGGAGGTTGTCGAGGAGCTGCCCCAGGAGGAAGTTCGGGAAGAGGAAGCGCCTGAAGAGACAATGCCTGTAGAGCAGATTCCTGAAGAGGGAATTCTGGACAAGGAGGCCTTGGCAAAGTCCCTGGCCTTGGCGGCGCTTGCTCGATCTGTGGAGGCTGGGGAGTCGGGGAATGCAGGGCTTGCCCAGCGGGCAGCCAAGCCGGTCTCCGCGCTGGAGGCCGCCCGAAACGCGGCAGCAGCCGAGGCCCGGCAGCGCCAGGAAGTGCAGCAGAAGCAGGCCAGCGCACTGCCACGCCAGGTGGAAAAGCTCCTTTCCAGGAAGCTCCCCGGGGTGCAGCGACTGGAGGTGGTCAACGCCCTGATCATGGATGATCGGGAGGTTCTCAAGGCGCTTTGGAAGGCCCACCGGACCCGCATGGCCCAGCATGGGGTGCTGGGCATGGTGGTGGCGGCCACAAGCGTTCTGCGTGCCCTGGAGGCCGTCCCCAAGGGGCAGCTTGTGGCGGCCATCGCTGCGACGGAGATCTCGGAGTTCCTGGTCTGGGTGGACATCGGTTCCGAGGCCACCATCGCTGCCTTTCCGGATGCCCGCACCTGGATCACCCGCTCGTAGTGCGTTGAGTCACGAGTCTGCTGGCAGAGGGGGATGAGGGCGGAGCCGGTTGTGGGGTTCGGCAGGTTTGAGACTCGACGGCTCGAGACTCGACAACTCGAAATCGAGACTCGACAGCTCGAGACTCGACAGCTCGACAGCTCGACAGCTCGAGACTCGACAACTCGACAGCTCGACAGCTCGAGACTCGAGACTCGAGACTCGACAACTCGAAATCGAGACTCGACAGCTCGAGACTCGACAGCTCGACAGCTCGACAGCTCGACAGCTCGACA
>CAZSZE010000007.1:73255-90423 GCA_964610645.1 uncultured Enterobacterales bacterium | reverse complement strand
GCCGTACCCATGTCGGTCATGTTCGTGGATGCAGACCACTTCAAGCGCGTGAACGACACGTTTGGACATGGCATCGGGGATGAGGTCCTGCAGGCCATCGCCCGGCTCTTGATGTTGGGCATTCGGGATTCTGACCCCTGCGTGCGCTACGGCGGCGAGGAATTCCTGATCTTCCTTCCCGGCGCCGCTGTCCGCACTGCCATGGAGGTCGCGGAACGCCTCCGCCGATCCATCGGTGGCCACGACTGGAACCGCACCGCCACGGATCTACGGGTGACAGCCTCCATCGGTGTCGCCGAGTACGTGGAAGGCGAAACCGCCACCCAGTGGTTGGAGCGGGCGGACAAGGCGCTCTACCACTCCAAGAACAACGGCCGGAACAAGGTCACCCAGGCGGGGGCGGCCTGATCCGGTCGGTTCCCAACTACAGGAGTCCGGCCTTCTGCTTGGCCCGCAGGATTCGCCGTACGCTCTCGTCCACCCGGGGCAAGAGGTCCGGCTGCTCCTCCACCAGAGCTTTCAGAACGCCCAGGTAGTCCAGGGCGTACTCCCAATCCAGGGGGGCCGTGGTCAGCAGGATGTCGTTGCCCGCCAGAAACGCCCGGCGCACCACATCCTCCGGCTTTCCTCCCACAGAATCCGCCAGGGGTTCAATGGCCAGGTCATCGGTGACGGTCAGCCAGCCCCGGTCATGGGCCATGGACACCAACTCCCCGGAGAGAATGGCAGGCACTCCGCCGTAGGAGCTGTACCCCACGTTGGCCATCATCACGCCGATCATCGCATCCCCCACCTGCACGAAGGCATCTGAATGCCACGCCACCTTGTCTGCGCTGCGATTGGCAATGACCAGCGCGTGGTCGCTGTTTTCATCCAACTCGCCATAGCCCGGGTAGTGCTTTCCAACAGCCATCACCCCGGCCTCTCCAAGACCCTTGGCGTAGGCGGCGCCGATTCGCGCCACGTGGTCCGGGTCGTTCCCAAAGGTTCGCCCCGCCTCGTACATCATTCCCTTGCCGGCCACATCCAGGACCGGTGCCAGGTTGCAGTTCAACCCCAACTCGGCCATCCCGGTCCCGATTCTGCGCCCCCACTCCTGGGCCGCTGCAGCATCCATCCCCCCCAGCTCCCCTGCAGACGGCATTTTCTCAAGGCCCTGCATGAACTTCAGGCGGTTGAGGCGCCCCCCCTCCACATCGGCAGCCACGAAGAGCGGTACCTTGGCCCGGGACTGCAGCGACGCCACCCGACGCTTGACCGCCTCCGCGCTCTTGAAGGAGTGCCCCAGGAGGATCACGGAACCCACCTGCACGGGGGCCTCCCCGTCCAGCGGTGGGTAGCTCATGATCATCTGCGAGAGCCTGGCGGTGAGATCCATCTCCGCGAGGATGGCTTCAATGGGATCCACTGCCGAGGACTCCACCGCAGGAGATTCCGCCGCTGGCGCAGAAGAGGCGGGGGCTTTCGCATCCGGCGTCTCCACGCCCGCGGTGGCCAGCGCAGCCGCAGAACCCAACCACAGCATCCACGAGAGCCAGGTCCAACGCATTCCGAGGGGTACCCTCCTGGTCGGTGTTCCTCCCCGACCTCCTGAACAGGGTACCATCGGCCGTCAAATGGCCCGGTTTTCCTCTCCCAACGTCATGCGCATCGCCTCCTCCTGGGGGTTGGTGGCAGCGTTGGTCCTGTTGGCTGGAATCGGCGTGGCGCAGGCCTGGCGCATTCACTCCCGCATGGATGCAGAGGAACGAGAACGAATCGAGGGAGAACTTCTGCGACTGGTGCGGGACATCGACCTGGACGTCTCCCTGCAAGCCCGAGAATGGCTCACCGAGTTGGGAGAGGTCCCGCCCTCCCAGGGCCACCAGCAGCTACAGGAAAGAGAGCAGGCCCTTCGAGCGTCCAGCGCCTCCTTCGAGGCGTTCTACGTCTGGGATCCAATCGCCGGGCGCCGCCTCAACGCGCCGCCAGTTGAGTCCCGGGCTGCCACCTTTCTCACCCAGGCTCGGGCCACGCTGATCACGGCGCATGCAGACATGGAGGACGACCCCGAACACGCCGTCAAGTTGCTGATGGAAACGGTAGACCAGGCCTTTCTTGTGTTGGACGGAAGCGACACCCCGGAGGTCCTTCCCTTTCTCCAGGACGAAGTCCTGTCCGCGCTGGAGGCCTCAGCGCCCGCCCATGTGCAAGCCCGGGCCCACGCCCGAGAACAGGTCGCGAGGCTGGAGAGACGGAGGGCCGCCCACCACCTCGTCCAAACCGGCTTGTCCCAGGACCTCCCCATTCTGGGCCAGGTGCCTGCCTTCTTCTATGGTCGCCCCGGTGAGCCGGACTACATGCTTGCTGCGGTGGACATTCCCGGCACGTCCAGGCAAGCCGCCGTACAGCTGGATCAGCGCGTGATCCTGAAGGACCTTCTTCGCCGGGCCGGCGATGCAGAGCGCTATCTCCTGGTCCGGCACGCCATCCTGAACCAGCGGGTGGCCGGCAGCCGCACCAGCGAACCCGTGGTCGTGGAGGTGCCCTTTCTCGAGGTGCTTCCCCACCTGCGGTTGGGGTGCCAGGAAGGTCTCCTGTTCAAGCGCCGGGCGGAACACCAGTGGGTCCTGCTCTGGCAGATGCTGCCCATTCTCATCGCGGTGCTCCTGGGTGCCATCGCTCTGGCCGCACGCCTCACCGCTGACAAGCGCGAGCAGGATCTCCTTCGCAGACAGCAGGAATTCGTGACCCGTGTGACCCATGAGCTCAAGACGCCCCTGGCGGGCATTCGCTTGATGGCGGAGACCCTGGAAATGGGCTCGCTGGAGTCTGCGGCGGACACCCAGCGGCATGCCCAGCGCATCATCTCCGAGACCGACCGACTGAATCTTCGCGTGGAGGAGATTCTCCAGGTGGCCCGGGTGGACCGGCCCATGGAGCGCGGGGAGGTAGACCTTCCCCAGATGCTGAACGACCTTGCAGAAGCATGGGGCCCCAGGTTTGAAGATGCCGGCATCGTATTTCACTCTGAATTGCAGGAGGTCCCCTCCTTCCCGGGGGACGACAAGGCCCTCCGGGATGCGGTGGCTTGCCTGCTCGACAACGCGTTGAAGTTTCGGGATCCCGCGAAGGAACAAGCACGGGTCTGGTTGCAGCTGACGCGCTGGCGCAACCTGGCCCGAATCCAGGTGGCCGACAACGGACTGGGGGTGCCCGTGGCCCGGCGCATGGAGGTCTTTCACCGGTTTGCCCGGGTGGAGGGAGATGGACGCGGAAAGGCGGGGGGCCATGGGCTGGGGCTGGACTTTGCCCAGCGAGCGGTCACGGAGCACAAAGGAAGCATTGAATGCGTGGACGGTGTCGACGGAGGCGCCTGTTTCAAGATAGGTCTGCCCCTCCCCCGCTCCTTCAGGAAGAGAACTTGACCCAACCTTGCGTCTACGTGGTGGAAGATGACGAGACCATCGCCATGGGTCTCGTGGGGGCTCTGGAGCGGGAGCAGTACGAGGTCTCGCACTTTGACAATGGGGAGGATGCCGTAGCGGCGGCGCAATCCAATCCGCCTGTCCTGGTGCTGCTGGACATCATGCTGCCGGGGATGGATGGCCTGGAGGTGCTACGGCGCCTGAAGGGGGAGAACCCCGCGGTGCAGGTCATTCTGCTCACCGCAAAGAGCGAGGAGTTGGACAAGGTGCTCGGGCTGGAGCTCGGGGCCGATGACTACGTGGCCAAGCCGTTTTCCCTTCGGGAGGTCATGGCCCGGGTCAAGGCGCGTTTGCGGAATGTTGCAGCGCCGACTGGTGCCCTGACCGAAGGCGGCTCCTATGAATTCGGCACCATTCGCGTGGATCTGCGCAAGCGGATCGTCTGGATCGACGGCGACGAGTCACGACTCACGACCCACGAGGCCGGGGTGTTGGAGTACCTGATCGCGAACCAGGGGCGGGACATCTCCCGGGACGAGCTCCTGCAAGAGGTCTGGGGGTACGCCTCCGGCACCTCCACCCGCACCGTGGACAACCAGATTCTGAAGCTGCGCAAGAAGGTGGAGCTGGAGCCCTCGGACCCGCGGCACATCCTGACCGTCCACGGTACCGGCTACCGGTTCGAGCCCTAGGGCATCGTGCGGGAGCGCTTTGTCGAGGTCCACGGCCTCTCCCTGTGCCTGTGCAGTTGGGGGAATCCAGACGACCCGCTCATCCTGTGTCTTCATGGATTCCTGGACCAGGGAGCGGCTTGGTCCAAAGTAGCGGAAGCCATCGCGACAAGCGGCTTCCACTTTGTGGCCCCCGATGCCCGCGGACATGGACGGTCGGGCCACGTGGGGCCCGGGGGGGCCTACCATTTCACCGACTACCTCGTGGACATCGATGGAATCCTGGCGGACCTGGGACAGCGGCCCCGGGTCCTGGTGGGGCACTCCATGGGGGGCACGGCGGCCAGCCTCTATGCAGGAGTCCGCCCGGACAGGATGGATTCCCTGGTGGTGGTGGAGGGGCTGGGTCCGGTGGGGGACCCCCTGTCCGACGACATCAAGCGCCTTCGCCTCCACCTGGACCAGATGGGCAACCCGCCGAGCCACCCGGTGTTTGCGACCATCGACGAGGCCGTGGACCGCATGAACCGGTTCAACCCGGGAGTCGACCCGGCCGTCGCCCACTCCCTGGCAGCCCGAATCCTCGAAGAGGGTGAGGGAGGCTGGCGATGGCGTTGGGACCCCCTGCACCGGGCCCGGTTCGCCACCGCCTTTCTGCAGGACCGATACCTGCGGGTGCTCTCGCAGATCACCGTGCCGACCACCCTCGTGGTGGGGGATTCCAGCTGGTACCGCTCGGAGGAGCTTCCCGCCCGGGAGGCTGCCCTGCCCCAGTGGGTGGATCGGATCTCCCTTACCGGGGGACATGCCCTGCACCACGACGATCCCCAGGCCCTCGCCAAGGTCATCACAGACGCTGCAGCGGCGGTTAATCCAGGAGAGGAGGCTCCATGATCGCCCTGCTCTCCCCCGCCAAGAAGCTCACCCTCGACGCGCAATCGGTGGCGTCCCTGGGTACCCAGCCGGCCCTTTTGGACGACATTGCGCTCCTGGTGGACGCTACCCGGCGCCTCACCAAGGCGGACCTGCAACGGCTGATGGGCATTTCCGAGGCGCTCGCGCAGCTCAACCACGATCGGTTCCAGAGCTTGTCCCTTCCGTTTACGCCCGAAAACGCTCATCCGGCGGCGCTCTGCTTCGCCGGCGACACCTACCTGGGACTGGATGCAGGAACGCTGGATCCAGCAGACCTTTCCTGGGGCCAGGACCACCTGGGAATCCTCTCGGGACTGTACGGACTGCTGCGCCCCCTGGATCTCATGCAGCCCTATCGGCTGGAAATGGGGACACGCCTCTCCAATCCCCGGGGCAAGGACCTGTACGCATTCTGGAAAGAACGCATTACCCGCGAGTTGCACCACCGCCTGGAGGGCCAGGCCGACGACTCGGTGATCAGCCTGGCCTCCAAGGAGTACTTCAGCGCCGTGGACAAGAAGGGGCTTCCGGGGAAGGTGATCACCCCCGTGTTCCTGGAAGAAAAGGACGGCAAGTCCCGCACCATCTCCTTCATGGCCAAGAAGGCCCGGGGATCCATGGCCCGCTTTCTCCTGGAGGAGCGCCTGGAGTCCCCGGAGGGCCTGAAGGACTTCAACTCGGAGGGCTACGCCTATGACGAGGGACAGAGCAGCGACACCCGCTGGGTCTTCCGCCGGCCCCAGCCCCCGCCCGTGGGAGGCTGAAACACGCGACAGCCAGGTGGCATGGCCCTTGCTCTACAAGGTGGGAAAAAGGAGCCCGCCATGTCCCCCCTTCTCCGCATTGCTGCCATCTTTGTCATCCTGGCGGCCACCTCCGTGGCCTGGACCTTTCTGGGTCTGAGCATGAATTTCCGCACCATGCAGGCCTCGGGCAGCCTTCACGAGGAGGTTGCGGAGCTGTGGGGACGCCCCATGGAGCAGGCCCCTCCCCAGGTGGAGCTGGTCTGGATGGAGAAGGAAACGGTCACCAAGGAAATCTACGATGTAGAACTGGAGCGCAACGTTCTGCAGAAATCCATTGTGGATGTGGAGCGGCGCGAGGCGATTCCCGCGGCGTCTTCCGACCTCCGCGCAGACTTCAAGTTGGACCCGAGGCGGCGAGGACTGCTCTGGTTTTCACTGTTTGATGTGGATTTTGACGCCGATTACGCCTTTGTCAACACGACCTCCCGATCCGAATCGGTGGAGATTGGCTTTCGGTTTCCCACCTATGACGGCGTGTACGACGGATTCCGGTTTCAAATCGACGGGCGCGACGTGGCAGCCAACGTGGGTGGGAATGGCCCCGTCGATCGCTTTCTCCTGGAGCCGGGACAGGAGATCCGAATCTCCCTTTCTTATCGCTCCCGGGGCATGACCCACTGGACCTACCGGCCCAACAACGGGGTGGGGGTCGTGGAGAACCTCTCCCTTGCGATGACCACCGACTTTGGGGACATCGACTTCCCTCCGGGGACCCTGTCCCCGACCTCACGCAAGCAGGTCGAAGACGGCTGGAGTCTTCGGTGGTCGTTTGATCGTCTTGTCACGGGGGCAGGCCTGGGAATGCTCATGCCGGAGCACATCCAGCCCGGCAACCTCGCCCAGAAGATCGCCTTCTCCTCGCCGGTCTCCTTAGGTTTGTTCTTCCTGATGATGGGCGTCCTCTCCCTGCGCCAGGGACTGGACCTTCACCCGATGCACTTCTGCTTTCTGGCCGGGGCCTTTTTCGCCTTCCCCCTGCTCTTTGCCTACCTGGCCGACCACCTTACAGTGCGCCCTGCGTTTGCGGTCTCCAGCGTGGTCAGCTTGGCTCTGGTCACTTCCTACCTGCGTCTCGTCGTCTCCGACGGGTTTGCCTTCGGCCCCGCGGCCCTGGCCCAGCTCATCTACCAGGTGGGTTTCTCCCTGGCGCACTTCTGGGAGGGCTTCACGGGACTGACGGTCACGGTGCTGGGCATCCTGACCCTGTTTGTGCTCATGCAGCTCACCGGACGGCAGGATTGGAATGTCGTGTTCCAGAAGAAGCAGGTGGGGGCGGTGGCGCCAGGCTGAAATGGTCGGTGCAGATCATGCGGCAACTACGCTGACACAGGGGTCTTGTGCCAACGCTCGATCTTGCCGTGTGACTGTGGGTAATAGGGCGAGGTCCTCATGTGGGTCATGCTGGTGAGGCGGATGTAGGTCTCGAAATCCTTGGCGATGAACTGGCGGCCATTGTCGGAGATCATGCGGGGTTTGAAGCCTGGAAATCGCTCCCGTGCCCGCTCGATAATCAGCTCCACATCGGCCTCTTTCATTGATTCGCGTATTTCCCAGTGGATGATGGCCCGGCTGCACCCGTCGAGGACGGAGCAGAGGTAGTAGAAGGTCCCGGCGATGTTGATGTAGGCGATGTCGATGTGCCAGTGCTGGTGGGGCCTCAGAGCCTGCACGAAGATGGTGATGGACTACTGACGCCGCCCGCGTTCGCGATGGGTGAGGCCGTACGACCGCTTGCGAACACGGCGAACCAGTGAGCCGTGGCTCGTTAGCCCGGATATTTCACCAGGCTTCGTAGCGAGGACACGAAGTGCGCTAGCGAGGCGGGTTTTGGCGTGGCCCCGCGGACGACGGCGTGCTGAAGCACGCCGAGGTCGGGGGGACGCGACAAGGGCCGCCGCAGCAAGCAATTCGGGGCCGCAGTAGAACGGCTGGTGAAATATCCGGGTTAGCGGTCGTAGGCCCGAAACCGCCGGGCGGAGCGGAGTGAGCACGGCGGGGGTGATCGCGAAATTGAGCGCCCGGAGCGTCTTGCAGAGGCGAGCTACCCCTTTGTTGGCTCAACTCGAGGGCTGGTGAAATATCCGGCTAGGTGCGCTGGGCCATCCAGGAATCCACCACCGGCCACACGTGGTTTGTGGCATGCCGTCCCAGCACCAGGTCCAGGTGGCCCCAGTGCACCTCGTCGTGCTCGAAATCAAAAACCCGAAGGGTCTTGTCCGGGCTGCCTGACACATCAAATGCACCGCGGCCGTCGGCGGGGGGCATCAGGCTGTCTTCATCTCCAAGGACCACCAGGAGGGGGGTCTCGTTTTCCTTCCACTGGCGGGCATAGGGAAAACCATCCACCGACCAGCGGCTCATCTCCCGCCAAACGCGGGTGCTGGTCCAATCAAAGCCCGCCACCAGCCGCTCATCCAGCAGCTCTCTTTCCACGGACCCCGGCCACCACCCGGACAACGGGAACCAGTACCCCAAAACGTCCGTCAAGCCATAGAGACGCGACAGTACCTGGCCCGCAAACCGGGTGCGCACATCGATCCCAGCGTCCAACATCACGGGCTCCAGCGCAATGGAGGCCCTGCACACCGCATGCAGCAGGGGATTCCCCTTCCCAAAGCCGTACATGGCTGCAATCCCCACCACCCCGCGCATGGGACTCCTTGTTGCAGCCCCGTAGATGGCCCCGCCCCCCATGGAGTGCCCCACGAAAAACGCCTCCCCCTTGAAGTGCTCGGCCACCGCCACCACATCGTCCACGTAGTCCTCGAAACACTCGGCGGCCCGGGTACCCGGCTCCCGGGAGAGGCCGGTTCCCCGGAGTTCCAGGTTCCAGACATCCCACCCGTGGTCCGCCAGCCAGTTCTCAATCGACCGCACCTGGGTGTGCCAGGAGTAGCGGTTCTGGGCAAAGCCATGCACCAGCACAACCGGCGGCCTTGTCGGGCCCTCCACAGATGTCTTGCGAACGAGGCTTAGGGGCGCTTCCCCCTCCAGGCGCCAGAATTCCCGGCGAAAGGTCTGGGTGCGGCCGTGCTCGACGACCTGCACCACCTCCCCCCCTGAGAGACGCTTCACCGGGGGGTGCCCGAAAGTGCAGCGGTGGCCTCCTCCACAAGTGCCGCGTTGCCGATGACCAGCGGCGTGCGTTGGTGCAGGTCTGTGGGCTCGATGTCCAGGATGCGGGAGCTCCCATCCGTGGCAGCCCCCCCGGCCACCTCGGCGATGAACGCCAATGGAAACGCCTCGTACAGCACCCGGAGCTTGCCGTTCGGGGACTTCTCCGTGGCCGGGTACAGGAAGATCCCTCCCTTCAGGAGGTTGCGGTGGAAATCCGCCACGAGGCTGCCGATGTAGCGCTGGGTCATGTCTCGGCCTGGCGCCTTCAACGACTCCACGTAGGCCACCACTTCCGGCGCCCACTGGGACTGGTAGCCCTCGTTGATGCTGTAGATCTTGCCCGTGGTCCCCAGTTTGATGTCCTGGTGGGACAGGAAGAACTCCCCGACGGAGGGGTCCAGGGTGAACCCGTTGACCCCTGAGTCTTGGGTGGCAAGCACCAAGAGCGTGCCCGATCCATAGATCACATACCCGGCAGCCACCTGCTCGTGGCCGGGCCGCAGCACATCCTCCAGCCCCCCCGGGCCCCCCTCTGGGGTCTTGCGGCGGTAGATGCTGAAAATCGTGCCGATGGTGGCGTTGACATCAATGTTGGAGCTGCCATCCAGGGGGTCCATGGCAAAGGCGTAGCGACCCGTGTGGAACTCCTCTGGAATGTAGGTGGGTCCCTCGTCCTCCTCGGACACGATGATCGAGACCACCCCCGCATGCTCCAAGGCCCTCTTGATGGTGTTGTTTGCAAACAGGTCGAGCTTTTGGACGAACTCCCCCTGCACGTTGGTGTCTCCCGTGGCGCCGAGCATGCCTGCGAGCCCGGCCCGGTTCACCCGGGAGGACACGATCTTTGAGGCCATGGTCACCTGCTGGAGCAGGGACACGAATTGGCCTGTGGCCTCCGGGTGGGAGCGGCTTGTTTCCATGAGGAAACGATCCAGTGTGGTTCCCTCTTCGAAGTGTCGGTGCACGGTGCCTCCCATCGCTTGGCTGTCTTCCATTGACATGGTGCCTCTTCCCCACTTTTCTAGAAAGGACGCTGGGACTCCTGGACCACCCGGTCCACGAATTCCTGGAGGGGCATGGCGCCCAGATCTCCCTCCTCCCGGGAGCGCGGTGAAACGCCCCCACTCTCCTGCTCCTTCTCACCAATCACGGCCATGTAGGGCACCTTCTGCCCATGGCACTCCCGGATCTTCTTGCCGATCTTCTCATCTCCATCGTCGAGGGTGGCCTTGATCCCCGCAGCCAGCAACGCCGCATGGACCGCCCGCCCGTGGACAAGGGACTTTTCGGAGACCGTCATCACCCGCACCTGCTCCGGCGTCAACCACGTGGGAAACGCCCCCGCATAGTGCTCGATCAGGATGCCGATGAACCGCTCGAAGGAGCCGAAGATGGCCCGGTGGATCACCACCGGCACGTGCTCCGCGTTGTCCGCGCCCACATAGGTGAGATCAAAGCGGCGGGGCAGCTGAAAGTCCAACTGGATGGTGGCGCACTGGAAATCACGTCCCAGGGCATCAAACACATCAAAGTCGATCTTGGGACCATAGAAGGCGCCGTCTCCTTCCTTGACCTCGTACTCCACGCCGTGGCCGTCCAGGGCGTCCCGAAGGGCGGCCTCGGCCTCGTCCCACAGGGCATCCTCCCCCATCCGATCCTCCGGACGCGTGGAGAGCTTGACCTGGAATCCCATGCCAAAGGCGTCGTACACCCGCTGGGTGAGCTCGATGAGGTCTTGTACCTCAGAGGTGATCTGGTCCTCTGTGCAGAAATGGTGGGCATCGTCCTGGCAGAACTGGCGCACCCGGGTGAGCCCGCCCAGGGCCCCTCGCAGCTCGTTGCGATGGAGCACGCCCTGGTCGTGGATGCGCAGGGGCAGCTCCCGGTAGGAGCGCTTGGCGCTGCCGAAAATCAGCATGTGGGAGGGGCAGTTCATGGGCTTGAGCCCCATGATCCTCTCCCCGTGCTCCTCGGATTCCTCCCCTTCCTGGAAGTGGCCCTCCCCAAAGTGGAACATGGCGTCCTGGTAGTGGTCCCAGTGGCCCGAGGTCTGCCAGAGGGCCTTGTCGAACAGCATCGGCGTGCGCACCGGCGAGTAGCCGCTGCTCAGCAGCAGATCCCGCATGGCCTCGGAGAGGGTGTGGTAGAGGTCCTCGCCCTTGGGCAGCCAGAAGGGTGCGCCCGGGGCGTACTCGTGGAAGAGGAACAGGCCCAGCTGCTGGCCCACTTTTCGGTGGTCTCGCTTCTTGGCTTCCTTCAGGCGGAAGAGGTAGGCATCCAGCTGGTCGCGCGTGGGCCAAACGGTTCCGTAGATGCGCTGAAGCTGGGGCCCCTTGGCGTCCCCCCGCCAATAGGCACCGGAGACCTTGAGCAGCTTGTAGTGCTTGCAGTTGCCGGTGCGCATCACGTGGGGGCCGCGGCAGAGGTCGGTAAACCCGCCCTGGTCGTACAGGCTGATGACCGCATCGGAATCGAGGCCCTCGATCAGCTCCAGCTTGAAGTTCTGGTTCTTCTCCCCGAAAAACGACAAGGCCTCTTCCCGGGAGATCTCCGATCGTTCAAAGCGCGAGTTGCGCTTTACGATGCGTTTCATGGCCTTTTCGATGGACCCGAGATCATCCTCGCTGATGGGACGTTCCACATCCACGTCGTAGTAGAACCCGTCTTCAATCGGGGGGCCGATGGCAAAGGAGGCCTCGGGGAAAACCGTCTGGATCGCCTCTGCCATCACGTGGGCGGTCGAGTGCCGAAGGGCATGCAGCTTGTACGCCTCGTCGCTCGAAAAAGCCTCTCGTCCCTGTTCGTGTTCTTCCACAGCTTTTTTCTCCCCGAACTGGCGCTTTAATCAAGTGGCCGGGCCAGGTCGATGCCTTTAGTCTGGTGGCAGGCGGACGAACCATGGGCATCGCGCGAAACCTGTTGAAAACAGCGGCAAAGCGCGTCAGCACGCGGCTCATGGACAAAGTGGGCAGCCGCGTGGTGGCCATGACAACCGATACCTCCTCCGATGCCCCGGATGCGTTCTACGAGCCCAAGCGCAGCCTCTACGAGGAAATGGTGGCCAAAGAGAAGGCGGAAGAAGCCGCATCGTCGCAGGATCATGACCCCGATCACGACCACGATCACGACCACGACCACAAGTAGCCTCCCCTCCTGGATGGGATAGGGGTTTCGACCCCCTTGGAGTGCTCCATGAAGCCCACCTTGTTTCTGCCGATTGCCTTGGTTTTGGGCGCCTGCGACATGACCCCCGACTTTGTAAGCATCGAGGATGTGGGCGGCGCCATGCAGCTGGGCCGGTACAACGTGGTGTGCAAGGGCCTGGAAATGGAGGACGAGGAGACGCGGGGCTATGCCGCGGGGCGCCTGAACGGCCTGGAGCTGCCCCAGGCCCAGGAGTGTGTGTGCAAGCACGGCATCGACCTGGAAGCAGGTACCTTTGATCCGGCCATCCTGAATGGCCTGGGTACCACCAACCGGGACGAGATGGTGTCGTGCTTTCTGGAGGGGTTGGATGTCCCCCACATGGAGAAGAAGCTGGAGTTGGTGGTGGCCTTGGCGCGAACAAATGCACCTTCTGCCCGGACCCGGCTGCAGGAGCTGGTCTTCGACCCCTCGGCCGAGGGTGAGCTTCGTGCCCGGGCAGCGGGCTCCCTTTCCGGCCAGGGGGATGGGGACTACCAGGCAAAGCTGCTTGGCGTACTCAAGGAAGACGGAGAGAACCTGGGAGCGGTGAAATCCGCGGTCGCCAAGATTCTCAAGACCAATGAGTCCCCCGAGGTAAGCGAGGCCTTGTTGTCGGTCTCCACCGGCGAGGAAAACCCGCCCGCCCTGCGCGCATCGGCCCTGGACTCCTTGTACCGCATCGATTTTGCTGCCCACCAGGAGCTCCTCTGCACCGCAGCCCTTTCCGACCCGGCTCCCGAGGTCCGCCTTGCAGCGGTGAAACAGTTCCACGGGCCCCGCAAGAATGAGAAGGGCACGGGCGAGTTGGCATGCCTCAAGAAGAAGATCACCACCGAGGAGCTGGATGGCAACGTCCGCCAGGCGGTCCTGGATGCCATCAAGGCCTCGCCCCGGGATGAAGTGGGCAAGGTGCTGTGCAACGCCACCCCGTGGTGGGTCCGCACCTACGTAAAGGACAAGCACCCGGACCGGATGGTCGGCGCAAACATCCTTGCCGCCCAGAACGAGCGGGATTGGGAGAACACCGAGGCCTGCCTGCGCAAGGCCTACAACGCGGGCGGCTACACCTGCCACGGCACCCAGTACATCGCAGCCTGGGCCAGCGACTACATCTACTTCAACCCCCGGGTGCCCGAGTGCCCCGGCGATCTGTAGGAGACGTCCATGGGAGCGTTGAGCGACCTGATTCAGGATCCCGTCAAGCGAAAGGCCGTGGTGAACGACAGCGTCCGGGCCATCGATGCCGAGGTCGCGGGCAAGCGGGGCCTCTCCGGTGCAGTCGTCAAGGCCGGCTTCAAGATGGTGAAGGGCGTCTCCCCCGGTTTCATCCCCATGGCGCTGGACCACTTGCTGGATGATTTCGCCCGCCAGGTGGACCCCTTCTACACGGACTGGAAAGACGGCGAAAACGGCTCGCTCGACAGCTACTTCCAGCGCCGGGCACCGGAGATCGCCGACGCCCTGCTCACCATCACCGATGACCGGGCACGGACTGCCAAGAACCGCGGGGTGAAGAAGGCCTACGACAAGCTTCGCGGCAAGGCAGCCGAGCACACCATCGCCGCCATGCCCCGGGTCTCCAGAATCCTCTCCCAACACGTGGAAAGCTGATGCCGACCCTGGAGGGACGCGCGGAATGAAGACCGGGCGCGCTGTGGCCGCCCTGCTTCTGGTCGGCGCTCTTGCCGGCACCATCTGGTGGTCCGGACATGCCCGGGACGAGGCCACCTACGTGGTCAAGAGCGGCGACACTCTCTGGAAGATCGCAAAGGCCCAGGGCATCACCTTGGCCGACCTGCGGGAGTGGAACAGCCTGTCCGGCGACCTGATCGAGGTGGGGCAGGTGCTTCGGATTGGAAGCGGCGTCGCGGCGCCGTCCCCTGAGCCCACCCCGACCAAGGCACGAAAGACTGCGCCCCCCGAGAGCAAGTGGAAGTCCTTGAAGAAACCCAGGCCCGAAACCTGCCTGGAAATGGCCGGCGATCCAGGCGAGGGAGACATGGTGGCCTCCGCCGGGTTGTCCATGCATGAGGTGCAGGCGGGGCTGAATGCCATCATCGGCGAGGCGCTCCGCTGCGAGGCAGACGGGGGTTCGACTCGCGCGGACCTGGTCTTTGAGATCCTGGTGGGGTGCGACGGCGTGGTGGACAAGGTCACCCTGAATGACCGGGGAGATGCCTCCAAGCGCTACGCCAACTGCGTGGGCGGGGTCCTGGGCTACGCGGACTTTCCTCCCCACGACATGCCCGATGGCATGCGGTTCACCTATCCGGTGACTGTGGAGTTCTAATCCAATGCCTGTAGCAGCAGGCCTCGCTCCCAGTCGGTCCAGACAAGCCCAAGCCCTTCTGCCACCACCAGGCCTCCCACCGCCGTCCTCAGGGCAACATTCTCATAGCTGCCCCCGTCCCAGGAGACCCTTGTGATGGACTGCTTGGAAGACCAGTAGATGGAGTCGGCGTCCGCCGCCAGCCAGAGGGGCTCCGGTGGGCTGTGGCTGGTGCCCAATGCCTCGGTGCCTTCCACCACGTATATCCAACCCCCATAGGGCCAGCGGGTGCTGCGGGTGCTCAAGGCCAGCTGGCCTTCGTGGAGAAGCACATCCTGGGGCGTCTCCGCAGGAGTCACCACCACCGCGGAGGTTCGGGCCACCAGGTCCACTTCCAGCAGCCCTTCCGAAGAGGTGACCCAGGCCACAGCTCCCTCCATGGCAATGCCAAGGGGTGCCTCCATGGACACGATCTCGCCGATCCAATCCGAGCATCCCATGGCGCCCGCCTCATCCAGCCAGCAGGCTCGGTCTCCGCTTGCCGCCAGTCGGCCCGGCGTGGTCAGCCCTTCCGCCAGGACCTCCACGGCTCCCGTCCCCTCCACCTTGAGGATTCGTCCACCCGCCCGATCCCCGACCAACAGATTCTCCCCCCAGGAGACCACGGCCCACGGCTCCCCCAAATCTTCCGCCACCACCGTCTCGGACCCGTCCTCAATGGCGACAATCCGGCCAGAGCCCGCGTCGGCGACCGCAAACCCCCCACTCCAGGACGCAACTCCCCGCGGAGCGTCAAGGCCCTCCGCCAGCACGTGCGGTTCCGGCACCTCGTTGTTCTGCCAGCCATCCTCCGGAGCCCAGTCCTCAGGTCCGGGACACCCCAGCAGTAGCCAGCCGAGAATCACAGCGACTCCACCATCACAGCCCCCTCGCACAACGAAAACCAACGCCTTCCGAGCGTGCCTCGGGCGGTCCCATGTTCCGGGCGGTGACCCGAATGCTCTTCTGGCCCTCCCGAAAGCCGCCCCCGCGCAGGACCTTCCAGGTCCCTTCTTCCGGCCCCGTGGGGTCCAGCTGTTCACTGCCCTCGGGATCACTGTCGTCGTAGTCGCCATACCAGTCGCCGACCCACTCGGCGACGTTGCCCCCCATGTCATCCAATCCAAAGGCGGAGCGGCCCGCCTCCCCGCGGCTGCCCACCGGTTGTGGCGTGTCCGCACAGAGGGTCCGGTCCGTGAAATGGACTGCTTCCGCACAGGTGGGCTCTGTGTCCCCCCAGGGCCAACGCCGATCCGCCTCGGTCCCCTTTGCTGCCAGCTCCCACATGGCTTCCGTGGGCAATCGCCCCCCCACCCAACCGCAGAACGCCACCGCGTTGTGCCAGGAGACGTAGCGGGCGGGCGTGTGCTCGGGGAGATCCGCGTGGGCCGCAAAGGAGCCGTCCTTCCAGGTGACGGGTTGCAGGGGATGGTGGTGAACCTCGCCTCCCACTGCATTCAGGAACCCCGCCCAGGCCTCCACCGTCACCTCCGTGACATCCACGGCGAATCCGGAGAGGGACACGGCGTGGGCGGGCATCTCGTTGACCTTCCACCGCTGCCCATAGTCCCCGGGCTCCGCATCGGGATGGCCCAATTCAAAGGACGCAGCAGGGATCTCCACCTGTTCAGCCGGTGCACCGGGCACCCAGACGGGATCCGAAACACAGGCCAGAAGCCCCCAGGGAAGGAACGACAGGATCACGGGCTGGAGTCCAGGGCCAGGCCCCCATGGAAGTCCCAGAAGTCCTGGTTGTACTGGGGTTGCCACTCGTGGGTCACCCCATCCAGCTTCCGGTAGACCAGGTCCACGCCCTCCTCCCAGCCCAGCCCCTCCAGGGTGTTCGCGATTCCCGTCGACTCCCGCACCTGCACATCCGGGTCCTGCTTGCCGTGAAGCAGCCACGCACCGAACCGTTCGGATGGCGCCAGTTCCTCCATCCGGCTGTCATAGTTGTTCGCACCGACAAAGCCGGCCTCGGCTACAAATCCTGCAAAGAGGTCCGGGCGTTCAAAGGCGGCGATCACACTCATGGCTGCCCCCCGGGAGTGCCCCGACACGTAGACCCGACTCCGATCCACGTTGTACAGGCCCGCGACCTCCTCCAGCACGGCCTCCAGATACGCCACATCCGGGTTGTCCTCCCAGCCCCCGTTCCAGGCGTTTCCATACACGTACCAGGCAAAAACCCAGGTGCCGTTGAAGTTCCGCCACTCGGGCTGCCCGTAGATCACGAGGAAGTCGTTGAGGTCTGCGGCCCGATCCAGCTCGGTGTACTCGGCAAGCCAGTACATGTCGACGGTGAAGCCCCCCAAGTTGAACAGCACGGGGGTGGCCCGATCCGGGTGCACCCTGCGGGGGGCGTAGACGCGGAAGTGGCGGTCCACGGTGTCATTGGCCCGCTGGCCCCGCACCTGAACGCCCCCGTCCCAGGTGCCCACTGGGCCTCCGGAGCCTCCACTAGCACTGCCTTCGCTAGCACTGCCGTCGCCTGGTTCTTCGACCTCCGCGGCTGCTCCATCGTGGGCGCAGACCGTCGCAAGGGCGTCCATTGCATCGCCCCCCCACCCCTCGCAAGCAGCATCACAATCGGTGGAGTCCGTGCCCAATGCGCAGACCGCGCCTTCGTCGCACGCGCCATCCCCTGCCGAAGCGCAAGACTCCTCTCCGGGCCCACATGCGACCCCTGCCAGGAGCCCCCACCAGAGAAAACCCATCAAAGAAAACCCATCAAAGAAAACCCATCAAAGAAAACCCA
>CAZSZE010000007.1:54711-73155 GCA_964610645.1 uncultured Enterobacterales bacterium | reverse complement strand
AGAAAACCCATCAAAGAAAACCCATCAAAGAAAACCCATCAAAGAAAACCCACTGCCTACTCGCTCGCGGGCTCCACCAGAATCAGGGTGGAGAGCACGGTCAGGCCGTCTCCCTCTGTCAGGGTCAGCTCCGTGCCGTCGGCACTCACCTCCACCGTCCCCACGCGGTTCCAGACCAGGCCGATGTAGGAGGCTTCCCAGGCCTCGAAGGTCGCCCCTGCATCCCAACCCCAGGAGTTCGTGATGCGGAAGTCCAGGGGCACATGCTCGCCCCCTGCATCCTCCAGGGATTCCACATCAAAGGGCGCCAGGTACCAGACCGCCTTCACCGTGCCCTCTACCTCAATGTAGGGCCAGGAGGCCTCGACCACCTGCACGCCAGCTGTGGTCGTCGCTGCGGAGAAGCCCATGTCCAGGACATCAAACCCCAGGGAGACAAACATCCCGCTGGTCAGTTCGATCTCTGTCACAGAATCGGGAATGTCCTGGGCGGTGGAGAGGGCAGGCACCACGAAATCCAGGGAGCGTTCCTCCTCGTGGGTGGTGGTGAGAATGACCAGGACAGTGGCCAGGTTTTCATCGGTAGGAATCACGTCCAGGGCATAGGAAATGCCTTCAATGCCCTCAAAGAAGTAGCTCCCCGCTGCATCTGTGTCCGCCGTGCGACACACCGTCGCGCAAAGGGAAACCCGGGCGCCCACCACGGGAGCGCCATCTTCGGTGGTGGCCGTGCCCGTAAGGAACCCGCCAAGTGGCTCGCCGGTATCCACCAGCCCCGTGTCGTCCTCGATGACTTCCGTGTCGGCGGTGTCAATCGTCTTGCCCCCAATGCATGCCACCAGGGGAATGAGAGCCAGTGCCAGGATGCGCATGCTTCCCTCCTTGCCCACCAGCCTAACCAACCCAATGCCGCCTCGCCCGACAGCCCCACCGATTCGCACTGTGCGTTAGCTTCGGCACCGGAGGCCCCATGCTGCCCATCGTTACAAGCGCCCCTTCCCCCTGGAAAATCACGGGCATCGTCCTGTACCTCGCCATTCTGCTGGGAATCGGCATCGTGGCATCCCGCCGCATGAAGGACCTGCGAGCGTACTTCGTGGCCGGCAAGAGCCTTGGATTCTGGTCCACCGCCTTCTCCGCCCGGGCCACGGGAGAGTCCGCCTGGTTGCTGCTGGGACTCACCGGCATGGGGGCGACCCTGGGGGTGCGCGCCTTCTGGGTGGTGCTGGGAGAGGTGCTCGGGGTGGCCGGCGCCTGGATCCTCCTCAGCCGGCGTTTCAAGCGCCTCACGGACCGCTACGATTCGATCACCGTGCCCGACTACCTGGAATCGCGTTTTCGGGACGACAGCCAGCGGCTGCGCCAGGTGGCTGCCTTTGCCCTGGTGGTGTTCGTCACCATTTACGTCAGCGCCCAGATCGACGCGACGGGCAAGGCCTTCCATGACTTCCTGGGATGGAATGAAACCGTCGGAGCCCTGGCCGGTTTCGCCGTGGTCTTGACCTACATTACCAGCGGGGGCTTTCTCGCCGTCGCCTGGTCGGATGTCTTCCAGGGTGCCCTGATGTTCGTGGGCCTGGTGTGCCTGCCCCTGGTGGGCCTGGCCGCCGCGGGGGGATGGGGCGAGGTGGCTGCCGGACTGCGGGCAGTCGATCCAACCCTGCTGTCCTTTGCGGGGCCCGATGGGTGGACCGCCATCAGCATTGCCGGCGCCATCGGCCTGTCCCTGATCGGCCTGGGGTTTCTTGGCAGCCCGCAGATCTTCGTGCGCTTCATCGCCATGCGATCGGAGCACGAGATCACAAAGGGCACGGCGGTTGCCCTCACCTGGACGATTCTCGCGGATTCCGGTGCTGTACTGATCGGCATGGTGGGGCGCCACCTGCTGGAACCCACAGGCCAGCTCACGGTTCTGGGGGCCGATGGGGAGAACGTGCTGCCGCTGCTGGTGGAGCACCTGATGCCCGCCATGCTGGTGGGCCTGTACATCGCCGTGGTGTTGTCCGCGATCATGTCCACGGTGGACTCTCTCCTGGTGGTGGCCAGCAGTGCTGCGGTGCGGGACTGGTACCAGAAGGTGAAGCATCCGGAGCTGGAGGACAGCGCCCTTGTGGGCACCAGTCGCAAGGCCACGGTGGCCCTGGCTGCGGTGGCTTTGGCCATGGCCCTGACGGTCTCTACGCTCTACCCGGGACGCACCATCTTCTGGTACGTGATCTTCGGGTGGTCTGGAATTGCAGCCACGTTCTGCCCGACTCTGATCCTGTCGCTGTTCTGGCGAGGGATGACCGCCAAGGGCGCGATGGCCGGCATGGTGACCGGTTTCTTCAGTGTGCCCCTGTTTGCGTTTGGCGCGCCAAACCTTCCAGGCATTGGGCCCCTCCTCTCCGCCCTGACCGAGCTGCCCCCCTCCTTTCTGCTGTCCGGGCTGGCCATCGTCGTGGTCAGTACCTGGGACAAGGAGGGCCAGGCGCAACTGTCCGGACTCGAAGAAGAACTTGCAGCGGCAGGAGAGTAGCCCTCCTCGCTACCAGGAGTGTTGAGCGCCCTGGACTACCACCAGGCCTGGCTGGCTACTCGCAGCTGTTCGAACCGATCCCGGTCTGACCCTTCCACCCCCAGAAAGCCAAAGACCTGGTCCACGACGTCGGTGTCTTCTGGTGCCCCCAACCCGTAGCGGGCCGTCAAGAGGCCCCGCTGACGATCGAGCACCCGCCAGGAGCACATGATCAACACCGGGTCGGCCGTGGCGCTCTTCAGGCGCTGGGCTGTTTCCTTTGCCACCGCGGAAAGAGCCGCCTCGTAGCTGGACTCAAGGTCCTGTGAACCCCAGGAGGGATCCGCCGAGTACTCCTCCTCTTCCAGGTCCACCACCACGTTCCGAAAGAGCGCACGGCCCTGTTCGCGCCACTCGATGACGCTCCAGGACAAGGACTCGTTCTGAACGTTGAAACGATCGGAGGAGAGCAACTGCCCCACGTCGGTATCCAACTCCGTGAAAAAGCCCCCCGACTCCAGGCGCACCACAGGCGCGCCCGCCACCTCGCAAGCCAATGCACAGCGCTCGTGGTCCGGCCCCCACACGTGCACTGCCTGGTCGCCCTTCCCCCGTCGGACGCGGTCCATCCTCGACTTCATGACTTCAATCTCCTCAAGGTTGCTTCCTGTACCGGGAAGAATCCAGGCAAGCCTATCGCAATCCCACCCGGGTTGCGAGGGTCGTCCCTTCCAAGCTCGGCTATGCTCAACCCCAAGAAACGCCCCGAACCCCCACCAGGAGAGGAATTTGTCCGAAGTCGTGCTTGTTACCGGTGCTTCCGGCCTGCTGGGTGCCGCCTGCATAAACTCCCTGCTTGGTCGGGGGTGCGAAGTGGTGGCCGTGGTGCGCGATGCGGATCCACGCTCGCGGTTCTACCAGAATGGACTGGTGGATCGCTGCATCGAGGTGCGAGACGAGCTGGCGAGTGCCCATCGATTGCTGGCCGAGTACCAACCGGATCGAATCCTCCACCTGGCCGCCCAGACCCAGGTGCCCGTGGCCAACAGGGACCCTCTCTCCACGTTTGAGTCCAACGTGCGGGGCACCTGGCTTCTGATGGAGGCCTGCCGGAATGCCCCCAAGGTGCCTCGGGCCATTGTCGTGGCCAGCTCCGACAAGGCCTACGGCCCAGGAGAGGTTCCCTACGTCGAGGATTCACCGTTGCAGGCAGAGGCCCCCTACGACGTGTCCAAGGCCGCCACCGACATGATCGCCCGCTCCTATGGCACCCAATTTGGCCTGCCCGTGGTCGTGACCCGCTGCGGCAACCTGTACGGCCCCGGGGACCTGAACGAGGACCGGCTCATCCCCGGCGTGTGCAAGGCGCTCGTCCAGGGCCGCACGCCACAGCTTCGTTCCACGGGCACCATGACCCGGGAGTGGCTCTTTGTGGACGACGCGGCGGCAGCCACCCTGCTCCTGGCAGATCGAGCACCCACCCATGCAGGCCATGCCTTCAACGTGGGGGGAGGCGAGGTCGCCAGCGCCGTGGACGTGGCCGATCAGCTCGCGGAACTTGCGGGCAGCCCGCACCGCGCCCGGGCCGCCTCCTCCGATCCCCCGGGCGAAATCCCCCACCAGGCCCTGGACACAAGCCGCATCCGGCGCCTGGGTTGGTCTCCCACCACCCCTCTGCATGACGGGCTGGCACAGACCTTTCGGTGGTACCAGGAATTGTTGGCAGATCGGCCCTCCCACCTGGAAGTGGTTTGATGAAGATCGTTCTGATCAATCCTTCCATGGGGGCGTACTACAAGGACGCCCCCGTTCGTGCCGCCATTACGCTGTCCCCTCCCCTGAACCTCGCCGTCCTGGCAGGGGGGCTGCTCCTGGATGGCCACTCTGTGGAAGTCTGGGACCTGGAAGCTGGCCCCATGGACCTGGAGCGCGCCCTGGCCCGGTCGAAACCGGACCTGGTGGGCATCACCTTCCGCACGCCCTTGTTTCCGGAGGCACGGCGGATCGCAGCCGTCGTGCGCCTTGCTGCGCCGGGGGCTTTGCTGGTGGCGGGAGGGGTGCATGCATCCACCCGACCAGAGGAGACGCTCAAGCGCGGGGATTTCGACATCGTGGTGCGCGGAGAGGGAGACCTTACCTTGCGGGAGATTGCAGGCGGCGCCCGGCAGGGGCTCGGCATGACCTCGGCCCACCACGTGGGAGCGGACCGACCGGCCATCGAAGACCTGGACTCCCTGCCCATGCCCGCCTGGCATCTCTTCGACCTGGCTCGCTACCAGCAGCCCAGCCTCGTGGCCCGCCAGGTCCCCGTGGTCGACCTGGAGTCCTCTCGGGGCTGCCTGGCCAAGTGTGTGTACTGCACCAAGGGGGTCTTTGGAAGCGCCTATCGGATGAAGTCACCCCAGCGGTTCGTCGACGAGGTGGAGCACGCCCGAAATGCGGGATTCGTCGGATTCAACCTTGTGGACGATTCCTTCACCACCCGAACCTCCAGGGCAAAAGCCATCTGTGAGGAGCTGATTCGACGTAAGCAGCGCATGCCCTGGACCTGTACCAACGGGATCCGCGTGGCGAATGTAGACGAGGAGTACTTTCGGCTTGCCCGCAGGGCCGGCAATTGGCTTGTGGCATTTGGCTTCGAATCCGGCTCCGACGAAGTGCTCAAGCACATCAAGAAAGGGGCCACCGTGCGCCAGGCCCGCCGGGCGGTGGAGTGGGCCCGCAAGAACGACATGACCATTCTTGGCTACTTCATGGTCGGGCTTCCGGGGGAGACCGGGCAGACCATCGGGGAAACAGCACGGTTCGCCGCCTCCCTGGACATCGACTTCGCCAAGTTCAGCATCACGATGCCGCTGCCGGGCACCCCCCTATACGACGAATGGGCCCCCGTGATCCGCGACCCGGAACAGACAGACTTTTCGATCCACAATCCCGGTGTTCACCTGTTCGATCACCCGGACTTCACGTGGCCCGAGCTGGAGGCCCATACCCGGGCCGCCTATCGCACCTTTTACGGCCGCCCGGGCTATGTGGCGCGCCGTCTCGCGCGCAGTCTTCGTGATGGACAGTTTCGTCGAGAAGGGCGCTACGCACTGTCCATGGTTTTACCGAACGCGATGGAAACATTTGCCCGCCGATAGAACCGTGTTCAAAATTTGAACACGGCCGCAGAGGTGTCCGGATCACAACGACTTCCGCGATCTGCCCCACTGGTTTCCCATAGGTTATCCATAGGGTAGAGGGACAACGTCCAAACCCCCGTAGTCTCTCGCAAGTAGCTATGATTGCTGGATTCGAGGACCACTCTCATCCAACACTGTTTGTTGACAAGAAGGATGTCAAACCGGTTTTCCACAGGGTTCGTGAAACCCACCACAAACGAAAGCAAATCACCCCCTGAAAGCTTATAGGAGGGCCTATGGATCCAACTTCCCCTGATCGGTCCCTGCCAGAGGGCGCCACTGCCCGCCGGGTGGAGTTGGAACGCCAGGGGGAGGAAGCAAGTCAGTTGCAGGCGCTCGACCCGGCCCTTCTCCTGGCCCGGGAAGAGGAGCTGGCCCACCATGCCCTCCCGAGCACCCTGGGCGGGATGAGACGACGAAAGTTGCTGGACCAGGACCCCGTCAGCACCACCTGGGAGTGTTGGGAGCTGTCCACCGGCCGCCGGGCTGCGATCCGGGTCTTGCGGCCTTCCTGGAGCAAGGACGCCGTTCTCAGGCGTCGCATGGCCCGGGGTGCACGCCTGGCCACGGGTCTCGCCCACCTGGCCCCCGTAGAGTGGAAGGAGGCTGGAGACTGGCCTCACCTGAAGGTGCACCTTGGGGGGCCCTCTCTTTCTGATCTGCTCCCTGCGGAGGATCCCCCGGAGCCGCTGCAGATTGCAGCCTACCTGGCCCATGGTCTCCTGGGCCTCACCTCCCTTCACCAGACAGGACTGGTGCACGGCACGTTGGGACCCCAGCACCTGATCCATGGCCCCACGTCGCCGGTTCTCGCCTGGTTCGATCCATTCCTGCGGGAACGGGGGACCCCTGCCCAGGACATTGCAGCCCTGGGGGCGGCTGTTGCCCAGCTGGATCCGGAGGGCATGGACCCCATGGGGGACATCGCCAGGTCCTTTGCCGAGTCCCCGCCGCCAAACGTGGAAATGGCCACAGAGGTACTGGTTCGCACGGCGGCCACGTGGTTGGTGGACACGCGCCACCGGCTGCTGATGCGCTCCCGACAGGTCCACCTGCGCAAGGGAGAGGCCAGGTTGCTTCGTGCGGTGTCACGCCTGGCGGGCTCCCTGCCGCCCCCCAAAGGCACCGTCTGTTTGCGGGCCGGGCACGATGCAGTGGTGGTGGTTGCACAGAGTGATGGGGCAGAGGTCATGGGAGGCGCAGTGGCAGGCCTGCCCGCCCGGCACCTTCCGCTGATCTGGTCCACGAAGACCGGACTGGATGCCGCAGCATGCCGGGTGCTCTTGCGGGCCTTCGCGACCCGCACCGGCGGAAACGAGGAGCGACGTTCCAAGCTCCAGTCCGAGGTGGGCGGCACGGATGCGCTTGCAAGCCAACTCTGCCGCTGGCTTTCTGCCCAGTCGAGACTCCGCGCAACCCGCCGTCTGCTTGAGCTGAACGGCCGCTGATCCTCCGGCCCTGGGACCGGATGTCGGTTATCCGCATGGCTCCCCCTTGCTGCCGAGTTTGCCCATGCGCTTCCTTCTGCTCCTGCCAATGGTCGCAGCCTGTGGCACGGCCCCCGAGGGCCTGCGCCTCACACCGGAGGGGGACGGTCCCCTGGTCACAATCGACTGGGATGCACGCCCGCTCCCGGAAATCCCCTTTCCCAACGACCTGGCTGCCCGCGCGGATCCACACTCTCCCACGGGCCTTCGCCTGAACCTGTCGGAAGTGGCCCCCACGCAAATGGAGGCCAGGGCCCGCCGCAAGGTGAACGAGTCCACAGGGTTTGGCATCTTCGCGCCCATCTCAGTGGGATTCGAAGCGCTCCTGGACCTCGATGAAATCGCCGACCGCCACAGCGACCTCCACTTCACTGACGACGATGCCTTCTTCGTGATCGACGTGACCCCCGGCTCCCCCACCTACGGGCAAGCTGCTGCCCTCGACGTGGGCCACGGCCGCTTTCCGCTGGATGTGGAGCAAACGGATCGGTACTTCCCCAACGACCCGCTCTCCGAGTCCCCCAGCTTGATGTTCGACACCCGGGACGAAGACGAAAATGGGAACGGTGTGCTGGATCCAGGGGAAGACCTGGATGGCGATGGCTGGCTGGATGTGCCCAACGTCTACCCGGTTGATGGCGACCCCCGGGAGGACCTGCTCACCTGGTACGAGCGCCTGACGAACTCCCTGATCCTGCGGCCGGTTGTGCCCTTGAAGGAGGAGACCACCTACGCTGTGGTGCTCACCGAGCGGATCATCGGGGAGGACGGACAGCCCATTCGGTCCCCCTGGAAGTGGGTAAACCACACCCGGCAGACCGCTGCACTGTCTCCCTTGGTGGACCTGCTTCCAGATCTGGGCGTTTCCCTGGACGAGGTGGCCTTCGCCTGGACCTTCACCACCGGGCGCATCACTGGCGACCTTGTGGACGTGCGCCGGGGAATGGATGGCAAGGGGCCCTTTGCCCGCCTGAAGGAAGACTTCCCTGCAAAAGTGACCGAAGCCCTGGCGATGCACAACCTGACCACCGTGGCCGAAGTGCACCGCCTGCCCTTGAGCTTCATCGTCACCACCCTGGACATGATCGGACTGTTCAGCCAGGAATCCTCCGATCTGATTCGAACCAGCTACGAGGCCTGGGGAGATGCCGTGGTGGGCGGGGCCTTTGAGACCCCCTACCTGCTGGCGGACCACGATGGAGACGGAGACGACGCCGACGAGTGGTGGCACCTGAACTCCACCACGGGCGCTATCCACGTGGAAGCGGCCCGCATTCCCTTTACCTGTGTCCTGCCCAAAAAGCAGTGGAACACAAACCCTCCCTACCCGGTGGCCATTTTCGGACACGGGTACGGAAGCAGCCGCTTCGACGCATTCGGCTTCAGCCCCGCCATTCTCCAGGCGGGCTTTGCTTCCTGTTTCATGGACTACCCCGGCCACGGTCCCGGAATCAACACAGATCAGGAAGACCAGATTGTGTCCCTTCTTCAGCCCCTGGGACTGCTGCCTTTCCTGTGGCACCTGGAGGATTCCCGCATGCGGGACCTGGACAACGATGGACGGGGAGACTCCGGCGGAGACCAGTGGATCGCGGATGCGTTTCACACCCGGGACATGGTGCGACAGTCCGCCGTGGATGGAGCCCAGTTCATCAAGGCGCTTCAAGCCTGCGGCACCGGCACGATGGACCGTTCGGATGGCGGAACCGCGGTCAGCTGCGACTGGGACAACGACGGCACCCCGGACATCGGTGGACCCGACGTGGACTACGTGGCGCTGGGCGGCTCCCTTGGGGGCATCAACACCGCGATCTTTGCTGCCATCGAGCCCAACCTCACGGCCTCAGCGTCCATTGTTCCGGGAGGAGGCCTGATGGACGTGGGTGCCCGCTCGCCCTTGAGTGGGGTGGTGGAAGCGGTGCCGGGTCGCCTCATGTCCCCGCTGTTCCTGGGCTACCCGACTGAAACCGGCGGCTTGCGGGTCACCCAGATGGTGAACCAGGTCAAGAAGATGAGCGAGTACACGGTGCTGACCCTGGACGAGCTTCCGGCGGGTGGCAGCGTGCGGCTGGAGAACCTGGACAACGGCGAGGTGCGGGAGGGCGTGATCAACGCGGATGGTACCTTCCGGGTGGGCATTCCCGCCGATGCGGCGGATGCCCATGAAAAGCGGGCCATTGCAGGCATGCCCGCGGAAGGTCCGGACCTGGAGGCCACCTACTCTGTCCCGGACAACGCGGACCTGGGAGACTTTCTGGAGATCACGATCTGGGACGCAGATGGCGGCCGAATCGGGGTGTTCGACACCTTTGAACAAGACGTGACCCACGAGGCGGTCACCCACCGGGCAGGCTCCCCCTTGATCGCCCTGTCTGAGGGCTTGGGCCACATTCGTTCCACCCCGGATTACCGCCGCCTGGTCATGGCCCTGGCCATGGTCACCGAACCCGGGGATCCCATCGCATATGCCCCCCACCTCTACACCGATGTGTTCCCCCACATGAAGGGTCCGGTCAACCACATCATCGTGCCGACCCCGGGGGACATGATCGTCTCCATCAACACGGGCATTGCCCTCGCCCGGGCTGCGGGACTCGTGGAGTGGAAGGAAACAGACGAGCGGTATGGCATGACCGTGGACGAGTGGCTGATCGACCGCCAGGTGGTTCGCGGCCTGGAGGAGCACGGCCCCTGGAGGGATGAACTCGGCAACCCCGTTCTCTTTGATGCAGACGATCTCGATGACGACAGCGATGAGCTGGGCGCCCCGTCGGACGAACCGCTGCGGATCTCGCTGGAAACAGACTCCGGTGTTTCGGGATTGCGACTTCCCTATGTGGAGACCGGTGGCACCCACGGGTTCGGCCTTCCAAATCCCAGCCTGCCTTTCGACATTCACAGCTTCTCCATCAACCAGATCGCCCGGTACTTTCAGACCGGCGGCACGGAGCTCTCGGATGACCCCTGCCTGGCCACCTGGGACTGCGACCACATCCTGCCCCTGGATTTGAAATGATCGCCCTCCTCTGGATTTCCCTGGCCCTTGCGGAGGACCCGGCACCCGCTGCCCCCGCTCCCCAGACCGCTGCAACCACGGATTGGGACCCGACCGTGGCCAGCCGCACCCAGGTGGTGGCTCTTTCCGACTACCCGGTGGATGCCGAGGGAAACACGGTGGGCCAACCGCTTTCGGTGCAACAGCGCCTGCGACTGGCGCTTGAGTCCTCCTGGAACGACCTCCTGTTCGCCACACAATGGGATGTCCTCACGGGGCAGGTGGCTGGCGATGTCTGGAGCATCGAGGGCACCGCTGATGAGAGGAACCGGCAGTCGCTCACCGCATTGAGCCTGGACGGGGTGGTTCCACGGCGGGCATCGGTCAAGGGAATGAATCGCCTGGGCCAATGGGAGGTGGGACTCGTCCCCTCCCACTGGGGCTTGGGGATGGTGGCGAACGATGGGGCCCATGAGAAGCTCTTCGGCCAGGGGCAATTCGGGGATCGCGTGTTTCGCGCCCGGCACACCACCCAACCTTCCGGTGGGGATGGCAATGCCCTTCCGGTGTACTTGAGTCTTGGAGTGGACCGGGTTCTTGCCGATGACATGGCACGCATGGTCGATGGCCAGAAGGCCTGGCAAGCGCTGGCATCCGCCCTGTACCGGACCGGAGATCTCTCCACCGGCTTTTACGCGGTGGTCCGGAACCAGGAGGAGCCGGCAGAGGAAGGGGAGATTCCCCGGGAGACCCTGGTCTCCATGCTGGATGGCATAGTCTCCGTCCCCTTTGCCCTGGGGGAGGAAGGTTGGGGGCTGATCCTGGAAATGGAGGCCGCGGGGGTGGTGGGACGAACGGATCGGGCCACCACGTATGAATCCACCGAGGCAGTCCGGGTGAACTCCGGGGCTGCAGCCGCGCGGATTCGGTTGCGTGCGCCAGAGGACCGGGCGGTCCTTCATCTGCGAGGGGGATACGCCACCGGCGACGGCCGGCCCGATGATGGCCTCTCCAGCACGTTCACCATGGATCGGGACTTTGATGCCGGCCTGGTGCTGTTTCACGAGCTGCTGGGAAGCGTGGATGCAGCCACCCACGCGCTCTTGTCTGATCCCGAGCGTTCCGGCCAACCCCCGGATGGCCTGGACACCCTCACCGGGGAAGGCGCGCTGCGCGGGGCGGTGTATGCCCAGCCCGTGTTGCAGGTGCAGGCGGGGGATCGGGTGGATCTGCGCCTCGGGGGCATGATGGCGTGGTCCACGGCCCCGGTGCGGCAAGCCTTCTATTCCTACCGGTCCGGGGGGGTCAACCGGAACCACCACAACCAGCCGGCAGGAGGCTATGCCCTGGGTTCCGAGGTGGACTGGAGCGTGGGGGGAGACCTGGGCACCGTGACCGTCGCCGAGCAGGATCTTGGGTTCAAGGTGCAACTACAAGGAGGGCACGCCTTTCTCTCGGACCAGCTGGCGGGCCAAGGCGTCGACACGGTGCACCTGGGCCTGGCGACCCTGCACGCCACCTGGTAGCGGTCAGCTCTCTCGAACGACCGAGAGCAGGTAGGCGCTGGAACAGTCCGCGCCGGCCACGGCTTCCACCGACAGTTCAAAGTCCCCTGAATCGTCCACAAACTCGGTGTCGTTCAGGGTGATGGTGACGGACCCCGTGCCGAATTCCTGGTCGAGTTGCCCCGGGGTGGACTCCCCGGTGTCGCTGCTCGTGCGGTTCAGGGTGAGCAGGTAGGTGGCATCGTCCGGGATGTTCGACAGGGTGATGGTGATGGTGAACACCTCGAACGAAAGGTCCGAAAGGGTGAGGTCGTCTACGTAGAACCCATAGCGGTCCACATCTTCATCGTTGTACAGGAGGGCGGTCACCTCCAGGGGGGTTCCCTCATCGAGATCCCCAAGGTCGCTGGCCACCGTGTCGTTCGGCTCGTAGGAGTCATCCAACAGGGCGTCCTCGTCGATATCTCCGTCGCAGTCGTCGTCTACGGCATTGCACCGATCCGATGCGCCAGGATGGATGGCCGGGTCCGTGTCGTCGCAATCTCCATCGTTTTCCGAGACGCCGTCCCCATCGTCATCGGTGGCGTTCGAGCCGCCCGTGTCGTCCGATGGGTCCGTGTCCTGGCTGCTGCCCGTGTCGTCTCCCCCATCCACGCCGCGAATGGTTCCACCGGCTTTGAAGTCACAGGCCAGAAGGAAGACAAGGGGGAGGAATCGGAGCATTGGGGTAGTCTAACCTCCGTGGAACCCCCTTCCCGGAAGATTTCGCGCGTTCTTGTCACCGGAGCCAGCGGCTTCCTTGGCGGCGCGGTCTGCAGGGCCCTTCTCGCCCAGGATCACACAGTCCACGGGACCTGGCTGAACCACCCCGTGCCCCCCGGGGTCACCCCTCATCGGGTGGAATTCAAGGACGGAAGTGCCACAGGTGGGTGGTCGGCAGCGTTCTCCAGGGCTGCCCCCGACCTCGTGCTGCACCTGGCTGCCCCGGTCCAGCCGGAGCGAGTGCCAGCAGATGCAGACCTTGCCTCCGCGATTGTGGGCGGGACCCGGCAGGTGGCGGCCTCCTGCCTCGCAGCGGGCACTCGGCTCCTGGTGGCAGGCACCTGCGACGAGTACGGGGACGGGCCGGCGCCCTTTGTCGAGGACCAGCCCCCTCAACCGGTGTCCCCCTACTCGCAGGCCAAGGCGCAGGCCACTTTCGAGGTCCTGGAGCAGATTCAATGCGAGGGTCTCCGCGCCACAGTGGTGCGACCGTTCCTGACCTATGGGCCCGGCCAGAGCGGCCCAAGGCTTGTCCCAAGCGCCATTGATGCCGCGCTGTCCAGGACTCCCTTCTCCATGACCGACGGAACCCAGACCCGAGAGTTCACCCACGTGGATGACATGGCACGGGCTCTTGTGTCCGCCTGTGTACCGGAGGCTGTCGGATTGCTCCTGAACCTGGGAAGCGGCGACGAACACACGGTCCATCACGTGGTCCAGCGAATCTTCGCCCTGTGTGGCGCCCCCCTGTCCCTGGTGCAATCCGGAAGCCTGCCCCGGCGACACGGCGAGGTGGATCGGTTCGTGGGAGACCACAGCCGGGCCCGTGCTGTGCTCTCCTTTCGGCCTCGAATCCCCCTGGACGCAGGACTGCAGGACACCATCAATGCCCGGAGGGGCCATGCCGCCGCTGCGGGTTGAACCGATTGTCCTGCACCAGGACGAGCGCGGTACTCTGCACAAGCTGCTGCCCCGGGCGGTTCCCGGAGAGGTCTACCTGGTGACCGCCCGGCCGGGGGCCTCCAGGGGCCACCACATCCACCACAAGGCGGGGGAGTGGTTTGCCAGTGTTTCGGGGACGGGGGTGGTGCGGGCCATCGACCCGGACAACGGGGAAGTAGAGGAGGCGGAGCTGCAAGGGGTGCGGGTCCATGTGCCGGCCGGCTGGGCGCACGCACTCTTCAACCGGGGGGATGTGGACCTTGTGGTGGTGGCCATGGCGGACAGACCCCATGACCCAGAGGATTCCCACCCCTGCCGGGTGCCACCCAAGTGATTGCTCTTGTCATCTGGGCCCTTGGAGCCGGGGTCCATGCCACTTCCGCACCCTGGTGGCTGCAGGGGCTCCTGGTGCTGCCTGCGGTGCTGTGGGCGCCGGGGGCACCCTGGGCGAGGCGCCTCCTGGGATCCGGCTCCCCCCTGCAAGCCGGCGTGGATGCGGTGTGGATCTCCATTGCGTTCGTGGTGCCCGGGGTGTGTCTCGTGCGCTGGTTTGGAGGAGGGCCGTGGCTCCTGATCTGCACCAGCGGCATGTGGGTGGGACTGGGGCTGTGGCTGAATCCGCCTGAACGGTCACCCTGGTCCCGGCAGGTTTTGCTGGGTCTCGGGGGCGCCGTGGTATTTCTCGGGCTCTTTGCGGGGGTTCACTCCCCCCGGCTCTCCCGGGGCCTGGACGCCTGGTGGCATGACACCCGGGTCGACACCCGCCTGGGAGACTCGGTGGATTGGTCCAGGGGAGAGGGCTGGAGCGCCGAGAGACGATTTGGCTGGCCCGAAGACCAGCCCACCGCCAAAGGTGCTGTTCTTTCGGATCCCGACAACGACGGCGGGACCCTGCAGATCCAGGGTGCCGGCACAATTGCCGTGCTGTTGCAGGGGCCTGTGGGGGCCCGGATCACCGTCTCCCAGGGTTCCCAGGTGACCGACAGCGCAGAGATTGAGAGCGACCCTGTTGTCGACGAGGCCGAAGGTCCCGTCCCCCGGTACCAAGACCGCGGCGCAGTTGCTGCCGTGCTGGAAGTACAGCCTGGGGATCTGGAGATCTCGATTGATTCCGCTTCCGGGTCCAGCCGGATCACGGTGCTTCCCGGACGGCTGGCGGTGGACTCCCTGGACCTCTCCGGGGAAGCGCGATTCGTCCACTACTACCAGCTGCTGAACATCGTGGAAAACCAGCGATGGGCCGCCGAGGTGCTGGAGAGCCGGGCTCTTACGGTCAACCAACCGCCCCTCTGGAGCTACGTATTGGCGGTGCCAACGCTTCTCGTGGGAACGGATCTGCCTGCAGCCAGCATGCTGTTTCTGTGGGTGCTCTTCCTGGTGGCTGCCTCGGGGCTCGCCCTGGTGGAGGTGGCAGCCCCGCGGGCTCCCTGGCCGGCCTGGCTGCTGCCGGGTCTATTCGCAGCAGTCCATGGGAAGCTGATGCTTGTGCCGGGGTCCATCAACTTTCCGGACAGTTTGTACGCGGCTGCCATCGTGGGGGGGTGTGCAGCCTTGCTGCGCCGAGAACCAGGCAGAATCGCCCTCCTGGGCCTTGCAGCTGGAATGCTGCGGTATCCAGGAACTGTGCTGTTGACCTTGATTGCACTGCTGTTGGGCCGGCGAACCCCCTGGAGAGGATTGGCGATTCTGTGGGGCTGCGTGGCCGGCCTGGCGGTCCTGATCGGCGCCGGGGCACTGCTCCAGGGCTCCCTCTCCGAGTGGCTCTTCATCCTGTGGTTTGAGACGATTCCCGAGCACTACAGCAACAACCCGGATGCGGCGCCATTCTGGTCGCGGCCATGGGCCTTCTACCAGACCTGGTTCCTGTACATGGGAGGCGCGCTGGTCCTGGCGCTGCCCCTGGCCACCCGAAACGCCCGCTGGCTGGCAGGTGCCGCCCTTCTTGCATCGGCCATGCTCTGCACCATCGATCACCTCACCACCCACTACTTCCTCCCCCTCATCGCCCTGAGCGCCGTGGCCATCGCGGCCAATTCTGAGGGGCTACAGTCCCGGATCTTCCGCGTTTTCGCACCCTTGGCTGCCCTCCTTGCAGGTGGGTTGTTCATAGTGGGCGGAAACGTGTAAACCCAACGTGGAAGCGGATTTCCGCCTGGGAATCGCTCTGCTCAACCACTTGTCCATAGGCTTCTCCACAAGTTGACCCCAAGAAGAACCGCCCTCCTATGCGCTGCGCTGCTGTTTGCCACATTTCTGGTCAGCAACCTCACCTGGCTTGATCGGGATCTCGGGATCCGCGATGGGGATGAGGAGGGGCACGTGGGTGCCGCGGAGTTGTTTCTGCAGGATCTTTCGGAGGCCCAGGTCGGCCGGGCAATGCACCGGGTCCTCGTCGCGGACATGGGGGATTACCCCTCCCTGTACCCGGCGGTGGTGGGCACCTGGTGGTGGGGAATGGGGGGTGGCGTCCCCGGTCGGCTGCCGGTGCGCTTGATCCACCTCCTGGCGCCCCTTGTGGCGGCCGGTGCGGTCTACTCCCTGGCCCGGAGTGCGGGTCGGGGTCCCGCCCTTGTCGCGGCTGGGACGGTGCTTCATCTGCCCATGGTGGCCGGTGTCGGTCGCCACTTCATGCCCGAGGGGCTCCTGGTGGCCACAGTGGCCCTGGCCATCGCTGCTGCCCAGCGCCACCGCGACCATCCGGCGCCGGCTTCCGCGGCCCTGTTCGGGCTGGCCCTGGCCCTGGCGTTTCTGACCAAGCAGACCGCAGTATTGTTCCTGGCTCCCCTTCTCTTGCTGTGCCGCCCCCATCGCTCCCTCTTCTGGGCGCTGCCCACCGCAGCCCTCGCCCTTCCCTGGACCCTGTCAAACCTGGGGGAGCAGCTGCCCTACCTGGCTGGCTCTGCCGGGCTTGGCACCGAGCGGGGTTTGGCAGCCCACTTGTTCTTCTATCCCCGCTCCCTCTGGGCTCCGGCGCTGGGACCGATCTGGCTCGGACTGGTGGCAGGGGCAGCCGCCGCAGCCTGGCGCACGCGGCACCGACGGCTGGTGCTGCTGGGGATCGCATGGCTTGGAGGCAGCGTTCTTCTGCTGACCCTGGTGCCCCGAAAGTACGACCGGATGTTGGCCCCTGCATTGCCCGGCGCCGCGCTGATCCTGGCCGCTGGCGTGGCGTCCCGGCCCCGGCTTGCCTGGTTGTCCCTGTTGGGCGCGGGATGGACGACCTGGTTGTCCTGGGACACCAGCCTCGGGGCTCCTTCCGCAGCCAACACAGCGTTGCTGACCGGCTGCCCCCAGGTCTGGTTGCGGCCTCCTCAAGAGGCCGACCCGGGGTTCGGGCCGATCGTGGACGCACTGCGGGCGGGAGAACAACAGCGGGTGGTGGTCCTGCAAGCGCCTGAAATTCCCTGTGCGATTCAAACCACCTTCGGGTGGGGTGCCCACCTGGGGCCGTTTCTGCGGCGTTCCGGTGTCGATCGGGACCTCGCACAGGATGAGCTGCCACAGGCCGGGGACCTCGTGGTGGACTTCGGCCCTGCTGCATCTGGCGAGGCGCACCCGGTGCCGCTCCTGGACACCTCCTACCGGATTCGCACACCCTGATGCGGGTGTCCTGGCTCATTCCCGTGCGGGATGGAGGCGCCTGGTTGGCGGAAGCGGTGGACAGCGCTCTGGCCCAGTGCAGCCCCGGAGACGAGGTGATTGTGGTGGACGACGGCAGCCGGGATGGCGCCGTGGAGGCCCTGGCGGACACCCCTTTCCTCCATCGACTGCACCAGCCCCCCGAGGGAATCGTAGCTGCCCTGGAACGCGGCCGGTCCGCCGCCAAGGGGGAGCTGATCGCCCGCCTGGATGCGGACGACGTGGCTCTGCCTGGGCGCATCGAAGCCCAGAAACAGATGTTCCTGGCCGAACCGCGCTTGGGGGCGGTTGGGGGCCGCGCTCGCATCCACCGGGATGGCGAGGCGGTCCCCGACGGAATGCAGCGGTACGTCTCCTGGCTGAATGAGCTCCAGGACCTGCATGCAAGTCGTCTCGTAGAGAGCCCGCTGTTCCACCCGGCCGTCACCTTTCGAGCCAGCGCAGTGAAAGAGGTCGGTGGCTACGAGGACGGCCCGTTTCCGGAGGACTACGACCTCTGGTTGCGACTCGTGGCGGGGGGCTGGGGATTGCAAAGCACGGATCGGGAGGTGGTGGTGCTTCGAGATCGGCCCGACCGCCTGACGCGCACGGATGAACGCTACAGCCGGGAGGCGTTCCGGGAGGCCCGCAGGCGCCATCTGCGCGCAGTGCTTCCGCGGTGTCGCGTGGTCCTGTGGGGTGCGGGCAGAAGCGGCAAGCCGTGGGTCCGGTTCTTCCTGGCCGAGGGCCATGACCTGGTGGCCGTGCTGGACATCGGACGCGCCACCGAGCGCCACGGCGTGCCCGTGCTCCCTCCCCCCTCCCTGGCCACCTTGGAATTCGACCGTCTCTTCGTGGCGGTGGGCATTCCCGAAGCCCGCGACGAGATCCGGACACTCATCCAGAAGCTGCGTCCGGAGCTGGTGGAAGGAGAGCACTGGTTTGCCCTGGCGTGAGTGCTATTCTCCTTTCCATGGAACAAGAACCCGCCGCCGATGAAACGCTGGAGCGCACCCTGACCGCGGAACTTCCCCAGGGGCGCACAAGCCTGGTCGTGGAGTTCTGGGACTTCATTCGCTACAACAAGGCCTGGTGGATGACCCCCATCATCCTGGTCCTGCTGGCCATGGTGGCGTTCATCCTGTGGGCCGAGTCCAGCCCGGTCCTGCCTTTTATCTACACACTCTAGTGCTGCTTCCCGGACACAAGCGCCTGGCGCTGATGGCGGTGGTCGGAGCGATTGTCGTGGGCGCAAGTCTCGCCACGTCGCTTCTGGTTTTGGAGAAGCTGGGGGGGTAGGAGGCTGTAGGGCGTGGAACGGCCAATCCGGCCGGCCCAGCGGCCCTGCTCCTTGTGAGAGGCTCTTCCCAGCGTGGCAACGCACCGTTACCGCTCGGGTGCGACACAAGGCAGGGGGGATACGGTATCTCCCCCCGGTCTTGTCGCAGGGACA
>CAZSZE010000007.1:0-54611 GCA_964610645.1 uncultured Enterobacterales bacterium | reverse complement strand
ACACAAGGCAGGGGGGATACGGTATCTCCCCCCGGTCTTGTCGCAGGGACACCGGATTTGTCGCAGGGACAGGCCCTGGGAGCCCAATGTGCGACAAAGGGAGGGGGGTATAGAATGACCCCCCCCGAAACTGTCGCAATCCAGCCTCCAAGTGCGACACAAGGCAGGGGGGATACGGTATCTCCCCCCGGTCTTGTCGCAGGGACAGGCCCTGGGAGCCCAATGTGCGACACAAGGCAGGGGGCCGCCTTCAACGAACCCCTCCCAACAACACACTAGAACATCCGCCGCGCCCGATCCATGGTCATGGGATCATCTTTGCGAGGCACCCAGTAGCTGCTGCCCGGCTGCTCCGGATCCCCCCGGTACAGAAGGTCCTGGCGAAACAGCTTCAACAGGATGGCCACCGGTGCCATGGCCGCCACGTACACCGCTGTCATCAGTATGCGGTTCTGAAGAGAGATCACCGCGTGAAGGAACGCATGCTGCCAGCGCCAGAGGCTCTTGAACAACCGAAGCATGGCGGTGGTGTAACTCGAAGGGGCGGTCTCCATGCACACCCCCTTCTGCCGTGCTAACTCCCCCATCCAACCGGCTCCTGCGGAGGCTCCTCTTGCTGCTTTTGGCCCTTACCGTTCTGGAAGTTCAAGCTGCGGAAGTGATCTGGGACGGTCACTACCGGGCGTGGGCCCTTGGGCAGAACTCCCTCTCCTTGTCCGCCGACCATGAAATGAGCGAAGGCCTCGCATTGGGCATGGAGCACCAGCTCCAGCTGCGTCCCACCTGGGCCATCACCGCCAATGTGGCCCTCCATGCCCAGATGGACCTGCTGTCCAACGCAGCCTGGGGCGGCGCAGCCGATACCTGGACCGACCCGGTGACCGGCGATGCCATTGTCCTGGCCGATGCCGACGGGGTGGCGCCAGCGGTGGACGACGATGTCACCTCCTCGCTGCTCAACAACATGGCGGTCCGCCGGGTGTGGGGAGATGTCTACACGCCGTATGGCCGCCTTCGCATCGGTCGCATGCCCCTGGAGTGGGGATCTGGAATCCTCTTCAACGCCGGCACAGATCCAGACGATCGTTACGGCGACAGCGTGGACCGGGTGCAGTTCACCGGCCGCTTTGGTGCCATTTACGTGGTGGGCGCCTGGGACCTGCTCCACGAGGGACTGCCCAACACGCAAGACGACATTCAGGCCGCCAACCTGATCGTTGCCTACCGCACAGAGACCACGGCCATCGGCCTGCTCAACCGGGTCCAGTTTCAGCCGGATCCGGACTACCGGTCCTACACCGGCGATTTGTGGGGCAATGCCCAGCTGGGGCCGATGCAGGTGGAGGCAGAGGTGGCCATGGTCCTGGGATCCGGCGATCTCGGAAACGGTGCTGATGACGTAAGCGTGTCCGCTTTTGGCACCATGCTGGCGTTCCAGGGCAACGTAGGGGATGTCACCCTGGGGGCGGAGCTTGGCTGGGCTTCCGGAGACGAAGACCCCGACGACGGGGAGTTGCACACCTTTACCTTTGACCGGGACCACGACGTGGGACTGCTCTTGTTTGAGCAACCCATGCCCACCTTTGCAGCGGCGGTGGCCAACACAACCAACGACGGCCGGGATCTCTCAGGCGTGCTCACGGGCAACGCGGTGCGAAATGCCCAGTACATGAAGCCCTCCCTTGGGTACACGCCCCTGGAAGGCGTGGACACCACCGCTTCTGTCCTGTTGGCCCGGGCTGCCAAGACCACCGATGATTCAGGCCGCGGGTACGGTGCCGAGTACGGCCTTGACGTGAAGTGGACCCCCTATGAGAACTTCTGGATCCAGGGCACCGGCGCCCTGCTGATGCCGGGCCCGCAGTTCAAGAACCACGCCCCCGAGGACCTGGGGACGGACTTCACCGATCCGGCGTACGCGGGTCGGGTGCTGGCAACCGTGGAGTTCTAGGGTGCTGAAGGGCATACACACCGCCTTGGTGACGCCTTTCAACGACGCTGCAGTCGATCTGGACACCTTTCGCGCCCTCTGCCAGAGGCAGGTGGATGCGGGCGTTCATGGCCTCGTGCCCTGCGGCACCACCGGCGAAACCCCCACCCTTGCCACCGACGAGTGGACGGGTCTCATCACCACAGCGGTGGAGGTGGCGGAGGGTCGAATTCCCGTGACAGCAGGTTGTGGCACAAATGCCACAGCGTCCACGGTGTCCAACATCCGCCGGGCAAGAGCCCTGGGCGCGGATGCTGCCCTCGTGGTGCTTCCCTACTACAACAAGCCCAATGCAGACGGACACCGCGCCCACATGGAAGCCGCCTGCGCGGAAGGACTGCCCGTCGTGGCCTACCATGTTCCCGGTCGAACCGGCCAACAGGTCAGCGTGGAGCTGCTGGCGGACCTGGCCTCCATCGAGGGGGTGGTCGCCGTCAAGGAAGCCACCGGCGATGTGCACTATGGGTCAGACCTCGTGGCCCGGACCCCGGCGAACGTTCTCTCTGGGGACGATTTCACCTTCTTTCCGCTGTTGTGCGTGGGAGCCACCGGTGCCATCTCCGTACTCTCCAACGTGGCCCCGGCCCAGTGCGTGGCCCTGTACGAGGCTGCTGTTGCCGGGAATGTGGAGCAGGCACGTGCACTGCACCACGCCTTGATGCCAATGGTGGACTTCCTCTTCTCCGACTCCAACCCTGTTCCCTGCAAGGCTGCCATGGCAGCTCTGGGACTCTGCGAAAACCGGGTGCGACTGCCCCTTTCCCCCGGGGGCCCGCCGCCCCCTGAATTGCTGGAGGGAATCAAATGATCCAAATCGGAATCCAAGGAGCCGCAGGCCAGATGGGCCGGTTGCTGGTCCAGAGTGTCGATGCTGCCGAAGACCTCGTGCTTGCGGGTGCGTTTGATGCCCAGGATCTCGGAACCGATGCTGGCGAGATCTCCGGATGCGGTCCGAAGGGCGTCGCCATCGCCTTCGTCAGCAAGGCCTCCCTGTCCAGCTGCAACGTCGTCGTGGACTTTTCCCTGCCCGCCGGCACCGAGGCGCTGCTTGCCTACGGAGGGGACACCCCGCTGGTGCTCGCCACCACGGGTCTCAATGAAGATCAGCAAGCCCAGGTTCAGAAAGCAGCAGGAATTCGGCCCATCGTGCAGGCCGCCAACTTTTCCACCGGGGTCAACGTGCTCCTGGACCTGGTGGCCCGAGCCGGGAGCCTGCTCCCGGATGCCCACGGGGAGATCGTGGAAATGCACCACGCCCGCAAGCGCGATGCCCCCTCGGGTACGGCCCTCGCCCTGGCGAATGCACTGGCGTCCTCCCGAGAAGGGGGCGGCGAGCTCGTCCATGGACGCTCCGGGGTCAGTGGACCGCGCTCTCCCCAGGAGATTGGCCTCCATTCCCTGCGGGGGGGAGATGTGCCAGGAGAGCACCGGGTGGTGTTGGCCTGCGAGGGGGATCGCCTGGAGTTGAGCCACGTGGCGGGCTCCCGACAGGCCTTTGCGCAAGGGGCGCTTCGCGCCGCCCGGTGGGTCGTGGGCCAGGCGCCCGGCCTCTACGGCATGGACGACGTATTGGGGTTCTCCAAGCGGTAATTGGGGCTGTAGGGCTGGTGGCAGTCCCGGCACAGGTCACGATCCGGTACCCCCCGGCCACGGGTCGCACGCCGCAGTGCCTCCAGGGTCTCGTCCTTCTGCCAGACCCGGGAGAGGCGGTCCGAGGTGACCTCTCCCACCTTGTTCTCCACCCGCACATCCCAGGGGCACAAGGTGATGTCCCCATCCCAGGAAACCGTGGGGGTGGCATGCACGCCGGGACAGTGCCGGGGACCGCGCTCCTCCCCCGTGTCTGCCGAAATGCCCAACTCCGTTGCAACGCCGGCAAGACGGGCCCGCGAATCGGCCGTGGCCTGGAAATGGTCGTGATCGCTCCTGCGGAACCAGATGCCGTCGCCTTCCGGCGGAAGAACCCCAGCCGCTACCCAGGGCGACTTCAGTCGCGGGAGCCAGGTGTCCACGAATCCCTGTGCATCCACCGGCCCCTCCACCACCCAGCTCGGCACAATCCGCAGACGATCCCCCCGAACCGAAAGGAGGTGGTCCACATTGCCCAACACCGCCTCCTGCCACTCCCCCACCCCGTTGCCATGCAGCACCCAGGTCTGGTCCATGTTCTTGTGCTGGGCGGCGACATCAGCCACGTCTTCCCCCAGCAGGCGCCCATCGGTTCGGATCTGAAGGATTGAAAAAGTCTGGTGGCGGCGCCCGTGGTCCAGCACCCAGTCCAGGACCCCGGCGAACTCCGGGTGCAGGAGCGGCTCTCCGCGCCAGGACAGGTCGAGAGTGTGGAAGGACAGCCGGGACCGGGCGAGATCCTCCAGCACCGAGCGCACCACGTCGAACCCAAGAAAGCCGCGCCCGAAATCGATGTACCCGCGATCCCGGAAGGTGGTGAAGGTGGTCGGATCCCTCCAGCAAGCCTCGAACTCCACCGGACTGGCGGCCACCAGGTCCTCAAACCGCCGCAGGGGCGCCGAATCTCCCCCCATAGGCCAGGGGGCACAATCGGACAGCTCGAGGGTCAGGATTCCCGGATCCACCCGCTCCATTTCCTGCATTCCGAGGCGAGACACGCGGCCCCGAAAGCCATCGTGTGCCTCCCCGAGGGCTTGCTTGCCCAGGTGGGTGATGGAATCGGATTCCCGGCGCAGATAGCAGCCCTGCATGCAGGGCGTGGTGCAGGACTTCACCACCTCTCGGCGGGCCTTCAACTCCGGGCTGGACCAGATCTGCCGCAGGGTCTGATCCCGCACATTCCCGAAACGCCCCTCCAGGAACTCCAGCTCCCCATCGCACATGATCGCGCTGCCGTCCGAGTGGATGTACAGCTCCTTCCATCCGCTCCAACAAGGCGCATCCAGGGGCGTCAATGCATCGCGGTAGTAGCTGGGAATCAGCCCCAGGTCTTCCACTGGATTGAGGATGCGGTAGCCCGAGGCGGCCTGGCGGTTCACCCGGGCCACCAGGCGCTCGACCAGCGCCTCCAATGCTTCAATCTGCTCCGGTTGGATCCAGAGGCCACCGGGATCGTCCCCATCGCTCTTTCCATGACGAAAGAGATTGAGCAGTTGCACCCCGTCAAACCCAAGCGCCTCCTGCTCATCGAGAAAGTCCGGCAGCTCTGCCAGGTTCCGGTTGTGGATCAGGGTGTTCACCAGGATCTTCCGGTGCTGGTTCCCAGCGGCCGCATCCGCTGCTCGCAGGTGTCGGTAGCCCTGCAGCGCCCGCTGGTACTGGCCGTCCCCACGAATGGCGTCGTGAATGGCCTCAGGACCGTCCAAGCTGATGTTGAAGTGCAGCCGGCTTGGGGGAATCCGCGCCAGGGCCTCGGCACGCTTCTTGGTGATCAAGGTCCCGTTGGTGGTGACCGTGATGGTGAAGTCCTTCTTGCAGGCATACGCAAGAATGTCCTCCAGGTCCTTCCGGACGAAAGGCTCTCCTCCCAGGGGGTTGAGCACCTTGACGCCCCATTGGGCAGTCTGGTCGATCACGCTCTTGATTTCGTCGGTGTCCAACTCTCCCGGAGCGTCGTAGCAGGTGGTGCACATGGTGCAGGCGAGGTTGCACTTCATGGTCAGATTGAGGCTGACCCAATCCGGCGGTACGAGGGACTGGTTCCACGCCCGGGAGAAGTACATGGCCGCGTCGCGGCGAATGCGACGGAGTGCGTTCACGGGGGGTAGAGTAGCCCGCAGTAACCCCGGATGGAGGTACGATGGGGGCCATGCGCGTCCTCGTGGTCTTTCATGGCTGGCTCCCCCAGGCTGATCGCCCCATCAGCGGGGGGGCTCTGCGCGCCTGGCACCATGGGGAGGCGCTCAAGGCGGCGGGCCACGAAGTGCTCTACACAACCCGAGACCAGGACGCCCTCGACGGCGGGCCTCCGGTGTTCCAGTCCCCGGCAGCCCTGCGCACCTATGCCAAGGCCGTGAAGCCGGATCGGATCCTGTGTGTTCAGCCCGAGGAAGCCCCGGCCCTGGCGGGATTGGACATTCCAGTCTGCCTCGATCTCTACGCGCCGCGGCTGTTGGAGTCCGTCTTCGAGGAATCCACTTCCATCGAGGCTGTGCGCACCCTGCGGGCCCTGTCCGCTGCCGATCACTTCCTGTTTTCCAATCCGCGTCAGCGCTGGTTCTACCTGGGCCTGTTGACCCTGGCCGGTGTGGATGTCCGGGAGGTCACCGGCGACGTGGTTCCCCTGGTGGCCCCCAGCGCCCCGAAGCGCCGCACCCCCAAGACGCCGCAGTTCGTCATGGGCGGAGTGGCCTGGCCCTGGCAAGACCCCACGGTCGGGCTCGAGCGCACGGTGAAGTACCTGCGCAAGCGCCGCAAGGGAAAGGTGGTGGTCTTTGGGGGCAAACCAGCCATTGGCACAACCCAGGTGGTGGACCTTCCCAAGCACGTGCCCCCGGGAAGCCGCATCCAGTACAAGGGCAACGTGCCCTGGCACACCCTCCTCGATGCCTACGCCAGCAGCACCGCAGCCCTGGATCTCATGGAGCCCAACGCCGAGCGGGAGATCGCCCTGGCATTTCGCCACGTGGAATACATGGCCTGTGGGCTGCCCATCGTGACCGGCGCCCAGCACTCGCTCGCCGGGCTGCTGAAGGACAAAAAGGCCGGTTGGGTGGTGGATCCTGCGGACCTGGAGGAGGTCCTCCAGGAGATTCTCGCCAAGCCGGAGGAAGCCGCGCGGCGGGGCCGAAATGCCCAGCGCCTTGCCCAGGCACAGTTTGGACGGGACCATTGTGAGGCCCCCTTGTTGGCTTGGATGACGGCGGCGACCGTGCGGGACAAGCACCCCACCCCCATCGCCGAGGCCGCCGAGCTTGCTGCCGACCTGACCGGAGCGCGGGGAGAGGTCGACAAGCTGTCCACCCTATTGAAGAAGGCCGAACGGGAGGTGTCCGACAAGCGGACCGAGGTGCAGGATCTCTCGGGACAGGTGCGCTCCCTCACATCTGTGACCGAGCGCCTGGCCCGCGCGGTAGACGAGGTCTCCGGCTTCAAGCGGGAGGCCATTCACGTGCTGGGTTCCGAGCGCGACGCCACAGCAGCCGAGGCGGAGACCCTTCGCCGGGAGCTGGCCGACCTCACCGCTGACCTGGCCAAGAAAGAAGCCGAACTCCGGGCCACCGCCCGGGAGCGGGACCGGTCAGGACAAGACCTGGCCACCGCCCAGGCCGAGGCAGAGGCCCAAGACGACCGCATGGCCCAGCTGGGTGAACGACAGGCAGGGCTGGCCGCAGACAACGGCCGGCTTAGGGCGGAGTTGGATGCATATCGTGCGGAGCGAGACCGCCTGGCCGCGGAAAAGGAGGGCGTGGTTTCCCAGAACGCCAGCCTCTCCGACGACCTGTCCAAGACCTCCCAGGAGCTGGCAGAGGCCAACGGCGAACTCCATCGGGTTCACGACAAGGCGGGCCGTTTCGAGTCGGAGTTGGACCGGCTCAACCGGGAGCTCGCAGCGTTGATCAAGGAAAACGAGCGATTGTCCCGGCGAAAGCTCTTCTAGCGCTGCCCCATCCGCTGCTGGTAGGCGGGCCAGGCGGCCGTCCCACCTACGTCTTCCAGCCACTTCCGCACAAACTCCGGCGGCGTCTGGTACCAGGAGATTCCGCCGCAATCCGCGCAAGGCCCCACCTCGCCGAATCGTCCCCGCACATGGGCCAGGCGCCGGCGGTTGGCCTCCTCCCCTTCCCACAGGGTTCGAAAAGAGTGTTCCCCAAGGGAACCCAGGTCCAGGGCGCCGGGAAGATCCACACAGCACATCATCAGGTGTCCGTCATGGCGCACCACAGGGGTCATCCACAGACCCGGACAAGGCTGGCGGGGAGCGTTCGGGCGCGCCGTGCTCTCCCAGCCCCGCCCCTCCCATACCTTCAGATGCACCCACGGCTCCTTTCGCTCCGAAATCCCCTGGGCGGCACAGGTCCGCTCATACAACTCGTCCGCTTCCAACTGGCCCTCTCCGCCCGCATCCACCGCCAGGCGCTTGACCAGGATCTCGTCGTAGCCCTTCTCGTTTCCATGCAAGAGCAGAAAGTCGCTCCAATACCGCACGAAGTCCCCCACCTCGTGGGCGTTCCCCTCCTGGAGCACGAACTGGAATTGGAAGTTCAGGCGCACATCCCCTGGAAGCTGCGCCCGTCGCCGGACCAGGTGCTCCACGTTGCTTTGCACCTTTTTCAGGGCATCGCGCCCCTTGACCCGCTCGTAGGTCTCCGGGGTCGCCGCATCCAGCGTAAAGACCAGCAGAAGGGGCATTTCGTCCTGCACAAGGTACGCATCGACCAGGCGGTCCATCCTCGCCGGGGTCAAGGTGATCGCGTTGGTGTCGATGCGCAGGTACCCCACGCGCTCCCAGAGGTTGCGCCGGGCAATCACCACCATCTGCTCCAGCTCCGGGTGAAGAGAAGGATCCCCCAGCCACTGGAGAATCACGTGGTCGAAACGCAGATCCTCGGCCACGAGGCCGTCCACGATGCGCTCGTACAACCCCAGGTCCATTCTCCCTTTTGGGACACCATGAATCTGCGGGCGCTGCTCAAAATGGGGCCGACACATGGAACAGCCCAGGTTGCACTGATCCGTGGGCTCGATCTGAAGCACGCCCCCGCTCTCGATGGCCACGTCCATGATTCGTCAGCTTAGCCCGGCGCCGGTTGGCCGGGAGGATGCACCGTGGATAGTAGAATCAAGGGCAGGAATGAGAATGCACTGGATTTCCCTGGCATTTGCAGCGATTCTCGCGGGTTGTCACAACACGTGTCAAGATCTATGCAAGGAAATGGCGGCCCTCGCCGAGTCTGAGGACTGCCAATTCACCTTGTCTGATGGAGAATTGCGCGAATGCATTCGCAACCACACCCGGGATCAGTTGGCGGACGGCGACCTGGACGTGTGCGAGGAATTTGCCGACACTGTCCCACAGGAGTGGTCCTGCGACGACCTGCAGCCCTATTTCCCAGCGGGAAACAACAACACAGTCCCAAGTGGAAACAGCAACACGGACGAGTGAGGATCGTCGAGTCTTTCGGCGAGGAGTGATTCTTGGGCGCGTTCATCCCCGAAGTCTTTGGCAAGTACTACCTGGTCGACAAGATCGCGGTGGGTGGCATGGCCGAGATCTTCAAGGCCAAGAGCTTTTCCCATGCCGGGTTCGAAAAGCTGCTGGTCATCAAGCGCATCCTCGCCCACCACTCGGAGAATGAAGAGTTCGTCGCCATGTTCATCGACGAAGCGAAGATCTCCGCCCAGTTGCAGCATCCAAACATCGTCCACGTGTACGACTTCGGGCAGCTCCACGCGAACTGCTACATCGCCATGGAATGTGTGGATGGCAAGGACATCAAGCGCATCCTCAAGAAGATGGCCGAGCGGCGAAAGCTGTTGCCCTTGGAGTACGCCCTCTTCATTGGCCAGCAGGTAGCGCTGGGCCTCGACCACGCTCACACGAAGACCAACCTGCAGGGCGAGCCCCTGGGCATCATCCACCGGGACATGTCTCCCGCCAACGTGTTGGTGGGCTACTCCGGCGACACCAAGCTGGCGGACTTTGGAATCGCCAAGGCCCAGTTCTCCGGGTACGACACGGAGGTTGGCGTGCTCAAGGGCAAGTTTGAGTACATGAGCCCGGAGCAGGCGCGGGGCGAACCCGTGACCCAGCAGTCCGACATCTTCAGTCTCGGAATCATCTTGTACGAGATGCTCACGGGGCGGCGGTTGTTCAAGGCCAAGAGCGAAATCGCCACCCTGGAGAAGATCAAGGCCCTGGAACTCAAACCCCCCTCCCACTACAACCAGGAGGCCAACGAGGACGTCGACGCCCTGGTCATGGGCGCGCTGCAGAAGCAGCCCGGGGACCGGTACGACACCGCCCATGCTTTTGAGCAGGCACTCTCCCAGCATCTCCACACGAGTTTCGAGCCCCAGACCCAGCGCCGCCTGTCAGAGTTTCTGTGCGAGTTGTTTGCCGACGAGCGGAGCCAGGAGCGATCAGACCTGGAAGAAGGCAGCCGAGTCGCCCTGGAGTTGCACGAGCAAGAGCCTGAGATTGAGCTTCAGCCGGAGTGGGAGGAGTCCACTTCCCACGGGGGCCCGACCCTGCGAACAGACCCGCCTCCTCGCCCTGCGGGTTTGATTCTCCTGGGAGTCTGCGCTTTGGCCGCCTTGGTATTGGCCCTGGTGCTGGGTCTTCAACCGGAGCCCGTTCCGGGACCAGCCACGCCACCGGTCGCAACGGAGCCCACCACCGGTGCCATCAGCCTGCTCCTGGAGCCTGCCACGGCAGCGGTATTCAAAGGTGAAGAAAAGCTGGGCGTAGGCCCGACTCTGGCGCTCGAGGGATTGGAGCCGGGCACCTGGGTCCTGCGATTTGAGGCCCCGAACCATGTCACCAAGACAGAGACCCTGACCATCGAGGCCGGAACGCGCACCATGCTGCCCGTGCGCCTTGAAGAGGTCACGAAGAGAACGGTGGCTGCAAAGCCCCCGCGCCTGGTGTTCGAATCCTCCCCCAGCGGCGCCCAGGTGTTCGTGGACAACCGATCTGTTGGCATCACGCCCATCACCTGGTCTGAGGGGCGGCCCGAGTCAAGCTACAGGGCCCGCTACACCCTCGAAGGCCACAAGGCGTTGGAATTCCAGGTCACCACCCCCGGTGCCGGGGAACGGGACACCGTGAGCCGCACGCTGGAGCGTCGCCCTATGGGGCGTGGCGGTGTGAACGTCAACGTGCGTCCTGGATGGGCCTACGTGTACGTGGACGGCAAGAAGGTGGGCGAGACCCCCCTGACCGCAGGGGACCTGACCGCCGGAAATCACACGATTCGCGTGGTCAACGAAGCCACCGGCCTGGATGAAACGCGCACTGTGCGCGTGCGGCCCGGAGACACCGCCACCGTGCTTTTCGACACACCCTGAAGAGTCTGTCGCGCAGCCGGCCTACGGGATGGGACCCAGCACCACAGTTCCCCCTTCCGGCTCCTCTTCTCCTGAACTCAGCGCCACTCCCACTGCCACCGCCCCCCCCGCTGCGAGCGCTCCAGCACCAGCCCAGACCACCCACCTGGGGGCACCTGCTGCCTGGCCAGGCAGCAAGCTCGGCTCATTGGCAACCGGTTTCAGCAAGAGGGTCGTCAGTACCGGGTTCGCATTGACGTCCAGGGGGGGAACATCTGAAGACACCCCGTCCATGCGCAACCCGCTGGCCTCGTTCAAGGTGCCCGCCAGGGCCGGCAACAAGGGAAGCAGTGCCGCCGCGTCCCCCGTCCCCTGGATGCTCAGAGCCTGGGAGAACTGGCCGGACTCCACGCCATGCAGGAACAGGACCCATGCGCCATCGGTGCTTTCCCCCGCAACAAGTACCAGCGGGGTCTCGGCATACCTTCCAAGAGCGATGTAGAGCGCCCGGACCTGCCGGGCTCGCCCCGAAGGGGACTCCGCAGTGTTGCCCAGCGTGCCCTTCTGGGGCTCTACCTGGATGAGACGATCCTCCCCTTCTCTCAGCACCAGGGACCCGTGGTTTCTCTTGGCCCCCTCTCCAAGGACGCGCAGGTAATGCCGACCGGCGGGAAGATCTGACACAAAGACCGGGGCTGGCCCCAGGTTCTTGCCATCCACCTCCACCTGGAACGATCCTTCACCTACCGTCTCCACCCGAAGGCTGGAAGGCGGCCGTCCCAACACCACCTGCCGGGCCTCCTGGTAGAGGGCCACATATTTCGGTGCGTGATCCACGGGATTCAGCAGGCGATCCGGCTGCAGAATGGCCACCTCCTCAAAGGCCGCCCGGGCGGAGTCGACCTGCCCGTTCCCCGCATGGGCCAGCCCCAACTCCAGCCATGCATCCGCCAGGAGGCCTGCTTCGCCCGTCAGTGCGACCGTCTCGGACAGACCCTGGGTGGCACGCTGCAGCATGGGGATCGACTGGTCAAACAGAAAACGGCCGGAGAGTACCCTTCCCTCGTCGAGCCATTCCTTGCTCCGGGCCAGGGCGAAGTCCGAAAGAACCAACTCCTGACGACCCTGGAGACGGCGCGCCAACTCGTCGGGTCGCACCACGTTGAATCGATCTGTCGCCTCCAGAGCTTCCGCCAGGCGCTCTGTGAACGCCTCCACCTCGGCTTCAGACGCGCCCGGCATGTGCACGCCCGCCACACCGATCTCCACCCGATCCGGGTGAAAAGACCAGGCAGGCCCAGCCAGCAACAACAAGGAAAGCGCGATAGACACCTTCGTCCTCCGGGAGCGGATCGCGCCCCCTCACCATACCATTTCGCGAGTTTCGAGCCCGTGCTCCCCTTTTTCTCCTTCCTGCTTGGCCTCTCGCTCGTCCAGGCCTCCCCCGAGGCTACCCTTCGACGGGGAGATGTCGAAGGCGCCCTCGCTGAAGCCCGCGCCGCCATCGTCAAGAAGCCGGACCACATGGAGGCCCACGAGGTCGTCGTCGACATCCTGGTGAACCGGGGCATGGGTGCCACAGCCCGCGCTGCCTACACCCAGCTCACCGGTGACAATCCCCAGGCTGCGTGGGCCTGGGTCCTGTTGGGTCGTGCGAGCCAGGATCCTGTCTCGGCCCTGGAAGCCTACGGCAAGGCACTGGAGTTGAACCCGGCCCAAGCCCGAGCCTGGGTGGGACGCGGAGATGTCCACCGGGCACTGGGAGAGACCGAGACCGCCCGAACCTCCTATGAGACCGCGATCGCAGTGGATTCCACCCTGGCACGGGCCTACACCGGGCTCGGGGCGCTGCTGATCCAGGAGGGCCGCGTGGAGGATGCCCTCGCCACCTGCGAGTTGGCAATTGTCTCTGCCCCCGGGGATCCGGAGGCCTACCTGGCAGCCGCCCAGCTTGCGCCAGAGCGCGCCCAGGACCTCCTGGCCAAGGGAGCACGGGCCGTTCCGGACGATGTGCGCCTGCACACAGCCCTGGGGCGGCTTCACCTGGAGCAGGGCGATCTGCCCGCTGCATCCTCGTCCTTTGGAAAGGCACAGGCGGTGTGGCCCCACCATCCAGACAGTGCACGGGCCCTGTACATGATCGGGTGCATGGAGCGGGGCGAGTTGGATTCCCAGGGCCGCGCCTCCCTCGAGCGGGCCATGTACCTGGGCCAGGAGATGCCCGTGGCCGCCCTGGACCTGTTGGAGACCCTGGCCGGGCAGGCACCCCGGTGCAATGTGGTGCTCGCGGGCCTGGGATTGCAGCAGTACCACGCCGGCCAGGTGGATTTGGCCGAAGCCTCCTTGGTTGCAGCCTTGAATGCTGCAAAGCCCGACCCCGGCGCCACCAGCTGGATCCAGGGTTCCCTTGGAATGCTCTACGCCTCCGAGGGGGGGCACGCAAAGGCCCTGCCCCTGTTGGAGGCAGCCACAAGGTCTCGCACAAGGGACGTCGACCTCGCCGTGGCGGGCGGCGTGGCCCGGGCCCATGTCGAGGGCCCTGCTGCGGGTGCCAGGGACCTGGACCAGGTGGCGCGTCGGTTCCCCGGAGATCCCCGCCCCGTCATGGCCCTGTCCGCTTTGTTGGCTTCCAACGGGGATGCCCAAGCGGCTTACACGGTGCTGAAGCGGGCAAACGCGGCGCACCAGGACCCCACATTGCTGCTGGCGCTCGCCGGGGCAGCGCGGGATGCTGGCGACATTGCTGCAGCCGTCCAGGCACTGCGAGACCTGGCAGCCATGACCGCGGACCCCACCTGGTCCCAGGCTGCCGATCGCTTGAATGCAGGCAATTGAAGCCACAAGGTCTGCACGTTAGGTCGCCAGACCCAAAGGAGTTCTCATGGCTGGACATTCCAAGTGGGCCAACATCAAGCGCCGCAAGGGCGCCCAGGATGCTGCCCGGGGAAAGCTGTTCACCAAGCTGATTCGTGAGATCACCGTGGCAGCCCAGATGGGCGGTGGAGACCTGGATGCCAACGCGCGGCTGCGTCTTGCCGTGGACAAGGCCCGCTCGAACTCCATGCCCAAGGACAACATTGCCCGGGCGATCGCCAAGGGCTCCGGCGAGCTGGACACGGCGAACTATGAAGAGTTGACCATGGAGGGCTACGGCGTCGGCGGCGTGGCGGTGCTGCTGGAGATTCTCACGGACAACCGGAACCGGACAGCCTCCGAGGTACGCCATGCGTTTTCCAGCAACAACGGCAACCTGGGGACGAACGGCTGCGTGGGCTACATGTTTCACCGCAAGGGCGTCATCCTGGTGGTGGGTGACGAGGTGGATGAGGACGAGTTGATGCTCACCGCCCTGGACCTGGGGGCAGAGGATGTCTCCAAGGAAGAGGAGGGGTGGGAAGTGCTGACGGAGCAGGACACCTTCGAGACTGTTCGCAATGGTCTACAAGAGATCGGACTGACCTTGGAGAGTGCCGAGTTGACCTTTGTACCGGACAACACCCAAGCCATCGAGGGTGCCCAAGCTGATCAGCTCATGCGCATGGTGGAAACCCTCGAGGACTGCGACGATGTGCAGGGCGTCCACCACAACGCTGACATCTCCAACGAGGAATTGGCCCGAATTGTCGGTTGATGCCCCCTTCTCCACGAGCTTTCGACCGGTCCCCAGGACCGGCGTCATCTACGTCATGGCGGAGGCCGCCACCGCGGGCTTTCACTATGGGCACCCGGACTGGTGCAACCTTGGGCAGGGTGCACCTGAGACCGGTCCCCTTCCCGGTGCCGCACCCCGCCTGGAGCGTATCGAACTGGACGAGCGGACCCATGAGTACTCCCCGGTGCCGGGACTCCCGGAGTTGCGGGCGGCGGTCGCAGACCTCTACAACCACCGGTACCGCAAGGGCATGGGGTCCCAGTACACGGCAGAGAACGTGGCCATTTCCAGTGGGGGGCGTGCGGGGCTGACCCGGATTGTGGCCTCACTCGGCTCGATCCACCTGGGCCACGTGCTTCCGGACTACACGGCCTACGAGGAGCTCCTGGACGTCTTCCGGGCCTTTGTCCCCATGCCGATTGTCCTGTCCAAGGATCATGGCTTCCGGTTGGGGGCCAAGCGACTTCGCTCGGAAGTCGTTGGAAAGGGCCTCGGTGCCGTCCTGCTCTCCAATCCCTGCAACCCAACAGGCCAGGCGATTGTGGGGGAGGAGCTTGCTTCCTGCGTTCGCATGGCATCGCGGCTGGGCTGTGCCCTGATCCTGGACGAGTTCTACTCCCACTACCTGTACGGGGAGGATGCGCTGCCCTCCCTTTCAGCCGCCGCCCACGTGGAGAACGTGGATTCGGACCCGGTGCTCCTGGTGGACGGGCTCACCAAGAACTGGCGCTACCCCGGATGGCGCTTGTCCTGGACTGTGGGGCCGAAACCCATCATCGAGCGAATCGCCTCGGCGGGCTCCTTTCTGGACGGAGGCCCGCCGCACCCCCTGCAGCGCGCTGCCATTGACCTGCTGCAACCGGAGGTCGCAGACACCGAGGCCCGTTGCATCCAACAGGTCTTCGGAGAGAAGCGAGACCTGGTGGTCCGTCGCCTGCGGGAAATCGGTCTCGGCCTCGAAACAGCCCCAACCGGTGCCTTCTACTGCTTTGCCTCCCTGGCGGAGCTGCCGGAGTCACTTCAGGACGGCATGGACTTCTTCCGGGCCTGCCTGGCCAGGAAGGTCATTGTGGTCCCCGGCGTGTTCTTCGACGTGAACCCAGGCAAGCGGCGCAGCCACATCCCCTCTCGCCTGCGAGGTTACGTGCGCATCAGCTTCGGCCCTGAAATGTCACAGATCACCACCGGGCTGGATCGAATCGAGGCACTGGTTCGGGAGGGGTAGCTCCTACCCCGGCGGGGTTGCCTGGCCGTCGGCGTCCCTGCCCCACCCCCTGTGCGCAAGACGCGCACCAGAAGAGGGCGGCTGCCGAAACAAATATGCGCATGGAATCGCGGGAACGTGCCAGGTTGAGATTTACCACGCATCTGAGCCAGGAAAGCCAAGAATCGAGGCCAAAGTTGCTGCTTCCGGTTCGCCACGGGCACAGTGCAATGGTACCCACCCCTCCATGTTCGCCCTTTTTGCCACGCTGGCCCTCGTGGGTTGCAAGCCCACCCCCGAGGCCCCCAAAACCCTGGACGAGCTGGCCAGCTACTTTTTTGAGCACTTTCTCGATGAGGATGTGGCAGCCATCGAAGCCGGCCTGGACAACCTGGACACCTGGCTGACCGACAACAAGGACATGGCCTACGAGGGCTATCGGATCAACGATCTCAAGCGGGAGATCGTCGAGGATCTGGACATCGAGTACATCGAGGAGGGCGTGGCCGGTGCAGCTGTGGGCTACGACATCGCCTACCCGGTGGACGACGTGGTGGCGGTCATGATGCTCGGCCGGGCCGACCCGGACGATGAGCCCTCAGGGGAGATCTACGCGCGGGAGTACATCGAGGGGGAACGCAACTGCATGGTCACCAAAGAGTGTGACCTGCTGGACTACACCACCCATGCGGTGGATTTCCTTCCCTTGGGCCTGGAGATTGAGAGTCGGTCCCACACCCAACACCGCCGCATCACCTTTGAGACCGGAGACGCGTTCTTGCAGCGAAGCTGGCTGACAGAGCCTGCGAGCGCCAACTACGACTGGCTTCACCTGGACCAGCAATTCTGGATTTCTACCCTGATGCCCTGGAAAGAGGACAAGAGCCGGCGCATGGAGGCCGGGTGGGTGGTGCTCCGGCTTTCGGACATGCCCATCCCCGAGGAAATGGCCCTGGACATCGCCATCAACGAGCTGCGGGCAAACGGGGAGTACTACGAGGACTACATCGCGGAAAAGGGCGTTCCCGAACCGGAATGACGCCCCGGCGAGAAGGGGTCAGCCCAGGGGCTTGTACAAGACGATCCATGCGCCCAGCGCAGCGAGAACCGGAAGCAGAAACCAGATCACCTTGGCGGTGCCCGGCTTGCGCATGACCACGCTCATCAGAGCGCCCACCCCGCCCCAGCGCAGGAACTTCAGCCAGACCCAGCCGGGCATACTCGACGCCATGCCCATGCGTGCCAGCATGCCCATGCCCCCCCCGAGCATGATCAACATGCAGGTTCCGTTGGTGATGACCAGGAGTTTCCGGGAGGAATTGTCCTCGCGGCTTCCTCCGTTCAACGCGTGCAGGGTCAGCCCTCCCAGGGAGGTAAAAACCCCGGCCAGGCCAAAGATGTGGAGGATCTTGTAGACCTCGTAGGACAGCATGGGAACCCCGGAGTTGCGCCTCCTGTATCCCGCATCGCTCCCGATGTTCCACCCGGATAGAGCATGAACAGGAGGCAATGCGTTCTATGACCACCGCCGAAATGATTGACCTGTGCAAGCGCCACTCGATGTACACGTGGGCCGCCCAGGGGGGCGTGAACCCGATGCCGGTGGAGCGAGCCGAAGGGGTCTACCTCTACACGCCCGAGGGTGAGCGCATCCTGGACTTCAACAGCCAGCTCATGAGCGTCAACATCGGCCACTCCCACCCACGGGTCATCGCCGCCATGAAGGAGCAGCTGGACAAGCTGATCTACGCCTTTCCCGGCACCGCCACAGAGCCAAGGGCGCGGCTCTCCAAGCGGCTTTCGGAAATCCTCCCTGGCGACATCAACACGTTTTTCTACACCTTGGGAGGCGCTGAGGCCAACGAGAACGCCATCAAGCTGGCCCGGCTCTACACAGGCCGCCACAAGATCATCGCCCGGTACCGCAGCTACCACGGTGCCACCAACGCCTGCATGCAGCTGACCGGAGATCCCAGGCGTTGGGCCAATGAGCCGGGCATGCCCGGGGTGGTCCACGTCATGGACCCGGAGCCCTACCAGTTCTCCTTTGGGGACACCGAAGAAGAAAAGACAGCCCGAAACCTCCAGTACCTGGAGGAGGTCATCCAATACGAGGGTCCCCAGACCATTGCCGCCATGTTCATCGAGACGGTGACAGGCACGAACGGCATCCTGCCGCCCCCCAAGGGCTACCTCCAGGGACTGCGCAAGCTCCTGGACAAGCACGGCATCCTGCTGGTCTGCGACGAGGTCATGTCGGGGTTTGGGCGCACCGGAAAGTGGCTGGCCTTTGAACACGGAGACATCATTCCGGACCTGGTCTGCATGGCCAAGGGCCTGACCTCTTCCTACATCCCGCTGGGGGCCGTGGGCATCCGGGATCCCATTGCCCGCCACTTTGACGACAACGTCTTCTGGGGCGGCCTGACCTACAACTCCCATCCCCTCTCTCTGGCCACAGCCCTTGCGGTGCTGGATGTGCTGGAAGAAGACGGGCTGGTGGAGAATGCTGCCCGTCTTGAATCGGTCATGCGATCTGAAATGGATAGGCTGCAGGCCAAGCACCCGAGCATGAAGACCGGTCGGTGCATCGGGCTCTTCGGCATGATCGATGTCCAGAAGAACTCCGCGGGGGACTTGATCGCCCCCTACAACGGCACCCACCCGGCCATGAAGGAGCTGGGCGCCTTCTTCCGTGCCCAGGGCATGTTCACCTTTGTCCGCTGGAGCCACTTCATGTGCAACCCACCCCTTTGCATCACCGAGGAGCAGCTCCTGGAAGGCTTTGCCATCATCGATGCGGGCCTGGAAATCACCGATGGAGCGTTTGAAGGATGATGTTCCCCGTTCAATTGGTATTCAGCCTGCTGGCATGTGGCGGGAGCAGCCCCCAGAGCGCTGCTGACATCCCCTACCAGGACACGACGGTGCAGGCGGCTCTGGATGCACTGCAAAAGGCAGAGGCTGTGGCCGAGGAGCCCACCAGCCTGAAGTCCCTGGAGAACCGGATGGTCCAGGTGGAGCTGACGATCTCCCGCATGGAGAACGGAGGGTTCATCACAGCGGAGAATGTGGGGTATGACCCGCGGGCGACGCGCCTCTCCGGACGGAAGGTACAGGATGCGCTGGACGAGTTGGAAGAGCGGGTCCGAGAGGTGGAATCCCGGGTGCGCGACGGCCTGGGGAATGCAGGGCCGGGGCTATTTGAAATTCCCATGGATGAGCCGGAGATGGGGGGGAACGATTCCATGCGGCATGGGGGTCCAGAGGGACAGGGGGAGCATGGTGGGCCTGGGGGTCAGGGTGGGCGAAACGACCCGAGTCACCATGGTGGGGCGCAGGGGCAGGGACAAGGGGATGGGGGGATGCCTTCCAAGGGGGGGAGGTAGGGTCGAGTTTCGAGCCCCCTGTGTCAATGTAGTGGCCGCCACTGCTCCAAGGGCTGCCCGCTAGGGGCGAAGGGCAGCAAGGCGGGCGGTGATTTCCTGCTCCAACGCACGCACACAGGTGAGGTCCCGCTCCAGGCGGTGGCGGTTTTCCGCCAGTGACGCCGCTAGTTCCACTCGCCACTGCGGGTCCTGGACCAGGCGGGTGGCGATCTGCACGTAGGCATCCGTGTCCTCCGCTATGGTCTGGGTCACCCCGGCCTGCTCGAGGATCGCGGCCGTGTGGCGCATGCGCATCATGGGGCCCGGGCAGGTGACCGGCACCAGCCCGCAGGCGAGTCCCTCCAGGGTGGTCACGCCTCCGGACCAGGACGGTGCATCCAGGAGTACGTCGCAGGCGAGGTTCATGTCCAGGTAGCCCCGCCAGTCCTGGCGACCCAGGAGATGGACCCGGGAGTCAAAGTCCACGCCCTTTGCCTCAAAGGCGGCGCCCAGCCGCACTAGGAAGTCGGCCGTGACGCGGCCTGAATTGTGGGACAGAAAGACAAAGTGCGCTTCCGGTGCCGCTGCTGCAATCCGGGCGAAAAGCGCATCGTCCGTGGGGAGCAGCTTGAAGAGGGACTGGGGGCACAAGAGAAGGGGAACCCCATCGGGCAGCCCCAACTCCGCGCGGCCGCGGGCGGGCGATCCCGGGTTTGTCGGGTTCAAACAGACGGACACACCGGGCAGTCGCACCAGGGACTCGGTGTAGTGGGCCTCCCCTCCCGGAGGTTCCATCAAGTCCGAGGAGAGAAAGCAGTCGATGGTGGGCAGACCTGTGGTGATCGGGTGTCCCCAGCTCACCATCTGCACCGGCGCCAAGCGCAGGGCAGCCAGCTTCAGGACCTGGGCATCCATGCCCAACTCAGGGAAGATCAATACATCAATTCCATCGTTTCGGATGTCTGTTGCCAGTCCTTCCACATCCCCCGTCTTGTGGTGGAAACCGGCGCAGGTCTCCGCAAACGCATCCGTGACTTCGTCTGTGAATTCACCGATGTGGTAGCCGAATACAGAAAAGGTGGTGCGGTCCAGCTGTTCCGTCCACCCGCCAAAGAGCTTCATCACCGTGTGGGTGCGAATCACGGACGAGGCAAATCCCACGCGGATTTTCCGCCCCGTCACATCCGGGGCTGGAATTGGCCCGGCGAACTCCGGGTACCGGGCAGACAGGATTCGGTGGACAAGCCCTCCATGGATTTCCTGGAGGTCCTTGTCGTTCCGGCCCTGGTAGTGAAGCTGGAAGGCATCAATGATCGAGTTCAGGGCGTCGTTGGCGCTCTCCAGGCTTCCCAGATCGACCCTCTCCCCCAGGGCCAGCAGGTGATCCCGGTACCGGGTCCGAAAGCGATCCACCTGGGCTGCATCCCGGTAGACAAGGGGAAGCACCCGGGCGTTCTGCCAGGCTCCCACCAGGGAATCGGGTTCCCGTTTCTCGGCTGAATCACAGAGTTCCGCAGCCTCATCCGCCTGGTTCTGGGCAGCGAGCGTCAAGCCCAGGTGCCGCATGGAACTGGCATGGTCCGGGTCTCGCTTCAGTGCTTCCCGATAGGCACCCTCCGCCTCTGATAGGCGCCGTTGGGCCCGCAGGGAGTTGCCCAGGTTGTGCCACGCCACCACCAGCTCGGGCTGCACCCGGACCGCCTCCCGGTGACAGGCCTCCGCAGCCTCGTGGCTTCCTGCCTTTTGGTGGATGTTGCCCAGCAGCAGGTGCGCATTCCCCGCCTGGGGAACCAACTGCACCAACGCCTCCACCACCTCCTGAGCCCGTTCCAGGTCCACATTCACGTAAAGACACCGCCCCCACTGGTAGAGCGCCTCCAAGTCATCGGGGGCCAGGGCCACCACCCGGGCAAAACAGTCCCCTGCTTCCTCCGGATACCCCGTCTCCAGCAGCTGCCCTCCCAGCACCCCAATCACGTGCAGCAGATCCGGGTTGGGGCCTTGTTCTTCCAGCAGGGACAGGCACACCGTACGCGCTTCCAACAAGCGTCCCGCCTGCAGGTGTTCTACGGCAGCCTGGATCCGATGGGGCACAAAGAACCTCGGTCCGGGAGCCTAACAGGCCGCTAGTGCAACGGCTCCTGGGGCGAATCAGAGGGGGCTTCCGGTAGCGGTTCCTCCAGTGACAGCGGCCTCGGCCCGCGGGGAGTGCCGTCTACTTCTGACAGGGTTTCGAGGGTGCGCTTGGTGGCGCTGGTGACTTTTAAGGCCTCCAGTTTCTTCCCCGCGGGCACCACCCGGGAATCAAAGGAGGCCACTGCCTCGTTGTAGGCGCCCAGGGCTGTGTTCAGGCCACGGCCCATCTTGCCCAGGTCGCCCCCGAACTTGGCGATGCGCTCGTAGAGTATTTTGGCCACCTCGAAGATTTCGGCGGCGTTCTCTGCCATGGACTGCTGCTGCCAGTAGATGCCCACCGTGCGCAAGAGCGCCAGGAGCGTCACCGGGGTCGTGACCAGCACCCGCCGGGAGTAGGCCATCTCCTGGATGTCCGGGTCCTCCTCAAAGGCTGCCGCCAGAATGGGCTCGGCGGGCAGGAACATGACCGTGAAGTCGACCCCTTCTGGGATCTGTCCCGAGTAGTCCCGCCGGGCCAGCTCTCGCACATGGGCCACCACGTCCTTGGCGTGCTTCGCCATGAGCTTCTTGCGCTCCACTGGGTCGGTCGTCTGCAAGGCATCCCAGTAGGCGGCGAGGGGCACCTTGGCATCGATGGGAATGCTACCGCCTCCGGGAACCCGCACCACCATGTCCGCGCGGCCTGTGCCCTCAGAGCCCTGCAGGGTCTCCTCTTCGGTGAAGTCGCAGTGCTCCAACATCCCGGCGCTCTCCACGAGGTTCTTCAAGCTGATCTGTCCCCACTGCCCCCGGGCCTGGCTGGAGCCTCGCAGGGCTGTGGACAGGGACACGGACGAGTCTCGCAGGGACTGGGTCTCGTTCTTCAGGGCCTCCAGGTGGGCCTTGAGGTCACCGTAGGCCCCGGCGCGCTTCTTCTCCAGCTCCTTGTGGCCGGTCTCCAGGCGCGAGAGGGTCTGCTTCATGGGGTCCAGCATCTTCTCGATGTCCGTGCGGCGCTTGTCCAGGTCCTTGGTGGCCCGCTGCTGGGAGACCTCGAAGTTCTGGTTGGCCAGCTCGAGGAACTCCTTGCGGAAGGTCTCGCTGTTCTTCTCCAGCACGCCAGCCGCCAGGGACTTGAACCGGTCCTCCATGGCCTTCAGCGAGGTCTCCAGGGCGTTGCGTTCGGCGTTGATTCGCTCCTGGTGCACCTCCAGGGCGGATTGCGCATCCCTTTCAAGCATCTCGACGGCGTGCTTGTGGGCCTGATCGACCCCCACAAGCCGGGCGCGAAAACGGGCCTGCGCCAGCAGAAAACCAAGGCCCAGGCCCACGAGAAGACAGGCCACAGAAGAAATTACGGCGATGGACGACATGGGTGCACCTTTTGTGTCTGCCTATCTGTACCCCGAAAAAGTGCGACCCCCCGGCCAGAATCTGTCCGGGCGTAGAATCTGTCCGGATCGAGGATCTGCCCGAACTACCGCAGAAACCTCTCCGCCTCCCCCGGCCCGGGCAATCGGCAGGATGCAGCCCCTCCCTTCAGCCGGTGCCGCATGGAGGCCACCCACCGGTACCCCGGATCCGTCCACCCCACGGGCAACACCCGCATCCACGACAGCACCCCCCACACTCCTCCCATCAGGGCCATCACCCGAAACACCGCCCGCGAGCGCAGCCACACCTCCCCCTGGTCCACCAACACCGCTGTCTCCACGCCCTCCGGAATGTCAGGGTGCAACCCCCGCAACCGCGCTGCGGTCTCCCCTTGCAGCGCCGCAAAGTGAAAAGCCCCTTCCGAATCCCGCCCCAATACCCACTGGACAAACCGGTCACAGAGCCCGCATTCCCCGTCATACAGCAGAATCCGCCCCGGAAGGTCCTCGCTCATCCGTCGTCTCCCCAGAGCCTGCCCAGGCGCCGCCGCTCCCGCTTTGTGGGCCGTCCCTGCCCCCGCTCCCGCCACACCGGGGGCTCCTCCTTCTCCGGCGGCGGCGGGGTGTGGTCCACGTAGAGCGTTCGGGCGATGGCTGCAGACCCGCGGCGATCCGCCAGCCCCACCACCTCCAACACGCAGGGCCCCCCGGGGGTGAGCGCCTCCACGCGATCCCCGATCTTCACGGACCGGGACGCCTTGGCCCCCAGCCCGTTCACCTGCACATGCCCCCCATCACATGCCCCCGTCGCCTTGGTCCTCGTCTTGAAGCACCGGGCCGCCCAGAGCCACTTGTCGACCCGCACTGAATCCACCGATCACCGCCAGGTCAGGGTCACGTCGTGAAAAATACACCCCTCAGGCATCTCCTCTTCCACCACCCAGGGAGGACGCTCGCACAAGAGCGCCCGGTAGGAGCGGTTCTTGGACTCATCCGGTCTCGGCCGGGCAATCCGCAGGTCCTCCGCCGGCTTGTGGATGCCATCATCGACCCTCCAGGAGGAGGGATCCAGGGAGGGATACAACGGTCGGATGCCGTCGGTGACATCCAGGATGACCAGGTAGCCATCCCCGGTCACCTGCACCGAGAACTGCGGGGACTCGGGGGTCTCGATCACCCCCCCGTCCTGCAGCGGCCGCATGCCCATCAGCGCCACGGCCACCGTGTTCATGCGCACCCCCACCGGACCCCCAAGGGGATCCACCGTCTTCCGGGTCTGCGTGGATTGGGTGGCACCTCCCTCCCAGGGCATTTCACCACCGATCCACGTGTAGACCCAGAGTCCGGCCACCAGGGCCAGAATCGGCAAGCTCACAGCGAGGGGATTGCCACCCGCCGTCCCTCGCAGCCGGGAAAGGGTCTGGGTGGCGTACTGCGCCCTGGAAAACACATCCCGCACGTTGGGCCGCTCGGAAGCTGCGGGCGGAAGGGAAAGCCGCCGCCCAAGGTCCAGCTCCCGCACGTGCATCTCCCGCAGTTCAGGCTCCTCCTCGAGCCGACGGCGCTGCTCCACCGTCAACTCCTCGGGACGCAGGCCCAGCCAGCTATCCGACACGACTTCAGCCCTCCGGAAGCGCCTGCCGGAGCAGGTAGCGGGCATAGGAAATCTGGAGCGGGACCTGGGAGGGATCCGTGTCCAGCAAGGTCGCGATCTGTCCGGTGGTCAACTCCATGGTGTAGTACAGCAGGAGCACGGCACGGTAGCCCTCGGCCATGGCGGAAACAGCGCGCTCCACAGCGGCTTTTTCCAGGTCGGTGGCGGCTTCCTCCGGGCTGCCCGGCACCACCATGCCAAAGGCCTTTGGTTCCTGTTGGGTGCCTCCCATGCGGCGGATGTGCGTCACACACATTCCGTGCACCACCTCCGCAAGGCTCAATCGAAAGAGGGGACCCGGCTTCCAGACCCCCACGATCAATCCGGCAAAGGCCTCCACGCAGATGTCCTCCCCCACATCCCTCCGTCCGCACATGCGCCAGGCATACGCGATGACCCGCTCCCGGTGCCGCTCGAAAAGCCAGAGGAAGGGCTCCCGCGCGCCCTTCTTGAACGCAATGAGCAAGTCCTCGTCGGACTCGTTGGGGGTGGCCTTCCGGGTCATGAACAAGGCCATCAGCGATCCTTCACCCGTCGAAGCAATCCCAGGAGCCTGGAGGACCGCTGGGGATCCTGGGGCCTCACCTGGGCAGAAGGCGTCGCGACCTGCTGGACCACCTTGGCCACCTCCCCACCGGCCTCCTGGATCAAGGCCTCGATGTCGTCGTCCGTCCGAATGCCCGGCCCCACAACCACCTTGGCCCCTGCTTCCACCAGGTCCCCCACCAGGACCCAGATCCACTCCGAGGGATCCAGGTCCGTCACCGGTACCTCTCCCTCCAGGTCGCGTTCCACCGGGTCCAGGTCCCGGCCATCCACGACCTTCCGGCTCTCCAGCATTCCGTTCCGGAAGATCGCATGCCCCCCGGCTCCCAGCTCCTCGTCGTAGAACAGGAACACCGCGGATCCATGGGCGGCGGAGAGCCCACAGCCCAGGACCATCTCGGGATCGGCCTCCGGGGGCAGCGCGACGGCTTCCATCAAGAGCAGCCCCCCCGCCTCGAAGGCCTCCACCCCCACGTGGGTGAACATCGTCCCGTTCCAGGTGCCATGCCCCACGCGCACGGCTCCCGGCCCAGGGGATCCACCGCCTGCCTGGGACAGCATCTCGGCGACCTCCAAGGGGGACACATGCCCCGGCAGGAAGAGGCCGGTGTTGCGCTCCGACATGAAACAAGCCTATCCCATGTAGGGGACATCTCCCCCTTCCCAAGGGCAAAACCATGCTTCTTCTGCTTTCCATTCTGGCACTGGGTCCCGCTTGTTCCACGGGGGAGGGCAAGGATGCAGACCCGGAGGAAACCGATTCAAACGCCTCCAGTGAGACCGGTTCGGACACCGGGGCGGGGCAAGTGCCCACCGGATGCGTGCGCGGCTTGATGCGCACCTACAGCAATGTGGGACTGGTGGATGGGCCCGTGCGGGCGTTCACGCATCCCCCCTGTGTGCTGCATGCGGAGACAGAGACCCATGCCGACGGCACCTGGTGCCTGGAGGGGATTCCCGTGGGCGAGGACGTAGAGATTCAAGTGGAATTCGAGGAACGATGCAGCTGGTCCCATGCCCGGCCCCTGGAACCCGTCCCTCCGGGGACCTGCGACAAGCCGGAGACGTGCCGGGAGATGGAGACCTGGTTCGAATGCACCCCGGTCGGGGGTTCCGCCAGCTGCCAGTAGGCACGTCCTCCCGGGTTACACTTTCCCTCCCCCCCTCCTGCCTCCTCTTCCCCTTCCCACCATGCTTGTTCTCGGCATCGACCCCGGATGCACCTCCACCGGATACGCCCTCGTGCAGCGGCACAAGGGGCGCTACCAGTTGGTGGATGCCGGCTCCTTTCGCACCCGGGCCGCAGAACCCATGCCGGAGCGGCTGTTTACGATTCACGCCGGGCTCGAGCGAGTGTTGACCCAGCACAAGCCCGGGGTCGTGGCCATTGAGGCGATCTTCCGCCACAAATCCTCCGAGTCGGCCCTGAAGCTGGGCCAGGCGCGGGGCGTGGCCCTTCTTGTTGCTGCCCAGGCCGGGCTGGAGGTCTTCGAGTACAACGCCATGACCGTCAAGAAAAGTGTGGGGGGCAGCGGGAGGGCGGACAAAAAAGGGATCGCCCGGATGGTAGAGATGTTGGTGGGGCAGCCCATCGAGGCTTCCCATGACGCCACGGACGCCATCGCCATCGCCATCACCCACTTTGCCCACGCCCCCCGACACGCTGCCCTGGAGAAGTTCGCATGATCGCCCACCTGCGAGGAGAAGTGCTCCACATCGGCACCGACCGGGCCATCCTGGATGTCGCCGGCGTGGGCTACCTGGTGCAGATGGGGGGCCGTCAGCTCGCCGCACTCCAGCATGGCGAGACCACCTCCCTCCACATCTCCACCCAGTTCCAGAAAGAAGCCATCCATCTCTTTGGATTTGTGACCGCCCAGGAGCAGGCCGTCTTTGAACAACTGATCTCGGTTCCGAACATCGGTCCCAAGCTCGGGCTCGCCCTGCTGGGCCACCTGGGGCTCGATGCCCTTTGCAGCGCCATTTCCTCCCAGGACGTCACCGCCCTCTCCGCCACACCCGGGGTAGGCAAGCGCACCGCCCAGCGGCTGGCACTGGAGCTCCATGACAAGCTCCCAGCCGCCTTCCTCCCCACGGAGGGCGGCGCTGCACGCCGGGGGCGAACTCCCGCCGATCCCCTGCCCCTGGCCCTGGCCCAACTCGGCTATCGCCGCAGTGAGATCGACACGGCGCTGGCGGGGCTCGGGGATCACGATCTTGTGGAGGCCACCCTCGAAGACCGGCTGTCCGCCTCGCTGAAGATCCTCAGTGGAGCCGCCCCGTGAGTCGCCTGGTGGAACCAAACCCCTACGAGGACACGGAGGCGACAGATCCCGGAGACGGTGCCCTCGACCCGGCTCTGCGCCCGCGAAATCTCGACGAGTACGTCGGCCAGGAGCGCATCAAGGACAACCTGCGCATCTACATTCGCGCTGCCCTCCAGCGGGGGGATCCCCTGGATCACGTCCTGTTGGCAGGCCCACCGGGCCTGGGCAAGACCTCGATGGCTTTCATCATCGGGGAGGAACTGGGGGTGGAGGTGCGAACCGCCAGCGGCCCCACCCTGGAACGTGGCGGCGACCTTGCGGCCATTCTCAACAACATGCAGCCCCGGGAGGTGCTCTTCATCGATGAGATCCACCGCCTCAACCGGGCGGTGGAGGAGGTGCTCTACCCGGCCATGGAGGACTTCCAGATCGACATGGTCCTGGGCAGCGGTCCAGGGGCCCAGTCCGTGCGTCTTCCACTGGCACCCTTCACCCTGGTGGGTGCCACCACCCGCTCCGGCCTGCTGACCGCCCCCCTTCGGGCCCGGTTTGGCATCCAGTTCACCCTGGAATTCTACACGCCAGAAGAGCTGCAGGGCATCATTGAACGGACGGCGGAACGCATGGAGATTCGTATCGAGCAAAGCGCGGCTTCCGAGCTCTCCAGCCGCTCCCGGGGCACACCCCGCATTGCCAACCGCTTGCTGCGGCGGGTGCGGGACTATGCCGAGGTGGAGGGCAGCGGCACCATCGACCTCGCCATCACCCGCTTGGCCCTGGATCGCCTGGAGGTGGACTGCCACGGGCTCGACGGCATGGACCGGCGCATCCTGCGGGCCGTGGTGGAGAAGTTCGATGGCGGTCCTGTAGGGCTTTCCAATCTCTCAGCCGCCATCGGCGAAGAACAGGACACCATTGAAGAGGTGCATGAGCCCTTTCTCATCCAGCAGGGGTTTCTCCAGCGCACGCCCCGGGGCCGAGTCATTACCTCCCGGGGATTGAAGCACCTGGGGGTGGATCGCCCGCCCCCCATGGGCGCCGATGAGCAGGAGGATCTCTTTTGATGATCCTGGCGGCCTGGGTCCTTGCCTGCGGTGCCAAGACCCACCTTCCCACCCAGAAGCTGGTGGTCGATGGGCACGCGGTGGTGGCCGAGGTGGCCGATGATCCTGAAGAGCGCAGCACCGGGCTCATGTACCGCTCCTCTCTTCCGGCCGATGGCGGCATGCTCTTCGTGTACCCGGACGCGGCGCCCCGGAGTTTTTGGATGAAGAACACCACCCTTCCCCTGTCCATCGCCTTTGTTTCTGCGGAGGGCCGCATCGTGAACATCGCCGACATGAAGCCCCTCGACCGGAAGAGCACGCTCTCCACCGCAGACTCTGTCTACGCGCTGGAAATGATGCAGGGCTGGTTCGACGATCACCGGGTGGTCGCCGGCGCCAACATCGAAGGCCTGCCGGCCCCGTCGGAGCGGTAGGAGGCTGTCGTGCCCACAACACTTGCCCGCTCTGAGTCTGTCGCCGGAATCGGGCTGCATTCGGGGCAGCCGGCCCAGGTGACCCTTGTCCCGTCGCCGCCGGGGACCGGCCGGGTCTTTGTGCGCATGGACCTGCCCGGAGAGCCGATCATCCCGGCCTTGTGGCCCCATGTTTCCAGCACCCACAGGGCCACCTCCCTTTGCAAGGACAACGCAGCGGTTTCCACGGTGGAGCACCTTCTTGCAGCGCTTGTGGGTCTGGGCATCGACAATGTCCGCATCGAAACCACAGCTGAGGAACTTCCCGCGCTGGATGGTTCCGCTACCCCCTGGGTCGCTGCACTCGATGCAGCTGGACGACAGGATCAGCCAGGTCCGGCCCCCGTCCTGGCGCCGACACGCCCCATTCGGGTGAGCCAGGGGAACCGTTCCCTGGTCCTTGTCCCCGCCCCGGTGTGTTCCCTGCGGGTGCAGGTGGACTTCGACCACCCGGATGTCGGCGTCCAGGAGCTCGACCTCCCACTGGATGAGTCCACCTTCCGGAACGAGCTGGCCTGGGCGAGGACCTTTGGATTCGAGCAGGAGTTGGAGCACTTGCGGGCACAGAACCTCGTGCGGGGAGCCAGTCTTGAGAACGCGGTGGTCTACGGGGACAGGGGCGTCATCAATCCGGAAGGCCTTCGGTCCCCAGACGAGGTGGTTCGCCACAAGGCCCTGGACCTGGTGGGAGACCTGGCCCTCATAGGACAACCGATTCTCGGGCGCCTCACCGCAATCCGGCCGGGACACGGCATGGCGATCGCGCTGGTCCAGGCCCTGGCACAGTCCAACTCGACGGGCCGCTAGTCAAAACGCCAGGACTCCCCGGGGCGGCAGCCCGCGGTCCCAAGGAATGCAAAACCACGATCTGCAGCGCACCTTTTCAGGCGGCTACTTCTTGGGCTGCGGCTTCGGGCGAGGCGATGGGCGCCACTGCATGGGAATCTCCAGGTTGTCGGACGCGGGAGGAAACTCCCGAACGGTTTTATCTTGTGCGCTCAGCTACGGACTGTCAAGTTGCCTTTCCGGTCGGGGCGCGTTCTACCCTTGGGCCATGAGCCTCGCCCTTGCGACCCACCCGGACGGCACGCCTCTGAACGTGCCCGGCACCCCCCCGTTCCGGTGCACGGACCTGTCGGACATTGCGGATGTGTCCTTTCAATTGCCCCCCGGGGATCACCGCCTGGCCGCCATCCACGCCGGAGGCCCTGCCCCCTGCCCACCCATGGAAAACCTGGTGGGAATGGTTCGGGCATGGAAAAGGGATGCGGAGTGGCTGGACTTCCTGGATCCGCAAGCGCCAAACCACCTCTCATCCCAGCTGGAACGCGACCTGTACCTGCACCACTTTGGCCCTCACCTGCCAGCCTCAGGTCGGGTCCTGGACCTGGGCGGTGGGGTGGGCCGCATGACCACGGCGCTGCTGGATCGAGGCCTGGAAGTGGAGCTGGTGGACCCGGACCTCCGGAGCCTCTGGCGGGCGGTCCAACATGCCTCCGGGCGACCCGGCCACCTGGACGTGCACTGGTCTACCGGGGAGTCCCTGCCAGAAATCGAGCCGGTCGATGCAGTCCTGGCCATCGAGGTGCTCTGCTACGCCGAGGATCCCGCCCGAATTCTGAAAGCCCTTCGGGCTCGGATGGCCGAAGGGGCGCTGCTCCTCATCAGTGTCGAGGCCCGGTGGGGATGGGCCGCCTCCCTGGATGTGGCCCCCGGAAGCCTGGGGTCCCTGTTGTCCGATGGCGTGGTGCACATGCCCGGGGATCGTTGGGTCCGCACCTACGAGGAATCCGATCTTCGGGCCTTGTTGGCAGACTGGGAGATCGCCTGGATCCGTCCCACGCATTTTGTGGCCTCGGGGCCCTTCGAGGCGGCGGCTGGGGCCGTGGATCTTGCGGGCCTGTTGGACCTGGAAAAAGCCCTGGCCGGAAACCCCCACACTGCCCACCTGCACCGGGCTTGGACGGCTGTGGCGCGGGTGCCTCCACGCAGGTAGGGTGCATCCCATGCGCATCCTGCTCGTTCAGCCCCCACGGTGCTACTGGCCGTACACAAGCGAGGGCGACAACTTTCTGCTACAGCAGGCGCTCCCTGCCCTCGGAGCCGTTGCCCGCGAGCAGGGGCACGACGTGGAGATCATCGATTGTATGCCCACCCACACGGGCTGGCGCTCCCTGTATGACCGGGTGCGGGACAGCAAGCCCGATGTCATTGGCTGTGGAGAGAACCACGCCCTGTATGCCAGCGAGGCCCTGCGGTTTTTTGCCCTGTGCAAGGAGGCCGCACCGGAGGCGGTGACCGTGGCGGGGGGGGGCCACTTCACAAACCTGGCCCATCGGTATGCGGACCGGGACGACATTGACGTGGTGTGCATCGGCGAGGGAGAGGAGACCTTTGCCGACCTGCTGGACCAGGTGGACGGTGGCAAACCGGATTTCTCCAAAGTCGACGGGATCGCCCACAGCCAAGATGGGACGTTCCACCGCACCGCGCCCCGCAAACTCGTGCGAAATCTCGATGATCTGCCCCTCCCGGCCTACGACATGATGCCCATGCACCTGTACGGCAAGTCGCGGTACCTGTTCAGTCCCGGGGGCACCACAATCCACCACTCCCGTGGATGCACTTCCAGTTGCAGTTTCTGCGCCTGGTGGACCACCATGGCAGATCGGAAATACGACGAGAACGGAGAGGCCGTCCTCTCCCCCCGTTGGCGCTCCAAAAGTGTGGACCGCATGATGGAGGAGGTCTCCTCCCTCTACCACCAGTTCGGAAAACGCTCCTATGTCTGGGTGGACGAGTCCTGGAACATCGATCCCAAGTTCAACTACCAGTTCTCCCAAGCCATGATTCGCTCGGGCATGAAAACCAGGTGGATGACCTTCATGCGTGCCGACTGCATTGTGCGAGACGAGGAAAAGGGGATCCTCGCCGACCAGGTGCGGGCCGGGCTGTCCCACATCCTGATCGGCGTCGAGCGCGCCGGGGATGACAGCCTCGCATCGCTGGACAAGCGCTTCTACACCGGGGGCGTCGCGGAGAAGGCCGTGCGGATCTTCAAGGAGAAGTACCCGGAGGTTTTCATTCAGGCGACGTTCATCGTGGGGGTCCAGGAGGAAGACCACGAGAGCCTGGATCGCCAGGTAGAAATGGCCACGCGCCTCGGTGTGGACTTTCCCGCTTTCCACCCCATCACCCCCGTGCCCGGCACCCCCATCTACGATGATGCAATTGCCAATGGGCACATCACTGAAGAGGATTTCGACGATTTCGATTGGCTCTCGCCGGTCCTGGATTCCGACTACTTGACCCGCCATGAAATCGCGGAAGCCCTGTACCAGATGAACAAGAAGATGGTGAACACGCGCTGGCTTCTGACGGGCCTCACCTCGGATGTGCCCTACAAGCGGGACATGTACATCTGGTTCGCCAAAGTGTCCGCCACCATGGCCTGGGAGGCCCTGAAACAGAAGGTGAACCCACTCGATGTGGAGTTCCATCAGCAACTCGTCAAACCGCACTGGTACGATCACTAGCCAGAGAGACCAGAAGCACGCGATGCCCCTTCCAATCGGCCAGCAGATTTCCGTTCCCGTCGAGGTGGTGTGCACATCCCTTGTGCCACCGGTGATCTCCCATGGCCGGGTGACCCACTACGATGGCGAGACCTTCGAGTGCTTTCTGGAGGATCCTGTGCCCCCCCTTGAACCGGGGTCTCAAGTCATTCTCGATCTCACCGCCGTTCGGGCCGCCCGGGTGATTGCCACGGTCTCTGAGATTCAAGGCACCCGCCTGTGTGCGGTCCAGAAATCCGTAAATGAGCCGGACAAGAGGGTCTTTCCCCGGCTCTATGGCAACGTCAGCCTGCGGTATCGACTTGCGAGCCACGAGTCCGAACCAGCGGTGAAGGCGTGGCTGTCCGGAGGACTGGAAGCCGCCGGGGAGCACGAGTGGCGCACACCGGATTCCTTCATGAACTTCAGTGTCACGGGGCTCAAGTTTGAGGACGTCGAGAGCTGCGTGGTGGGGGATGTGCTGCTGGCCGAGTTCGGTGTTCCCACCAGCGAAAACCGGTTCCGATCGACTGCCCGCGTCATCCGCGTCTTTCCCAAGGAAGTGGAACTTCCCGAGGACCAGGCGACCGAGGCAACACACAACATCGCCCTGGAGTTCATGGAGATGCCCAGGGAAGGCAGGGAGGCCCTCTCCGAGTTCACCCTTCTCATCCAGGGCGTGCTTCTGTAGCAGAAGCCGGCCTCCTGGAGAACCCGCGTGGGCATCGCCTTCTTTGACTTGGACCGAACACTGATCTCCCGGAATTCCGGAGGTCTCTGGGTGCGATCCGAGCTGCGGGAAGGCTTCATCACCAACTGGCAGGCATTTCGGGCAGCCATCTGGCTGACCCGGTACCGCTTGGGGTTGGCCGACCTGGAAGATGCGCTGCGCTCCGCCATCGGCACCCTGGAGGGAGATCTAGAGCAGGAGATTCGCGCCCGCACCCGGCGCTTCTACCAGGACCAGGTCCGTGTCCTGTACCGACCCGGCGCCCAGAAGGCCCTGTCCTTCCACCGCCGCGCAGGAGACTCACTGGTGCTGCTTTCCTCCACCTCCCCCTACATGGGGGAAGCCGTGGCTGAAGAACTGCAGTTGGACGATGTCCTGTGCAACCGGTTCGAGGTGGATCCTGCCGGGCGATTCACCGGAAAGCCCCTGGGGGAGCTGTGCTATGGCGCAGGAAAGCTGACCCACGGCACGCGCTACGCCGAGACCCACGGCGTGGACCTCGCCCATTGCACGTTCTACACGGACAGCACCACAGACCTGCCCATGCTGGAGGTTGTCGGTCGTCCGGTGGTGGTGCACCCCGACCCGAGGCTGGAAAACACTGCCCGGAACCGGGGCTGGGAAATCGCTGACTGGGGAACGCCCTAGGAGAGTTCGGTCAGCAGCCGCCGTCGATCCATGCCTTGATCGTGAGAATGGGATCCTCCGGGTCCAGGCGGCCCTCCTGGGGCATGCTGCCCTCGTCCATTCGGGTGTAGAGCACACTGTTTTCGGAGTCACCACAAGACACCCGCGTTCCGTCCACAACTGCAGCCTGGTTCACGAGGTTTCCGTAGGCGTTTTCCGGATCCAGGTTCAGGGTGCCAGATTCGCTCCCGTTCACGTGGCAGGGAGTGCAGTGCGTGTCGAAGACGGCCTGCACGTCGGCAGGCACACTCCCCTCAGCTTCTTCTTTTCCGGAGTCATCCCCTCCGGAGTCATCCCCTCCAGTGTCCCCATCTTTGCCATCGCAACCGAGCGCCAAGCTCAACAAACCGATTCCGATCCAAAAACGCATGGTTTCTCCCCTCTCCCCATCCGGGGAGAGCGTTGCCGGCCTACTGTAGGTCACGCGACACGCAATCGCAAGCCTTGCCGAGCCCTAGATGGCCATACCGTAGAGCCCATAGAGAAGCATTTTCGGCGAGAGGGTCCGAAGCTCCAGGAATTGCTTCCTGACCTGCCGGGGCCGCATGTAGAACTGCCGCAGACTCTTGGCCTGCATGCGAATCAGCTCCTCCGGGTCGTAGCCGGGGGGGTGGTAGATCAGGCGGTCGGGATCCGGGTTGAAGGTGGTGTAGTTCTCCCAGTCATCCCGGAAGAGGGTCTTCTGCCACCGATCCTCAAAGAGCTTGGATCCCGGAAAAGGCACCGTGATGGCGAACTTGGCGAAGTCCAGGTCCAGCTCCACCGCAAAATCGATGGTGCGCTGGCTCTCCTCCGGGGTCTCCCCGGGCAGCCCCAGCATGAACAGGCCCACAGTCTGAATCCCCGCTTCTCGCGCATTGGCGACCCCGACTCGGACGCTGTCCGTGGTGAGGGTCTTGTTTACGTTGCCCAGGAGAAGATCCGAGCCCGACTCGATGCCCATCAGCACCCGTCGACAGCCTCCCTCATACATGAGCCGACAGGTCTCCGGGTCCAGGCGGTCCGCACGTGTTTCTGACAGCCAGACGCAGCGCTTGTCCAATCCACGTTTCTGGATTTCCTCGCACAGCGGCGCCAGGTCCTTTTTCGCCAATGGAAAGATGGGATCCACGAACCCGATCTGCTTCACCCCGTAGCGATCCACCATGTACTCGTACTCATCCACCACCTTGATCGGGTCCCTGCGCCGGAAGGTCTTGCCCCCGGTGTGAATCAGCGAGCAGTAGTCACAGCGGTACGGGCACCCCCGCGATCCCGTCATGGTCAGCACCGGCTTGTCGATGTCCGCAAAGGGAAGCAGGCCGTAGCGATGAAGGGGAAAGAGATGCCACGCCGGGTAGGGCAGGTCGTCCAGGTCCCGGTTGAGGGCCCGGGCCTTGTTGGTGACCGACTCCCCGTCAGAGCTGCACCAGGTCAGTCCATCGATTGTGGAGAAATCCGTCTCGTTCGATGCGATGGCGTCCACCAGCTCACAAACGGTGATTTCGCCGTCGTGGTGCACCACGAAATCCGCTGCGCCTGACCGGACGATCTCCGGCCCGAACACGTCGGCGTGGACCCCGCCCCAGACAATCTTCGCGTCGGGAAGGCGCTGGCGAATCCGCTCCGAGAGCTGCTCACAAGTAGGCGCCGAGGGGGTCAGGACCCCCATGCCCACCAGATCGGGCTTGAAGCGTTCCGCCCGCTCCAGGATCTCGTCGGCGGAGAGCTTTTCCGCGAACATGTCCAAGGCCCGCACATGGCACCCGTGGGCCTCCAAGGCGCCCGCGATGTAGGCCAGCCCAATGCTGGGCATGGGCTCCAACAATCCAGCAAAGCGCCCGAGCTTGCGCATGTCCATGGCGGGATTGATGAGAAGGACGCGCACCTTGTCTGCTCCGTGGTTGCCCGGGGACTCTATCCGGCGGGGTCACCCCTCCACAACTCGGAAGGCCCTTCTTTCGGGATACGCACAAAGAAGTTGAACCACTTGCTGGCGAGGGGGACGGACACCGACTGCCAATCGTCCACGAACGCAGGCGGAATGCGGGCCGAGACCGAGAGAATCTTCTTCTCCGACGTCAGGAAGTGCTGCTCGGGCACGAACAGGTCAGGCTCCCGGCCGAAAACATAGTCCGCGTCAGACTTTTCATGCCCCGGCATGCCCTGTCCCATTTGGGGCATCTCCCGGCTTGCAATGTGCCGATCCGAGAGGCCCCACATGTCGATGGTGGCAAGCTTTGCGTAGAAGGGCACGGTTCCGGAGGAATGGATGGCCAACACGGCATCCGGTCGTACGTGCTCCGCCAGCCAGGTCCCCACCAGCTTGCGGTCCTGGGTCACCCCCTCTCGAAACCGCGCTTCCGCCAGTGCCCGCTCCCGTTCAGGGGCAAAGTCGAACGCCCCCCACAAGACCAGCGCCGTGGCCCCCACCCCCCAAGCAGGCAGTGGCGCCGGCACCGACCTCAGCGCCTCCAGAACCAGGAGCGCGCCCAAAGCCATGATGGGCTGGACAAAGCGCCAGGTGATCTTGAAGTCGCCCCCCACAGCCACCACGTACAGACACCAGGCACAGACAGACCCCACCAGCATCCAGGTGTAGAGCAGGTGGCGTTCCGTCCGCAGGAGCTGGAAGGCCCCCGCGAAGGCCAACACCACAAAGACGGTGTGGCTCGCGGAAAAGCGGCCCAGGTAGTCCAGGCCCCGCAAGAGGGAGTCCGCTCCGCCTCCTACCTTGGCGTGAAATGTGTTCGGCACCGGCGCACCGTAGTAGGCCAGTCGAAAAACCAGATGAAGAAGGAGCACAGAGACCACGAGCGCCCAGCCGCGCAGTTGTTGGCGGCCGGGCAACCGTCGCTCAAAGAGCAGCCGGATTCCCTGGGTGATGCCGACCCAAAGGGCTCCCTCGGGCCGCGTCAGGCAGGCCAAGGCGCCGAAAATCGCCGAGTTCGGGCGCTGCTCCGGGTCCGCGGCTTCCTGCAACGTGGCCCGGATCATCCCCAGCACCAGCAGCGCAAAGAAAGGCGTCTCCAGTCCCTGCACCCCCTCCATCACCCCGGGGGGATCCAAGGCCAGCAAAAGGGGCGGCACGATTGCGAGGCCAATGAGTGCCTCCCGCTCCCGCGCCATGGACCCCACGAGCCACACGAGCCCCAGCACCGAGAGGACCCCCAATCCGGTGGCGAACCACTCCACCGACAGGCCCACCACCTGTGGGATCGCCACGAGGAGCGTCCAGAGGAAATTCGTGTACCCCTCCACAGGATCCCCCGGGTTGAACACCAACCCCTGGCCTTCCACGAGGTTTTGGGCGTACCGGAAGGAAATAAATGCATCGTCTTGGAGACAGGGCACGTAGGCCGAGACATGGGCCACCACAATCGCTCCCAGCAACAAGCACAGGATCCGCGGGTTCAAGCCGCCCCCCAACCACCACCGCCGGGAGTTCGCACCCGCACGCGATCTCCTGGGGACAGTTCCGTTGTCGACCCGTCCCAGTCTCGCCAGCTTCCCCCGACCCACAGTGAGTCCCGCCCCGTCTCCCCCTTGCTGCCGCACCCAAGGCCCGGTGCACCGGAGGTTCGTCGACTGGCCAACAGGGAGACCCGCGTGTGGTCCAGCACCTCCAGCTCCCGGCAGGCACCGCCCCCTCCTGCGTGGACACCCTCTCCCCCGGAACCTCTCCGGCGGGAGAACTCCCACAACCGAAGGGGAAGCCGCATCTCCAGCACTTCTACATCGGTGGCCCGGGTGTTCGTCATGTGCACCTGGCGGGCATTGTCCCCCGATCGGGAAGGCGAGGCCCCCACCCCCCCGCAAATGGTCTCGTACAAGGACCAGCCCGCACCGCCGAGAGTCAGGTTGTTCATGGTGCCCTGCGAGCCTGCCCGGGCCCCTGCTGCGCGAAGAAAGAGGTCTGTGATGCGCTGGGAGGTCTCCACATTTCCCCCCACAATGGCGGACCCCGGGGGCGGGGACAACAGGGAGTGTTCCGGCACGCGAATCTCGATCCGCCGGAGCACCCCCTCGTTCAGGGGAATCGGCCGGCGCACAAGGCATCGAATTGCATAGAGCACAGCAGCCCGCACCACAGCCGGCGGAGTGTTGAGATTCCCGGCATGGGGACCCCCTGTCCCCGCAAAGTCCACCTCCAGCGTCTCATCGCCCGGTCGAAGGGCGAGACAAAGCGGCACCCCGTCAATGACATCCTCGGCCACCCCCGGGGAGAGACCAGCGAGGACCCGGAGGGTGGCCTCCTCGGCCACGTCATGGAGGTGCGCCATCCAGGCCTCCACCACCGACGCATCCCCCAGGGCAACAAGCTGCTCGGCGGCAAAGGCATTGGCTGCCACCTGGGCCTCCAGGTCCGCCTGCACCACGCCGGGCTCCCGCGTGTGCTGGGCCAGGGCCTGCGGCATCACAAAAACCCCGTCCTGCACCAACGGAATTCTCCGCAGCACAGCCCCTTCCTCCTCCAGACTCCGGGAGTGCGGCGGCATGGAGCCGGGGGTGGTTCCCCCCACATCCACGTGGTGGGCCCGGGAGGCGACAAACCACGGGCGCTCCCCTCCTCCATCCACGGCCGTGATCACCGTCAGGTCCGGGAGATGCGAGCCCCCCGCCCAGGGATCGTTTGTCAGCCAGGCCTGTCCCGGGTCCGGGTGGGGCACATGCGCGAGCAAGTCCCGGACGGTCTCCCCCATGGCTCCCAGGTGCACGGGAATGTGGGGTGCGTTCGCCACCAGCTGGCCCCCTGCATCAAAGATCGCGCAGGAGAAGTCCAACCGCTCCCGGATGTTCACGGATCGGGCCAGGCGCCGGAGCACCTCCCCCGACTGCTCGGCGACCGCCATGAAGCGACCGCTCCAGAGTTCGACACCGAAAGGCGTTCGGTGGGTCGGATCAGGCTTGTGGGTGAAAGTCCGGTGCTCCAGGACCAGGAGCCCGTGCTTGCGAGAGGCCACCCAACCCAGCGGCACGAAAATCGACGTGGTCGCCCCATCCAGGCGCAGCGGGCCTTCTCGTTCGGCCTTCCCGATTCCAAATGGATTCCCTTGGGGCACCGGGGAGACCGGCTGGGGGGCCCACACCCTGAAGCGGGCATTGACCACCTCCACGGATGCCCCGGGACGATCAAACCCAAACCTGCGGCGGTGCTCCCTGGCAAATGCTTCCCGGGCTGCGTCCGCCGTCTGAGCCTCCACCTCCACCGCATGATCCGTGCCTGCGTGTCTCAACTCCACCGTGGCCACCGACTCTCCCAGCGGGGGCAGCTCCCCTTGCAGCGCACTCCAGGCGGATTCAACAGCAGGCCATGCGGTGTCCAGGTTCTGCCAGATGGGCAGCACGTCCGCCGCCTCGCGCCGCGCAAGGGACTGGCCCCAGGCACAGAGCACGCCGGCACAGGGGTGGACCAGCACCGCTTGAATGCCCAACTTCTCCGCCACAGCCGCCGCGTGCTGGCCCGCAGCCCCTCCGTAGGCCACAAGTGCGTGGTCCTCCAGGTCGATTCCCCGGGCGGTCGCAAGCCGTCGCACGGCCGCCGCCATGGACTCCCGGGCGATCTCCAGAAACTCCTGTGCCTCCCCGGGCAAGTCGACCCGGCCCACATCCAAGGGGGGATCAAAAGCCTCCGGGTCCACCAACCCCACAGCCAGGGCCGCATCCGTCAAGGTCTGGGGACCTCCCCGACCGTAGCAGGCCGGTCCTGGATCCGCCCCAGCAGACCCCGGACCCACCTGCAGGTGCAAGCCGTCATTGGCCAGGATCGAGCCTCCCCCCGCAGCAATGGTCTCCACCTCCAACATGGGGCGCCGCAAGCGCACCCCCGCCACCTGCACGATCCCTTCCCTTCTCGGAAGTCGTCCGGCCTCCACCCGGCAGACATCGGTGGAGGTGCCCCCCATGTCCAGTCCCACGGCCCGCTGAAACCCCGCCATGCGTGCAATCTCCGCGACCGCCAACACCCCCCCGGCCGGGCCGGACAACACCGCATCCGGCGCCGCCAGGTCCTCCGCTGGCAGCAACCCCCCATCGGAGGCCATGGCCAGGGCGCCGGTTGGAATCTCGTCCCGATCCATGGCCTCCCGAAGAACGGGGGTGATCGCTGCATCCACCAGGGCGGTCTCAATTCGTGCCAGGTACCCCACCTCCGGAGACACCCGGTGCCCCAGGCTGACCGGAATCCGCCCAGCAAAGCACTGCGCCACGGCCTGCTCATGGGCAGGATTCCGGGGGCTGTGGACCAGCACCACCGCCACACTTGCCACGTCCGAGAGGTCCAGGCCCGCGAGCGCTTCGAGATCCCCTGCCGGCAAGGCCTCCACCTCGGCTCCATCGGCACCCATCCGGCCACCCACCTCCACCACCCTCGTGCACAGCGGTGCCGGCCAGCGAACATCCGCATCAAAGAGATCGGGGCGCGTGCCATCTCCAATCCAGGGCAGATCCCCAAAGCCCCGCGTCACCACCAACAGGGTGGACACCCCCTTTCCCTCCAGGAGGGCATTGGTGGCCACAGTGGTGCCGAACGTCAGGTCGCCAGTCGCCAGTCGTCCCACCACCGCAACATCCGACGGCACCTTCTGCACTGTGACAGTGCCATCCGGGTGCTGCTGCACGACGTCCGTGAATGTCCCCCCCCGGTCCACCCGGGTGGTCACCGGGAGAGAGTCCCCTCGAGCACGTTGGATCGGTTGTTGTTCCGGTCGGTGATCATGGCGGCGAGGTCATAGGACCGGGAGTCGTACACATCCTGCAGGGCAAAGTAGACGCGCCCATCGGCCACCCAGCAGGAACCGTTCATGTTGCCGGCGATGCTGGCCTCGAACTGGGCATCCACGTAGTCGTGCCCATCGTTCACCGTGATCACCAGGGATCCGTTCTTCACATCCCCTTGCCCATCCCAATAGGCAAAGCTGACCTCCAGCACATCTCCCACGTTTGGATACTCGTCGAACTCCCCCTGCAAGTCCGTGATGGAGGGGCCATCCGCATCCAGGGGTTCCGGCCAACCATCGGGTCTGTTGCTGGGCATGCCCGTGTCGTCCCCGTTGTCGGTGTCCTCCTCCCCGGTGTCGTCACCGCCGTCGGGCCGGTTCTTGTTGCCGTCGCCGCCAAATCCATCCGTCCCCGGAGGCATACATCCAGTGGCAAGAAGCAGAAAGAGTGTGACGAGTCGCATGGCACCTCCCAAGGGGCCTTGGGCCCACAGGTCACATATAGGATGCTTTGAGGAGAGGCACATGGGCAAGCTTTCTGCATTTATTGGTGTGCTTGTCCTGGTTGTGGTCACCTACTTTCTCTGGTGGAACCGCTTTCCTCCGTTTGATGGCCACGGGGAGCCTGTGCCGGTGGCTGTGGCAGACGTGGTGATCGCCATGGAGGAGGTGCAGGTCCAGGGCACCGCCCACTTCGCGACCCGGCTCTCCCGCTCATGGCCCAAGAGCCTCTTCCGGGAGGAGCGCACCTTGTGGTTCTTTCCCTTGTTTGCCCCCAAGGACATCGAGAGCCGGCAAATTCACGTCATGGTGGCGTCGGATGATGCCCCGGATCGTCTGACCAGCTTTGAGGACATGGTTGTGGAAGGATGGGCACGGCCCCCTGCTGCGCGAATGGATACCGAAAGCGAACAGGCTTTTCGCGCGGCGGGCTACACCTTTGACGAGACCTACGTGTTGATCGAGACGTTTGGCCCCAGCGAATGACGGCTTCCCGATGAGATCGCCTCGGCCGGCAAACGTCTCTCTCAGCTACGTGCCAGGGCTGCCCTGCCCGGGTAGCGGGCCACCTCTCCCAGCTCCTCCTCAATGCGCAGAAGCTGGTTGTACTTGGCGATGCGATCCGTGCGGCACAGGGAACCGGTCTTGATCTGGCCAGCGTTGACCGCCACCGCCAGGTCCGCGATGGTGGTGTCCTCGGTTTCTCCGGAGCGGTGGGAGATGACCGTGGTGTAGCTGTGGCGATGGGCCAGGGCGATGGTGTCCAGGGTCTCGGTCAGGGAGCCAATCTGGTTGACCTTGATCAGGATCGAGTTGGCCACCCCCGCCTCGATGCCCCGGGTGAGGCGCGTCACGTTGGTCACGAAGAGGTCGTCCCCCACCAGCTGCACCCCGTCCCCCAGGCGATCCGTGGCCTCCTTCCAGCCGTCCCAGTCGTTCTCATCCAGGCCATCCTCGATGGACACCAGGGGGTAGTTCGCGCACCAGTCGGCATAGCGGCTCACAAGGTCGGAGCTGCTCAGGGCCTCACCTCCCATGGTGTAGGTTCCGTCCTTGAAGATCTCCGAGGCAGCCACATCCAGGGCAAAGACCACCTGGTCTCCCAGGGAATACCCGGCGCGTTCCACTCCCTCCGACAAGAGCTTCAAGGCGGACTCGTCACTGTCCAGGCTGGGAGCAAAGCCGCCCTCATCGCCCACAGCCGTGGAGAGTCCCCGGTCCTTCAAGACGCCCTTGAGGGTGTGAAAGACCTCGACACCGCATCGCAGCGCATCGGAGAACCGCTCAAACCCCACTGGGACAATCATGAACTCCTGCACATCCACGTTGTTGTCGGCGTGGGCGCCCCCGTTGAGCACGTTCATCATGGGCACCGGCAGGTTTCTCGCATTGGTGCCCCCCAGGTAGCGGTACAGGGGCAGGCCCTCGTGGGAGGCGGCGGCCCGGGCCACGGCCAGGGACACCCCCAGAATGGCGTTGGCCCCCAGGCGCCCCTTGTTTGGGGAGCCGTCGAGGCCCACCAGGAAGTGGTCCAGTCCCGCCTGGTCCCGGGCATCGCGCCCGATCAGGTGGTGGGCGATCTCCTCGTTGACGTTGCGCACCGCGGTGTCCACGCCCTTGCCCATCCAGGCCTCCCCCCCATCGCGCAACTCCACCGCCTCGTGCTCCCCCGTGGAGGCCCCGGAGGGAACGATTGCCCGCCCCATGGTGCCCTCGTCCAGGGTGACCTCCACCTCCACGGTGGGATTGCCTCGAGAGTCCAGAACTTGTCGGGCGTGGACATCGAAAATGGCGGACATGGAGACCTCCGGAATGGAGCATGATTTAGCACGGCCCACAGGACCTGCCGACCCAACCCGATTCCCCTGGTGCGAGCCCACTGAAATCACGATAGAAGCCATGGCCGATCTCTGTCCAGCACCCGGATGGGTTGGGAACCAATCATGCGAATCTCCACCACCTTCAGACTCGGTCTGGCAGCGCTCGCGCTGCTCTCTGCAGGTTGTTCCGTGCGAGGAAGAGCCATTCCAGAGGTAGGCGTGGGCCAAGTTCCGCTCGCCACCGCACAGTATGACCTCTTGGATTGGGTAGAAGCCAAGGCGTGTGCCACCTACGTTTTTGGCCTTCGCTTTCCAGAAAACGATGAAGGCGCCCGGCGCGTTGGCAAGGTGACCGCAGGCTCGACCATAGGGGGCGGCCCCCCCAACGCAGATGCAGCAGATGCTTTGTACGAGGCGATGGTAAAGCTCCCAGCCGCCACCCACATCCTTGTTCCCAACTACCTGACCCAAGGGTCTGGACTCGCGGTGGGGAATCACATTTTATTTGGCCGCCAATGTGCAGTGGTTCGCGCACGTGGGCTGGCGCTAAAGGGGTAGAAAATGTCCTGTCGTCAATTCTTGTGGGTTTTCGGAATCCTGTCTGCCGTGTTGTTGCTGGCACCGCCCAGCGGTCGACCCGGCTTCATTGGCCTTGCCCATGCGGAAGACGGGGACAAGACAGAAGAGGAGGAGGAGGAGTCATCTGACGACAACGAGACGGAAATTGACGACGACAACATTCTCGACAACGAACAAGGGAAGCGACGCGGAAAGAAGGAGGACTTTCGCAAGGTCAAGGAGGTCTACGAGGCCGAACCCGCCCCCACGCCGGTGGAGCTACCCCCGCTCCTGCCCGAGGCAGACGAGAGCGGAGAGCCAGAGCCAGAGCCAGAGCCAGAGCCAGAGCCAGAGCCAGAGCCGGAAGAGTCTGCACCGCCGGCCGCTTCAGCCGATGCCGTGCGTGCGCCCGACAAAGAAGAAGCTGGCAAGCAGATGGAGTTGGCTGGCCTCTACGGCAAGTCAGGCCAGCCGGATGCGCAGATGGAAGCCCTCAAGGCCGCTGTCACTGCGGATCCGGACAACTGCTCGAACCAGATGGCTCTCGGTGTCGAGTACCTGAAGCGCGGCATGGGAACCGAGGCCATGGATCCCCTGAAGACCTCCGCCGAGTTGTTCGAGGCCTGGGACTCCCTGTCCCTGGAAGAACGGCAGGAGATTGAGGGGGAGGAGAAGGACAAGTGGAAGTTCAAGAATCCGCTGGGAGTCAGCCCCGCGCAGCTCTGGGAACAGTCTGGGGTCCTCCAGGAGGCGTTGCCGGAAACTATCGTGGAGATTCCCCTCATTCGTGGTGGCCCCGGGAACCACGAGTCGTTCGTGGAGATCACCCTTCCCGATGAAAGCACCCACCTTTTTCGCCTGGGCTGGGAAACGCCCTCCACCAAGGTGACCCAGGCCTTCGCGGATGCAGCAGGGGCCAAGGTGACGGAGCGCAAGATCAAGCCGAGCTCCGAGTACTCTGAATTGGCCAAGATCCCTTCCTTTCAGTTGGGTGACCTGACCATCGAAGGACTCTGGACCCGGGTGGAATCAAATGTGGGCGGGTCTGGTGGACTCCCCCTCTCTGGAACCCTGGGCCTGCGGGGCGTCGCCGAGGGCCTGGCTTTCGCCGTGCTCCCCAGCGAGGGCGTACTGCTCCTTGGAAAGGCTGCCACCGGACCCGAGATGCTTGACCGGGCAGAGGGGGCAGCCCAGGTGCAGTACGAGTCCCACGCGTGGAGTAAGGAAAGTGACGGCCGCAAGCGGGAATGGAACCTCATTTCCCACCCCTGGCTGTTCACGGGCACCGCAAATGGCGTGGAAACCACCTTTTCGTTCTTGTCCGATGATCGGGTGGGGCTTTCCCGCAACCTGACTGCGGATTGGGATGCAGCCTGGTCCTTTGGCACCTCCGGCGGGCATGCCGTGGAGCTCCAAGTGGCAGGTGGCGCATTTTCCTGGAGCACCCTTGCGGCGGAGAAGACCAACGCCATCGCCAAGCGGCACCCGGAAGGCGTCCTGCTTGGCGCAGCCGGCCTGGACATCGCGGTGGATCCCTCCTCCCAGACCCTGGCCATTGCCCGGGCCGACGGTGACAAGCGAGGCAGCTGGTTTGAAACAGCCCTGGCCAATGCCCTTGCAGAACCCGAGGAGGAGGAGGAGGAGACATTCGACGCGCCCGAGGAAGAAGAGGCAGTGGAAGAGGACACCGGCCTGCGGGCACAGTCGAGCAGCTGCTTCAAGGCATCCGGCTACGAGGCCTGGGCAGAGATTGCCAACGGCGAATTTGAGGCGGTCATGAAGCGCCCGGTGGGCGATGAGCAGATGAACGCCATGATGCCGACCCTGGTGGGGAATGCCATGTTGATCGCAGGCGTGCCGAACTCGGCAGAGGCAGCCTACCGGCAAGCCATTCGCCTGGAAGGTCGCAACGCCACCCTGGGCCTGGGCATCGTGCAGTTCGAACAGGGAAAACACGACCTGGCCGTGAAGAACCTCCAGTACAGCGTGTGGAAGAGCCCCACGAACCTGCAGCGAGCCAATCTCTATGCGGAGGCGCTGGCGCTTGGAAAGGGCATGGACGCCGCGGTGGACACCATGACCCGCCTATCCGCAGCCTTTCCCGACAACCCCACCTGGGCATTGGCCCAGGCCCGGACAAAGGCCATGGTCGGCCAGGATTCCAGCGAGTCCCTGGAACGAGCCCTGAGTCTCTACGAGGCCTACTTGAGCCGGACAGACTCCGCGGAGATGAAGGGCCAGTACGCGGTGGCGCTTGTGCTTGCCGAACGGCTCGAGGAAGCCTCCAAGGTGGCCGATGCTGCCCTTGCCGCGTCCCCCCGGTCCGCCAGCGCGGTCATGGCCCTCTCGGAGATTGCCGCCCAGGAAGGAAACGCCGAGTTCGCGAACCAGCTTCGCACCCGGGCCGCCATGTCCCACCTGGATGACCCGGCCTATGCGGCGCTGCTGAAGCCGTAGAACCGCCTACCGGGCCGACCACCACAGGTCGAGGTGCAGAAGCCAGCGCTCGTAGGTCCCGTTGGACAAGAGCACGATCTGTAGCAGAAAAGAAAGACCACACAGCACCAGCAGTCCCAGGGCGATTCGCTTGAGTCGCAGCAGATCCGGTGCAGCGTCCTGGGGCAGGTGCCCGGACTCCACCCGGGCCAGGTCCGCATCGGCCAGGCCCCAGGCAGCAAGGGTCAACCCCGCCCCCGGCACCGACGTGCAGCACAGCACACCGGCGAGGTCCAGGGGCACCGCCACCCACAGCAGCCGTCGGATCCAGTGAATCCGAGATCCGGCGGGGGGGTCGGAAAAGAGCTCGTCGGTGCCTTCGCTCATGCCTGAAAGTCTCCTAGTCGCCGCAGGGCGGACAGGAATTCCCCGTGTCCCGCTGCCGAGATCTCCAGCCCCCCATCCGAGCGCGGGGAGAAGATGGCATCCTCCCGGAACGCCTTCAGGGCATTCTGGAGATTCACCAGGGACAAGGACTCGGGACGGCGAATGTCCCCCACCGCCAGAAGCTGCTGTCCCACCTTCTGGACCTCCTTGGCCAACCCCTTTTCGGGAACGTCCCGGGACCGCAGCTGCTCCAGGGCCCGGAGCACCACGTAGTAGCTCTCCAGAAAGTTCGAGAGAAGCCCGGCAATGGACGCCAAGCCGCTTTCGTCCAACACGGTGCAGGTGCCATCGGCCAGCCTGGCCACCACCCCCGCCGCCTCCAATTGGGCCAGGCCACGGGCCTCCAGCTCCCATTCATCGGCGTCCGGGTCGTGCACGAATTCGTACCGCAACAGGTAAAGCAGGAAGCGAAAGTCGGCCCGAAACGCCCCGGCGGACGCACCTGCCGTTCCCTGGGACCGAATCACCGTCGCGAGCATGCTCGCCTCGATGCACCGGTGGAGCGCCGAGTTCTTGTAGTACTCCAAGGTGATGCGGCGCTCGGGATTGACCCGGTAGAAGGTGCGCTGAGGCCGCTCCACCCGGGCCACGAGGCCATCTCGCAGGAGGCGCGACAGGGCCTTGCGCCGGCGGTCCGCTGCATCCACCCGGGGCTCCTCCCCGGACCCCAACAGGGCCTCGTAGCAGCGAATGCGCTCCTCCAGCACCGTGACCCCCACATCGGAATCGGACTGGGCCAACAGCCCCATGCTCAAGAGCGATGACGGCGGCGTGACGCTGACCGTGTTGATGCCGTGGAGAATGCGCTCCCCCAGACCCTGCAGGGCCTCCCGCCGCTGGTCCTTGTTCAACTCCTCCCAGGGGCCATCCAGCTCCGAAAGAAATCCGGAGAGCTTGAGGGGTTCCGCCACCCGCAAGTGAACACGCCCGAAGCGCTTGAAGATCACCCGGGAGGCCTTGGCCACCTCGCGAAGACTCTCCGACTTCTTTGCTTCTCCGCTCAACTCCCGGGCGTAGGGATTCTCCTCCGCGATCTGCTCATAGGTAATGGACACCGGCAGCCAGCTGACCTCGTCCAGGCTGCGCCCGACCCGAGCCTCGACCCCGGCATCGACGGTGAACCCGAGAATGCCCAGCTTGGGGGGAAGCAGCTTGCCGGTCCGGGACCGTCCCCCCTCGATGAAAAACTCCACCGAGTGCCCCTCCCGAAAGAGCTGGGTCAGGTAGGCTCGAAAGAGCCCGGGAAACAGGCGGTCATCGAACTTTCGCCGAATGAACATGGCGCCGCCCCGGCGAAACAGGGTTCCCACGGGGAAAAACGACAGGTTGTCCCCCGCCACGATGTGGGGCGGAACGATGTCTGCATCCCAGAGCATCTTTGAAAGCAGCAGGTAGTCCACGTGGCTGCGGTGGCAGGGCACCAGCACGCACACCCCATCCCGGGAGGCTGCCCGAACCCGCTCGATGTCCTCCGGGCGCATGTCCACGCCCCGGTACACCGAGTTCAGGATGATGTGCAGCGCGCCGCGAAACACCACCAACACCGGGTAGGAGAATTTCGCGGCAAGGCGGTCGTACATCTGCACCAGCTGCCGCTGGATGGACTCGGGCTTCCGGCCCGTTGCTTCCGCCTCGGCCTCTACCAGGCGCCGCATCCGCGACGAGCGGAGCACCAGGCGGCGCATCCACCGATGGGACTTCTGCCGGGCTCCGCGCACCACCTGGGCCTCCCGGTAGCAATACCGGCGCACCAGAAGGCGCAGTCCCTTGGCCTGGATCCGGGGGGGCTGCTCCCCCACCCGCTCCAGGTACTCCCGCACATCCACCGGCTCCCCCACCTGCACCAGGGGCTCTCGTGCCCGCCAGATGAGCTCTGCCAGCTTTGTGAGGGGGGAAGGATCCTCCTCGGTTCCCAGCAGCACCTGCATCGTCGGGGTGCGGGCCGGCTCAGGGGTCCGCTGCCAGATCACCACCACCGGCAGCACCTGAATGCCGGTATCCGGCCTCTCCTTCTGGGCTTCGACCACGGCTCCCACTGGATCCGGCCAATCCGGAGCGCTGAAGATCTCCCGCCAGGTGGAGGGCTGCTTCAGGAAGACCGCCACGTTGTGCCCGGTGCCCACGTGCTCCTGCAACCAACCGGAAGTCACCGGGTGGGGCAGACGGCCCTGGCGAAGAAAGCGTCCAATCCGGCGGCGCCAGATGTCCAGGGACTCCCACAAGGGACGAAACGCCGTCACCCGCACCCCCGTTCCAAAGGAGGCCAGGGGCAGTCGCCGCAGCTGAAGCGCCTGGTTCAAGGCGATGTAGTCCAGGATCGAGCGGGTACGGAGGGAGTAGACGATCGGGCCCTTGATGGCTGCAAGGCGGACACGCTCGGCAGCATCATCAGTGATGCGAATCCGCCGCAGAAACAGGAACAGGCCCGTGGCGTAGTAGAGCCACCCGAAGCGCCGGACCATGCCCGAACTGTACAGGTCGGCAGAGACCCGGGGGGGACGGGCCATCAACCGGCGGCGGCGAGCGCCTGCTCCAGGTCGGCAATGAGATCGTCCACGTGCTCGATTCCCACGGACAGGCGTATCAACCCATCGGTGATGCCGATTTCCGCGCGGGTCTCGGGGGGAATCGATGCATGGGTCATGGCGGCTGGAAGCTCGATCAGCGACTCCACGCCCCCCAGGCTCTCCGCCAGGGCCACGATTTGGGTGTTGGCACAGAACCGCTCGGAGAAGGCGAGATCCACATCCAACTCGAAAGAGATCATGCCGCCGAAGCCACTCATCTGCGCGGTGGCAAGCTCATGGTGGGGGTGGCTCTTGTGGAGGGGGTACCAGATGCGCTTGACGTCGGAGCGGGTGTCCAACCAGTCGCAGATGGCCAGGGCATTCTGGTGGTGACGCTCCATGCGCAGGGCCAAGGTCTTGATGCCCCGCAGCGTGAGCCAGGTGTCCCAGGGTCCGGGGACGGCACCGATGCCGTTCTGGATGAAACGCAGGCGCTCCGCCAACTCCGTGGTGGCAGCAGACACCACTCCCCCGATCACGTCTGAGTGCCCACCGATGTACTTGGTGGTGGAGTGCACCACGAGGTCCGCCCCCAACTCCAGGGGACGCTGGAAGATGGGGGTGGCAAAAGTGTTGTCCACCGCCACGAGGGCCCCCACCTCTTTCGCCCGTGTCGCCAGGGCAGCGATGTCCGTGATCTTCAACAGGGGGTTCGTGGGGGACTCCAGCCAGACCAAGTCGGTGCCCTCGGGCACGGCCTCCACCGGATCGACAGTAGAGGTATCCACAAACCGGTAGTGGATGTCCCGGTTCACCCACAGCTTTGTGAATTGGCGCCAGGTGCCTCCGTAGACATCGTCCCCACAGACCACCTTTGCACCGGGGGGCAGCAAGTGCTGGATGGCGGCTGTGGCGGCGCTCCCGGAGGCAAAGGCCACGGTCTCCACCGCCCTTTCCAGGCTTGAAATGGACCGCTCCAGGGCTTCCCGCGTGGGGTTCTGGGTGCGTGCGTATTCGTATCCGGTGTGATCCCCAACGCCCTGCTGGACATAGGTACTGGTCTGGAACACCGGCGGCATGATCGCGCCGGTGACCGGCTCCGGGGTCTGGCCGCCGTGAATGGCGAGGGTTTCCATGCGCATGTCGCGGCTCATGAGCTTGTCACCGGCCGTCCAGCCACGCTGGACATGTGATCGATGAGGTCGATGCGGGTGATGATGTCGATGGGCTCCCCGTCGCGCACGACGATGGCCACCTTGGACCGCTTGAACAAGGAGGCCACCACCGTGATCTCCGAGTCCATTTCCACCGTGGTGAAGTTCGCCTGGACCAGGTCCCCCACGGTTTCCGCGCCACCGCCCCCGCGCAGCGCCCGCTCCAGGAGCGCGGTCTCCGTGACAATGCCCAGCACCTTGTCGTCTGCCACCACCGGAAGCTGTGAAACCCCGTGCAGCTTCATGTGGCCCACCACCTCGCTGACCCGGGCATCCGGGCGGGTGACAATCAACTCCCGCTCCCCGCCCCGGAGACTCACCAGGTCGGCGACGGTCCCCATGCCGTCCTCTGGGTCCAGGTAGCCGTTCTCCCTCATCCAGTTGTCATCGAAGATCTTGGAAAGATAGCGAGATCCGCTGTCCGGCAGCAGGATCAGCACATTCATGCCTTCTGCATCGTGGCGCCGCACCCACCGCAGCGCACCACTGACCGCAGCCCCTGAGGAGCCACCGCAGAAGATCCCCTCCTCGCGCACCACGCGCCGGGTGAACTGCATGCACTCCTTGTCGTTCACCCGCACCACGTCATCGATGTACTCCCAGTCGATGGTGGTGGGCATGAAGTCCTCGCCGATTCCCTCCACCACGTAGGTGTGCGGATCCGTCATTTGCCCCGTGTGGAAATAGTCGTAGTAGAGGGAACCCACCGGGTCGATGCCGACGATCTTCACGTCCGGGTTCTGTTCCTTGAGGTACTTGCCCACGCCGGTGATGGTTCCGCCGGTTCCAAGCCCCGCCACGAACACGTCGATCTTGCCGTCCATCTGCTCCCAGATCTCCGGACCCGTGGATTCATAGTGGGCTTCCGGGTTGGACTGGTTGTGGTACTGGTTGGCGAAAAACGACCCTTCCTCGTTCCCCAGGCGGTTGCTGACCGAGTAGTAGGAACGCGGGTCCTCCGGCTCGACCGCCGTGGGGGTGATCACCACCTTGGATCCATACGCGCGCAAGCTGGCACGCTTTTCCTCGGACTGTTTGTCCGGCATCACAAAGGCGGTCTGGTAGCCCCGCACACTGGCCACCATGGCCAGCCCTGCCCCCGTATTTCCGCTGGTGCCTTCCACCACCATGCTGCCCCGCTTGACCAAGCCCATGTCTTCGGCATCATCCAGGATCTTCAAGGCCACCCGGTCCTTGACAGACCCCCCTGGATTCATCATCTCCAGCTTCACATACAGGGTGGCCGCCAGGTCCTTCCCAATGTTGTTCAGCCGCACGATGGGGGTGTCTCCCACACAGCTCAAAATGTCATTGTGGACATTGCGCACAACAGCCTCCCGGTGGCCTGGGGCTATAATCCGGCTGACCTGGGAGCGGGAGTGCGCCCGTGGATGAACAGCGCGAGCGCTTGGTACGAAAGGGAAACTACATCCATGGTTCGTTCATCACGCCCGAGTCCATCGACGGGTACATCAACTGCGTAAACCCGGGGGACCGCAGCGACGTGCTGGGTCGCTTCCCCTTTTCCGCCCGATCCGTCGATGATGCTGTCGCCCGGGCCCAGGAAGGAGCCGCCGAGTGGGCCCAGGTCGGGCTCAATGACAGAGCCCAGGCGGTCAAGCGATTTCGCGACTCCCTGGGGAAGTACACCGAGTCCATCGCCCACCTCATCACCCGGGAGACGGGCAAGCCCCTGTGGGAGTCCCGCCACGAGGTGATCGGCACCATTCGGGCCCTGGACATCTTCCTGGACGATGGCCTGGGCCTGTTGGCGCCGCGGGTACTGGGCAAACAGGGCGCCCGCACCGACTACACGCCCCGCGGGGTTGTGGCCCTGCTGTGTCCCTACAATCCCCCCCTCCGCATGGCAGCCACCCAGACCGCTGCTGCGCTCCTGGGGGGGAATTCCGTGGTTTTCAAGGCCTCAAAGTTCACGCCCGCCGTGGGGCAGATGGTGGCGGAGTGTTGGGATCGCTGTCGCCTGCCCCGGGGGGTGGTGAACATGGTCCAGGGTTCCGGCTCGGTGGTGGGACACCGCATCGTGACCCACTCGGGGGTGGATGCCCTCCTGTGCACCGGGTCCTTCAAGACCGCCATGTCCGTGCGAAAGACACTCTTCCGCCGCCCGGAGCTGCCGGTGATCTACCAGACCGGTGGCAAGGGCGTGGCGGTTGTTCTGGACGATGCCGACCTGGACAAGGCCGTCTACGAGGTCATGCTCGGGGCCTTTCTCACCACGGGCCAGCGCCACAACTCCACCGCCCGCGTGATTGTGGAAAAAGGCATCTACCCGCGCTTCATCGAAGAGTTGGTGCGCCGTTCCTCACGCCTCACGGTGGGCTTTGGCATGCATCCCGGCACCTTCATGGGGCCGCTGATCTCCGAGAACATTCGCAACCGCTTCCACCAGTACACCCGGGCCCTGGAGGCCAAGGGACACGGTGCCCTGTTGGAACGCGCCCCGTTTCGGGACCCTCAGCGCCGCGGGTTCTATGTGACCCCTGCGATTCACGCGGTGGACCACAAGAACCCGTCGCCTTTCCTGAATGACGAGCCACCGGGGCCAGTGCTGCTGGTCTACAAGGCCGAGGATGTGGCCGAGGCTGCCGAGTTGCACAACCGGGCTGTGTATCGCCTGGTGTGTTCGGTCTTTACCGAGCGGGAGGGAGCCGAGCTGGCCCACGTGTTGGCACAGTTGAAGACCGGCGGGGTCAACGTCAACCGGGCCACCCTTGGCTTCACCATGCGCCTGCCCAGTGTGGGGCTCGGACGGGCCTCCAGTTTCGTCAGCGCGGACCTGAACCTGGTGCGGGCCCTCACCCACCCCAAGGCACAGCTTGTGGAGTCACGTCCCTTTGATGCGGGCATGGCAGTACCAGGCACCCACTGGCTCCACGAGAACCTCCTGGACGGGCTGGGCAAGCTCTCGGACGAGGAGACCTCGATCCACGACGTGGCAACGGTGGAGACCCTTCTGCTGTCGAACTCCCCCAAGAAGCCGAAGTAGCGCGGGCCCCACCCCGGTCTTCAGCGCCCGTTGATGCCCCAGTTGTACCGGGCGTAGTCTACCGTATAGCCCCCGGCCTGAATCCAGGCAGCCGTGTCCGGCTCCGAGAACGCAGCGATGAAGTTCAAGGCGGCTTCCTTTGTGCCCTCCACACCGGGAATGTCGTGGACGCCGCCATAGAGCGGAACGAAATCCTCGCCGTACCACTCGAAGATCTGGGAGAGATGGGCCTTCTTTGCTCCTCTTTCCAGGGTGGCTGCCGTGGTCTTGGCCCAGGCCCGAGACGCATCGTCGAGTTGGGCATCCAGACCGTCCGCGGAGAAAGCAGCGGTGCGCATGGGCGGACAACTCCTTGCAGCGCACACCAGGGCCGCATGGATCCTGGGATCGCCCAGGGGACGCAGGCGCTGGTTCTCGACCCCATTGAGGGAGATCAACTCTCGGCCGAGCCAGAACTTGCGGGTCTCGAAGACCTTGCCCGCATCCAGGGAGAGAATGGAGGTGAGGGGCCACTCGGATGCCACCAGCTCCAGGGTCGTGGCGTTGTAGGCGTTCAACCAGAAGGCCTTTTGTTCTGCTTCCGACATGGCCGGAACATCGGCCTTGGCGAGGACGCCCAGGTACGCGGTCAACGGTGCTCGATCCACCGCCAGAACGGAATAGCGCACGGTGTTCCTCTGCACCTGGGCCGCGAGCACGCCATCCAGGGCGCTGTGGTCCATCCCCCACCCGAGGGACAGAAACACCGGCAGGAAACAAATCACCATACTTCTGGGCCCATGCGGCAACAAAGGGGGGGACACTGTGAGACGCGCCCCATCGTATGATTAACGCATGGAGCGCCATTCTATTCTCGGCACGCCGTACGCTCAACTCGCGGTCCTGGTGGGCAACGGGCATTCACCGGTGTACTTGGCCGCCCGGAGCCCGGAGGGCTGATGTTCTGCGGGGAGTTTGACGCGTGGATTGCAAAGAGTGGCCCAGCTGCAGTCTTCATCAGGACACTGGAGGGGGCGTGGCGTGTGGAGCCAGACTTGAGCCGGTTTGCCTGGCAGCGGGTGGGGGCGGAGCATCTGGGTGCCGGTACGGGCATCTGGCACGCACTGGTCCGGGATCGGGCCACGGGATTTGTGAGCTGGTGGATGGTCACCCACCCGGCGCTGCTGGAAGATCACCCCCGGGTGGAGGCGACTCTTTTTGAGAGTGAGGCCGAGCTGCGGGCGGCGATGGGTGAAGCGGCACAATCTCCTTGACGGAGGGCCCCAAGGAAAGCACTCTTGAGTGGACGTCGCCCCTGTCCGATAGGGCCAGGGCGACAACGTTCTTTGAGATTGATGGGGGCGAAACGGCTTCGACGGGGCCGTGATAAGTCAAGGTTGCGTGCCGAGGGTGTTTGGTTCCTCGCAAATCCCCAGACAAAAACCATAGTTGCCAACAATAACGAAGGCTTCGCTCTCGCTGCTTAAGTGAGAGTCGTCTGCCACTCTCCCATCCGGGAGGAGGGTGTCGGGCGTGTTCAAACCCGGATAGTCCATCGACTCTCACGACGTGGAGAAGAGGGACGATAAATCGATTGCAGCGTCGTCTCTTCAGTGCCGGCCATGTTTGCTGGGTTGGCTTGAAGTAGTATTCAGCAAACTACGCACGTAGACGCTGAGACTGAGCGACTTCGGACGCGGGTTCGACTCCCGCCGCCTCCACCATCTCTTTTGTTGTTATATCAGGTACTTACCGCACAACCGGGTCCTCCAGATCCGGTTTTGCGCCGAAAGTGTGACCACCGTCGGATCGCCGAATGCGACCGAA
>CAZSZE010000006.1:52555-95104 GCA_964610645.1 uncultured Enterobacterales bacterium | reverse complement strand
AACTCCCACAACCACCACCGCACAGACCGCTGACCCCCCATAGAAGAAGAGCCCTCCGGAACCGCCGGGGGGCTCTTCTTGTTTCTTGGATCTCGCCCGCCACAAACACCCCTTTCCCCACCAGATTCGCGGCTCCAAATTCCCTGCCGATTCTCGTCCGGACCGTCCGCTCCCCGTGCAAAAATGAATTTCCCCCCCGGACAATTCCTGGCCGCCCCCCTGCCACATTGTCCTTTACGTTGTGAATCATGGCCCTGGCTCTCCCCCTCCTCGCCGCTGCCCGTCCTGGAACCCAGACCTCGCCGTTGCGGGAGATTCCGGAGTGGATGGGGACCGGGCCCTATCGGCATGTGCGGGTGCTCGTGGTGGGCTGGGAGCTGCGGCATGTCTGGGAGGATCTGAGGCGGCTGGATGTTTCCGGCATCTCGCTGGCCCGACGGGAGAGCTTCTTTGAGGCGCTTCAGTGGCGGCCCAAGGTGATCGTCTACAACTCCGATCGGGGGAGGCCGCCGATTGTCGGGGGGTTGATTGGGGACGAACCGCCAGCGTTTGTTGCCGTGGGGGGAGATTCGTTGTTGGCTGCCCTGGCGGAGGGAGCCGATGCCGTGTTTCACCTGCCCAAGGGAGTCCGGGACAGGCACACGCGGAATCGGAAGGCCCGGCACCAGCGGCGGCAGGTGCTGAAGACGATGGCAGCCGCGTTGCGAGAGAGGGTTTACCGGGTTCCACAACCCTGCCGCGCAAGTTCGGATGGGGGGCTGCACTTCCACATCCAGGGGGTGCTCTCAATGGGCGCCCCGGTGGCGGTCGATGGCCGGCTGGAGCTGCACGTTCCCCCGCCGGACATGCTGGATCGGTTCTCCCCCGGGCCTACGCGAGGCCGCCAGATCTCCGAAATCCTCGCTGCGGTGAAAGTGGTGGAAGGAAAGGTGGAGCACCCCATGCCCGAGGTCCAGCGGTACCTGGCCGACTTTCCGCTGGCACACCTGGAGGCCGTCGGTTTCATGCCCCAGCGGGCGTTGCAAGCGCTCCAACTACTCCGGGCCGAACCACGGGCGCTTGACCTGGTAAAGAGCAACCCCGTGCTCTTCTGGTTGCTCATCGACGAAATGCAGCGCCGGCGAAAGCTCCCGGAACAAGCCGGCCCCCTCGCCCTGGCAAAGCAGTCCCTCCTCCTGGGCCATCTGCTCGGCCAGACAGGGCCCGTCCCCCAGCGGAAAGTCAAGCTGTGCAAGCGCTTTGAGCTTCCAAACCCCCTCCAACCCAAGCACCTGGCAGTCGTGCGCAGAACCCTCCGGTCCGAACCGCTCTCCCTGGGCTTCCGGCACTGGCAACGCATCCCCTTCCGGTTCCTCGCCATGGAGGATCCCCTCATTCCCTACAGCAACTGGCTGAGGGAGTCCTCGAACCTCGGCACGGACCCAAGCCTCCGGGAAGTGCAGCCTCTATTTCGCGACACCCTCGACCTGGCCGAGGAGTTGGGACTCGTCCCCGCCCGGGTGCTCCAGTGCCGGACCCGCCAACAAGTGGTGCAGCTGCACGACCAGCTCGTGCAGGCCCGCAACCAGCGACAAGAAGCCCTGTACCGCGAGCGATATCTCCGACCGGCTTCATTCCCGGCACCCCCCTTCTTGGGCACCCAGTCCATCACACCCATTTGCGACAACCATGCCCTCGATCAGGAAGGCCACGAGATGCACCACTGCGCCGGCATCTACGCCAAGCACATGCGGGAGGGCAACCGCGCCTTCTACCGGGTACTGGCACCGGAACGGGCCACCTTGGAGCTTCAGCGCTCCCCCAGCGGCACCTGGCGCATCAGCCAGCTGGCCGGTCACTGCAATGCTCGTGTACATCCAAGGACAAGACGGGCTGTCCACTCCTGGCTCGCCCAGGAGCAGCCCGGGGTGTTCGCGCGGGAGCCCGCCGGATGGCCCGAGGACGTCATCGACGACATCCCCTTCTGATCGAGGCGCCGGCCGCCTACAACCCCAACCCCTCCGCCTCCCGCACAAACGCCGCTGGATTCTCCGGGGTGATGATCCACTTCTTGTCTCTCCACTCCAGCAGCACCGCACGGCCCAGGATGTCGTTGCCCGCCAGGTGAAACCAGCCGTGTTGCTTGCTCCAGAACCAGCCGGCAAAGACAAACAGCCCGCCGTTGCCCACGCGGATCGCACCATGCATGAGCCTCTTGTCGTGTCGCACAAGTCGCAGGCCAGCAAGAGGCACGCGGGTGTCCCAGAGGGGGCGCTCGATGACGAGGTCACCCGCCTCCAGCCGGTAGCCGCGGACTGCAAACAGGGCGCAGATCGCCCAGGTGAGGACCATGCCCCCACCGAGCAGCAGTACGACCGACCGGGGAGCCTGGGCACGGTGCAGAAAGAAGGGCACCGCCAGCATCACCACGCTTGCCACCAGGGTGACTCCCCAGAGCAGCTTTCCCCAGGGGGCGGCGTAGGTGAGGGATTCGGTCATGGGAACCAACATAGTCCGGGAAGAGAGAACCGTGGGGGAAGGAAGACGCCGAGAGGCAGCCCAGAAAAATTCACCCCGGACAAAAACTGTCCGGGGTTGGAGGCAATTCGGGCAGACAATGAAGATCGCTGAAAGGGCACCGTTCCCACCGGCGATGCGCACAACCCCGAACAGGAGAAACACCATGCAACCCCCATCACTTGACTGGATTGATGCCGGCTCCCGACCCGGCCGCTACCGTCCCCTGCACCTGGAGGAGGTGCGGGATCGGCTTGCAAAGCTGGAGGCAGATCTCGCCCCCCTGGACTTCGAGGTGGGGGTCGGGGAAATGAACGTCCAGTTCAGCGGCGGAGAAATGCTGACCACGCTGCCCGACACGGACATGCAGATGGACTTCAGCGACTACGCAGCCAATCGACTGGCGCGGGAGGTGCTGCCTCCCCGGTTTCTCGGTGGGCTGCTCGAGCTGTCGCACCTCAGCGGCGTGGGAGACCAGCTGGCCACAGACAGCTGGGTGGAGTTTGCACACGGGCAGGAACGGCGCCAGCTGGTGCGCACCGTGCGTCTGCCGGGAAGCAACCAGCGAACCGTGCGCTCCTGCCACTCCACAAGCTACGCGCCCTATTCAAACCTCGAACTGGTCGAGGACCTGCTGCAGGGGCAAACCGCATTTGCCAAAATGGATGTCCTCGACCTGAGGGTCTCCGACCGGGCGATGCGGCTGCGCCTGGTGGAATCCGGCAAGGACATGGAGCCCGCTGTTCCCATTCCCATGGTGGAGGTCTGGAACTCGGAAATCGGCCTGCGGCGGGTCAGCATCCACGGCGGCACCTGGCGCTTGATCTGCACCAACGGCCTCGGTGACTGGGAGGAAAGCTGCGGCCAGAGCTGGGTGCACCGGGGCAATGTGGCCCGCATTCGGGAGGAGCTGGGGCAAGCCGCCACGCAGATCAGCCAAAGCGTCCAGCGCCTGCTCGATGCCTGGTACCAGGGCTGGGATGTCCTGATTCCCCACCCGGCTTCCTGGCTGGAGACCCACCTGGAAAACCGACTGGCACCCAGGTTGTTGGAACCCGTGCTGGACTACCACCGCGATCGCGACACGGTGGCCCCCCTGACCGACCTGGTGGAATCCATCACACGCCTGGCCCAGGACCAGCGCTGCCTCCTGGACCAGCGGGAAATGGAGCGCCAGGCGGCCTTCCTCCTGAAGACAGGCCTTTGCTTCCCGCCGGCCATGGCATGAAGGACCGAGCCTGAGAAACAGGGCCCGCGGGCAATCGTCCGCGGGTCCACAGGAGAATTGAACGAAGATTCAGTTCTTGGCTACCGGGGGGGGAACCAAGCGGATATCCCCCCGCCCCGGAGGAGAGAAGGATGCTGGCGATCTTGCTGATCGGGTGCGTGGAATACGGAATGATCACCCCCCCGAAAGACGCGCTGGCGCCGGTCAATCCAGGCGTGCTGGACCCGGGCAACCCCGACCCCTTTGTGGCCACCGCCCCGGTGTATGCCAACACGTTTGACACCCTGTTTGAGGTAGAGCCCGAGACCGGCGCGATTCTGGAGATCGGGCAGTTCCACGATGCGGAAGGCACCGTCGAGAACTTCGTCGACATCGCCATCGACATGGATGGGTACATGGTCGGCGGCACCTATGACGGGCTGTACCGGATTCATCCTGAGACCGCTGAAGTCGAGCTGCTGTGCGAAACAAGCGTGGACATGCTCGCCCTGACCTTCACCCCGGGTGGAAACCTGGTCGCCGGTGGAGAGCGCACCCTGCTCCTGTTGGATGTGGAGACCTGCGCCACCCAGCCGCTCATTCAGGAGTCGTTCTTCGAGACCAGCGGCGACCTCGTGGGCCTGCCCGACGGCTACCTCTATTGGACCGTGCGCGGGGAAGACGGCGACGAACTGGTCCGCCTCGACGCAGAAACCGCCATGTGGGCCTGGGTCGGGAAAATCGGCGCCGAGCGCCTCTACGGCCTGGGCTACGACGATGGAGATCTGTTCGGCTTCTCCTCCAACGGAGAGATCATCGCGATCTCGCCTGAAACCGGTGCCGGCCACGTGCGCTCCACCAACCAGTCCATGTCCTGGTGGGGAGCGACAACGAACCCGGTGGCCTGGCAGTAGACGGCCAAGGTGCCACCCCCGGGCGGGCACAGGGGCCCGCCCCTACGCCCGGTATCCATGACCTGACGGACAACCGCGGCTTGCCCGTGTGGACAAATCCTGATACCCGGCGCCCAGATGAGGGCAATTCGCCCGGGGATCCATGTCCTACACCGTCAAAGAGACGTTCTACACCCTCCAGGGGGAAGGCGCCCAGACCGGGCGACCGGCCGTGTTCTGCCGTTTTGCCGGCTGCAACCTTTGGAGCGGGCGGGAGGCGGACCGCGCCGATGCTGCCTGCCGGTTCTGCGACACGGACTTCGTGGGCACCGATGGCCCGGGTGGCGGTCGGTTTGAAACAGCGGAAGCCCTGGTAGAGCACATCCTCGAAACCTGGAAAGGAAACGGCGCTCAGCCGTTTGTGGTCTTTACCGGCGGAGAGCCACTGCTCCAGCTGGACCAGCCCCTGGTAGATGCTTGTCACAAGGCCAACATCGAAATCTCCCTGGAGACAAACGGAACCCGCCCAGCCCCGGAGAACATCGACTGGATCTGCGTGAGCCCGAAGCCCCGCTCGAAGTGGGTCCAAACCACCGGCGACGAGCTGAAGCTGGTCTTTCCCCAGCCCGAGTTCTCCCCAGAAGAATTTGAAGGCCTGAACTTTGGCCTGTTCTCGCTGCAGCCCATGGACGGCCCGGATCTCGCCGCCAACACCGCCGCCACCGTGGACTACTGCAAGCGCCACCCCCACTGGCAGCTTTCCCTGCAAACCCACAAGCTCCTGGGAATCCCATGATGCCTTCCCCCCAACTCCAAGCCGATCTGCCTGACCACGCCAACGAGGCGGACGATCGCGCCCTGGCCATCGACAAGGTGGGCATCAAGGACCTGTCCTACCCGATCCAGATCCTGGATCGGCAGAACGAGGTCCAGCACACCGTCGCAAGGGTGAACATGTCCGTGGGCCTGCCCCACCACTTCAAGGGCACCCATATGAGCCGGTTCCTTGAGATTCTCAACGCCCGCCGAGGCGAGATGACGCTTAGGAACATCCCGGACCTGCTCTCTGAAATCCAGCGCCGCCTGGAAACCGACGATGCCCACCTGGACCTGACCTTTCCGTACTTCATCTCGAAAAAGGCCCCGGTCAGTGGGGTCGAATCCCTCATGGAATACCGCTGTGCCTTCCGGGCCAGCAAGCACGGCTCAGACGTGGATTTCCTCCTCTCGGTGGAGGTCCCGGTCAAGAGCCTCTGTCCCTGCTCCAAGGCCATCAGCGACAGGGGCGCGCACAACCAACGCAGCAAGGTGCGCGTGGACGTTCGCTTCTCAGAGTTCATCTGGATTGAGCAGGTGGCCGAGGCGGTGGAGGCCTGTGCTTCCGCCCCGCTCTTCGCCCTCCTCAAGCGCGAGGACGAGAAGTACATCACCGAGCTTGCTTATGACAACCCCAAGTTCGTCGAGGACCTCGTGCGGGACGTGGTGCTCGAGGTGCGCAACCTCCCCGGCGTCTACTGGCTGCACGTCACCGCGGAGAACCTGGAGTCCATTCACAACCACTCGGCCTACGCCGAGATCGAGTGGTCCAGCGAGGACACAGCCCTGGAGAACGAGATCCCCCTCCCGGCGTCCCTGCCCACGGAGGAAGCACCCGAATTCGGAGACTGGCTCCGGGATCGCCGCCAGGCCCACTCCTGGTCCCAGCAGGCCTTCGCCAAGAAGATCCAGGTCTCCCCCGCTCACCTCTCCCGCGTGGAGGCCGGCGAAAAGCGCCTCTCCGAAGACGCGCTCCGCAGAGCCGCTCTGCTCCTGGGCCAGGAGCCGGACCTGCTGCTGCTCCGAGCCGGCGTGGTCCCCCAGGTCCTCCTGGACCGCATCGCGACAGACCCCGACGGCTTCCGCGCCTGGGCGCTCACCTCTGACTGAAGGCCAACGGAGAGGGACTACCCCAGCGGTTCCCCTTCCCACTTCAACCCCACCATCACCTGGCTCGGCGCCGTCGGGCGTGCGCCAAACGGCCGCCACGAGGTGATGCCCGTGGCCCCCGCCAGGTTGGTGCCAGTGGCTGTAGCCGACCAGCCCCGGGCCAGGGCCACACTCGCAGCGGCATCCACCAGCCACAGGGCCGCGATCTCATCGCCCTCCCCAAACTGGCCCGCTGCATCCAGCATCTCGCCCCGGTAGCTTATGCCCGCCCCAAGGCTCACACCGTCGGTCGCCACCCCCGCATGGAGCGCTCCCTGGTGCTTCGCCACGTACGGCAGACTGTCCCCCGCCTCCACGGTCCCAAACTGCGGAAAGGCCGAGGAGAAACCGGTCTGGAATTCCGACCGCGTCCAGGCGTAGGTGGCGTCCACGGGGAACTCCAGCCCACTCTCCAGGAGAAGTCGGTGCCCGGCGGTAGCCTCCAGCCCGAAAATCAAGACCTCGCCCCCGTTGAATTGCTGGCCCACGGAATCCCCGGTGCAGCCTCCGGAAAAGGTGCACTCCCCCGTGAGGTTCTGGTAGTCGTTCAAGAAGCCCGCGAGGCTGCCGTGGAGATCCCCCAGGTCCAGGCGCAGCCCCGCCTCGTGGTTCCAGGACAGCTCCGGCTCCACCTCCGCCGGCTGCCCCGGTGCCACCGGTGAGAATCCCCGGTGGGAACCGGCAAAAAGGTCCGTCCACTCCCCAGCATTGAACAGCACCCCAAACCCAGGCAGCACCGTGGTCCGGGTCAGGGCCGGGTTGGGTTCCACCCCCACATCCACCCGATCCCCATAGACCACCTCCACCCGCGCACTGGGAAAGACGTGCACCCGGTCGATGCGCAGGTCCTCGTGCACATGCACCGCCAACGCCCGGGCCGTGGCCTCGCTGTCCAGCAGCGTCTCCTCTCCCCCCGTGTCCGCAGCCACCACCTCGCCGGATCGCATGTCATACGACGACTCGGTGTGCAGCCGCGTCACATCATCCCCGTGGAGCCGCACACCGGTCTCCAACACGCTTGACACCCGGGGACCATGGACCTCCCACCGGGCCCGGGACTGCACCCCGAAGCTCTCGAACTTCCGATCATTGGTGCCGATCTGCAGAAAGGTCCCCGCCGTGTCCTCCTCCCCCCTCAAGATCGCCAGCAACACGGCTCCCTGCCCGGAATCCGGGGCCACCCGAAGCAGGTTGTGCAGGTTCGTTCCATCGCTGAATCCACCGAGCTTGGTCCAGGCCCGGTCCAAGGTGTGCCCGTACGCCACCGTCCGCACGGTCACCCCCGTTCCAGGCCGAACCACCCACGCCAGCTCCACCTGCCCCCGGTTCCACTCCATCAGCCCCAGCTGGCTCGCGGCATAGCGTCGGTAGGGCGTCTCGGACCAGTCCCCTTCCGTCAACCCCAGGTAGGTCTCGTGGCTGGTCTCGTTTGCAAACCCCAGCTTCCACTCAAACAGGTGGCTCCCCCCAGGCAACCACTCCCCCTTGGCCATCACCTCGCTGCGGTCAAAGCCCGTCGGCCCCCCACCATCCAGCTCCTTGAAGCCGTCGGAGCGCAGGTGCACCCCCTCCACCAAGACCCCAGCTCGCTCCTGGCGGGTCGCTGCCCAGGCATGGGCCTTCACGCTCTGGCGCAAGCCGACCGACACATCCCCATACGCCCCCGGCCCCTCGGGCACCGGGCGGGTCAACACGTTGATCGCCCCGCCCACCGTCTGGGGCCCGTGCAGCGTGGAGGCCGCCCCCTTGAACACCTCGACCCCCACCAGCCGCGTGCTCATGGGGAAGTAGTACGCCGCCGGCGCTGCATAGGGGGCCGGCGCCAGCAGCACCCCATCCTCCAGGAGGGTCACCTTGGCGCTGCGATCGCTGTTGGCCCCGCGAATCCCGATGTTCGGACGCAGCCCAAACCCGTCCTCCCCCCGGGTGCTGATGCCGGGAACCCGCTGCAACACCCGCTCGATGTCGTCGTAGTCCTGCAGAACGAGCTCCTCCTCGCCCACCACGTGGGCCGAACCCGCCATCTGGAGCGCATCGTTCCGGTACACGATGATCGACTCCCCAAACCGAGGGGGAGCCTCCTCCACCTCCTCAGTCTCAACCTCCGCCCCCTCGGCACCCTCTTCCTCCGCCTCCCCGGCCTGCGCCACCGGCACAGGCGCCGCCAGCACACACACCAAAACCAGGGGCACCAGCGCCCGAAACGGCCCAAACCACGCCGACAGCAGGTTGTTCCCATGATTGAGCTCAGCGGTCGGCAGGCCGTATCGCTCCGGGCGCTCCTCGGCGGTCACCAGGGTTCCCGCCAGGCGATCCCAGATGGCCAGCCAGGTGCCCATGTTGCTGTGGCACTCGCCGGGCTCCATGCCATGGTGAATCTGGTGCTGGGCCGGGGAAAGCAGCCAGTGCTCGACCCCCCGGGGAAAACGAATCCACACGTGGGTGTGGCGCAGATTGCCCGTCACCACGTTCAGGACCAGCCCCATCGCCGGCACCCCCAGCAAGGTCCAGTGGCTCACCTCCCCCCGAAAGAGCCAGTAGAACCCGCCGGCCACGACCCCGGTCACCAGGGCCCCCCGGAGGTCATAAAGCCAGGACTCCACCGGGTGAATGCGGTGGAAGGTCAGGGGGGTCAGAACCTCCGCCGAATGGTGGACCTGGTGAAAAGCCCAGAGAAACGGCACCCGGTGCCCCAGCCAGTGCAGCACAAACCGACTGGCGTCCCAAGCGATGAAGAGCGCCAGCGTGTACACGACGGACCCCACCCAACCCGGCCAACCAAGCGCCGGAGGAGGGCCAATTGCCCCATCGAGCCAGCGCACCCCGTGGGTGGCCAGGGCCCATCCCGTGATCAAGCTCGGCGTGCCCACCAACAGGCGCAGCAGCTGCCGCCCGAGGTACAGTTGCAAGTCGAGCCCGGTGGAGGGATGGAGCAGGCCGTCCGCCAGGGTGCGACGGGTCCAGGTAGGAGGCCGTACCCTGGCCCAGTATCCCAAGGCGATGAGCCCCGTGAAGGCCAGCCCCCCCCACCAGGTCCGACTCGAGGGTTCTGAAAAGGGCTCAAGAAGCGCAGCCAGCAGTCCCAGGGGTTCCATGGTCAGTCACTGTCCCCCGATCCTTCCGAGGGAATCGCCAAGACAAGCACGGTCACCAGGTCGGTCTTCAACGCCTCCGTCACCCGGGCAAGGGCGGCGTAGAAGTTGTCCAGGTCCGTGGACTCGCCCTCGATGGCCGCCGCGAGGGGTTCCTCAAGGGAGTCCTCCAGGGTAGCCCGCGCCAGCCCAAGGTCCGAGAGGATCATCTCTGAGAGGTCGCCATGCCCCAGGGCCACCAACAAGTCGTCCATGCCCGCGCCCTCCCCGCCCGTGAACAGCGCCTTGAATCCCTCCAGGTTGGCCCCGATGGAACCAAGGGTCGTGAGGCTGGCCACCCCTTCCAAATCCTCCAGGCAGAACGTGTCGTCGCAGTCCTTCAGGCCCATGGGCTGCGCCAACTTGCGATCCTTGGTCACGGACTCCAGGTAGTACAGCGCATCGAACACGGCGTTCAGCGCGCTCTCCGGGCTGGCATAGGGAGACCCGTCGTCGGACGCGGTGAGCTGCCCGGAGAAGTCCTCTCCCTCCGGCGACCACCGATCCAGGAGCGCCTCCCCCTGCGCCCGCACCCCTGCCGCCAACACCCGCCCATAGGCCGCCCGGTTCGCCGACACACCGTCCGCCCCCAAGGCATCCCAGCTGCCATCCGCCACGGGATTCACCAGGCTGGGGCATACGCTCTCCTCCCCGGCAAAAAGCACGTGCTCCAGGGCATCCAGCCCATAGGCGTTGACCAGGTTGGCATCAAAGAACCCCGAATCGTCCCAGGCCGCCTCGACCGTCTTCTGGTCCACCCGGCACGCGTTCACCGTGGGCCAGGAGTAGACCTCGTCTCGCAGATCCTCGCCGGACACCGCCGACAGGGAGCTCGCGGCCGGCCCGATCTGCAGGACCTCGAGCACCTGCCACCGGATCATGGCCACCCGCCACTGCACCTGGGCTGCGATGCGGGCATCGTCAGCGTCCGCTGTCTGCAACGAGGACTCCAGCGACTCCAGGGCATCTTCCAGGGTGGTCATTTCCACAACGAATTCCGCCAGGGCGGGCAGCACCACCTCCGGCCCCACCGCTGCGAGCAGCTGCGTCAGCTCCTCCGAACTCACACCCGTGTCGTCGCCCCCAGCCGGATCGCAAGCCTGGCTTAGCACCAGGCCCGTCATGCCCAGGAGGGTCAGCGTGGACAGGTGGCGAACCACCTCCTGGCTACCAGCCGTTCGCACCCAGCTCATCCCCGAGGTTCGCCGTGTCGTACCCGCTGGACGACCCCAGCAGCGCCCGGGCTGCCACGAGACTTTCCCGGTAGGTGGCAATCTCGGCGTCGGTGGCTGTCGGGAGCATCGGCGCATCCCCCACGAGGTCGTGGAAGGCGCTGAATCCGGCCTCGCCCAGACTGGAGCGCGGGTTGAACTGCAGCCCGAGGGCAAAGCCCTTCATCTCGCTCCAGTGCTTGGCGTGGTCAGCAAAGCTGTAGTCGCTGCTTCCAAACTGCTCCATGTCCTGGAGCACCTCGTTGACGTAGTGCACCACCGTGGACGCCAGGGCATCCTCCCAGGCCTGCACCGCCTGGTCCCGAAACGCCTGCAGCTCGGCGAACTGGTCCGCCGTCAACTCCTCGCCCGCGGTGTCGGCCAAGAGCTGCCGTCCCCCCACAAAGCCCTCCCAGGCCTGGCCCGTGAAGTCGGTGGGGGCTGCTTCCGAGGCGCCCTTGTCCCGCTTGGCCGCGTTGAGGCTGTGCCCCCAGTTGGCCTCGGTCTTCAGGTCCACAAGCCCGTCTGCATCCAGGTCCAACGTGTCCCCGCCGGCGATTTCCTCGTCGGTCAGGTCCATGTAGTTGCGGGCGGCACCAAAGTACCCGAAGGCCTCGTCCCAAGCGTGCTCCAGAACGGTGAAGCTCTTGTCTTCCTGGAGCAGGTGGGAGGCGAGCAGGCCCTTGCCCTCCGTGTCGTCATCCAGGTAGTCGTCCGCTCCCTGGGAGTAGGCGATGGCCCCCAGCAGGAACTTCTGGGTGAGTTGTCGTACATCCAGCCCTTCCGGCGTGAGGTTGGCATCGGCGATCAGCAAGCCGTCAGGCCCCACGGCGAAGACCCCGTTGACCTGGTCCACGGCCTGGATGGACAGGGTGTGGAACCAGGACTGCACCAGGGCCTCGGGAGAGTCCACGCCGGACCAGCCAGCAAAGTCTCCCCCCGCCCAGTCCGAGTGGTCCGTAATGGAGTCGTTCCCCGCCACCTTGCCCTGCAGGTTCTTGCCGTTGTCGATGTCTCCCAGGCTCTGCTGCACGGTGCTGTCATCCCCCACGGGCAGGTCCTCGCACAAGCCGCCGTCACAGGCAAAGAAAAAGTCCAGGTCCGCCTCTACAGCCTCCACGGAGACCGGAAGGTAGCTGCCATCTGCAATGCGATCCGAGACCGACCCCATCCAGTCCTTGAGCTCCCCCAGGAGGGCATGCCGGTAGATCTGCCCCGCGTAGGAAACGGTGCTTGCGCCGTCCGCATCGAGGAACTCATAGAGCGCAGCGTCGGCATCGGCATCGGCATCCGCATCGGCATCGGCATCGGCTTCTGGGGTGTCAGAACCGGGGTTGCCCGGATTGACAACGCAGGCGGGCAGCATGGGTGCAAGCGCGAAAACAGCGAGTAGATTGAGGGTCTTCACGAGGCGTCCTTCGTTGTTTCCTTGGGGGTCTAATTGAAATCGATAATCAATTTCATTGAACTGATCTCATCCTATTCCGGAAACTGGGGATCCGCAATGATGAAATTGGGTTTCAATTTCAAAATGAAGGGCGATCCTGGATTCTCCGCCAGCACTCTTGTGCCCCTGTGATTCAATGGGCACATCATGCCATCCCCGCTGTTGTTTCTGATTGCCACCGCCTTTGCAGGATCCCCCCAGGATCGAGTGGCTGAATGCCAGGCAGCGCTGGACATGCAAAACCCCTGGGTCGCTGAACCATGCAGTTGCGATCCCCCCGTTTCTTCCCTTGCCGAGGCATTGATTGAGAAGTGTCGTCTTGACCTCGCGGCCCATGGCGACGACCCGACCCTGATCGACTCGGTGACCTACCTTGTCCTGCCCTCCTGCCCGTGCAGTTTCGGGTGCTGCAACTATTCTCCCGTCCTGGTCTCTGCCGGCGGTGTCATGCAGCGTCCGGCTCCAGAATCCGCACCGCCCCCGTCGGAACCCTCGCTGTTCTTGAAAAACATCCGGGTAGTGGATGCCAAGGGGGACCATGGAATCCACAACTTGCTGGTGTCAGGGGACCGGATTGTGGGGCTGGACACGGACGCCCTGCCAACCAATGCCAAGGTGATCGACGGCACGGGAATGACAGTGCTCCCGGGCTTGATCGACACCCACGTGCACATCAGCATGGCCCCCGGTGCAGCTTTTCGAGAGGAATCCAGCGAGGCCCAGCAGGTCCGCCGGGCCCACCACCTGCGCAGCTACCTTGCCTGGGGGGTGACCACGATCCTCGACCCGGCGATTCTTCCGGAAGAGGCCCGGGCGATCCGGGACCTGGCTGAAGCGGGACCGTCCCCCGCCGTGCACTTCCTGGGCCCCACCTTGAGCCCCATCGACGGGTACGTCGCCAACGTGATCGCCGGCTTTCCCTCCGTCGGCACGCCGGAAGATCTCCCGGCGCTAATGGACACCTTTGCAGGCCTGGACCCGGTCGGGGTGAAGATCCCCATCGAGGATGGGTTTCTGCGGCCCATCTGGCCCCTGCACACCGCCGAGATGCGGGACGCCATCGTGGCCGAGACCGAACGCCGCGGTGTGCACCGGTACATCCACGCATCGGATCCCAAGATGACCCGCATCGCCCTCACCATGGATCCCCACGCCCTGGTGCATGCACCGCAAAAGGGCGGAAAGCGCCTGGCCCGGGAAATCGCCGCACAGGGCGCCTTTGTCGCCCCCACCCTGTCGATCATTGGAGCCGCCACCCTCCCCTGGCACCTGGACCTCCTGGACAACGAGTCCTACCAGCTCACCGTTCCGGCGGACGAGCTGGAGACAGCCCGAGACCCGGAGGTCCACGCCACCTTCCAAAGGGAAATCCTGGAAATCGCTGCACCGGGCATCCCCGATGGGCTCCGCCCCCTGCTGACCGGCGCTTTCTCCGGGGAAGGCCCCATCGAGAAGCGCCTGACCAAGGCCCTCCGGACCACGTCTCTGTTGCATGAAGCCGGTGTGCCCCTGGTGCTGGGGAGCGACTCGGGAAACTGGCCCATCATTCCCCACATGTTTCATGGCCCCAGCTCCCAGCTGGAGCTGGCGCTGCTGCGCCGGGCGGGCCTGTCTCCCCTTGAGGTCATCACCGCTGCCACCCACACCCCCGCCCTCATGCTGGACCTGGAGGACGAGATCGGATTGGTGGAGGCAGGCATGCGGGCGGACCTGCTCGTGGTGCCCGGGAACCCCTTGGAGGATGCAAGAGCCCTGTTCCATCCGGCCTGGATCCTGCGCAATGGGGAGGCCCGCACCCCCGCCGGTTGGATGAACGACTAACGCTCGACCGAACTCAGTTCACAATCTCCAGCCAGTATCGGGAGGAACAGCTCTCGCCCGACCAGTCGATCACCGCCACCGCGTACCATCCGGAATCGCCATCCAGGTTGTACCAGGCACCGGTGTAGGAGAGGTTTTCCTGGTCTCCTTCCAGACCGGCACTGGACTGGGCTACGGTCGTCCAGCTGGCATCCGCTTCCTTGCGCCTGATCTGAAGATCCAGGTCCACGCCGGCAGGCGGGCTCAAGGTCACCTCAAAGCTCACCTCGTCAAAGGGATTCCACCAGGACTCCGACACCTCGAACAGAAAGATGTCGTCGTCTCCAGCGGGAAACGTGTAGGTCTCCAGCGTGGTGGTGCCAACCACCAGCTCGCCCACGATGTACCCACCGTCCTGGGCGTCTCCCAGCTCGTACTGGTCGGACACGTCGGCGTCTTCGTCCACCGAGCCATCGCAGTCGTTGTCCAGGGAGTCGCAGGTGTCGTCTACCCCTGGGTTAATCTGGGGATCCGAATCGTCGCAGTCGTCTCCCCCATCGGAGGTGGCGATGTACCCGTCGTTGTCCTCGTCGACCGGATCGGCATCGGCGTCCGCATCGGCATCGGCATCGGCATCGGCATCGGCGTCGGCGTCGGCGTCGGCGTCGGCATCCGCATCGCTGTCTGCATCAGCATCCGCATCGGCATCCGCATCGGCATCCGCATCCGTGTCCGCATCGGCCTGCACGCCTGTGTCCTCACTCCAGTTCCGGTCGTTGGGGTTGAAACACGCCGACACACAAAGAAAGGCAAGGGGCAGAAAAGTTCTCATGGCTACCAACTCCCGGACACCGTCAGCCCCGTGGGGCCCGGCATCACCGTGATGTCATCAAGGGTCCAGAGGAAAATACCCCCGCCTATAGCCACACAGCCACTCGCAAAGAAGACAATCGCCTTTCGCTGGGCGGGAACGACCTCTTCGTTGACGATGAGCAGGGCCACGTCATCTCCAGCTACCGTTTCGGGCACGTCCCAGTATCGCTGTTGGGCTTCCTTGAATTTTCGAACTTGAGAGTAAGACAAAACCCACGATCCCAAGCCAACCCCGATGGCGGTTCCGCCGGCCACTCGACCGACCTGGGGCTCCCCCGGGGCCGAAGGAGAGGCGGGCATTCCCTCCACCCGAATCTCGACCTTGGTGGAGCCCTCCGTCTTTTTGGCTGTCGGCATGTCCGTGATCCCGCCGACATCTGCCTCTTGAGCAGCCGAAGCCGCATCGGCGGGGGAGGTGAGGGTGGACTCGTTCTCGGTGGGCGGAGTCTCGGCGGGAGTCTCCTCGGCCGCCGAGGCCTCAGCGACTGCTGTCGCTTCTTCTTCCACAGCCGCTTCTTCCGCTACAGCCGCTACTTCCACCGCCGGCGCTTCTTCCGCCACAGCCGCTTCTTCCGCCACAGCCGCTTCTTCCACCGCCGGCGCTTCTTCCACCGCCGCCGCTTCTTCCACCGCCGCCGCTTCTTCCACCGCCGCCGCTTCTTCCACCGCCGCCGCTTCTTCCGCCACCGGCGCTTCCTCTGCCACCGGCGCTTTTTCCGCCACTGCCGCTTCTTCCGCCACTGCCGCTTCTTCCGCCGCCGGCGCTTCTTCCGCCACCTCGGCCACCACAACCCCCTCCAACTCGGGCAGGGTCAGGTGGATTCTCCGGGTGGTGTACGCGGGCAAGTCAACGATTCTCCGCACGGATCGGTGCCCATCCAGTGCCGCCGCCACCGCGTGCTCCCCACAGGACAGCCCCTCGGACACAAACGGCGTCACCCCCTTCTTCTCCCCATCAATCACCACCGCTGCCCCCCGGGGGTGGCTGCTGATCTTGAGGCGGCCCTGGCCTTCCACCATGTTCAGCTCGATCTTGTTTTCCAATCCCGCATGGACCGTGACCTTGGCCTTGGCCCCCTGGCAGCGGCTGCGCACCACGACCACGTGCTCTCCCGCCGACAACCCCCGCAGCCAGGCGGGGGTGCGCTCGTTGGTGTTCTCGCCATCCAGGAGGATCTTTGCGCCGCTTGCTTCCGCCGCCACGTAGAGATCGCCGTTGCTCTCGGCTTCAAGTGCTGCCTGGGAGGCCTTGGGCGGGACATCTCCATCCTCGGCCCAGGCCGAGCCGGCCACCGCCATCCAAAGCACCGCCATCCAAAGCACAGTCCTCCAAAGCACAGTCATCCACAGCAAGGCGCCGTGCCATCCCGAACGCAAAGGACTCATGGATTCTCCCCTCGGCTGCCGAGTATACCGCCGGCCACCGCCTCCGGGGCATTCGACACCCGGTGCAGGTGCGTCAGGATTCCCGCGTCCCTGAGCCGTGCGCTCAGAAAGTAGCGGATGTCATGGGGCACTGCCAGCGCAAGCGCACGAACCTTGCGCTGGTCCGTGGCACGGCGGAGCCAACGCAGCGACAGGACCAGGCTCGCCAGCCCGAATCCGCCGATCAGCAGAGAAGTCATTACGATCACGGGATTGGCAACCATCGCGAGCGCCCCAAGGACAGGATGCGCCTCATAACGTCCTGCAGCCTGTGGCAGAATCCAGATCCGGGAGGAAGATCTTGCCGACCATCCACCTGCGCAAGTCCATCGATGGCGTGCCCGAGTCGGCCACCCTGGCCATCAATGAAAAAAGCGCAGAACTCATCGCCCAGGGCCGGGACATCATCCGGTTCGGACTGGGGCAATCCCCTTTCCCGGTGCCCCCCACGGTGGTGGATTCCCTGCGCCACCACGCCGCGGAAAAAGACTACCTGCCGGTCCAGGGGCTGGCCCCGCTGCGGGATTCCGTCGCTGCCTGGCACGAGCGACACAGCGGCTTCTCCACCACCGCCGCGGACATTGTCGTGGGGCCCGGTTCCAAGGAGCTGCTGTACCAGGTGCAGCTGGCCCTGGACGCCGAGCTGGTGCTCCCCTCCCCGTGCTGGGTTTCCTACGCCCCCCAGGCACGCATTGCCCGCAGCCCCGTCGCGATCCTGGAAACCACCTGGGAGGACCGCTGGCGCCTGGACCCGGACCGCCTCGCCCACCACTGTGCCAAGGATCCCGGGCGCTGCCGCATCCTGCTCTTGAACTACCCGTGCAACCCGACGGGACTCACCTACACCCCCGCCGAACTAGCGGCACTTGCGGCGGTCGCAGCGGAACACGGCGTGATCATCGCCGCCGACGAGATCTACGGGCCCCTCCAACACGCAGGCCACCACCGCTCCATCGCCGGTTGGTACCCGGAGGGCACCATCGTCACCGGTGGCCTGTCCAAGTGGTGCGGGGCCGGAGGTTGGCGCCTGGGCACCGCCACCTTTCCCAGCGAACTCAAGGAGGTCCGCAAGGCCGTCCAGGCCGTGGCCAGCGAGACCTTCACCAGCGTGTCGGCCCCCATTCAATACGCAGCGATCACTGCGTTCGACGGGAGCGAGGCCATCGACAACTATCTGGTCCATTGCCGCCGATTGCTCACCGCTCTCGGGGCAAACTGCGTAGAAACCCTGCGCACCTCCGGGGTTGGGGTCCACGATCCGGAAGGTGGGTTCTACCTTCTGCTGGATCTGCGCCCCCTGGCGGAACCGCTTGCAGCAAGGGGCATCACCACCGGCGCCCAGGTCGCGGAGGGCTTGCTGGAGGAACCCGGCGTCGCCTTGCTTCCCGGGGAGGACTTCAACCGCCCTGCTGGCGAGCTGAGCCTGCGCATGGCCTATGTGGCATTTGACGGCGCCGCTGCCCTTGCTGCCTGCGAATCCCTGCCCGCCGATGCACCCCTGGACACGGCATTCCTGGAGCGCACCTGCGGCCCCACCCTGGACGGGGTGCAGCGCATTCGGGACTGGCTCACAGGCCCTTAGCGTTCCAGCACACGCCATATAGGCGGGATTTGGGCGTTTTCCTGTCGCAAACCCGACTTCTGTCTGCTATATGGGGGCTGGCGCCGAACCCTGGACGCTCGAAATTCGCTCTTCGCCGGGCGCGAGCACTGTATCCTGGGAGTTGGACCCCAAAGCCTCAAGGAGGAGGTCCCTTGCATACTCGAATCGTCTTGACTCTCACGGTTCTTCTGGCCACGGCCTGCAAGATCGATCGACCCGAAACCGACGGCGTCGACCCCAACTACGACGGACCGGGCAGTGAAGCCTGGGGCTCCGATGATGTCAGTTGTGACCTCACCTCCGACTGCCTCACCAATGAATCCTGCATCGACAACGTCTGCCAGGTACAGCGCTGCACCAGCGGCCCCTACGACTCCCTCCCGCCGGTCGGCGAGAGAGTCCAGCTCTTTACAGACGCCGAACTCGGTGTCGTAGACGCTGCTTCCTGGTCGGGCAAGTACTACGTCGACGGCTACAGCCCTGACGGTTCCACCCTAAGCTTCGACAACGCCTGGGAGCGGGGCAGCACCGCGCCTCTGGACATCGCCGGCGGCCGCTTCACCTCGGACCACGCCGAGTATTACGCCATCCTCGAGCAGGGACAGGGGGCGATTGGCCTTCTCACCGGGAACACCCTGAATTGGACTACGCTCGAGTTCTACCCCACCTCCCTGGGGGCTGGAGACATTGACTCCGATGGCACCGAGGAGGCGTTCGCTGCATCCGATGACGGGCGGATTGCCGTGTGTCGACTGGACAAGAGTCAATGTAGCTACACCTCGTTCGAGGACGAAGGCGTGGAGATCCTGGACATCGCAGGCGGCGATATCGATGGCGACACCTACGACGAGATCGTCATGCTCCTGGAGCTCGACGGAACTCGCCTGATCTACATCCACAACAACGACGCCGAGTTGTCCCGCCAGTACGAGTCCTACTCCGCAACCGTGAGCGCCGAGACCCAGTCCCTCGCTGTGGCTGATCTGGATGGAGACAACGTCGCCGAGGTCATCGCCCTCGAAGACGGCGGCTGGTTCAGCTGGCTGGGCTACGGCGAAGACAACGTCGTGGTCTACAACGCCTACGAGGCAGCGCCGGACATGAACAGCAACGAGCCCTACGGCAGCCTGGAGGTAGCCCAGACCTTCACCGTCTCGGGTCACACAGCGCTGATCGATATCGCTGCTGGCGATTCCAATGCAGATCGCGACGCTGAGATCGCTGTGCTCGATGAACTCGGCGAGATCGTCATGCTCTCCAACAGTGGAGGCAGTCTCCAGAAGCGATTCACCCAGTCCCTCTCATCGACCAACCAGCCGACGTTGATCGCCTTTGCCGATCACGACGGCAACTCTCCTCTGACCACTCTGGTGGAAGGCCCCATCCAGTGCGACGGCAATGTGGTGCCCCTGATGGTGCTGATTCCCCCACCCTATGACAAGGACTACAGCAGCAAGGCCGGCACCGCCGCCTACGGGTCTACCGACTACACCTCGGAGAACTTCACCGACACGGTCAGCCTGGGCATGAACGTCGATGTGGGAGTAGGTGCCAGTTTCTTTGATATCTTCGCAGCCAAGGTCAGCGAGACCCTGAGCTGGAAGGTGGACCACTACACCTCCGTACGCAGCACGCTCGCCGTGGGCGGCCGGTATTCCCTGAAGGGACAGCCCGAGGTCTATGGCCCCCACCACGGCGCGGTGACCCTGGCCTGGGGCTGCTTCAACGCCTATGTCTACGAGGTCGAAGACCCCTCGAACATTCTGGGGCCCGGTGCTGATGGCGAGCAGTTCGTGATGACCGTGCCCGTCGATGGTGCGGTCTCCCTGTGGTCCACCACCCGCTACAACGCCATGGCCGAGGCCGTGGGCAACCTGCCGATCATTGACCTCACCTACACCGTAGGCGACCCCAGCTCCTACCCCACAAAAGTGGAGTCCTGGGATGGCAAAGACCTGGACGACGAGGACATCCTCTTCGATGCCGACCAGTGGTACACCGTCTCCGATGTCGGCGATATCAGCTGGCGACGATCCGTGAGCGAGCGGGAAACCGAAGGCTGGAGAATGAACCAGGACATGGGGCTGAGCGCCTCGGTCACTGTGGCCGGCGTCAATGTCGGAGGGGGTGTGAGCGTGGGCTGGGGCACGGGCTACAGCCTGCAGGTCGGAACCGGCGCATTCTTCTCTGGTAGTCTTCCTGCGCTTCCCGATGACCCAGAAACGCCCGAGGACGAGTGGAGCCAGCACCGCTACTCAATGAACCCATACGTCTACCTGCACAACTACGAGACCGAGAATGGTGGCGAGGCGTACTACTACGTGCAGAACTTCATCGTCGAGCAGTGATTCGAAGCCTCTGGGCGCTCGCGCCAGTTCTCCTGCTCTCCGCCTGCGCTGAGCCCCTGGGCCCGGGCGAAATCGGCACGCCGCGCTATTTCGCTCAGCTCCTCGGCGAGCCGCCCATGCGGGTCCTCCCACCGCGCACCGACCGGACGGGAAACATCTACGTGCTCTATGGAGACACGGAATGGACGGAAACAGCCGTGTACGTGGGACACGCCCAAGGCGGGTGGTCAGGGGGTTGCAGCGCCCACCGGGGAATTGACTACGGTCTGCACGGATTTAGCGGCCACACCACCCACCGGGCCTGGTACTGGTCCGGCGATGCCCTGGTGGAGGTGGACGGGCGAACCGGGGCCTGCCGCGAGGTGCTCTCCTCGGACCCGGTGACCAGCACCACCGTTGATTTCCGCGCTGTGATGCCCTTTGTCCGACAGACCTCGGCACGCTCGACCCTGCTTGCCCTGGTGCAGGGCACCACAGACCTGGCCCCCATCCACACCGTCGTAGACCTCGATCAGCGGCTCTACGGGGACTTCCGGCCATTCGAGCCCACCGATGCCATAGACATCAAGGTGATCGGTGTGGGCGCAGACCACGCGCGGCAGCGCGGATACCTGGCGGTCCAATACACCTTAAGCGGAAGCTCCCAATTCCAAGCACTGGTACTCGACCACACCGGAGAGGAGCTGTACCGGGTGGGCCTGGACTCCAGCGAGGTGCTTGATGAGTTCGCGGTTGTCGGGGAGTTGGGCGTCTCGGACACCGGCCTGGTCGCTGGCGTATTGGACAATGGCCGGGTGCTGGTCTTCGACAATGACGGCGGGAGCGTGATCGACAGCGAGGACTTCGAGGCGGTGGGCGTGCAGGTCCGGGGGGGCCGGCTCTGGCTGACAGGACTCGATGGCAACCAGCCACTCATCGCAGCCATCCAGGACTCGAAGGAGATCGGCTCTCCCCAGACCTGGGCAAGTGCAGACACCTTGCGACAGCGAATCGCGAGAGGGGTGATGGTGCTCGATGAGCGCAGGGATCCCTCTGCGAGGGTGCCCTGGAAGGAGGCAGCCTCTGCAATGGCAGACCATCCGCTGATCACCCCCCACCCCCTGGACCTGTACACCCTCGAGACCTCCGGCTGGATGTTGGCCGGGCCTTACTACGAATCGATCGAGACCTTTACATCCGTGGCCTTTGCGCCCGTTGGGGTGTCGTTCCCATGAGGCGCTCCATCGCCTTGTTGGCGTGCGGGCTTGCCACGTCTCCCCAATCCCAGGCCGGCGAGGCTGCGGATCACAGTGGTGTAGATCAAGGTGGCGAAGATCAAGGTGGCGTAGAGATCAGTGGCTGGGTCAGCCCGAGGTGGGGCATGCTTACCCGTCCCCAGGAGCGCCCTGCGGAACAGCTCGAACTGGGCATGCAGTTGGCCCGATTTGGCCTGGAGGTGAGCGGCGAGCCCGTCGAGAAGTGGAGCTACCGGGCCTACACCGTGTTTGGTGCCGACACCACAAGTGCAGTGACCTACGTGGGCCTCGTGGACACCGACAACGATGGAAACGCAGACACGGTCTCGACCGACACGGAGGATGTGGTGCTCTCGTTGATCCGCGAGGCGAGCATTCGCTGGCAGCCGATCGAGGTTCTGGGCATCAAGGCCGGGCGGATGCGCATTCCGTTCACCTCGCAGGCGCAGAGCCCCGACACCAACCTTTTGTTTCCCGACCGCTCCGGGCCCAACGACAGCTTCCTCGGAGGCACCGACCTGGGGGTCCTGGTCAACGGGCAAGACACCGAGAAGCGGGCGGTGGTCAACCTGGGGGTCTTCAACGGCAGCGGGCTCGGGGCAGTAAACACCCTGGAGCGAGGTGTTCTGTACACCGCACGCCTCGACATCAACCCCCTGGGCGGGTTTTCCTTCGACGAATCTGGCCCCACCCGGGATCCCTTCCGAGTCGGCGTTGGCGCCAGCGTTGCCTATCACCCCTGGACCACATTCGACTCGGCCGGGTACGAAGACGTGTCGTTCCAGGACACTCGCGCTAGTGGCTCCTTCCGGATTGCGTTTGAGGGGATCCACGCCATTGTCGAGGGGCTCTATCGCAGCCGGATCGACAGCTTGAGCTCACGGCCCACCGAATCTCTCGGTGCCTACGGGCAACTCGGTTGGTACCTGCCACTCGGGGTCGAACCGGTGGCGCGACTGGGCTGGGTCGATCGGGATCGCACGTTCTTTCCGAGGCAGACGTGGTGGGGGGAAGCAGGCCTGAATTTCTACCCCTTTGCAGACGGGGAGAGCCCCGATCAACTCAAGCTCACCCTGCAGTACTCCGGAGAAGTCCACGTGGCCGAAGACGAGCAGGCACACGGCGTGTTGGTCCAGGCACAACTCACCTTCTGATAGGGTGGGCCAAACCCACGTTCACTGAGGCCGGGGTCTCGGGGGCATTGCATGCAGCTGTACACCAAGATTCTTATCGGCATGGGCATCGGCATCCTCCTTGGACTGCTGGTTGGACCCAACTCCACCCTTCTTCCCCAGGATGCCGTGCACTTAAGCGGGGCACCGGTCTACACCGCCTCCGGTGACGAGACCTCCGAGGCCCGGGTGGCCCTGGGGACCGGTCTGCGCTCCGCGCGCATTGTGGAAGAGATTGACGGGGATCCCAAGTGGCTGAAGATCGCCTGGGAGATCAACGCCGAGGAACTCCTGCGACTGCGTTCTGCTGCGGAATCCAACGGCGATCTCGCTGCGGTGATCGACACAGCGGAGAAGGGCAAGAAGATGGAGGGATGGGTGGTCGATCGCTCCCCCCAGGTGCGTCGTTACGCCTCCATGGGCCAGACCCTGGTGAACTCCACGGTCTGGGTCGGACGGCTATTCCTGGCCATGATCAAGATGGTGGTGGTGCCGCTTGTCTTCTGCTCCCTCGTGGTGGGAGTGGCGTCGCTGGGAGATTTTCGTCGACTGGGGCAGATTGGTGGCCGCACCATCGGGCTCTTCATGTGCACCACGGTGGTCGCCCTGACCATCGGGGTGACCCTGGCAAACGTGATCAAGCCGGGCAACTTCATCTCCGACGCTGACAAGGCCACTCTCTTGTCCACCTACGAGGGAGCGGCCGGCGACAAGGTGGTGGATGCCGCCGCGGCACCCTCCCTCACAGACCAACTTGTGAGCATTGTTCCCACCAACCCGGTCTCGTCCCTGGCCAACGGGGACATGCTCCAGATCATCTTCTTCGCCCTGATGTTGGGCATCGCCCTGACCCTCTTGGAGTTGGAGAAGTCGACCCCGGTGGTGAAGCTCCTGGATGGGGTGAACGACGCGATGGTGATGCTGGTGCACATCGTGATGAAGCTCGCCCCCTATGGGGTGGCCACGCTCCTCTTCGAGGTGGTGGGCAACACGGGGCTCTCGGTCCTGTTGGCCCTGGGGGTCTATGGACTTGTGGTCATGCTGGGCCTGACGATGCACCTGTTCATCACCTACGGCACCATCGTGAGATACGGCGCCAAGCTGCCGTTCTTTCCCTTCCTCGGCGCCCTGAAGGAGGCCCTGGCAGTGGCGTTTTCCACGTCCAGCAGCTCGGCCACCCTGCCGGTCACCATGGAGTGCTGTGAGTCCAACCTGAATGTCAGCCCCAGCGTCACAAGCTTTGTGCTTCCCCTGGGCGCCACGGTGAACATGGACGGCACCGCCCTCTACCAGGGGGTGGCCGCCATCTTCATCGCCCAGATTTACGGGATTCCCCTGGATCTCGGAGACCAGGCAACCATTGTGGCCACCGCGACCCTCGCCAGTGTGGGGGCGGCCGGTGTGCCCGGGGCGGGCATGGTGACTCTGGCCATGGTGCTGACCGCCATTGGGGTTCCGGCCCCGGGACTGGCCCTCGTGCTGGGAGTGGACCGGCTGCTGGACATGTTCCGAACAGCCACCAACGTGGCGGGCGACTCCGCGGTCACGGCTTTCATGGGCCGACTGGACGGCGACGACCTGCGAATTCTCACCGACTCGGAGGATGCAGCCAACCCGCACCTGGGATTTGAAGGCCGCCTGAGAACAGAAGAGCACCCGATCAATCCCACCGAGGGTTGACCGGCGACCCTCAGGGCGCCGTCGTCTCCAGTTCCCGGTAGCGACGGGTGAGGGTCCGGGTCAGCAGGAGCCAGGTTCCCATGCCGACAAAGGCCGCTCCCAGGGCGAGGCTGCGGGCATCCAAGGCCACGAACAGAAGCAGAAGCAAGGACGCAGCCCCTTTCGCCACCCGGTAGGTCATGACATCCACCAGGGCCTTGCCCTGGGTCTTCTCCCGGTGGGACAAGGGCAGGTAGAGCATCTCCTTGGCAGCCCGGAACAAGGAGTAGTCCAGGCTCTTGCTGGCAACCTTGGCCACCGCCATGAAGACAAATCCAGGCAGAAGCGCATGGGAAAGAAGCGCTGCAAGGAGCACGCACGGCACCAGGAACAAGGCTCCGGTCACCCCGATCGCCGCCAGGATCAACCCGGTGGTGAGCTGCAGGAGAATCGAGCCCATGTCGATGGCTGCGTAGATCTGCCCAATGATGGCGGTGCGGGCATCCGTGTCCGGGTAGGCCGCTGCCAGCATGGCGTTGTACCGGTAGTCGACCAGGTTGATGACCAGCTGGGTGGTGGCGATCAGCAGCAGCAACCACACCAGGAACCGGCTCCCCTTCAAGACGGAGAACCCTTCCAGGAGCGAGGTCTTCTCCTGGGGAGCCGCCTCTCCAGGAGCCATGCCGCGTCTGGAGAGCCACCATGCGCCGAGCCACACCGCCCCCAAAAGCGGCAGGACCGCCACCAGGCTTCGCTCAGTGCCAAACCGGCCGGACAAGGCCCCCACCGCGAGGTTGCCCGTGATGCCGCCCAGACTCCCCACCACGCAGAACAGCCCATAGGTCTTGCGGGCCGTGTCCCGGGGCACCACCGAGTTCGCAAAGCTCCAGAAGATCTCCACCAGGAGCACAATGTAGACATCCTTCCAGACGTAGAGCGCAAACGGCACCCCCGGAAGACCCGCCTCCCCTGCCCCCAGGAGCGCTGCCAACAGCACCGTGCTGACAAGGGACACCATGCCAAACAACCAGACCAGGTTCCGGTGGGCCGAGACCCGGTTGTAGACCGCCACCACCGCCACGGAGGTGAGGGCCACCGCAATCCAGACCCGGGGCAGCCAGTCCTCGGTATAGGCCGACAGGAACATGGACTCCGCAGCGGGCCGGGCAATGGCGTAGCTGCCCAGGATGACAAAACAAAGCGCTGCCAATCCTCCCACCTGGATGCGGCTTTCCCGGTCCATGCCGCCCCGGTCCCCGTGGGAACTACTCAATTGCTTTGCGCAGGGAGTCGTAGGTGGCGTCATCCACCTGCCCGAACCCGGTGAGCTGCTCCAGGTTTTCCGGTCCCACCGGTGGCGGTTCGAATCCCAAGAGGGCGGTCCGCATGCGAGACACGTCCTCCGCCTCGGCAGCCGGACCCGCGCAGATTGCATCGTGGGGAGTGCGGCCGGTGATTGCCATGACACGAAGGGCGGCCACATCCACCTCGGCCATGCGGGCGCGATCCAGCGCATCCCGGAAGGTGCCGCCCACGTCGCACATGCCCAGGGACAAGTCCCGGATCAGATCCATGTGGTTGCCACTCATGACCACCTTGGAGAAGTCATCTTCCGGGTGCAGGCCCTGCTGTTTGAGCCAGGCCCTGGGCAGCATGTAGCCAGTGGTGGAGAGCTCATCGGTGTAGCAGATGCGCTTGCCTTTGAGCTCCAACGGAGACCCCACGGTGAGATCTGCTCGGGCCAGGAAGACCGCATCGGACGCGGTGGTGCCGCTGTGTTGCTTGGCAGCCACAAGCTGCACCGACGGGTCCTTTTCATGGGTCCGGATGTAGAGGGCCGGAGTCAGGCTGGCGAAGGGCACAGCCCCCGACAGAAGCAGCTCCGCGGTTCCATCGTAGTTGCTGGCAAAGACCCACTCGATGGGGCGCTTCAACGAGGATTCCAGGTGGTGTCGCAAGGGCTCCAGGTCGAGCTTGAGTTGGGACGCTTCAAAGGTCGAGGCCACGGCGATCCGCATCCGCTCCCCGGTGGGGTGGACCGCCTCTGGCGCATCCACATTCGCCCTCTCCCCGGGCGGACCGCCCCACACCAGGAGTCCCAGCACCACCAGCATTGCGACGGCCAGTCCCACGAGCCGCCAATCAAACCGCTCCAGAGACCTCCGCTTCACGGTTTCCGTGGACGTGCTCTTCCTTTTCGGGGGCTCATAGTCCGCGAGGCTCTCCAGTCCCGGGGGAGGGCCCCCGATGGGCAGGGCCCGAGAAATATCAACGGTGGGTTCCTTGGGCGAGGACTCCACCAGCAAGGGTGCTGCCACCATTTCCGTAGTCTGGGTGCCCATTTCGGTGTCGGTGTCCACCTCGCCCGCCGCGACGGACGCGTGGTGTCTGGAGACCCATGCAGCCACCAGGTCATTGACATAGTCCCGGCGCTTGTCGATGAGCTCCCCAAGCATGGCATGAGAAAAGGCGCGAACCCCGTCGACACTTGTGTCGAGCCCAAGGCGCGAGCCCACCTCCGCCAAAGCAAGGCGCATCTCATCGGCGCTCTGGTAGCGCTTTTTCAGGGAAAGGCGCAGGGCCTGGACACAGGCTTTGTGGACCTCCTTGGGCACCTTGTCCATCGGGACATCCGGCAGCTTGGCGGCCAGGATGGCGTGCATGGTGGTGATCTCGTTGTCCTTCCGGAAGGGCGAGGCACCATGCAGCAGCTCCCAGAGCACACAGCCCAGGGCAAAGACATCCGAGCGCCGATCGATGCTTTCCTGCATCAACTGTTCGGGCGACATGTAGGAGACTTTGCCCTTGAGCACCCCGGTGCGCGTTTGCTCCAGGTTGAAGTCCGCCTTCGCCACCCCAAAATCCACCACCTTCACAAACCCGGCATCGTTGAGCATCAGGTTGTGGGGGGTCAGGTCCCGGTGCACGAGGTTGGCGTCGCTTCCACTGGGGTCCTTGAGGTCGTGGGCTGCGTGGGCGCCGGCACAGGCCTGCATGACCAGCCCCATGGCCACACCCGGGGGAATGGCCACCTCCCGCTGCGCGCAGCGCCGGGTCAGCTCCCGAAAGTTGATCCCGCAGATGAACTCCATGGCGATGAACGGTGGATGGTGGGGACCCAACTCCAGGATCTGGACCACGTTGGGGTGGTTGATCCGGGCTGCAATGCGCGCTTCCTGAAAGAGCATGCGGCGAAAGGAGTCATCTTCCGTGTGCTGCGGGAGAATCTGCTTGATGACCACCGGCCGCTGCAGGCCATGTTTTCCCTGCTCAATCGCGAGATAGACCACCGCCATCCCGCCGCGTGCCAGGTGGGCAAGCACTTCGTACTTGCCGATGCGCCAGGGCATTGTCTGGCTGTCGGTCGTCACGTCCAGAGCATCCCAGCTTTGTGGGGAAGGCTCAAGTGCCGGATGCGCTTTCCCTGGCCCCCTGCCCTGCCAGTGCGTCGGCGCGTTCGTTCATCTCAATCCCCACGTGGCCTGCCACCCAGAGCACTTGCAGGGCAGACCAGGGAACCAGTTGGGTCCGAATCGCCTGGATCAACTCCTTGTTTGCCTTGGCCTTCCACCCCTCCACCAGCACGCCCATGGCGTACTTGGAGTCCGTGAAGAGGGCCACCGGCTCTGTGGGATCGACCCCGCCTTCCAGCAAGAGATCCAGGGCCATGCCAATGGCGGTCAGCTCCCCGACGTTGTTGGTGGCGATGCCGAGGGCGCGAGATGCTTCCAGGCTCCTGCCGTCGGCGAGGCGCACCACGGCCCCCGCCCCTGCGGGGCCCGGATTGCCCTGGCAAGACCCATCCGTGAAGGCCACGTGGGTGCCCTCGGGCAGGGAGGCCAGGGTTTGTCGGGCATCCGCCGAGGCGGCTCTTGCCTGAGCGGCGGTGCGGGTACCTGCGCTGCCGAATCCGGAAGCCCGGGAGGCCGTGGCCCGTTGCTTGGGTGCATTCTTCTTGGCGTCAGCAGATTCCCCGGGGGGCAAGTCCCGGGTTTCGCCGGCCTCATCGGCGACAACCCGGCTGGCACCCGCCCGGTAGATGGTGGCCCCTTCCTTGTCGGAGTACCGGATTGCCACCCGGCCGCCTTCTTCGTGAAGTTGCCCCCCCGGGCCCAGCAGGGCCCACACAGCGCGTTCTTTGAATCGGGCGCGAATCCAGGGCATGCACCCTATTTAGCGCGGGTCGATGGTCTCCGGGAGCTTTCGAACCGGTTCGGCGCAAGCTTGCGTTCGGCCTCCACCTGAAACGGCTCGCCGGTGGACACAAGCAGCTCGTAAAGGGAGTGGTTGAAGCAGCCTTCTTGGCAGCCAGCCTCCCACAGGTGCCCGCGGGCCGCCTGCACCTTTTTGCTCTGCCAAAGTTCCAAAAGGGGTGTCTCGAAGACGTTTCCCACCACCAAACCGTCCTTGCCCCAGACGCAGCAGGGGATCAGATCACCGGTGAAGGTGACACCATATTGATCCACCAGTCCGAGGCAACGGACCCTGCCAAGGCCGGTGGCGTGGTAGGCCAGGCCCGCCTCGTAAAATTCAACCCGCTCGGCCACCTCCGGATCGCGCGCAGCGACATGGTCCACAGCGCGGCGGTAGGCCTGTCGCTCGGTCTCGGTGCGCAGATAGTGCTCCTCCGCATCGTTCACCGGCCAGAAATCAAACCCGACGCCCTTTTCCTGGGCCAGGTCAAAGACCGCGGGGATCTCTTCCACGTTCTCCCGGGTGACCACGGTGTAGATGGACAAGCCAATGCCACCCAGCTCCCGCACCGCATCGAGCCCCTTCATGGCCCGGTTGTAGCAGCCTCTCTGGCCTCGGAGCTTCTCGTGAGTCGGGCGTGTTCCATCAATGGACACCGACAGCGAGTCCACTCCAGAGTCGACCAACTCCTTCCAGCGCTTCTGGATCAGCGTGCCATTGGTGGTGATGTTGACCCCCATGCCACGGGCCTTCGCAGCGGCCACCAGGTCGAACAGGGGCTTGTATAGAAAGGGCTCCCCGCCGGTGATCACCAGGGTCTTCGTGCCGATGGCAGCCGCCTGGTCCAACAAGGCCACAGCCTTGTCCCAGGGCATTTCCTGGGGATTGTCCCAGAGGTCGCAGAAGCTGCACTTGAGGTTGCAACCCCGGTTCACCAGCAGGAGGAGGGTCAGGGGCTTGGAGACCACCCGGCTGGGAAGGTGCCCATCCGCCCTCGGTCCCTCCCCCGGGTCCAGGACCTCGGGGGGGACCTCCCCGGCCTCCAGGGCGGCAAGCGCCTCGTGGTTGTAGTCGGTGCCTCGGTTTTGACCCTCGTAGAGATCAAGGTAGCGCTGGCAAACAGCCGACCAGTCGTAGAACCGGGCGAAACGGCGGGCGGCATCGCCGATGGCCTCCCGGGCCTCCGAATCGTCCAACAGACGCAACACCTCGGCTGCGAAGGCGCCGGGGGAGGCGGCTTCCACCAGCTCCCGGCCCGACACATAGCGAATCCCCTCCGCCCCCTTGGGGGTGGAAACACAGGCCTTGCCACCCGCGAAGTACTCCAGGATCTTCATGCGGGTGCCGCCGCCGGAATTCACCGGGCAGATGGTGAGATCCGCTGCTGCCACGTGGGCCGGCACATCGTCCACCGACCCGGGAAAGACAATGGCGTCGTGGCGGTAGTAGGTGGGTGGATTGACCCCGGCGATGACGATTCGCAGATCCGGCTTCTTCTCCAGCAAGCGGGGCAGCAGGTCCTCTGCAATCGAGCGAACGGCCTCGGTGTTGGGCCAGTAGTGGAGTGTCCCGTGAAAGAACAACAAGGGGGCTGATTCGTCGATGCCATAGCGGGAACGAATCCCCTCCCCGCTCGCCCGGACATAGCGCCAGGTGTCCACACCGTGGGGAATCACCGTGATGCGGTCTAGCTCAACCCCAGCCGCCACCATGCGATCCCGATCGTCCGCGCTCACCGCAATGATCTCATCCACGCGAGACAAGGCAAATCGCTCCAGGGACTTGATGCGACGAACCTCCTCCGTCGACATCCCGCTCACATCCTGCAGGCGATCCCACTCCACGTTGTGTTGCACGATGGAGGACCGCCCTCCGAGAATCCGCGCCGCCATCCAGCAGGCCAGACCATAGCCCGGAAACTCGGCTTGGAAGACGTCGATCTCTTCGGCACGCCCCACGTAGAGCACCCGAGACCACCAGGCCGGATCGAACTGCGCTCGGTAGAGAAAGAACTCCTCCGACGGGTAGCCCACCCAGGTGCACATCCGCTCCGCCCACCGGCCGGCCCGGGACATCCCCGGCCACTCCTGGGAGGCGCGAAAGCGCTCGCCATACGGCACGGTCTCCACCCGGCCCTCGGTGTAGCGCAAATACGCCTCCCGATCCTCCGTGACCACGCACACGGTGGCCCCCAGCCGCGACAACGCTTCCGCCGTGCGGACAATCTTGACCGCTGCCCCGTGGTTCGTGGGGTACAGGTCGCCGCGGGTGACGATGGCGATGCGCATGGGGGTGAGATTAGCCGCTTTTGGGTGCAGGGTTACCCCAATCGCGTGGCGAGCCAGTCCTCGATCTCCTGGGACACTTCCGGGACCGCATCAAACAGGCGGGTGCCGTGGTCTCCATCGGAGTACTCGTTGAACTGCCAGGTCCCCGGGTCCAGGGCGGTCTGCATCTCTGACCAGGCCTTTTCGGCTGTGCTGTAGGTGAACAGGGCGTGCTCGAGGGAAAGGGCGCTCATTTCCGTGTTGTTTTCCGTGTAGGTCCCGCCGGTCATGAAGACCATCGTGAGCGGAGCAGGAAGCCCCTCATCCGTGCCCCACACCGCGTAATCAATGGCGCTGGTGGTGCCATTGCTGGCTGCCACAAGGGAGATGTTGCGGGCGCCGTTCTCCAACAGGTGGTTCACGCAGGCCTCCACATCGTAGCGCCCCGCATCCCCCAGGAAGGCATCTGTGGCTGTGCCCGTCGAGCCACCCGCGCCCCGACGATCCGGCACGATCACGCCCCAGTTGCGCTCCGCCAGCTCGTTTACAAAGTCCACCGGCCAATTGGTGCGGTCGTTGGACTCGGGGTTCATGTGCAACAACACCACGCCGGGACGATCGGCCTCCAACGCGGCAATGAAGTCCGCCTCCAGGGTCTCTCCATCCCGGGTTTCAAGGCTTACCAGCGAGTAGCGCTCCGGCCGCTCCACCTCACCGGTGTCATCTGTGCCCTTGTTGGTGTCGCCGAGGCAGGCGACAAGAAGCATCCAGTGCATCATGGTGTCCTCCCGGGGCCCATTGCCCGAAAAGGGCGCTTAACCCGCGGAGTTCACCGATCGACGACGACCGCACAGCACGCCGACTCCCAGCAGCATCCAGATTCCGCCCGGCCCCGAGGAGCCCTGGGCGCAGGAGCAGCCGTCGCGGCTCTCCTTCTCCTCGGGCTCATCCACGACGGAAGTGTCACCACCGGTGTCCTCCTGCGGGACCCCCGTGTCTGATGTCTCGATGTCGTAGCTTCCACGCACCACCAGTTCGATGACTTTTCCGTCTACATACCGATTCTGGTAGGGCACCCAGATCTGGAGAGAGAAGGTCTCCGATGTGCCGTCCGCCACCGTGAGAATCGTCCCTCCTTCGTCTCGGAAGACCAACTTGTTGTCCAGGACCCAGTCCGGATCCACATGCAGGTCAGGACTTGCACCCGAGTCGGATGTGAGGATTGCCCCGGCCACAAATGACCCAAGGCCCTCCTTGAAGTACCAGGAGGATTTCTCATCATCAAAGTGCTGCCCGGGGCCCGCCTAGATGTAGAGACCCTGAATCTCCGTGGGGAGCCCGTCGTCTCCTGCGTCGGTGATCGTGAACCGCAGGATTGTGAGGGGACAGGTTTCACTGGCCGTGGCCAAGGTCAGCTCGGACGGGACCGTGAAGCCCGGATCGGCGGAAAGGGTCGTTGTGCCTGCACTTGTCTCGTCTCGCAGGGAGAACTCAGCGGTATGGGAGAGCAGGACCTGGTCGTTGGCGGAGTAGGCGATGTAGACGGTGTTGCTCTTGGTGTCCAAAGCCAACTTGTCGTCCATGTGGGTCTCGTGCCAGTCTCGACCGTCCGCGGTCCCTGCCAGACTGGGTGTGCTCCAGCTCCCGCCGATGTTGTTGGTGTAGTAGATGCCGTTTGAGGCCTCCACCCAGACCGCATGGACTGCCCCGTTGTCGTCCACGGCAATTCCGGTGTGGGCAGGGTTGTTGCCACCTCCGAGGTTCTCCGGCGCAGACCAGCCCCCTTCTGTGCGGCGGGTGTAGTACATGACGTGGCCTGCTGTGTAGACCACGTGAGGCACGCCATCTCGCACGATGAGGCTCGGCCACCCCCCCAACGCCACCTGTTCCACCGCAGACCAGGGCGCATCTGCATAGGATCCGCGTTCCTTCTTGGTGTAGAAGACGACCGTGTCGGTGCTGCCAGGGGGAATCAGCCGAACCGCCACGTGCAGCACATCGTCTTCCACGGCGGTGGTCCACTGGTGGATCACGGATCCGTCATGGTCGGGCTCGGCGGTTGTGCTGTCGTTGAAGATCTGCTGGGTGTTTCTCTGGTGGAAGATCCGCCCATCCATTTCCCGAAAGATCTGAGGCGTGGTGTCGTCGAACACCTCGATGCTCACGTGGTGGCCGTGGCCGCTGAAGTCATAGCGGGTCTCCGTTGGAACCCGCGTACGGCCTTGATCCCACCTGTCCGTGTTGTTGGTCCAGTAGTGAGCGTCCCCCCCGCCTCCTCGAACGGTGATGTGGAAGCAACCGAGACTGTCCCCTTCCACCACCGGGGACCAGTAGCTCCCGCCAAGAGACAAGGGCCGGTAATAGTCCCAGCCACCGCTCTGGAGTGTGGCGTAGTTCATCAGGTTGTAGGTTTCCGGGTAGGAAGCCCAGGCAAGGTGCAGGTTTCCGAGGGGGTCCACCCCCAGGTTTGGCTGCATGCCATTGTGGTCCGCAATTAAAGTCGTCTCCCAGGTCTGGGCCTGGACGGAAGGGAGCAGCGCAAACGAGGCAAGCAAGAGAGTGAGCAGTCTTGGCATCTGACGATTATGCACGAGATCTGCCGGTTTTCAGGCGACGAATCCTCTTTTCGCCAAGTCGGGCATGCTCAGTCCAGGGCGTCCAGAATCATGCCCCGGGCATCCTCCCAGCTGCTGAATCCCACTTTTCCGTTCACAAACTGCATCTGCGGGTTCACCACCAGCCATGCGGGAAAACCAAAGCTCTCCGAACCAAAGAACTTCGGGAAGAGGGAGTATGCGTAGCCCCGATCCTTGAGCACCGGGTCTTCCAGGTTGAACTGGGAGACCCAGTTGTCAATGACGCTGGTGGGCGGCGTCTCCCACGGTTGATCCAGGCCGTTGCCCATAAAGGAGAGCATGACAACCTCGATGCCCTCCGCAGTCATGGCGTCTATGAAGTCCCCCGACTGGTCCGCCATGGTGCGACAGGGCCCACAGTCCTCCTGGGAGGAGTCCAGGATGAGCCATCGTCCAAAGAAGTCCCAGAGATCCGCAGGCTCGCCGCACTGGTCCTCCAGGCGCACGTTGGGCATCACCTCTCCCAGTGCCAGAGGCATGGTCCCCACAAGGTCTCCGGGGTTGCTGCGGGGCCAGCCGCAGGAAGAAGAAGTGTTCTCCCGGGGGGCCATGGGATCCTCCAGCAGGGTGTCCGCATCCGACCACCACCGGTAGGTCCCCGTGGCGGAAAGCACCATGGTTCCCCCGTCGGTCATGTTGTACTCAGACTCCCAGCCAATGGTGACCGGATCCCCCGCAGCGTCGGGGGGGTCAAAGGCCGACAGCTCACCGGCGGGACGATTTTCGCCGCCAGACCGGAAGAAGCGACCCTCCTCGGCGAAGCCCCATCCCTCCCAGCTCAGGGCCTCCCCCGTGGGCACCAGCTGCAGGTAGCAGTCAAGCCCATCAACGATCTCCGCCTCTCCCCAGGCAATCGCGGTGCACTCCGGGCACAGGTATGGCTGATCGATCGCCTGGAGACCCTCCCAATTCCGGGTGTAGCTGCAGTCCGAGAACCCGACCGCTTCGGCATCTGCATCAAAGGCCAGGGTCCAGGTCACATCCGCTTCAGCCCGCACCGCCGGGACCGGATCTTGTGCTTCGGGATCCGGGTTGTCCTCAGACACCTGGCCGGTGTCCATCGGATCACCGGTCTCCTGCACAGGATCCACAGGATCCACAGGATCCACAACCTCAACGCTACAGGCCCAGAACAACCAAAGAAACATGCTTCCTCCCGGCGGAAAACCTACCCGCTTGGGCTCCCCCTCGCCTCCCCCCCGAATCGCGATAGGCTGGAGGCCAATGGAAACACCCCCCCTCGACGAGCTGATGGAGTTCCCCGCGAGCTACACGTTCCGGGCCGTGGCTGCCACGCTCCCCGGCCTGCCTCAGGCCTGTGCCAAGGCGGTGGAAGGCGCCTTGGGGCGGCCGGTGAACGAGGTCAGCGTGCAGCCGAGCTCCAAGGGAAAGTGGACCAGCGTGCGGGTGACCGCCCAGGTCCAGAGCGCCGACGAGGTCCTGGCGGCCTATGCCGCGTTGAAGGAGCTCGACGGCGTCAAGATGACCCTCTGAATCCTCCGCCCGAGACGCTACCGGGTCAGCTTCTTGTATTTGATGGGCTTCGGCCGGGCTGCATCCTCGCCAAGGCGCACCTTGCGGTCCTTTTCATAGTCCTGGTAGCTCCCCTCGAAGTACACCACCTGCGAGTTGCCCTCAAAGGCCAGGATGTGCGTGGCCAGCCGATCCAGGAACCAACGATCATGGCTGATGATCACCGCGCACCCGGGAAACTCCGCCAGGGCAACCTCCAGGTTTCGCAGGGTCTCCACATCGAGGTCGTTGGTGGGCTCATCCAGCAGCAGCACGTTGCAGCCTTCCCGCAGCAAGCGGGCCAGGTGCACGCGGTTTCGCTCCCCTCCTGACAGGGTGCCCACCTTTTGTTGCTGGTCGGCGCCCTTGAAGTTGAAGGCCGACACATAGGCCCGGGAGTTGATGCTGCGGCCCCCGATCTCCAGCAGATCCGTGCCCCCGGTAATGGACTCCCAGACGCTCTTGTCATCGTCCAGGGCATCCCGGGACTGGTCCACGTAGCCCAGGTCCACGGTCTCCCCGAGGGTCAGTTCGCCAGCGTCCGGGGTCTCCTCCCCGAGGATCATCTTGAACAGGGTGGTCTTGCCCGCGCCGTTGGCCCCGATGACCCCGACGATCCCACCGGGCGGAAGATCAAAGGTGAGACTCTCAATCAGGAGCTTCTCGTCATAGCCCTTGGTGACCTCCCGCACTTCCAGCACCTTGCTCCCCAGGCGCTTCGAAAGGGGAATGGTGATGTGGGCCCCGGTCTCGCGGCGCTTCTCCATGCCCGACGCCACCAGGTCCTCGTACGCGTTGATGCGGGCCTGGGACTTGGCCTGTCGAGCCCGGGGTGACATGCGAATCCACTCCAGCTCCCGGGCCATGCTCTTCTGGCGGTTGGTCTCGGCCTTCTGCTCCTGGCGCATGCGCTCCTGCTTTTGCTCAAGCCAGCCCGTGTAGTTGCCCTCAAATGGATAGGCCTTGCCGTGGTCCAACTCCAGGATCCACCCGGCCACGTTGTCCATGAAGTAGCGATCATGGGTGACAGCCACCACGCAGCCCGGGTACTCGGCAAGGAAGCGCTCCAGCCAGGCGACACTCCCCGCATCCAGGTGGTTCGTGGGCTCATCCAGCAGCAGCAGATCCGGCCGCTTGAGCAGCAGCTGGCACAGGGCCACCCGCCGGCGCTCACCTCCGGAAAGATGGGTCACTGCAGAGTCCCCCGGGGGAACCCGCAAGGCATCCATGGCGATCTCCAGGGTGCGGTCCAAATCCCACGCCCCCGCTGCATCGATCTCATCCTGGAGCCTCGCCTGGTCTGCGATGGCCTTGTCCATCTGCTCGTCGTTCAGGTCCTCCCCGAAACGAGCGCTTACCTCATCAAATGCATTGAGCAGGTCCCGAATGGGCTGGACCCCCAGCTCGATGTTGCCGCGCACATCCAGGGTGTCATCCAGCTCCGGCTCCTGGGACAGGTAGCCCACGGAGGCACCCCGCTTCAGGATGGCTTCCCCGTTGAAGGCATCGTCCAACCCGGCCATGATCTTCATGAGCGTGGACTTCCCTGCCCCGTTGTGTCCCAGCACGCCGATCTTGGCGTCCGGAAAAAAGGAGAGCCAGGTGGGCTGCAGGATCGACCGGCCCGAGGGAAGGATCTTCTCGGTGCCGATCATCTGGTAGATGAATTCGTTGGACATAAAGGGCCTCGTTGCGGCGGCGCACCTAACGCGCGGGATACAACCGGCCCATGGCTCCTTCCGATGACTGGCAGCTGTTCCGGGTGGCCGTTCCCCCCGAGCGCACCTCGGATCAACTGGACGGCTGCGATGAAAAGAGCGCAGCCCGCATCGCCCGCATCGCCAGGAAAGAACGGGGGCACATCGCAATCGCCCGCCGCTTCTTTCCGTGAATCCCGGCCGGGTCAGCGTCCCCAGACCTCGAGGTCGGTGATGGTCGCAGAGCTGGTGCTACCGTTGAAATCGCTGTTGCACGAGCCACCGCCGTAGCTCCCCACCTGGCAGCCATAGGAATAGCCCAGGTTGGTATAGCTAACGCTGAGGTCGTTGGGAACGTGCCAGTCGTGGCCACCCCCAAAGGTGGGGCCGTAGGTGTTTCGGTTGTACTGGTAGTGGCTGCTGGAATGCTGTCCCGTACCGTGGGGAATCTTGTAGCCCTGGGTCAAGGAAAACAAGAAGCTGGCGCTGTTTCCGGTGTAGCAAGAACAATGGGACCAACTTGAGGCGGTGTACCCGCCCATCAGCACATTGGTGTCCAACTGGGCGACACTGAAGGTCGTGCTGTATCCGTCGCATTGGCTGTGGAAAGTGCTGGAGTCGCCACCGTCGGTGGACTTTCGGTAGCACAGGGTCCAGGACTGGCCCACGCTGCTCGCCCAGGTGTTGAGCTGGGCCTTCTGGGTCGCGTCGAGCAGCACCGAACCGGGAAAGTTGTCCAGATCGCAGGAGCTCGTGCCGTCCCCTTCGTAGCCGGACCCGCATGTACAGGCGTAGCCGGATCCAGGGTCGATGCACGCCGCCAGGGTATGGCAATTGTCCTCTCCGGGGTCATCCAGGCTGCTGTCGCAGTCAGAGTCGACCCCATCACAGGTCTCCGAGGCGCCGGGATAGGTGGTCGCGGTGCCATCGTCGCAGTCGGTGTTGTCGGACACCACGCTGCCGGGGGGATCGCAATACGAGGCGCCTGCGCTGGAGGCATCGCCGTAGCCGTCGGAGTCCCCGTCCGGGTAACCAACGGTCTTTCCTGAGGCGCCCTCCGGATCCGCATCGTCGGCCGCACCGTCACAATCCTCGTCCGCGTCGGCTGAATCACAGACCTCGGTCCCCCCCGGGTTCGAGGCCGGGTCGAGATCGTCGCAGTCTGTGGCATCCGCGACGTATCCCAAGGGGGCCGTGCAGGCGGTCTGGGAAGTGGCGGGGGACCCGTATCCATCGGCATCGAGATCCACGTACCAGGTGGTTGCATCCGTGGCCGATGCCTCGTCCGTTGAGCCATCGCAGTCGTTGTCCGCTCCATCGCAGACCTCGTCGGCAGCGGGGTGGCGGGCAGCGCTGTTGTCGTCGCAGTCCGTGCCATCCGCCACAAACCCGCTGGGTGCGCTGCAGGCATCGCTGGTGCTTCCGGAGTCGCCGTAGCCGTCACCGTCCGTGTCCGCATACCAGGTAGACGTGTTCAGGGCCGAGGCGTCGTCCGTGGCGCCATCGCAGTTGTTGTCGATGCCGTCGCAGATCTCGTAGGCGGCTGGACTGGTGGCAGCGCTGTTGTCGTCGCAGTCGTCGCCGTTGGCGCTGTAGCCAGCGGGCATGTCGCAAGAATCCACCGTGGACAACGAGTCCCCGTAGCCATCGCCATCGGCATCGGCGTACCAGGTGGAGCCCACCCCCTCGTCCACGATGGTGTCGCAGTCGTTGTCAGCCTCGTCGCAGATCTCCGCCGCGCTGGGGAAGGTCAGGGGGTCGAGGTCGTTGCAATCATCCACATTGTCGACGAAGCCGGCGGGGACGACGCAAGCCTGGGCCTCGTACTGCTGGCCCCCATAGCCATCGCCATCCGAGTCGCCGTACCAAGTGGTGGCGCCCGTGAGCAGGGGGTCCTCGTCGTCTGACAGGCCGTTGCAATCGTCATCGATGCCGTTGCAGATCTCTGTTCCATCTGGATTGACCGCTGCATCCGAGTCGTCGCACTCGATGCATGCTGCCCAACCATCGCTGTCGGCATCGGCGTAGCCCACCGATCCATCGCAGTTGTAGTCGAGGGGGTCCTCGCAGTCGGCCTCGATGGCGCTTGGGTTGAACCGGGCGTCTGTGTCGTCGCAGTCGTCTGCGTTGGAGACGTGATCCAACGGCTCCTCGCAGGAAGCGGTCTCCGCTGCTGGATCCCCATACCCGTCGCCATCGTCGTCCAGGTACCAGGCCGTGGCATCGAGGGCCCCATCGTCAATCTGCCCGTTGCAGTCGTTGTCCAGGCCGTCGCAGACCTCGGCGTTGCCAGGAAAGACATCCGGGTTGTTGTCGTCGCAATCGTCGGTGTACCCGTCCCCGTCCGCATCCTGGGGATCCGGTGGATCCGTGTCCACCACGGGGTTGCCGGTGTCGTCGGAGTTCTGCCCGGTTTCGGTCTTGGGAGTGACATCGGTTGTCTCGCAGGCGGAGAAGACAAACAGGATGATCAGCGTACGCATGGGGTCTCCTCCTACAACCTACAGGCACCGGGAGCGTGGTGCTGATGCTACCGCACATACACCTCTGCGGTCACTCCACGAATGCCACCGCTGGGACAGTCAGAGGAGCAGCTGCCTGAACAAGCATAGAGGTTGCCCGTGTTGGTGATGTACTCCAGGGACAGCCTGGAGGTGCTGGCAGACGTGCCCAGGCAACGGTCGGTGTGGTACCAGTTTTGCTGGTGGAAGAAGTCCCACCCGCCGTATTGGGGCGTATAGGAAGGCGTGACGCCCTCCACCCCGGCCAGGGTATCCGCCTGGGTCACCAGCCCGGGGTGGCCGTCCACGCGAATTGCATCGGCCCAGGTGGTGAAGGTGGGGGAATACCCGGGCACCCGGGCCACGAAGATCTTGTTGCGGGCGATGGCGTTGATCACGCTGTCCGCGTACTTCGAGCAAGTTCCAGAGGCCGTACTGGGATCGTTTTGGACCCCCGTAGTGAACACGCAGGAGGGGTTTGCCAGGGGGATCGTGGAGGCGCGGGTCCAACCCCCTCCATCGCTGGTCATGTCGCACCAGGCATTCAGGGCCGCCTCACCGGTGCCGTGTCCATCCGGGTCAATGATGTAGACCCCATCGCCGGTGGACAACCCCGCATCGAGAATGCCCAGGCAATCGACGCCCAGGCCACAGCCCCCCCCGGGTTCCGGGAGGATCGCCGCGTTGCTGTCATCGCAATCCAGGTCATTCTCGGCAAATCCGGACCCCGAAGCGCAGGCCGCTGCCGGGCTGGACCCATCTCCGTAGCCATCCCCATCGCTGTCCACGTACAGGACCACTCCGCTGGATGCGTCCAGATCAGAGTCTGCATCATCGACGTCTCCATCACAGTCGTTGTCCACCCCATCGCAGACCTCGGTGGCAGCCGGGGAGATGGCGGCGTTCGAGTCGTCGCAGTCGTTGGCACTCGCTGCGAATCCCGACGGCTGGCTGCAGTCGTTCGAGGTGCCCGACGAGACGCCATATCCGTCCCCGTCTCCGTCCGGATACCAGGTAGGGGCATTGATGGCGCTCTCGTCGATGGAGCCGTCGCAGTCGTTGTCCACGCCATCGCAGACCTCGTAGGAGGCGGGACTGGTGGTGGCGCTGAAGTCGTCGCAGTCAAGGGCGTTGCCCACAAACCCGGTGGGGGCCTCGCAGGAAACGGTGGTCACGGTGCCATTGCCGTAGCCGTCCCCATCGCTGTCCTCGAACCAGGTGTTTCCGACGCCTTCATCGACCACCGCGTCGCAGTCGTTGTCCGCCCCATCGCAGACCTCCGAAGCCCCCGGATGGCTCGATGCATCCAGGTCATCGCAGTCGTCGCTGCTGGCCACAAACCCCGCTGGAGCCTGGCAGGCGACCTGCTGGTACTGGCTGCCCCCGAACCCGTCGCCATCGGAGTCTCCAAACCACGTGCTGGCCCCCGTCAACGAGGGATCCGCATCGTCCACGAGCCCATCGCAGTCGTTGTCGGCGCTGTCGCAGGTTTCGGCTGCATCCGGGTGGAGGGCAGGGTCGGTGTCGTCGCAGTCCGCGTCATCCCCTACATGACCGCTCGGCACCTCGCAGGCCTGGGCCACGGTGTTCTCGTCGCCAAATCCGTCGCCATCGGCATCGGCGTACCAGGTGGCAGCATCCACCGCATCGTCCTCGTCCGAGGCGCCGTCGCAGTCATTGTCCGCCTCATCGCAGATCTCGAATGCAAGCGGGTTGGTGCTGGCCACCGTGTCGTCACAGTCCTCGCACGCTGCGAATCCGTCGCCGTCGACATCGGCGTAGCCCACGGAGCCATCGCAGTTGTAGTCGTTCTCATCGGTGCAGTCAGACTCGTCGGCGCCTGGGTAGAAGCGTGGATCCAGGTCGTCGCAGTCGGTGTCATCGGCCACAAACCCGACCGGCGCCTCACAGCCAGCCTGCACGACATCTGCATTGCCGTATCCATCCCCATCCACATCCGGGTACCAGTTTGCGCGCCCTGAAACCGGGTCATCCGCATCATCCACGAGGCCATCGCAGTCATTGTCGATGCCATCGCAGACTTCCACCGCTCCGGAGTTCACCTCGGCATCCGCATCATCGCAGTCATCGCTGGCTGGGAAACCATCCCCGTCTCCATCGATGTCCTCAATTTGCGTATCGTCGAGCACCTCCCCGGTCTCCTCGGCCCCGGTGTCGTTCGGAACGTCGTCCTTTGGGGTGTCCCGGCAGGAGAGCAGAAGGAGGGGAAGAGCCAAGCGGAGGTTCATCGGTGCACCTGGTTGAAGGGCGAAAAGCAACGGTACCACCTGGATCGCCCTGCAGACGTCCTACCGCACGTAGATCTCCATCCACTCGACGCCCACGTCCTCGTTGCTGGAGTCCTGGTTGGACATCAGCCGGACCTCCACATCCTCGGTGGAAGAGACCCCCCGATCCACCTCGAACCACTGGGCATCAAAGAGATCGGGTGTGTACCAGATTCCCGTCCAGCCGGAGTTGGCATTGCCGCTGTCACACAGGTAGTCGGAGCCCACAAAGGACTGTGCAGCGGGGCCGGTTTGGGCGGGACAGGCGTAGCTGGAATCGTTCTGAGTGGTGATGCCGACCGCCAGGGTAAAGAGGTGTTCCCGGGCCCCTGGAGCGCCCACGGTCACCGAGATTCCATCGACGTACATGTCTTCCACCGAGTAGCCACTTCGGCTCTGTCCAAAGGCATCCATGCTGTGGTACTGGCGAGCGCGAATGCTGCCGAGCACCTCGCTCCAGGTCACCCCGAGGGAGGCAAAGGAGGCGGACTTCGCGTCTCCGCTGGCCCCGGTGTTCCGGTAGCAAAGCGGCTCGGAACCATGATCGGCCCAGTCCCCGGGACAGGAATCCACGGAGAAGTCGTGGGATGCAACCCGGGTCCATCCTCCCCCGCTGGTGTCCATATCGCAGGCCACCTGAAAGGCACCTGTGCTGGCTGGATCGATCCAATAGGTGCCTGTGGCAGACGTGGCATCCGCCGCCAGAATGGCGCTGCAGTCCGTGCCGGCGCAACCCGCTGTGTGCCCCAGGGGATCCGTGCTCTGGGACCCATCACAGTTGTTGTCCAATCCATCCCCGCACAGCTCGGTGGCGCTGGGATTTACGGTTCCGTCCGTGTCGTCGCAGTCGGTGTTGTCAGACAAGAAACCTGTGGGTTGGTTGCAGGCCGCGGTGGTGGAGGCGGCATCTCCGTAGCCATCCCCATCGGCATCGGCGTACCAGGTGGACTGGACACCCTCGTCCACACTCCCATCGCAGTTGTTGTCCA
>CAZSZE010000006.1:0-52455 GCA_964610645.1 uncultured Enterobacterales bacterium | reverse complement strand
TGTCACAGACCTCGGTGGCGCCCGGATTCACTGCGGCCACTGCATCGTCACAGTCTGAGTCGCCTGAAACATGTCCCGTGGGCTGCTGGCAGGCCTCCGTGCTGCTGGCGGTGTCCCCGTACCCGTCACCGTCCGCATCTGCGTACCAGGTGGACTGGACACCCTCGTCCACACTCCCATCGCAGTTGTTGTCCACGTTGTCACAGACCTCGGTGGCGCCCGGATTCACTGCGGCCACTGCATCGTCACAGTCGGAGTCGCCAGGCACATGGCCCGAGGGCTGCTGGCAGGCCGCGGTGGTGGTGGCGGTGTCTCCGTACCCATCGCCGTCGCTGTCCGCGTACCAGGTCAGCGCATCCAGGGCGTTGTCCTCGTCCGTGTCCCCGTCGCAGTCGTTGTCGGCGCCATCGCAGACCTCCAAGCCTCCCGGGTGGGCTGCGGGTGCTGTGTCGTCGCAATCATCCCCGTTCCAGGTGTACCCGGGAGGCGCTGTACAGGCGTCGGTGGTGGTGGTGGCATCTCCGTAGCCATCGCCGTCCGCATCGGCGTACCAGGTGGACTCGACCCCTTCGTCGACATCCCCATCGCAGTCGTTGTCGCTCTCATCACAGGACTCGGCAGCGCCGGGGTAGCTGTCGGCATCCAGGTCGTCACAGTCATCGTTTGTGGCGACAAACCCGGCAGGTGCAGAACAGGCGGCCTGGACGAACTGCTGCCCGCCGTACCCGTCGCCGTCCGCATCCCCGTACCAGGTCGAAGCATCCACCACATCGGGATCATCGCTGTCGGCAAGCCCATCACAGTCATCGTCGATCCCGTTGCAGGACTCGGCAGCATCGTCGTTCACGGCAGCATCTGCATCGTCGCAGTCGACGCAGGCGGCAAAGCCATCCCCGTCCGCATCAGCGAATCCCACCGAGCCGTCGCAGTTGTAGTCGGCAGCGTCGGTGCAGTCGGCTTCGGCTGCTCCCGGGTGGTACACCGGGTCCGCATCGTCACAGTCCCCGCCAAGGGGGGAGTATCCAGTGGGCAATGTGCAGGCGTTCACGGAGGATGCATCGTCCCCGTATCCGTCGCCATCGGTGTCCGAGAAGAAGACCGTCGCATCTGAGGCGTCGTTGTCCACAATGCCATCGCAGTCGTTGTCGGCTCCGTCGCAGGTCTCGGTTGCCCCCGGGTAGCTGGTCGCATCGGAATCATCGCAGTCCGTGGAGGCCGGATGCCCGTCTTCGTCCAGGTCAATGATGTCCCCCGTATCCAACCCGGTTTCTTCTTCCGAGGTGTCATCAGGAGAGACCTCCCCTGTATCCACGGTGCCATCCTTCCCGCGACAGCTTGTCGCAAGCACAAACAGGAACAAGAACCACGGACGCATGAAAACCTCGGGGATGGCAGGGAGGGACCATCCTACCCCAGAGGCTCGCCGACCCGTGGTCTAATGGCAGCGGCTCCAGCCCGAGGTCGCGCCCATGCGCTTTGTCTGCGTTCTTGCACTGCTTTTGTCCTGTCGAGGAAAACCCATCGAGGTGACGCCGACCGATTCAGATACCCAGGACTCGGCAGCGACCGACGACACCGAGGACACCGAGGACACCGAGGACACCGAGGACACCGAGGACACCGAGGACACCGCCACCGTCGTGGACGTGGATGGGGATGGGTTCCCAGCAAACGAGGACTGCAATGATGCCGATGCTGCCATTTTTCCGGGTGCGGCGGAAGTCTGCGATGGAATCGACAACGACTGCGATGGGGACGTTGACGACAACGCCACGGACGCCACCACCTGGTACGGGGATTCAGACGGCGACGGGTACGGCGGAGGCCAGTTCACCGCCACCGCCTGCGAGGCACCCAACGGGTATGTCGCCACAAGCGATGACTGTGACGACCTGGATGCCGACAGCTACCCCGGCGCTGCCGAGACATGTGACCTGGCCGACAACAACTGCGATGGCGTGGTGGACGAGAATGTCCAGTCCACCTGGTACGCCGATGCAGACGGCGACGGGTACGGCGATGCCGGCAACACCACCGCCGCCTGCAGTGCACCCACCGGGTACACCTGGAATGGCGATGACTGCGACGACACCGCTGCGGCCACCAGTCCGTTGGCCTACGAGATCTGCGATGGGATCGACAACAACTGTGACGGCAGCATCGACGAGGCTTCCGCCCTGAACGCCACGACCTGGTACCTGGATGCGGATTCGGATGGCTACGGTTCAGCAGCCAGCAGCATTTCCGCCTGCAATGCCCCCAGCGGCTACGTGGACAGCAGCGGCGACTGCGACGACACGGACACAACCGTAAACCCTGGCGCCGCTGAGACCTGCGACAACATCGACAACGACTGCGATGGCACGGTGGACGTGGACCCGACCATCAACGCCACCACCTGGTACGCCGACAGCGACAGCGACGGCTTTGGCGACCCGGCCTCCACCACGTTGGCATGCAGCCAACCCTCCGGGTACGTGGCGGACGCCACCGACTGCGATGACAGCGATGCAACCTCGGCTACACAAGCCACGGACGGCGACTGCGACGGTGTGGAAACCGCTGATGATTGTGACGACACAAGCGCTGCCACGGGCGTGTGTGACTCGTGCGTGTCCATTCTGGGCGCAGGCCTGTCCACTGGTGATGGCGACTACTGGATCGACCCCACCGGTTCCAGTCCCTTCCAGGCCTGGTGCGACATGACCACCGATGGAGGTGGCTGGACGCTGCTCGGCACCGTGTATGGCGGAGATGGAGACAATTGGAACGAGGAGACCGGCAACTGGGCGAACTCGAGCCCGCTGGGATCCCTGTCGGACCCATGGAGCGACTTCAAGTCTGAGGCCTGGTACTCCCTGGACATTACCTCCTCGGATGTTCTCTTTGTCCGCCGTTATTCCGGCCAGGTCCAGGCGCGAACGAAGCTGGGCACCGCCTGCCAGGGAGGAAAGACCCTGTTCTCAGACATCTTCACCACCTGGGACACGTCCATTTCTTGCGACACAAGCTCGGTGACTCTGGTGACCGCCCCCACCGACGCCACCGGGCTCGCCTCAAGCTCCTACATGGAGGGAAGCGGTGGCTATGGACTGGGCAACTCCGGTACAAACGGATTCTGCTGGAATGGGGGGGACAGCAACACCAACATCTTCCAGGGCCACGCTGGCTGGAACCAGTCCGCTTATTCTTGCTACGGAATCGGTCACCTCGGGTACTTGGGCGTGTTCAGCAACAACGGCTACGCCGGCCTGAGCAACTCGGACATCACCAGCAACAACTGGATGGGCGGCTCCTCCTTCTTTGTCAACACCAGCCAGGTGGCCGTGTCCTTCCTGGCCCGATGATCCACCCTACGAGGGATTCCCATGCGCCTTCTTATTTGTATTGGCCTGCTGTCGTCTTGCCGTGGAAAGCCTCCCGAAGAAACAGGCACCGACTCGGTAGACACCCAGATCACGGTGGACACGGCTGACACCACTGGTCCTGCGGATGTGGATGGCGATGGATTCAACGCTGAGGAGGACTGCGACGACTCCAATGGCGCGATCCATCCGGATGCGGATGAGGTCTGCGATGGCCTGGACAACAACTGCAACGGCGATGTGGACGAGGACAGCGCCACCGATGCCCCCACCTGGTACACCGATGGCGATGGCGATGGCTACGGCGATGATGCAACGGCCAGCCCCTCCTGCGCCCAGCCCGTGGGCACCTCGGCGATGGGGGGTGATTGCGACGATACGGACCCTACCTTTCACCCGGGGGCCCGAGAGGATGACTGCGCAGACCCGACCGACTGGAATTGCGATGGGTCCGTGGGCTACGCAGACGTGGATGGGGATGGATTTGCGGCCTGTGACGACTGCGACGATGCCGAGGCCACCGTGAACGACGATGCGGACGAAACCTGCAACGGCATCGATGATGACTGCGATGGCGACACGGACGACAACGCCACCGACGCCCCTACCTGGTACGGGGACTCGGATGGGGACACCTTTGGGGGCAGCCAGTTCACCGCCACGTCCTGCGTGGCACCCGATGGGTACGTGGCCACCAGCGATGACTGCGACGACCTGGATGCCAACACCCATCCCGGCGCCGCCGAATCCTGTGACCTGGCGGACAATGACTGTGATGGGGATGTGGACGAGGGGGTCGAGTCCACCTGGTACGCGGACGCCGACGGTGACGGGTTCGGAGATGCCACCACCCCCATCCAGGCCTGCACCGCCCCCACCGGGTACACCTGGAACGGTGACGACTGCGACGACGCCAACGCCGCGACGAACCCCTCGTCCTATGAAATATGCGACAGCGCAGACAACGACTGTGACGGCTCCATAGACGAAGACGCCATCAACGCCTCCACCTGGTACGCCGATGGGGACGCCGACGGATACGGCACCCTCTCCGGCACCAGTATTTCTTGCGACCAACCCACCGGATATGCCGCCGCTGCCAACGACTGTGACGACAGCGATGGCGGGGTAAACCCCGGGGCCACGGAGATTTGCGATTCCGTTGACAACGATTGCGACGGCGACACGGACGAGGGGGTCACCTCGACCTACTACATCGATGTGGACGGGGACGGATACGGCGGATCGACCACAATGGAGGCCTGCACCCAACCCAGTGGGTACGTGTCTGATGCCAGCGACTGCAACGACTCGGAGGCAGCAGCAAACCCCGGGGAAAGCGAGGTCTGTGACGGCATCGACAACAACTGCGACGGCGCCGTGGACGAGGGCCTCACCAGCACGTGGTACCAGGATGTCGATGGCGATGGGTACGGTGGATCGACCCAGACCGAGGCCTGCACCCAGCCCACCGGATTCGTGGCCGACAGCAGCGACTGCGACGATGCAGACGCGGCGGCAAATCCCGGGGAAAGTGAGGCCTGTGACGGCACCGACAACGACTGTGACGGGGTCATCGACAACGGGGTGCTCGGGAACACCCTGATCTGTGCAGCCTCGAGCTGCCTGGCCATTCTGCAAGACCAACCCACTGCCACGTCCGGCACCTACCACCTGGACCCGTCTGGCAGCTCGGCCTTCGCGGCCTGGTGCGACATGACCACGGACGGCGGCGGATGGACGCTGGGCTTCACCAAGAACTCCAGCCACAACTCGGGCGTCTATGCAGGGTTTGGAGGCAGCTACCAGGATGTGAACCAGCTGACCGTGCATCCGGACAACGCTTCCTCGGACAGCACGCCAAGGGCCGGGTGGCTCAACCTCAATGACCTGGTCCACACGGAGATTGTGGTGACCGCCCATGCAAACGGCAGCGAGACCTACCGCTCCAACAGCATTCCAGCCACGGAGATCCGCATTTCCTGGGGCCAGGATGGCTACCTGCTCTACGGCGGGAGCACCGGGTACTACTGGTGCGGCGGGAACCGGTCCTACACCGACCATGGAAGCGGCCAGGTCAACCAGCCGTCCGGGGCGCCCAATGACTGCAAGGGGCACGGCGGACTCGGTTCTGGTTGGGACTTCTCCAACGCCAACACAGCCAACCAGGGCCTCACCATGTGCGGCCCAGACGTGGGCGGCTGGATGCATTCGGGCTTCGCCAGTGGCTCTGTGAGCAACGGGAGCGTGGGCGCTGCCCAGGCCATCTGGGCCCGGTAGTCGGGCTCTGTCCCCCATGGCTCTGTCCCCCATGGCTCCCTTTCCCCAAGCCACGGGGACATGGGCGAGGGGGGGATGGCCTATCCCTCCCATGTCCGCGTCCCAAAAAGACTGAACGCGGACCCTGATCGGCCATTTTTTGTCCGCCCCCCCGAATAGGGCCTTGTCATCAGCGCCTTCGGTGCGCATGGTTGGCACGGAGGTGAGCATGGCACTCGCTTGGCACATCATGATGCGACTCCGCGAAGACGCGGTCATCGCACCCTCGGTTCAATCCCGGCAGACCGTGTCGCGGATCTTTCTCCGAAAGGGAAGAGACTTCGGCCTGGTCGCATTTTGCGCTGCAGATACCCACCTGCATTCCATGTGCATCGCCAATCGGGCGGACGCCGGCGAATTTGCTCGTCGCGTCGAGATCACCCTTCAATACCACCTGGACCTGCACTCCGGCTTCGCCGAGGCCCACCTGCGGCCTGTGCGTGATCAGCAACACTTGCGAAACGCCTTCCACTACATCCTTGGCCAACAGAGCCACCACGGACTCACAGCCGATCCGTTTCACGAGTCTTCAAGCCTGCCTGATCTCGTGGGTCTTCGTTTTGGATATTCCTACCTCACCGATCGAGTCCGGGACCGGCTCCCCCGTCAGCATGCGTCTCTGCTGCTGGAACGCTACGGCATTTCGATTCCATCCAATGCAGACATTCGATTGGAGGACCTCTCACCCGCCGTGGAGGCCGCTACACTGTCGCCACTCCACGCAAACCCCCGCACATCCATCTGGAAGGCCGCAACTGCCCAGGCCGCTGGGAACCGCTTCTCCAGAGCGGAGATGTGTCATGTTCTCCAGCTCTCACCTCGCCAGGTTTCCCGACTTCGATACAAGCCCGTACCCATCGGCCTCGTCACAGCGCTGAAGAACCAACTGGCTCTTCGGGCCGCCATTCGAGAGTCGGCACCACTTCACCGGGCGGCATAGCGCAACAAGCGGTCCGACCCAGGACCAGCAAGCCGAACCGCCAACAAGTCTCCCCTGGCAAGTCTCCCGTGAGACATGGGCGGGGGGAGGATGCCCTATCCCCCCCATGTCCGCGTCCCTTCGGTGGGGGTGGAGGGGACATGGGCGGGGGGGAGATGGCGCATCCCCCCCATGTCGGCGTCCCTTCGGTGGGGGTGGAGGGGACATGGGCGGGGGGGAGATGGCGCATCCCCCCCATGTCGGCGTCCCTTCGGGGGGGCCGTGGTGGTCAGCCGGCGGCTTCCTGCGAGGCGGCGGCGGCAAAGCGCCGGATGACCTCGCCGGCTGGCTCCTCGGCGACCACTCCCTCCACGCTCTTTCCCGCCTGGAAGTAGTCCTTGTAGTTCATGCCCTGCATGGAGGCGCGCTTGAGCTGCCAGATGGACTTGAGGGTGTACCAGAGCCTGGCCCAGTGCTTGTATTTCGGGTGGCGCAACATCCAGCGCATCAGGCGGCCCGCCTTTGTGCCCACCTTCTCAATGTACGGGGTCTTGATCACCGCCACGGGCACCCCGGAGATCTTGTCTGTGAGCACGATGTCCTCGGGCTTGGCATCCACAATGGCCTGCTTGTAGTCCGCGTGGGCCGTGCACTCCGTCGTGGCGATAAAACGCGTGCCCATCTGGACCCCGGCGTAGCCCAGGTCCAGCGCCCGGACAAAGTCGGCCTCCGACCCCACCCCACCGGCACAGACCAGGGGCACATCCAACCCCCCCATGTCCTCGATCAGGGCTTCCGGAGAGAGATCTCCCGCGTGCCCGCCCGCCCGGCTGTTGACACATATAAGCCCATCAACCCCGGAGTCCAGGGCCCGCTCCGCCCACTTTCGCTCGGTGACATCGTGGTAGACGATCCCGCCCACCGCATGCACCTTTTCCACAACCCAGCCCGGCTTTCCCAGGGCCGTGATGAAGAACCGGATGTCCTCCTCCAGGGCGATCTCGATCCAGGACCGCATGCGGTCCTCGTAGGTCTTCGACGACTTCTCCACGATGGCGTTGAAACCAATGGGCTTGCTTGTGAGAGACCGGATAAAGCGAAGCCCCTCCCGAAAATCGTGGCCATGCACGTAGGTCAGGGAGATGGGCTGCACGATACCGATGCCCCCCGCCTCCGAAGCCGCTGCCACCAACTCCGGATTGGAGCAGGGGTACATGGCCCCGCAGATGAGCGGCACATCAATCCCCACCCGCTGCGTAAAGGGGGTCTGGAGACGGGACATTGGAATCCTCCACAAGATGTTGGGCAAGTCTAACTCCCGGCCTTCCAATGGGGGATGACCCCACCCCTTCTGCCGTCGAAAACGGAACCAAGATTCCCGACGGCACGCTGGTGGACGGAAGCGGCCACGCCCTGACCCGCCATGCAGAAGATCGACGAAGACCTGAAAGCGCCAGCAGGCGAGTAGCGAGCCGGGTCAGTCCCCAGCCGTCGCCGTCATGGTCCCATTCAGGGTGACATCGCCGCCCGAGATGTTCTGCGTGGTCGAAAGATCCACGGTCAGGGTGTCTCCGGTCACCGTGCCGGTCCAGGCAGCCGTAGAAACCCCGGGAACCGCCACCACCGTGATGTCCACACTGCCCGTCGCAGTGCCATCCGCAGCCACCGTGCCCTCCAGGGCAAACTCCATTGTGGCCATCAAGGTGACGAGGTCGATTCCACAAGCACCCTTGGCCTCCAGGGATCCATCCGCCCCCACCTTGGCGTTGAAGGGCCCGCTGCAGGTCGTGTCGAACCCGAAATCAGTCGAGATCGCGTCGAGGTTCAGTTCCCCAGCATGGGTCGCGCCGTCCACATCCCAGTCCACCTCGGGCACAAGCCCGAGCACCGCGATGCACATTTCGTCCAAACTGCCCTCCCCAAGCTCCACATCGATCGGGCTGGAAAGCCCCGCCTCGCTCAGCGCCGCCTTCACCCCCGGGTTGTCCAGGGTGTTGTCAAAGGTGCACTGCATCCAGGCCTTGTCACCCTCGTATACGACCGGCGCGTTGTTGTTGTCCGCATCGAACCAGTAGAACTGCTGCCAGTCGAAGTCCCACGCCGCAGTGTGCAGCAGGCACGCGTCTTCACTGTCCGGTGCGTTGGAGCCCCGCTCAATCCAGAAGCGCATGTCCGTGCCGACGTAGTGCATGTGGTTGGCCACCAGGAAGACCTGGAATTCCGCTTCATAATCAAGGAGGTTGAACCACATGGTCTCCGTGTGATCAGACACCCCGGCGGGAATGCGGAACTCCACGCCCCCTTCATCGTTGAGGCCGGGTTGCACACCGGAACCGTCTGAGTTCTGCTCACCCGCGTTTCCCAGCAGGGCGACATAGGCCTCCCGCACCGGGACCTGGCCCGACCAGCGCAGGGAAACCCCCGTCCCATCCTCTTGGGCGGTGTCCGCCATGTGGTAGTGCATCTGCAGAACGATTCTGGAGTCCTCGCCCACCCGAACTGCGCTCCTCTCGGGAAACTCCAGCGGGCTCGACCCCGGGATCCACCCTCCGATGAACGACGCATCCACGCCGAAGCCTCCAAAGCAGTCATAGAGTCCATCAGCATCTGCCATGGAGGCGGATTGCCCCTCATGGTCAATGCCCACCAGAACGTGGTGAACCACCGCATTGTTTTCTGGCAAGACCTGGAGGGCCTCCAACCAAGTCGTTTCGTCAATTCCAGGGTCCAGGGTGAAGCAAACAAACTGGTCCTGCACAGATCCAAACGGCGCCGTCGTCCACTTGCCCGGCGGCAGAACGGTCACGTCCACCCCGGTAAGGTTCCTTGAAGGGGGCAGCGGCACCTCCACAGCAGTGCCCGCATCGCCTTCCGGAGCCCCTCCATCGGCCCAGGCCAACACGGCGCTCATCTCGTCCTCCGGCAGGCGAGGGTCGTGGAGCCAACCCCAGGGATTCGGACACTCCTCACTTTCCTTGGCGTAGAACGGAGGCATCTGGCCTGACGACAGGACCCCGGCGATGAGAGGCGCCAGCTGCGTGGCGTCCTCCACGTTGTCGAAGAGCAGGTCCGGATTCATGCCCCCCGGCGTGTGGCAGGAAGCACAGTTCACCGAGAGAATCGGAGCGATGTCCTGGTACATCGCCGGGTTCCACAGGGCCCGAGTCCCCTCCACCGGCGTCCTTGTCCTTGCAGGCAAGGGAAAAGAAGACCAGGGCAAACGAAACAGACACGAACACCTCCCGGGGCCGAATGCACTGTGCCCTCTCTCTTATGCGGTCTGTGGGCTCTCACCACGACGGCGGCGCACAAGTCCCACCGCCAGGAGCCCCCCCAGGAGCCAACCACCAGAGCCAGTCCGGGATCCGGTGGCACAACCGCACCCCCCCCCAGGTGTCTTGGCGCCCTCCGAAGACCCGGTGTCGGTGGCCTCCGCCTCCCCTGTGTCCTCCGGCTCGCTGGTGTCCCCGCCGGTGTCCACGGCCACCTCGGCCGGCCAGGAGAGCACCACGTAGTCCCCATCCTGGCGAAACACGACGGAGTCCTTGCCCACCACCACATCGCTTGTCTCCGGTCCGTAGATGCGCAGCTCCGTCTCCAGGCTGGTGGCGCACTCCACCAGCAGGTCCTGTTCGGACCAGGTCACCGACAGGTTGTCCACAGCCCCCATGCTCCCCAGCACAAGCGCATCGTTGTGGGCCAGGACACTGCCCGCCACGATGTCCGCCCGCAAGGGAGACAGGGTGGCATCCTCGGTGCGCAAGCGTGCAGCGAGTCCATCGGTCTGCACCTCCCCCGCAATGCCAATGCCTGCACGCTCGGCCACCACCACGACGTCCACCCAGCCCACACCATCCACCTCCCAGGCAAAGCCAAAGTCGGAGTCCAAGCGCCTCAGGCCCTCCACGATCGAGGCACCGGCGTAGGGCGCCATGACCGACTCGTAGATCGTCTCCGCAGCGGACCGTCGCACCAGGACCATGGGCACATCCTCCAGGGAGGGTCCCAGGCCATTGGCTGTGAACAGCGTGGTGCCCGCTTCTCCCAGAACCACAAGATCCAGCCCGGAGCCCTCCTGCTCGAAATTCTCGTAGGAGACGGACCCCGAGGCCAACTCCAGGGTGATGCCATCCAGGAGCAGCGTGCTTGTGCCGGTTCCTCCGTTCTCCACCTGAAAGGAGATCTTGGCAAGAGGCAGGTCAAAGAGACCGTCGTCATTGCCCTGGAAATGGCTCCAGGTCTCCGGCTCCAACACGAGGAATTCCCGCCAGCCCACCCAGTCGATGGGGCCGATGTCCGTGACAAAGCGCTCGTCTGTGTCGTCCCAGACCCGCGCCGCCAGGTTCACCCCTGAACCATCCCCGTACAACCAGAAATAGAGGCCCTCCACGGTCTCTTCGGGCAGGTCCTCCGGCGGGTCCAGGCTGAACAGGGAGTAGGCGTTGGATGCGGATGTTGTGAAGTCCGCCTCCATCCGACCGGTCCAGCTTCCCTCCTGGGACTGGCTGGCATCGTTCAACAAGGTGAAGGACGTCACGGTATTTGAATCATTGTCCCAGATGGACCCCACAGCCGTGCCCGTGGTGAGCCCCGTCGACCAATGCAGGACCAGGTCCCCATCCTCCCCCCCCGAGGCCACATCCGAGAGGTGCTGGTAGCCCTCGCTGGAAGGCAGGGAGCTGTCCGCACCCAGGGCGTGGTCGCTCGAGAGGTAGCCCGGGTTGTGGTAGGCCCAGTCGATGGTGCGGGTGGAACCATCGGTGGCCTTCACGGCGAACCGATCCAACAGGTAGTCCCCCGTCTGGACAAGCAAGCGGTCCAACTCCACGCCGTCATAGGCCTCCACCGTCTGGGCCCGGGCCAGGGACAGGCCCCGCCCCCCGGCAAAAGTGTGCAGGGATCCCGCCGCCTCCTGCTGGCTGGTTTCATCAATCACCACGGTGTTGTGGGCCAGGGTGACCTTGTCCCAGGTGTCGTGGCTCGAGGCCGCATAGGACTGGGTACCCGGGTCCATCCCATGGACCCGGCCCTGGCCGTAGGACACAAATCCCAGCTTGTCGTAGTGCCCGTGCCAGCCCCCGTGGGGACCGAAGTCCAAGGCGACGTAGCTTTCACTTCCATTGGCTGCGAACCCCCGCAGGATCCCGTAGCCCGAGTCTTCGAACAGCACGGGCCCCAGCACCACATCCTCCAGCTCGGGCAGCTCACCCACCCCGAACACCAGGCCATCGAGCCCCCGGTTGCCCATGTGGATCGGCAGAGCCAGGGAATCGTCCCCCAGTCTCTGCCAGGCCAGCTCGTAGAGACCAGCCCGGTTCTGGACCCCCATGGCCTTGCTGTCGTTGAAGGCGGGAAGGCCTCCATCGGGCATCATGAAACCGATGGGCAGGGTGAACATGTCCCCCAGGGCTTCCTCCTCCCACAAGGGCAACCCGGCGCGTTGGCCTGCCTCGGCGGTGAGCATGAGGGGATCCAGGGCGTAGTAGTGGTAGGACCAGGAGCCCTCGTGCCAGAAGCCATCGACCCCGGTGCCCTCAGCCATCTGGAACAGGAAGCCTGACCCCCCCTGGATGGCCGCCTGGATCAGGGTGGGGTCCTCCAGGACAAAACCCACGGCCGCGATGGCGCCGTTGTGCCAGGACTGCCAGTTGCTGATGCCCGCATCGTAGCGCTGGATGGTGTGGACAGCCGCCCGGAGGAGATCGTTCTCCACCCGCTCCTTTTCATCCCCTTGCCAGCCGGTGGACGTGGACAGGAGATCATAGGCCCAGGCCATGTCCATGAAGTAGGTCGCCTCGTCCAGGGTCTGCGCCAGAATGCGCCCGCCACTGGATGACACCCCATCATTCTTGTCATGGTAGGTGTAGCTGCCATAGGCATCGGCGAGCGCCACCAGGATCTCCCGTCCCGGCGCTGCCAGGGCCTCGTCCCCCTCGATTTGAAAGGCCAGGCCCGAGGCCACAGCAATCTCCCGCAGGTCATGGAGCCGACGGGAATAGATCACCTGGTCATAGGGCCAGCCGGTCCAGGCTGCGCCGTCCTCGGGGCAGATGTGGGCGCCGTTCTCATGGGACAGAGCCCTGTCGTGGACAGGGCAGATGTACCACTGACTCCACTGGCCCCCTTCCGGAGGGAGGGCCCAGGCGGACAGTCCAAACTCCGTCTCGTGGTTCCCCGGCCAGCCCTGAACCTTGTCGATGCGACCCTGAAGTGTGTTCCCCGCCCAGGCCTCTCCTGCAGCCAGGTCCCGTATTCGGTCCAAATCCGATGTCTCCAGCCAGAGCCTCGGGGAAGGCCGCTCTTCCAGGGGCACGCCGGCATCGATGTCCACTCCATCCCGCACCCCGTCTGCATCCCGCACCAGCAGCTGCCCCCACCAGCTTGCAAGCGGCTCCAGGGCCGCTTGATCCGCTGCATCCAGGCGCACCACCACGTCCACAGTGGCCTCGCCATTCCCATCCAGGGTGATGCCAGCGGGCACCTCGGTCCGGGCCACCAGCTCCGGATCTCCCAGCACCTCAAACGTCAAGGCCGTGCCCGCAGCACCGGGTTGGGAGAGAACCAGGCGGTGGTGCACTTCAAAATCCCCGCCATTCCAGGTGTTCTCCCGGAGGTGGCGATCGATGAGACCATGCCCAAACCGCAGGTCGTCCATGTGCACCAGGGAATCCGCGAGAGGGGTGTTGCTCCAGCCCGTCGCGGACACGCGAATCTCGTCGATGTCCTGCCACCCGAGGGGCGAACGGGCCACCACCCATTCGTCCAGGGGAAGCTTTAGATACCGCCAACCCTCCCAGTCCAGGACAATCTCCGTGCGGTAGTAGTCCCAGCCCTCCGGGTCCCCATCGTTGTCGGATGCTGCAACCCAGGTCACCTCCGCGCCGTTTGCCACATCTGAATGCACCATCATGGCCAGAAAGGCCGTGCTGCTTGCATCCAGGTTGGGACTGAAACTCTTCCGAAACCGCGTGTTGTTCACATGGTCTTCCCACTGGCCCGAAGCGCTGCCCACGAAGAGAGTGGCGGTATCGAGGGTGACCCCCGTGCAGTCGGAGATGTCCTCGAAGTCCTCCACCAGCAGGTCCACCGCAAGCGCGATCGGAGATCCCGCCAGTCCCATCCAGAGAAGAATCATGTGAGGTAGACTGCCACATTCATCGTGGAGACGCGCCATGCGTACCTGTGCCCTCTTCCTGTTGTCCTTTCTCGTTGCCTGCAACGGGAACAAGCCCACCGACGACACCGGCACCTCCCCGAATGACACCGGCGATCCCGTGGAGACCGGCACCGAAGATGACACCGGCACCCCCGTGTTGCCCACAGACATCGATGGGGACGGGTACACCGACGACGAGGACTGCGACGATGCCAACCCGGCGGTGTACCCGGGCGCCGATGAGTACTGCAACGGCGTCGACAATGACTGTGACGGGGTGCTGGACAACGACCCGTTGGATCCCCGGCCCGGGTACGTCGACGCAGATGGCGATGGATTTGGCGACAGCACCGATGCGCTGGAATCCTGCGAGCCAATTGAAGGCCGGATCTCCACCGGGGGCGATTGCGACGATGCCGACAGTGAGGTGCATCCAAGCGCCCTGGAGACCTGCAACGGGGTGGACGACAACTGCGACGGAGACACGGATGGCGTGGGCGCAGTGGATGCCACCACCTGGTACGTGGATGCCGATGGAGATGGGCATGGCGATCCCAACGCCCCGGTCGGGGGTTGTGAGGCACCCGCTGGAGCCGTGGCGAGCGCCAGCGACTGTGATGACACAGATGCGGCAGTCCACCCGGGTGCGTTGGAGTCCTGCGACGGCGCGGACAACAACTGCGACGGAAATGTGGACGAGGGTGAAGCCACAAGCGGCTCGACCTTCTACGCGGACGTGGATGGGGATGGGTTTGGCGATGCAGCCTCCACACTGACCGCCTGCTCCCTGCCCTCTGGCTACACAAACAGCAGCAACGACTGCGACGACACCAACGCCGATGCCCACCCGGGTGCCACCGAATACTGCAACGGGACAGACGACGACTGCGACTCCGTCGTGGATGAAAACGATGCCATCGATGTGGCCACCTGGTACGCGGACAACGACGGAGATGGCCACGGGGACATCAACGCCCCTTCCCTTTCCTGCACCCAGCCGTCCAACACCTCGAGTGTGCCCACGGACTGTGACGATTCCGATGCGGACGCGTACCTGGGCAATGCGGAGGTGTGCGATGAGAAGGACAACAACTGTGACGGGTCCACAGACGAGGGGGTGACCACCACCTACTACGCAGATAGCGACGACGATACCTACGGGGACAGCAACCAAAGCGTGGAGGCCTGCTCCCAACCCACAGGCCATGCGGGCAACGGAGATGACTGCGACGACACCGCGATCGCCGTCAATCCCGGCGAAACCGAAGTCTGCAATGGAGTCGACGACAACTGCGACGGATCCACGGATGAAGGGGTGTTGAACACCTACTTCGCGGACACGGACAGCGATGGATACGGGGATGCTGCCGCCCCCACCGACGACTGCGCTCTGCCCGGTGGACACGCCAACACAGATGACGACTGCGACGACGGCAACACAGCCGTGAATCCAGGCGCCACCGAGATATGCGACGGCATCGACAACGACTGTGATGGAACGATCGACGAGGACGATGCGTCCGATGCCCAGACCTTTTACGCGGATGCGGACAGCGATGGCTACGGAGACCTCTACAGCCCGGTCGTGGCTTGTGCGGTCCCGACGGGACATGTGAGCAACAGCACCGACTGCCTGGACTCGGACGACTCGGTGTTCGGCGGTGCAGCGGAGCTGTGCGACGGCCAGGTCAACAACTGCGGCGGCACGATTCCAACGGACGAGGTGGACGACGACTCGGACGGGTACGTGGAGTGCACCGTGGATGGGGGTGGCTGGGATGGTGTGGGAGCCTTCAGCGGCGGCGACGACTGCGACGATGGCGCCACGGGCGTGAATCCAGGGGCCACGGAATACTGCGATGGCCTCGACAATAACTGCGACGGGACCATCGACGAGGACAGCGCCGCCGACGCCCCCACCTGGTACGCGGACGTGGATGCAGATGGATTTGGCGATGAAAACGACAGCGGCACCACCGCCTGCACGGCGCCCGGCCTGGCCTACGTGGCCAGCGATGCCACGGACTGCGATGATGGCAACATCAACGTGAACACATCTGTCGCAGAAATCTGCGACCTCCTGGACAACAACTGCGATGGAACCACCGATGAGAACCTGGTGCCCAGCGACATGGTCGTGCACCTGGCGCTCAACGCCGGCGCCACGGACGGCAGCGGCAACAGGCACAATGGAACCGCCACAAACATCAGCGCGGCTGCCGACCGGGATGGCAACAACAACGGCGCCACCTGGTTCAATGGATCCGCCCACATCGCCATCTCGGACCATGCAGACCTGGATGGTTTCACGGCCTGGACCACCTGTGCATGGGTGAAGCCCAGCTATGACGCCACCTATGACAGCCACGTTCTGTGGAGCAAGGACTTGCAGGGAGACGGCAGTGACAGCTCGGACAGTTTCTCCGTGGGCACCACAAGTGGCTCCAGCGGGCAGACAGCCGGGGTGGTGACCTCCCAGATCTTCACCAGTTCAGGACCACACGCCACCCAGGCAGCCGCCCCCCTGACGCAGAACTCCTGGAGCCACGTGTGCGCCGTGTTTGATGGCTCCATGCAGCATGTCTTTGTGAACGGTGCCCTGGATGCCAGCGACACCGCCACGGGCACCATGAACGACACAGCCGCCAACATCACGCTTGGGACCTGCTCCTCCTCAGACAACCGGTGCGACAACCGCAGCTTCATCGGGGCTCTGGATGACTGGCGACTCTTCGATCGCAACCTGACCACCGACGAGGTCAGCTGCCTGTCGATTCAGTAGGGGCTAGTGTCCTTCCAGGAAGGCGACAGCGTTGCGCCGGGCGATGGCCAGGATCAGCCCCTGGGGGTTGATGCCCGGGGAGGCGGGCAGAAGGCTTGAGTCATTGACCAGAAGACCCTCTGTCTCCCGCACCCGCCCGTAGGAATCCGTCGCCGAGCTGGGCGCCTCTCCCATGGGGCAGGTGCTGTGCAGGTGAATGGCGGAGAGAGACACGGCGCCCGGCCCGATTCCCTGCCCCAGGAGGGCCGGGTCCTGGCCCCGCTGCACCGATGGGGCCCCTGCGACGGGGTGGCAGATCTCCACGGCCCCCGCTGCAAACGCTAGACGTCCCAGCCGTCCAAGGCCCACGGAGAGCTGCTGGAAGTCCTCCGGCTCGATGGGAAAGCGAATCAGGGGTTGATCCACAAGGGGCAAGGAGCGCACCCGGCCGTACCCCTGGGGCATGACCTTCACATACAGAATGGCCAGGTGTTGCCACTGGGAGAGGAGGCGCTGCTTGGAGACGGGGTCCCCGCCCATCCACAGGGCCAGGTGCTGGACATCGCTGTGGGAGCACCCAAGGGTCATGGCCGGTTTGAAGGCCTCCACCTGCTGCACCGGCACCCCCCGGCCCGGTTCGTTGATGGGATCGGCGAACCGGGCCAGTACGCGAATCATGGGATTCAAGGTGAGGGAGTTTCCCACGTGGTGCGTGACCCCACTGCGCTGCAACAGCAGTGCAGACTGAAGAGCGCCAGCACAGACAAAGACCGAGTTGAATCGAACCTTGGCCGGCTCGCCCTCCGATGTTCCGTGGGCCCAGAAAAATCGCTTCCCCCTCGCCTCCAAGCGGTGAATCCGGGTGTTCGAAAGCAAGGTGCAGCCGGCGGCGATGGCCTGGGGCACGAGCGTCTGGGTCATGGACTGGCGTACACCCTTCCACACCCCGTCTGGCTGCTGGGCGTAGGCCCAGAACCGAGGCAACTCCGCCGACTTCCACCCCAGGGCGTTTGCCCCCTGTTCAATGCGCTTGGAAATGGTGCTGAGTCCGCCCGGATGTCGGGTCACGGGAACATCCGCCAGCATGGCCTCGGTGTGTGGGGCCAGGGCGTCAGCCCCAAAGTCACGGATGGAGTACCGCTGCGCCCACATCTGAAGGGTGTCGGGAGGAGGTGCGTGGTACAGCCCGGCATTGGTCTCGCTGGCACCCCCCACACACCGCCCCTCAATGCAGGTCACCTTGGTGGCCCCCAAGGTGGTGGACAGGCCTCCGTAGCGCCATTTTTGCGACATCTCCTCGGCGCTGTGGGCCGGCGCAGAGCCCACGAGCAGGTGCTGCCCCTCCTCTACGAGCACGACATTCCGCCCCGCCCGGGCGAGGGTCGCAGCGGTCATCGCACCCCCGGGGCCGGAGCCGATCACCAGGATGTCGCAAGAAAGTTCTCGAACCATCAAACCGGCCCTGCGCCGACGCCCTGTCGTGGCTCGGGTTCCGAATACCAGAGAAAGGACAGCATGCGCTCGTAGAACTCCACCCAGTCCCGGAACAAGCCAATGGTACTGCCTCGCCATGCCTGGACATGCCCGGCACGGATCTCTCCCGACAGGGACGAGAAACGGCGGAGCCTCCTTGCGAGCACCCCCACCTCAAACAACAGGGTCAAGCCCACGATCCCCCAGGCCATGAGCCAGGGCATGGCAGCCACCCGGGACACCATCTTGCCTGCAACCCGATCCACCACAGGCCCCGCCCCGGGGTGCTCCCCCGCCACGAGTGTCCGGGCCAAGCCCCGGATCGGGTGGGCCAACCAGCGGGTGGGAGGAGCGCCCTTCATCGGCAGGGTGCCCCCACCCGACGCACGGAAGACAACAGCATCCACACGGGCTTTGGGAGTTCCACCATGGGAATTGCTACCATGCAGACCGCCCCCCATGCCGAACTACGCTGCAAACCTCCTTGCCATCCAAGACGCGCACCAGCGCATTGCAGCCCACATCCACCGCACGCCCGTGCTCACTTGCCGCACCTTGGACGCACTGGCTGGCACCTCCCTTTTCTTCAAGTGTGAGAACTTCCAGCGAGTGGGGGCCTTCAAGATGCGTGGCGCGCTCAACGCCGTGCTTTCCCTGTCCCCGGAGACGGCCAAACGGGGGGTTGTGACGCACAGCAGCGGGAACTTTGCCCAGGCGGTCGCTGCCTCCGCCGGGATTCGCGGCATCCCAGCGCACATCGTCATGCCCGAGAATGCACCCGGCGTGAAGAGACGGGCCGTGGAGGGGTACGGGGCCCGGGTCATTCCCTGCACCCCCACCCTGGCGGCACGGGAGGAGACAGCCGAGGCCGTGCGGCAAGAGACGGGAGCCACCTTGTTGCACCCCTTCGACCAAGCGGAGGTCATCGCTGGACAAGGCACCGTGGCCCTGGAGCTGTGGGAACAGGCGCCCGACCTGGATGCAGTGGTTGTGCCAGTCGGCGGAGGAGGATTGATTTCCGGCATCGCCTTGGCCTTGCGCGAGCTGGATCCCGCGGTTCGGGTCTTTGCGGCGGAGCCCGCGGGGGCAGACGATGCGGCGCGGTCAAAGGCCGCGGGGCAGTGGATCCTGCAGACCGATCCAGACAGCGTCGCCGATGGACTGCTCACGAGCCTGGGGCAGCTGACCTGGCCGGTGGTACGGGACCTGGTCGAGGCGGTGATTGTGGTGGATGACGAAGCCATCGTGGCGGCCATGCGCGGGGTCTGGGAGCGCATGAAGATCCTCGTGGAGCCCAGCGCTGCTGCTGCAGTGGCTGCGGTGTTGTCCCCGGACTTCCCGAGCGACGAACTTGGGCGGGTCGGCGTGGTGCTTTCGGGGGGCAATGTGGACCTGGACCACCTGCCCTTCCACAAGGGGTAGGCCCGCCCCCCGGCCATTCTCGCGTACACTTGCCCCATGACGGTGCTGCCCACGAGAACGCTTGCAATTGCCCTTGTCCTGGCCGTGGGATGCCGCGCAGGTGGCTCCCTGGAGATTGAGAACAAGCTGGTGAAACACGACACCCAGGACACGGCGGTACCCGAGGACACCGCCCCCGAGGACACCGGCCCCGAGGACACCGGCCCCGTGGATGCAGATGAGGACGGCTTTCCGGCCGCCGAGGACTGCGACGACAACAATCCGGAGATCCACCCGGGAGCCGAGGAAGCTTGCAACGGCATCGACGATGACTGCGATGGCGATGTGGATGAGGAAGTCGCAGATGCGCCACAGTGGTTTGCTGATGTGGACAACGATGGCCACGGCGATGACCTCGTGACCCAAACGGCCTGCGAGCCCCCTTCGGGCTTTGTTCCCACGGGGGGGGACTGCGACGACCGGGATGCGGCCTTCTACCCCGGGGCGCCCGAGGACGACTGCACAGACCCGGCGGACTACAACTGCGATGGCTCGGTGGGCTGGGCCGATGATGACGGGGATGGCTGGGCTGCCTGCCTGGAGTGCGACGACCAGGAACGCACCGTGAACCCAAGCGCCATTGAGGTCTGCGATGGCGTCGACAACGACTGCGACGGCACCGTGGACGGACCGGGCTCCGTCGATGCGACCCCCTGGTACGCGGACACGGACAGCGATGGATACGGCGATGCAGCCAACGCGGTCCTGGACTGCACGGCACCCTCTGGCCGCGTGGGGGATGACTCGGATTGCGACGACACCAACGGGGCGGTTTCTCCCAGTGCAACCGAGTTCTGCAACAGCATCGACGATGACTGTGATGGGACCATTGACGAGCCGGATTCAGCCGATGCGAGCACCTGGTACCTGGACGTCGATGGCGATGGGCACGGAAATGCATCGTTCCCCTTCACCGCCTGCGCGGCGCCTTCCGGAACCGTCGCTGCCGACGATGACTGTGATGACACCGATGCCAACGTGAGCCCCTCTGCCCAGGAGGTCTGCAACGGCATCGACGACGACTGCGATGGAGACGTGGACAACACCGCCACGGATCAATCCACCTGGTACCTGGACGGCGACTGCGACGGCGAGGCCGGCAGCACCTCCCAACTGGCCTGCGCTGCTCCGTCCTCGAGTTGGATGGCCACCTCCACGGACTGTGACGATGCCGACCCCCTGGTGGGGACCACCCTCGAGGAGACCTGTGACGGCTTGGACAACGACTGCGATGGCGCGGTGGACGAGTCCTGCTTCAACAGCCAGGTGATCCCGGCGCCCTCCCATGCAGCGGTCACCAACCCCGCCCTGGAAGCAGCTTGCGCCGAGGTCGGAGAGATGTCCGCGGTGGCCAACAGCCACAGCATCGCGGATCTCCCGGTGTACATGGCGGTATTGGATGGCACCAGCAGCGGCCTGGCGGAGTCGACCCAGATGGCCACGGACTGGATGGACTGGTCGATTCGCTACGGTGCCAACTACACCGCTTCCCCCGGGAACTTCAGTCCGTCCACCCCCTGGCCCACATTCACAAACCAGGGGAACCATGGGGCAGCACGCTTCCGTGGCTACCTCAACATCGGTTGCAACGAGAGCCTCCACCGCACCATCGGCTTGCTGGGCAACGATGCCCTCTCCCTCACCATCGAGGGCCTGGAGATTGTGACCGTGAACTGGTCCGACGGGCGGTGGAAGAAGTTCCGGTACATCACCTTCCCCGAACCCGGGTTGTATGCCTTCGAGATCCAGTGGTCCACGAACCTCATTTCCACCATCGACCCCTTCGAGTGGGTCTGGGCCGAGGGGTTCCTGTCGGGCTACGATGCGTTGGACACCCTCTGCTACTTCAGCACCTGCACCTATGGCGTCGGGGTCCCCATTCCAGGCTTTTCCGTCGTGGAGGGAAGCCACCTGGTACAGGCCGCGGACGGCAGCGCAACTGCTTGTGAGACCTGTGCCAGCGATGCCGATTGCACGGCAAGCTGCAACAGCGCCGGCATCTGCGAGTAGTTCTGCCCCCGCCTACCGGCTGCGACGCACCCGCTTGACCCGACCGTCTTCTCGCACCAGGAATTCATAGCGGACCTTGGCGAGCTCATCGACGACCAGCACCTCAAAGGGCCGCGCCACGTCCTCCGGGATTTGCACAAACAAGGTGTTGGTCCAAGGTCCGCCCACGAACTCCGGCATCTCCGGGGCATCTCGCGGCCCTTCGATCCGCGCCAGAACCTCCTCGCCGCGGGCGAAAATCACCTGGAATTGTTCGGTGTCGGCCGCCTCCAGCGTGGGCCGTCCGATCAAGAGCTCCAGGTGTCCATTGATCGGCAGGTTGAAGAGACGCGGGTCCCGAAGCTCCCGCCGCGCCTTTCTTCGCTCCTCGATCTCCGCCTGCTCGCGGCTCACATAGTGGACCAGCGTGGATTCATTGGTCACCGGGGACTTGAAGCCCACCGGTCCGGCTGCACAGGCGGGTAGCACCAGGAACACCGGGAGAAGAAGGCGGATCATTCTTCGGCTTCGAGGGAGGTGGGAAAGGAGCCAAACACCGCCCGTCCGACTCCATCCAGCTTGCCCCGCTCCACCAGGAAGACCATCACCGAAACCGAGGCGATGCTCAGGAAAACCGTCATGGCAACGACATCTCGCAGAGCCTCTCCCCCGGTCAGTCCCATCTGCACCGGCAGGGTGGCCAGGACCGCCGCCGCGAGGCCCCGGGGAACCAACACACTTCCCAGGAGCCCCTCCCTCTGGGTGGTGGTCTCCGAGTCCATGAACAGTCGGACCACCGGCACCCGGGGGAGAAAGGGAACCCAGGCCAGCACCAGGGCGACAGCCCCTGCCCTGGACAACAGGTCGGCCGGGGCCACCTGCATTCCCAGGTAGAAGAAAAAGGCAGCCTTCAGCAGGAAGACCGTTTCGGCGTACAGACGCTTCTCCACGCCCCCGATCTCCCGCAGCCCCAAGCGCACCGGGTGGTGGGATCCCTTGTGTTCAATGGTGAGCACGACGCCCCGGGGAAGATTGCCCAGGGCGATGCCAAAGGTCAGGGTCGCAATGGCACCGCTGACGTGCATCTCCTCTGCCAGCCCGAAAACCACCATGGCCCCGGCCAGGGTGGTGAAGAGGGTGTCTCTCAGGCGTCGGGCAAATGTGAGCCCCACGCTCCAGGCCACAGCAAACACCGCCCCCAGAAAACACGCAAGCAGCAAGGAAAGAGCCGCCTTGCCCAGGAGGCCGCCGGCCTGGACCTGCTCCCCCGCCGCAAGGCTCGCAGCGATTCCCACAGTGCCGATGATGCAGAACACGTCGGTGACGGTGCTCTCAAGGGTCAGCATCATCATGGTGGACTCGGAGGCCTTCAACGCCTTGAGCATGGGAATGACCACCGCCGAGCTTGTGCCCCCCAAAATGAATCCACCCAGCACCGCCATCCAGGTGTCCAACCCCATCAGGACCTGCAGGGCGTACGTGATGGCGGCGATGGCCAGGGCCATGCTGACCAGGGCAAAAGGCGCTGCCCGGCCTGCGGAACGAAACAGTGAACCCAACCGAAGGGAGAGACCGCTCTCGAAGAGGATCACCAGCAAGGTCAGCAAAGAGAGAAAGTCGCCCACCCGGCCCAGGTCCTCATTGGTGAGCAGACCCAAGACCGGTCCCACAAGAAGCCCAAGCACCATCAGAAGCAGAATGTCCGGGATGCGGGTGCGCTCAAACAGGAGCTCCAGCATGTGCGCCAGGAACACAAAGAGCCCGGCGACAAGAATCACGGTGGACATGGGAGAACCCTAGGGCATCCGCGCTCCATTGACAATGCCTGCTGATGACAACGCCTAGGCCGAGTCCTCCGGCGCTCCGGCTGCATCCAACCAGGCCACCGGCAGGGTCGTAAAGCCAAACTCGGCGCGAATCCGCACCACGGCCCATACATTCCAGGCCGTGTGGGACACCACTGTGGCCCAGGCTGCTCCCACGATGCCGAACCGGGGAATCCACCAGAGATTGAGAAGGATGTTCAACGCGAGGCCTGCTCCTTGCACCGCCGCCAGCTGCTTTTCCCGGCCGGTGATCCACAAGACCGTGCCCGTGGGACCCAGGATCGCATTGAGGGCAAGACCCACCGTAAGCACCACGAGGCAGTCTTTCCGCGCCACGAATTCCGGACCAAAGAGGCCCAGCAACGGGTCTGCACCGACCAGCAGTACCGTCGCCAACCCGAGAGACAGACCCGTGGCGACCCGGGTGGCCCAGCGGGTGAGGCCGAGAAACTCCCCCATGCGACCGGTTGCAAATCGCTCGGAGAGCAAGGGGATGATGGGAGCTTTGACCACCATGAGGCCCAGGAGAGCCAAGGTCGCGAGCCGGGAGGCGATGGCGTAGGTGCCTGCATCCGTCGTGTCTCGCAGCACCCCCAGGAGCACGATGTCCGTGCGGCTCAAGAGCATGGCCATGCCGTCCAACAAGACCAGGGCCACCCCGGTTCGAAGCCACAGAGAAGACAACTCCTCCCTGGGGCCGGCCCGCTCCACCCCCAGCTCGCTCCGCCAGGCGCGTCGCACCCAAAGCCCCACAGCGACACTCACGCCACCTAAGAGGAGCAGCGTCTGGGCTGCTCCCGGTGCCCGGTCCTGGAGGCCCCACAGGCCCAGGAAGCCGAGCACCAGCCCGATGCGAATTCCCAGCTCGTCCATCCCCTTGGCCAGCACCACTTGTCGCAGGGAGTGGGCGATGGCCAGCTGCAGGTTCTTCCAGGCAACGATGGGAAGGGCAGCGCAAGCCACGAGGGCAGCCCCTCCCAGGGGGCTGCCGGTCCCTCCCGAGACAAGAATCACCCCAGCCACCGCGAGCCCCACCCCTACACAGGTGCGTCCCACCAGCTTGTGGCCGTTGGAAATGACGCCGCGAAGCCGCCCCATGTGGCCCTCGGCCCGGTAGGCGGACACAAATCGCAGCATCACCCGGGCCTGCCCCAGGGGCACCACCACCGAGGCGATCATGAGCCAGGTGAACACGTAGACGTAGATGCCAAAGCCCTCCACGCCCATGGTGCGGGCCAAGAGGAGCTGCACACCAAACGCTGCGGCCTGGCCCAGCATGGTGACCAGGAACACGCCCCCGGCCAGCCGCCGGGCCAGTCCAAGAACCCCACCCGCTTCGGGGGATGGCTCGTCCACGGCCAATCGCTCTCCTATGTCCCTAGAGGGGGAAGCGCTCGCAGACCCGGCGGGGCACCGCGAACTGGCTGGCGTAGTTGTTGTCGCCAGCAAACTCCCGGACCTGGACCGGGGTGCCAAAGGTGCCATCCCCGTTCCCAAAGAGCAGGACTGTCCGGGAGGGGCCCGACCAGGGGCCCTGGTACCGGTAGCCGACGATGATGTCGAGCACGCCATTGAAGTCGAAGTCAAAGGCCCGGGCCGATGTGGAGTGCCCCGCGTTTTCGCCTCCGGACTCGTCCGCTGGATTCAGGTCAAAAGCCTCCACGCATGCGGTCGTGTCCACGTCGTAGCTGCCACTGGCCACAGTCCCCGGGTAGAACCAGGCACTGCCTGCATCGCCGTCATCGTCCAGGCCCGCGACAACATCCCCCACATCGTCGGAATCAAAGTCGCCAAACAAGACCGAGTTGGCTGGCGAGGATCCACATCCATCGCTGTTGTGGCTGAACAACCGCGTGCTGGGCTCGGTGAAGGTGCCGTCCCCGTTTCCATGGAGCACCTTGACCGGCGCGGGGCTGTTGCCACCGGAGGCAAAGCGCAGCACCGCCACGTCCCGGTTGCCGTCCCCTCCCACATCCACCGAGTCCTGGGCCAGCTTGAAGGCCCACTGCCCGTTGGCGAAATCGTAGAGGTTGATCGCGTCCTTTTCCACAAAGGCGCAGCCATCCGGATTCAGCGGATCCGCCGTAGCAAAGCAATTGGCGGTCTCCATGAGCCCCTGGTTGCCGTAGAAGCGAAGCTCAACGGAATCGATGTAGTTGTTGGCGGCTTTGGTCAGCTCGGAGGCCAGCAGATCCACCTTGGCATCGTTGTCGAAGTCCGCCAGGGAGCCAAAGGGGTTGCGATCCCAAGTGCCCAGCAGCCGCTGGTTGATCTCGTCGGCCTTTTCCCGCTGGAAAAACCAGATGTCGTACGGGTTGCTGGGATCGTCCGGTTCCTCGTCCCCCAGGGCCAGAAAATCCATGCGGCCATCGTCGTTGAAGTCGGAAATCAAGAACCGCAAATAGCGGTAGTTCGGGTTGCTGGTCCCGCCGTAGACGTCGCCCAGCGTGACCGGCGACTGGAAGGTTCCATCCCGGTTGGAGAGCATGAGGTCGATGGTGCCCGACTGGTTCCGGAACAGGATGAACTCCGGCCAGGGGTCCCGGGGGTACGGGTCCTCGTTGTCGCCGATGCCATCGCCGTCCGTGTCCGCCATGTGTGGATTGGAGATGGCGCAGTCCTCGCCGTACTCCCCCTCCTCCCCGTCCAGGAGACCATCGCCATCCGAGTCGTCCGTGTCGTCACAAAAGCCGTCGCCATTGGAATCTACCCAGCCGTTCGGATCATCCGGGCAGTCATCGGACGGGTCACACGCCCCGTCTCCATCCGTGTCCACCGTGCCGTTTGCATCCTCCGGGCACGGGTCGTCATCGTCGCAGAGGCCGTCGCCATCGGTGTCCAGATTCTGCGGATCCGCAGGGCAGGGGTCGGAGGGATCGCACAGTCCGTCCCCATCGGAGTCCACCCAACCGGTGGGATCCGTAGGACAGGCATCGTCCACCTCGTCACAAGCCTCGTCTTCGTCTGCATCCGTCCATTGTTCCCCATCTTCCGGACAGGCATCTTGCCCATCGGGCACCCCATCCCCATCGGAATCAACGGGCTGGGTGTCAATGGAATCTCCCGTGTCCTCCACAGCCGTCTTGTAGGCCTGGCCCGAACAGGAAAGCAGCAGGAACAGAACAACCGGCAGCGAGTGGATGATTTTCATGGGCAGCACGTAACGCATCCGGCGGTTCTCCCTTGACGCGCCCTGACAACCGGCCGATCCTCCAAGTTGTGCCACAGGACACCTCCAACGTCGTCAGCAAGGGGCGGAAGTTCCGCTTTCTGCGCTTGCTGGCCACAGGTGGTTTTGGCGAGGTCTACATTGCGGAGATGAGCAATGCCGACGGGTTTGCAAAGACCGTCACCGTGAAGCTCATGAAGCCCGATGCCAAAGACCCGGAGCTGGCCCAGCGCATGCGGGACGAGGCGCGCCTGTTGGGCATGCTCCACCACCCCAACATCGTGCAGGCCGAGGACCTGTTGACCGTGGGCGGTCGGCCTGCGGTGGTCATGGAGTACGTGCCCGGAGCGGACCTGGCAGCCCTTCTTCCCCTGACCGGCAACCCGAACCCCATCCCCCCGCGGGTGGGTCCCCAGCTGGTTCGCAAGGTGGCCCTTGCTCTCGATGCAGCCATGAACCGGCCCTCCACGCTTACAGGCGAGCCCCTGGGAGTGCTGCACCGGGACATCAAGCCGGCCAACATCCGCATCACCCCGGACGGAGAGGTGAAGGTCCTGGACTTCGGAATCGCAAAGGCGAAGAACGTCACGCGGGAAGCCCAGACGACGGATTACCAGCTGGGCACCCTTCCGTACATGTCTCCCGAGGTGTTGGCGGGGGACGAGGCCTCCCACGTCAGCGACATCTACGCCCTGGGCGTCACTCTCTACGAAATACTGGCCCGCAAGCGATTTGGCTGGGCGGGGGAGAGCGCGGACACCCACGAGTACCAGGTCACCGGGCGGCTGGCGGACCTGGACCTCTCCGCCTGGAAGGACGCTGCACCGGAAGTGAGTCGCCTGCTGCGCTCCATGCTTGCCTTTGATGCAGAGGATCGACCCACCGGGATGGAAGTCGCCAAGATCTGCCGGCAGCTCCTGGACATGCTGGACGGGGAGCACCTGGAGGACTGGGCCCGACACGCCGTGGAGTCAACGACCGAATTCAGTCCTTCCGGTGACGAGGGAAGTCTTGTGGGGCAGGTGTTGGCGGCGGAGACCGGGCTGTCCGAAATGGACATCGACATGGACTCGGAGACCATGGCCCTCCCCCTCGCCGACACGCCGGGCATCCATGCTACGCCCACGGTCTCCCTGCCCCTGGACGAGAACCAGGGACCCCGTCAGGAGGGGGAGACGAGGGATTCCAAGATCAACTACGCAGGGGGTGTGGCTGCAATCCTGGTCTTGGCGACGATCGGAGGGTTCTTCCTGACCCAGGAGCCTGCATCCCTGCCTGAAACGCCGGTGCAAGCTGCTCCCGCAGCGCCCGCAACAGCCGCAGAGGATGTGCCCGCCGAGCCCGACATCTCTGAGGAACCCCCCCTGGACATCGCTGCGCCTGTCGCTGCGCCCACCGCAACCCCCTCTCCTTCAAACGCTCTCCGCCCCGAATCACAGGCGCCTCCGCCGGTTGAGGTTGCCCAGGAACAGGAAGAGGAGGCCGCTCCTCCTCCGGCCGAGCCAGCGATGGTGCGAATCGCATCGATCCCCTTTGGCGTTCCGGTTGAAGTCGATGGAAAGAGCGTTGGCAAGACGCCATTGAAGGACCTGGAGTTGATGACGGGCCCACACACGCTGACTTTCCTGGACAAGGACGAGCGGGTGGAAAGGGAGGTCCGGGTGCTGCCTGGAAACAAGAACCTGTGGACCTATCGCCGGTCGGACGGAAGCATCGAGTAGGGATCGGGTTCATGGTCCGCATGTTTCGGCCATAATGTCGGCTGGAGTCGTCCTTGACCCGTCCGTGCACCCGCCAAGTTCTCTGCTGTGCCCTGGTGTGGGCCTGCCTGGGGGCACCCGCCCAAGCGCAGGCTCCGGAACCCGCTGCGGAAGCAGCCTGCATCGACGTGGCCCAGGCGGTCAAGGAAATCCACCAGCACCTTGAAGAAGTGCTCCTGGAGGAAGCCCGCCTCCTGGCGCTGGAAGCACAGCAGGCCCTCGCGTGCCAGCCCGACCCTGTTTCGCCCCTTCTCCTGACTGCCTTGTTCGGCGCCTCGGGGGCGCTGGAACTCTTCGAGGGGAACCAGGCAGCGGCCCGAAGGGACTTTCAGCACGCCCTTGCCTTTTCCGCCACCGGCGTCCTGGATGCCCGATATGGCGACGAGGCGCTGGAGCTTTTCGCCCAGATCCAGAAAGAGTCCCTCGCGGTGCCGGGAGCCCAGCTCACGCTCCACGGGGAAGTGGAGGCCTGGCTCGATGGCAATCCCGTGATCCTTGGGCAACCCATCTTCCTCCGGCCGGGGCAGCACCTGCTGCAATGGAGGGAAGCCGACGCACCCCTTTCCACCCACATCGTCCAGATACTTCCCGGGGATGTCCGCACAGGGTGGTTGACGGGCAAGCCCGTGGACAAGCGCCCCATTCGAGCCGCCTCCGGATTGAGCCTGGTCCTGGCAGGTGGAAGCCTGGTCGCCCTGGGTGCCCAGCAGACCGAAAAATTCGATGACTACCCCGAGGACTTTCGCATCTACGGGGATGAATCCCCCACCACGGCCGGACTGGAGAGATTGGCCCGTCGTAACCACGCCCTGGTGATTTCCGGGGGCCTCCTCTCCCTGGCCGGACTGGGGGTGGCGGGTCTCGCGCTTGCACCCCAGGAAAACGACAACCTCGGCGTGTCCATCGGAGGCACCTGGTGAGGCCGTTGATTTTCCTGCTGTGGGCCCTCACCGGCTGCACCAACCTCTGGGTGGACTCGGAGCGAATCACCGACTTCGATGGGGACGGTTTTTCTTCCTCCGAGGACGGCGCCTCCGGGATGGTGGACTGCGACGACTTCGATCAGAACCGCCACCCCCTCGCCAACGAGATCTGCGACGGAATTGACAACGACTGCGATGGCCTCGTGGACGACGAAGACAACAGCCTGTTTCTGTCCTCCTCGGACCCCATCTTCTACAAGGACCAGGATGGAGACGGCTTTGGCGATGCAGCCGACCCACTCCAGGCCTGTGCCCTGCCCGCCGAATACGCCGAAAACGACCTGGACTGCGATGACCTGGACCGGGATCTGGGGCCACCGGACACCTGGTATCCGGACGCGGACCGGGATCTCTTTGGTGATGCGAGCGCCCCCGGAGAGGAAAGTTGCATCCAGCCCTACGACTTCTTCGTTCCCAACAACGGGGACTGCAACGACCAGAATGCCAGCATTCATCCTGGCGTAATGGAGGGGAACTGCCTTTCCGAGAACCCTGAAGACCTGGTGGACAAGAACTGCGATGGACAGGTTGGGTTGGTGGACAATGACTTGGATGGTTTTGTTGCGTGCGATGACTGCAACGACAACGACGACACGGTGAACCCCAATGCGGTCGAATTGTGCGACGGCATGGACAACAACTGCGATGGAACACCGGACAACGAGGCCGAGGATGCCCTGACTTGGTACGCAGACATGGACAACGATGGGCTGGTGGATGCAGACCACATCAGCCTGCTTTGCAGCACCTACCCAAGGTGGCTGCACGTAGACGCCCTCTCCTGTGAGGACTGCCTGGACTGTGATGACTACAACCCCAACATTGGTGGGCCGCAGTCCTGGTTCCCTGACGAGGATGGAGACGGGTTCGGTGATCTTGACGCAGAACCCGCCCTGTCTTGTGAGTCCGTGGCACAGCACACAGCCAACAACGGGGACTGTGACGACACAGACAGCAGCATCAACCCAAGCGTCATCGAAGGTTGTGGTACCGACACGGATCTGAACTGTGACGGCACCGTGGAAGAGGTCGACGGAGATGGAGACGGCTTCCTCGCCTGTGACGAGTGCGACGATACAAATCCATTGATCCACCCGGATGCCGCGGAGCTCTGTGACAGCATCGACAACAACTGCAACGGTGTGATTGATGATGGTGGGATCGATGCCGTGGAGTGGTTCGCGGATTACGACGGCGACGGCTATGGCGACCCCGACGACGCCCGGGAGGCCTGCACTGCGCCCCTTTCCCATGTGGGAAACGGAGAAGACTGTGATGACAGCGACCCCTCGGTGAATCCAACCGCTGCGGAACTCTGTGATGGGCTGGACAACGACTGCAACTACATCGTTCCAAAAGAGGAGATGGACTACGACTTGGACGGCTACGTAAAATGCACCATCGACACGGGCGGCTGGGACGGCCCCGTGACCACGGGCCACAGCACAATGAGCAGTGGGGACTGTGACGGTCAGGATATTTCGATTCATCCGGAGGCGTCAGAGATCTGCGACGGCAAAGACAACGACTGTGATTCCCTCGTGGATGACGACGACGATGACGTGCAGGGCACCGTCTTCTACGAGGACAGTGACCATGATGGCTATGGAAATCCAAATGCAGCGATGTCTACCTGTCACCCCTCGCCCTCGGGCTACGTCGAAAATGACGAAGATTGCGACGATGGGGACGCACGCATCTACCCAGGGACCACAGAGGAGGTCGACGAGGCCTGGTACGACGGCAGAGACTCCAACTGCGATGGCTTGGATGACTACTTCATCGAGGCCAAAGATGCCGACTACACGGTGACGGGAGACCCTGGAGACAGCTTTGGCGCCGTCGCAGTGTTCGGAGGGCTGCTGACTTCCGACAACACAGAGAGCGTCCTTGCCGGAAACCCGTATATGGATCCGTACGGCATCATCGATGCCGGTGCCGCCGGCATCTTTACATCTTGGGCCACGGAATCTCTCGGGTTCAGGATGGCGGATACCTTTCTCACCGGTACATTCGACACCATGGAGTTCGGACGATCTGTGGCATCGATTGGGGACCTGAACGGTGACGGCCAAAACGACATGGCCATCGGTGCCAGGAGCTCCACGCCAGTCACAGGCGACCCGGGTGCCGTCTTCATCTTCCTGGGGCCCCAAACTGACGCGGATGCTGCCGAATATGACCACCTTGTGGAAGGAACTGCCCAGGACCAGGCCGGATGGTCCATCGCTGGCGTGGGCGACTCAAACGGAGACTTGTTCGATGACCTGCTCATCGGTGCCCCGGGCTTTGGAAACGATGGAGGCGCGGGGCTCTTTCTGGGGCCCATCAGCAGTCCAATAGTGAGCCTGGCGGATGCAGATACGCTGTTCACACTTACAACGGCATTCGTTTCTTCAGGCCCGTCCGATGCTGGACAAGTGGTGGCAACACTCTCCGATTTAGATGGTGATGGCATTGACGATTTCGCCATTGGAGCGCCAAGAGCATCGGTCGGGAGCTTTGCCACGGTTGGCCAGGTCTTTGTCTACTTTGGTGGAGGAATCCTGACGGGTGCGTCCAACCTGCAAGATGCTGACCTGGTCATTGGAGGAACTACTACGGGCGACAAGGTCGGGACCGCGATCAGGAGCGCCGGTGACGCCGATGGGGATGGGTTGAGCGACCTGCTGATCAACGCCGAGATGACCCTGGTCGGCTCTTCGAAGGGGCGCAGCTACCTGCTGGTAGGGCTAAGACCATTTGCAGTGATCAACCTGAATAATAGCCAGGCCTCATTCGAAGGAGAGAACTCAAACGACCTGGCAGGCAACCCACTCTCGGGTGCTGGTGACATAAACGGTGACGGAAATAATGACCTGATGTTCGGTTCATACAGCAACGACGCATATCGAGGTGCCGTGTACGTGGTGCATGGCCCCGTGTCCGGGTCCGTGTTGCTGTCGGATGCAGACATCAAGATCAGCGGCGACGGCGCAACCACTCTCGGCGCAAGCCTGGATGGCGGAGGCGACATCAACGCCGATGGATTCAGCGACATACTCATGGGGGGACCCGGTTCCGGTACCCAACAGGAAGGAAGCCTGCTGCTGTTCCTGGGCGGGAACTAGCCCGCTTCAACTCAAGCGGTACCACAAGCGCATGGACTCATCCCCCCGGGTGATGCGCACATGCACCACCGGCCGACGGCGAATCTGCCACCAGAGGGGAATGGCCCGGGCCAGGGAGCGAATGCGCCGGCCGTTGACCGCATGGACCACGTCTCCATTGCGCAGGCCCGCTTCGTGGAGCACCGAGCCACACCGAACCCGCCGCACCTCAAAGCCATCCACCTTGCCAGAATCATCGGCATGCCACTTGACCCAAGCGAGGCGGGAGAGGGCCTGGAGGTCCTTGGCGTAGTAGTCCACCAGGTCGCGCTCGACCGTGTAGCGATTGTGGCCCACCTCGGTGATGTCGTCCGTACCATCCAGGCACTTGCGACGCTTGCGGCGGCGCTTCTTCTTGCGGACCTGCCGGATGGGCCTTTTGCCCAATGAAGGCAAGGCCTTTGCGGCCAGCGCGGCGCCTGCCTTGATGTCGGAATGAGCCGCCGGCACCACCACGGGAGCGCCAGGACTTGAGACACCGCTCGATGCGGCCGACGAATTCCCCGAACCGCCCTGGGTGCTCGCTCCCTGGCTCTCCTCCTGGGCACCGGCGGCGTCATCCGTGTCCTTCCCAGAATCCTCCAGATCCAACAGGGCCAACTGAAAGACCGCCGCCCTGGGGGCGGGAGGCGGTGCCAACTCGAGGGTCGGCGCCAAGAAACCAAACAGGGCCATCACGATGGGCGAGCCATACAGGCCGCCGACGATCAGAAACGATTGAAGGGCTGGGAAGAAGTTGCGCATGGGGATCTCTCCTTCTCCTTACGCGGCCTCCGTTTGTTCATTCGAAGCAAGGTGGCGGTTCTGGGACCTCGGGCCTATTGTTCGTCCGTGCGAACTCCGACCCTCCTTGCGGTAGCGCTGCTCTCCGCGTGTACTCCCGAGCCCGGCCCCACCCCGGAAACGCCGGAGGAGGAGCTTCCGGAACCACTTGAATTTGCTGGGATTTTCTCCGCGCAATGGGATGGGGAAGACGGGTTGATTGCCACCTGGAATGCTGGACAGGGCGAGGGGGAATTGACCTACCTTGTGACCGTGGAGGGCATGGATACAGACCGTCTTGAAGTCGTGGAATCCGAGGACTTGTCGGCCTCGTTGACCGGGCTGGAGGACGGGGAATACCGGGTGTGGGTAGAGGCCACAGATGAAGGTGGGGAGACAACCGGTGCCCAGGTGGTCCTCCAACAACTAGTGGGGCAGAACCGCCTCGTGTACCGGTCTGAGACGCCGATCACCGACCCGGGTGGGTCGGGCGGCGGTGCCGACGTGTGGGGAGAGGGCAACATCGTGGTGCAGGCCGGTCTCCACTCGGGGGTGAGCTTCATGGTGGTGGATGCCACAGATCCGGTCCACCCGGAGGTACTGGCAAAGGTGTCGGACCAGGGGTTCGTCAAGGACGTGAAGATCGGGGACGGGCTTCTGTTTACCAACGGGGAGTGCGGGTGCGAGATCGACTCCGACGAGTGGGAGGCCTACGACAAGATCGGGGCGCGGATCTTCGACTTCTCAGACCCGGCCAATCCGGAGCTGCTGGGCACCATCAGCGAGCCCAGCCTGTCCGTGCACAACCTCTCCTACGGTGACGGGGTGCTCTACTTGTCGGACAACGTGTCCGAAACGGTGGCCGCCTGGGATGTGCGAGAACCTTCCGCTCCGGTCCTGCTCTGGAATTGGACCCCACCGGAGGACGGCCACATTCACGACCAGGCCTGGGTGGATGGCAAGCTCTACGTGGCCTTCTGGAGTGGTTTCGCCGTGCTGGACGTGTCGGAGCCCACCGCAGACCCGGTGGAGCTGGTGGTTTCTGTGCCCGAACAAGGCGGGGCCTTTCACAACGTGTGGCCCTCCGCCGACGGTAGGTATGTGTTCACGTCGGAGGAGCGCCCCGGCGGGTTCTTGCGCGTGTGGGACCTCTGGGCGCCAGAGGCCTCGGTGGGCATCTTTCTGACCGACCCGCTGCATGTGATCCACAACGTCCATGTGCGCGGCGACTTTGTCTACGCCGCCTGGTACCTGGATGGAGTGGTGGTTCTGGATGTGACCGACCCCACGAGCCCCGTGGAAGTCGGCCGATACGACACTCTGGACGAGTCCCTCTTGGAGCCAGAAGACCCGGAAGGCGACCCTCCCAACCCGGTGGTCTTTGACGGGGCCTGGGGCGTCTGGCCCTTCGGGCCCCACCAGGCCATCGGGGACATGCGGAGGGGATTGATTCTCGCGGATCACTTTCCGGTCGTGGTCGAGCGAGAGGAAATCCAGCAGTGAATCCCGAACTGGCCCCGATCTCTTTGCGGGTGCGCGTTCCTTCGTGTTTGACGACTCCTATCCCCACGAGGTGGAGAACCACCTGGACACCACCCGGGTGGTCTTGTTGTTCGACTTCCGACGGCCCATGGGCTTCCCAACGCGTTGGCTGAACCGCTAGTGCGTGACCGTCACTGTCGTGTGCGCCGTCTCGCCCCCCCAGTTGAAGAAGACCGTGGCGGTGTAGTCGTCAGCGGCCCACCCGGATCCGATGGAATTTGCCTCGGAAATGGAATGGCCTGCCGCCACAGTCCACGTCGTGATGACCATGGTGCAATCGGGGGCAAAGACCGTCCCGGTGGCCCCATGGACGGCAGTGAAGGTCCCGTGGGCCACCATGCAACCGGTGGAGGTTGTGAAGTCGATGGCGTTTGCGCAGGGGTTGGTTGCGACGCCCACGACCGAGAGTTCGTCCGCTGCCGTGAAGCTGGTTCCGGCGTGCCCGGATGCATCGTGCACCTCCGCGGTCCACACGAGGTCGATGTCGGTACAGTGTGCGTCGGTGTCGCTGTCTGAGTCAGAGTCGGCGTCGGCGGTCGGCGTCTGCGTCGGCGTCTGCATCGGCATCCGCCTCAGACGTGTCCTCGCCCGTGTCCTTGGGCTGCGGACAGGCGATAGCCAGGAAGAAGAGGGGGAAAAGCGCTTTGATCATGAGACCTCCAGGATCAGCCTATCCGTCTCCGCGCAGGTGTGGGCGATTTGCAACCTGGTTGCAGCGAGCTTTCTGGGGCGCCGTTTCCAACAACGTGCAAAGAGACACCGCGCCCATGCCATGCGCGGTCACCACGCGGTTTGCCACAGTCGCCCGGGCCCAGGGGTCCTCCATGCCCTTGATCCAACCGGTCACCCGCTCCGAGTCCAATTCCCAGGCCGAGATTGCAACCTCCGCCCGGCAATCCATGTCGGTGCACCGTTGAAAGGGATCCGCGGTTCCACAAGCCCAGACCCACCACAATGCCAGCCCTCCCATCACTCCCACTCCCAGATGTAGAGTCCTTCTGCCGGCTGTTGGAAGGGGCCCAGGCTTGAGACAAGGGCCTCCATGATCGCATCTCCACAGGCCCGCTGCGGCACCTCGGAGGGCCACGGATACACCCGGGGCTTCTCATTGGAGAAAGGACGTCCACACCGGTTGGCGTCAAACACCACGCGTTCCACTCCGGCCGCCCTCACCGCTCCAAGATCAGGTGCCGGCTGGACAATGTCCCCGTGCCCCAGGGCCGCAAACCAGGGGATCACGATGCCTCCCCGCTTGTCCGGCCGCTCGTCACTGATGGGGTTCACCCGCAAAGACCCCGGCGCCTGGAGCGCCGACAGGAACAGGAGACGGTCGCCATAGGGCAACTCGACGGTGACTTTGGGCGCTGCGCTGCGCAGCTCGGCCGTGCTCACAAGTTCTGGTGCGCGGCTCCACCGCTCCGGTGCGCGAATGGCCCCCACAGAAACCGAAAGGGCCTGTGCCATGGCCAACACACACACCCCGAGAACCAGCTGCCGCAAGCGCCGACGGCCCCGCTCAAAGGCGACCTCAAACGAGAGCCCCGTGGCCACCGCTGCCCACACACCGGCCACCGTGGCAAATCGACCAAAATCGTGGACCACCCCCAGCACGCCCCACACGCCAGCCCCCAGCCATGAAAAGGGACCTGACGGCCCCAGGGAGAGCCCGCCAAGGACTCCCACGGTGGCCCAGATCACGCCCAGACGAGCAGAACGCACCAGCGGCAAGAGGAGCAATCCCGCCGCCCAGGCACCGACAGCCACCCCCGGCGCAATGCCTGCGCCCCCTTGGGGTGGGTGCCAGGAGAGCCAATCGCCTGCCTGGAGCACCATGGCCACGTGGTTGTCCCCCCCAAGGTGCATGCCGATCCCCTGGGTCACCGAGGGCGCGATCCCGTCCAATTGGGCCCGGGGGGACCGAAGCATCCGTCCCACCTCAGGCGCCACCAACACCCCCCCCAGAACCAGGGAACCCAGTGCTGCCCACCGGCCACGCGCCTCGGTGTCGCCCCAGCGCTCCTTTGCCATCCAGATCGCGACCGGTGCCAGGAAGAGCAGAAAGGGGGGATACACGGCAGCCGCCAGAGCCCCAAGCACACCCGCCGCGATCGCCCACCGAGCCCGGTGGGTCCACACCTCAAGCCAGGCGGCAAGGGCCGCCACGGAGAGCCCCACCCAGGCCGCATTGATGCGCCCCATGTGGAGCTCCTTGAGCACCTGCACGCTGCAAAGGCCCAGCACACCGGCCACCGCAATGCCAAAGCCACGACACCCCATGGCCCGCGCCAACCAGGCCACCGCAAACCCATTGGTCGCCAGTACCACAGCCTGGGCCACGCCCCACTGGCCGGGCCAACTCCAGGCCCAGGCCGCAGGCGCCAGCAACACCGCATCCACCGCTGTGGAGAATTCCAACTCGCGAAGGACGGGGGCCGGCCAATCAAAGCCGTGGAGGCGCTCCAGGGACCCGAGATTGCGAGAGACGAAATCCAGGTACCAGGCTGCCCGAATCCCATCTCCGGCCAACAGTCCAAAGACCTGGTCCGATGCGTTCAGGAGTGGACCCGCGACAATCCAAATGGCAAGCGCCAACACCCCCCATGGCAGCAGCCGGGCGCGGTAGGCCATGGATTCCTGAAGGGCTCCTAGCGGCGGGCCGGCGGAACGAACTCACCCAGATCCAGACTGTCCGACATCTCCAACTGCAAGCCACTGACTGCCGCCGTGCCGACATCCACCGCCACGATCCCTGCCGCATCGGTACTGGACGGCCCATCGTTGTGCTCATCCAAGAAAGCGATCACGTGCACCTTCCCCGTGTTGCGGGGCACAAGCACCTCAAATGAGCCTGCGGCATTCAGGGTCTGGTGATGAAGCAGGTCCACGTACCGCTTGTCTGCCTGCTGGTTCTCCCGCAGGGCCCGCTCGGGATCCGACTTCAAGGTGACGACCTGCAACAGGATGGCACCCTTTTTGCTCCCCTGGTAGCTCAGGGTACCGCCGACCTTCACCCCAGTGCCCGGGGCCAGCTCAAAGCGATTCGCTCCGATTTCATCCATGCTCGGGGTTTCGCCGGTACCAAAGCCCACTTCCGCGTTGTCCGCCGGACCGCCCGCAGCATCCGCCACATGCGCCGTCCCACCACTCGGACCCTGGTTGGGCGGCGGTGCCGGGGAAGGCGTGGGGGCATCTGCCCCACAAGCAGTGCCAAGGACCAGTGCAAAGACGGGAAAAAAGAAACGCATGAGAACTCCGATTGTCTTCTGCGCTATCCCCCTCCATGGGTCCAGGCCACCTTAGGGTTTCAGGTCCCGGGTTCCATGCGCCACCATTGCATGGATTCACTCCCCTCCCCGGGGCCCAGCGCAGCACGCAATTCCAGCGCTCGATCGCGGTCTCGCATGCACCGCGCGTGGCAGGCAAGATATTGAATTCCACGCGACGCAAGCAAGGCACGACCCCGCGCTGGATCCTCCAAGGCAATGGCTTCCTCAAGCCAACTGCGCACCCGCATGAGGTGCGGCAGCTCGTCCGGGCGACTCTGGCGCGCAAGCGCCGTGGTGGAACGACCATGCAGGGTCGCTGCCAACATGTACACACCCCCCGCGCGCTGGTCGGCGGCAAGAGGCAGGTCCACCACCGCTCCTGGAACCGGATCCGCTGCCCACTGCAGAAACACCTCCTGGTGGGGCACTGGCTCAAGGGATCGGGGCCACAGATCCGCCGTGTATCGGAAACTGTCCGCCACCTGGAGGCCGCCTAGAACACAGGCCAGCACAGGCCCCCATCGACCGAATCGCTTCCCCACCCCCACCCCAAGGCAAAGGGCCAGACCCAAGGACGACAGCTGGATGAACCGGTAGTACATGCCGCTCTCGCGGGTGGGGTACCCAAGCACCTCCAACCATGCGGCGGGCAACACCACCGCCCGCCCTCCCACTTCCAGCCAAGCGCCCTCGACTGCCACGCGAGGCCCCATGGCCAGCACCATGCCGACTCCCACCAGCGACACCGCCAACCAGCGCCCTCGCCACCGCCGCACGCCCCCCAGAACAAAAGCCAAGAGAAAGGGCAGCCCCAGGTAGGTCACATGGGCCACCCGGGTGGCGCCCGGCTGGCGGCTATGGCGACCCAGCAGCGTCTCCTGCGGTTGGGCCACGATGCTGGGCTCCAGCAGCGCCTCCTCTGCCGGGGGCGTTCCAGGAGAAAACGCCGACACCATGCGAGCACCGCCAAATTGATGGGCCCCTCCATCCGTGGGCGCACTCTCAATGCTGCCGTAGTACCCGCGGACTCCTGCCAGCACGAGGGCCACAACGCCGAGCACACCCGCCACCCGCCGCACAGGAAGAGGCGTCCCCAGAGACCAGGCCAGCTGGGCCACCAGGCCAAAGGGCAGCACCAGAGCGCTGAAGGGGCTGGTGAAGGCAGCAGCAGCGGTTCCCAGAGCCAAAAAGATCCACCAGCGCCGGGATCCACGCACCGCCCGATCCGCGCACCACAAGACCAGTGGAAGGCACCAAAGCTGCACCTTCTCCACCTGGCCACTGGCGAGACAACCCAGGGCATACGGACAAAGCGCCACGCAGACGGAGGCAGCTGCGGCAGACAGCGCAGGTGCGCGAAACACATCTCGAAGCCAGAGCCAGGTGACTCCAACCGTTGCTACCGGCCCCAAGACAAGGGCCAGGTTGAACGCCTCGACGGGGCCCAGGAAGAAACGAGCCGGGGCCACCCACACCGCCGGCACCCAGGCCACCAACGGAAGAGCCACTGTGTGGGGCCAACCAAGGCGCTCCGTGGTGCCCCACTCGGACTCCGAACCGGTCAGGAGCCGCACCACCTGGTCGAATCCCCAGACATGGCTGTCGTGAAATGCCCCGATCACGTGCTGGCCCGAGAGCAATTCGCTGAATCCCCCGTGCAACCGGGCGGTGAGCCAAAGCACCCCGGCCATGGCCAGGCCTAGGGCCACCCCCGCCAACAACCTCTTGCTGTGTTCCCCCCCCTTCGGGCCCGACTGCTGCATGGCCTGGAGTTTCCCCCATACCGGGGCGTCACACCAGGAACCCACGCGGAACTCCCCGGCCGAATCCCCTTTGGGCCGACCGCACCGCTTAAACTACACACCCCACCTGACCACAAGGGCAGCGAGCGTGTCCGGCCAAGAAAACCCACGACAGTTCGAATTCCTCCGAGAGCTGGACCGGGGTGGGTTCGGAAGCGTGTACCAGGTGCTGGTGCGCCACAAAGACGGTTTCTCCCACGTGGCGGCGGTGAAGCTGCTTCACAACAAGTGGATGGACAACGAGGAAATCTCCTGCCGCATGCGCGACGAGGCGCGACTGTTGGGCCTGCTCCGTCATCGAAACATCGTGCACGTGATGGACCTGACCTCCATTGATGGCCGCACGGCCATCTTGATGGAGTACCTGGAGTCCATTCACCTCAAGAGCGCCATTGACAACATCACCAAGCGGGGCGAGGCCTTGCCTGTGCGCGCCGCACTGGAGATTTCAGCCTGCACCGCTGCCGCCCTGGACGCCGCCTACAACCGCCCCCCCCATCCAAAGGCGGAGCCGTTGCGGGTGGTCCACCGGGACATCAAGCCCGCCAACATCATGATCGACGAGTCGGGACTGGTGAAGGTGCTCGATTTTGGGGTTGCCCGTGCGGAGTTCGCAACCCGCGAGTCCGAAACCCAACAACTCCAGTTTGGTTCCGTGGACTACATGGCACCGGAGAGACTCCTGTTTGAAGCGGAGGGACCCGAATCGGACGTGTACTCACTGGGCGCCACGCTCTTTGAGAGCTTGACCGGTGAAAAACTCGGTCGCGCCAAGCGGGTCTTGACCGAACACACCGCCTTCGTTGCCGACCGGCTCTCCTTCCTGCGGGCCATCCGCGCTGTTCCTGGGCAAGGAGCGATGAAGTTGGAGAGCGCCCTGACAAGTGCCTTGGCCTATGAGTCGGCCGACCGGCCAGGCGCCCAGGAGTTGGCCGTGGACCTGAGACAGTTCGCCCGCACCCTGGGCGGCCTGTCCCTCCAGGAGTGGGCCGAAGCCGAGGTCCCAGGATTGATGTCTGCCTTTGTACCGAAGTCAGGACGGGAGGCGAGCTTCGTGGGCCGGGCGGTGGATGAGGACTCCACGCGGGCCCGCACGATTGAATCTCTTGAAGAGGATCTCGGGTCACTGGCGCCCCCCCCCTCTACAACCTCCCCGTCTCAGACCTCGGCCCAGTCGCCCGGCTTTGCTGCGCCCCCCCCCGCGGCGGCAGTCGAGACACCACAGTCCTACAAAGCCGGAGCGGTCTCCCCCCATTCGGGGCCCCGCCCGTACTCGTCCCAGGGCCGTGCCCGGAACGTTCGACAGCGCCCCTCTTCAGCACCCACCCCGTTGGACATCGTCAAGGAGATGGGCGGCATCCTTGCGGCAACGCTTCTGCCACAGGATGGCCCGATCTGGGTTTCCATTGTCTTTGGCGGCCTGGTGTCCTTTGCTACAGGGCTGGTCATGAGCAGCTTGTTGCTCCTCCCCTTCGTGCGCCTCGTGGCATTCTCCGTGGTTTCCCTTGCAGGGGGAACCGACAGCAGCGCCGTGGTGGACTTCCACCAGCGCTACCTGCTCACGGGGGGGTTGTCCTGTGAGATTCCCCTGGTCCTCATTCTGCTGGACCGCACCCAGCGCCTCTCCGCGGAAACACTGGCTCGACATCGACTGCTCTTGCTGGCACCATCCCTGCTGATGGCGTGGCTTGCAACGCCTCGAGTCACCATGTCTGGGGTGTTGCCCCTGGCCTTCTGGATGTGGCTCTTGTTCGAGTTGGGGATCCGCGCATCGAGGCGTTTGAACTGAAATCTTGGGCACTTGCTGTTGCTCCTCGCTCCTCCCGTGCTACCTTCCGGACGATTCCCTCCTGATTCAGGGCTTGTTTTCCCGCCTTGCGCGGGTCGGAATCGAACCAAGAGAGGAGACGTAATCATGAAGTTCTGGTCTTTGTTTTTGACCACATTGCTCGCCATTGGTTTCGGAACTGTGTCCTGTACGGGCAAGACCGATACCGGTGACACCACCGAAGCCGACGCCGACGCCGATGCCGACGCCGATGCCGACGCCGATGCCGACGCTGACTCTGACGCTGACGCTGACGCGGATGCCGATGCGGATGCGGATGCCGATGCAGATGCAGATGCGGATGCCGATGCAGATGCAGATGCAGATGCAGATGCAGATGCAGATGCAGATGCGGATGCGGACATCACCCTGTTCTGCACGGACTACTACACGGTGTGCGTACTGACCACGTTGGGCGATGCCTACACGGACTGTGCCACTGAAGTTGCTGCCTTTGCTCCAGGTACTGCAGGCGATGCTGTCGGCAACTCCTTTGCTTGCCGCGCCTACCACCTGCTCGCTGCAACAACCGAAACGACCGATCCCGCGGACGGCACGACGGACGAGGCAACCATCCATTGCCCGAGCGCTGCTGCTGACGGCGGCGCCGAATGCATCGACTAAGCGAAATCGCTTGAACAAACAGGGGGCGTCGGGCGACCGGCGCCCCCTCTTTCTTTTGGGGGTCCCCCTCTCCTGGGCTCAAACCCCCTCGCCCAGCCCGGGGTAGGCTGCACCAGCCCATGCTGTTTCCGCCCATGACAGTCCGCCGAAAGATCCTGTTTGCCATTGCCCCACTGGTCGGGGTGCTCCTTCTTGGAGAGGTCGCTGCCCGACTTCTTTGGCAGCGACCGGATCTGGACACCCGCGATGGCATGGGACTGGCCCCCCACCCTACGCGCATCTGGACCCTGGATGCCTCGGACCAGGAACAGCAGTTCGCCCACTCCTTCCGGCTGGATGAACACGGCTTGCGCATGGCCCCGCTGACCGGGGCACCTCATCGCATTCTCACGGTCGGAGACAGCAGCATCTTCGGCCACGGGCTGAAAGACGACGAGACCCTCCACGCCTCTCTGCACCGGGCCTTTGCGGCCCGTGGACGCACCGTGGACGGACTGACCGCAGCGGTTCCCGGCTACACCACGGAGCAGAGCCTCCGAATCCTCGACGATGTGGGATGGGGACAGGACCCCTCCCTGATCCTTCTGGGCGGTCTCTGGAGCGACAACGACATCGAACCCATCACGGATCGAGAGTGGCTCTCCCAACTGCGGAGCCCCCGGCAGCTCGTGGAGTGGGTGGTCCGGGACTCCCGGCTTGTGGAGTGGGCAAGGTTCACCCTGGAACCTCCCCCCGAGGCCTCCACGCAGGTCACATGGGGCCTGGATCCAGGCATGGAAGGGGCACGGCGCGTGCCCGTCGAGCAATATCGCCAGAACCTCGCGACGCTGGTGGCCCAGGCACGGGCCCGCAGTGTCGACGTGGCGGTGCTCACCCCCTGCAACCGGCCCCTGCTCACCGAGGGCGCTCCACAGACCGGTTGGCCCTGGGACGCCTACTTTGATGCCCTGGAAGAGCTGAGCCAGCAACATGGCCTGGTCCTGGTCCGGGGTTGCCAAGTGGCACGCTCTGCCGGCCTGCATCCGGAGCAGGCATTTCTCGATGAAATGCACCCAACGACCGCCCTCAACCAGGCCTATGGAGACGCAGTAGCCGACGCGCTGATCGCTGCGGGATGGCCCGGGAGCCCCCCTTGATCCGACCCCTTCAACAATTCCTTCCCCAAACCGTTCAGGGGGGGGGTGTCGATCCAGGGTGAAATTGGCCTACACTGACCGTCCCCCGGATGGACTACACCCCATGATTCGCTTTCCCCTGTTGTTTTGCGCCCTGGTGCTCTCTCCCCTTGGCTGCGATGGAGACAAGGAACCTAGCTGGGTGGACAACGATGGCGATGGCTACAGCGGACCCGATGATGGGGACTGCAACGACTACCGGGACACGATCTACCCGGGCGCCCCGGAGCTCTGCGATGGCCTGGACAACGACTGTGACGGGCTGGTGGACGAGGAAGGAATCGACGGCGAGACCTATTACGCGGATGCCGATGGGGACGGGTACGGAAACGAGGGCTACAGCGAAGCCGCCTGCACCATGCCCAACGGGTACGCGGACAATGCCCTGGACTGTGATGACGGAGATGACCAGATCCACCCGGATGCAGACGAGGTCTGCGACGGCGAGGACAACAACTGCAGCGGGAGCGTGGACGACGAACCCGTGGATGCCACCACCTGGTATGGCGATTCAGATGAGGACGGGTATGGCGGAAGCCAGTTCAGCGAGACCACCTGCGATGCGCCGAGCGGCTTTGTCAACAACGATGAAGACTGCGATGACCTGGATGAGACCGTCTTCCCGGGAGCGGCGGAGGACTGCGACGGCGTCGACAACGACTGCGACGGCGAGACGGATGAGGGTGTCTCCCAAGCCACCTGGTACATGGACCTGGATGGTGACGGGTTTGGAGACCCGACCAATTCCACGACCGCATGCGTACAGCCCATGAATGGCGTAGCTGATGGAACAGACTGCGACGATTCCCTGGCCGCCGTGCACCCCAGTGCCACCGAGGTTTGTGACGGGTTCGACAACGACTGCAATGGCACCACAGACGGAGCGGACGCAGCAGACGCAGGCACCTGGTACACGGACTCGGACCAGGACGGATACGGGGACGCCGCCGTGCAGGCCTGCAGCCAACCCTCTGGTACCAGCACCGTGGATGGCGACTGTGACGACACCGCCAGCACCGTGAACCCGGCGGCGGCCGAAGACTGCACCGATGGGGTGGACACGAACTGCGACGGCACCGTCGATGAGAATTGTGCCACCAACACCGCCCCGGTGGCCAACGCTGGAGGTTCCCAGTCGACCACCGTGGGCACCCAGGTCACCCTGGACGGCTCGGGATCAGCAGATGCCGATGGCGACACGCTGGTCTACACGTGGACCTTTGGCGCCAGCCCGACAGGCTCCACCGCGACCATCACGAACGCCTCGTCCGCGATTGCTGCCTTTACCCCAGACCAGATCGGCGCCTACATTCTGAACCTCTCTGTGAATGACGGCACCGAGTTCGCCTCCGACCAGGCCACAATCGTCGCCACCGCTGCCCCCAACAACTCTCCCACGGCCGACGCAGGCTCCAACAGCACCACCACTGTGGGCACCGCTGCTGTACTGAATGGGACCAGTTCTTCTGATCCGGACGGCGACACCCTTTCCTACCTGTGGGCTATCACAAGCGCTGCCAGCGGCAGCGGCTGCGCGACGGCATCTGTTCCCACTGGAGCTTCCTGCATCGCATCCACGATCGCCTCCCTCACTTCGATCACACCCGACGCGGAAGGCGACTTCATCGTCAGCCTGGCGGTCAGCGATGGCACAGCCACTGCCACCGACTCCGTCACCATCACTGCGAACGCGACCACCCCGAGCACCGAGACTATCTGCGACGACGGCCTGGACGACGACGGCGACTCTGACATCGACTGCGATGACGACGACTGCGCACTTGACTCAAACTGTGTCTGCACCCCCGACGAGCCCAACGGTGAGACTCTCTGCAACGACGGACTCGACAACGACTGCAACGGGGACATCGATGCAGCCGATTCCGCCTGTGGCGGCGGAAGCGCCTGTACTCCGGACGAGCCCAACGGTGAGACCCTCTGCAACGACGGACTCGACAACGACTGCAACGGGGACATCGATGGAGCCGATTCCGCCTGTGGCGGCGGAAGCGCCTGCACTCCGGACGAGCCCAACGGTGAAACCCTCTGCAACGACGGACTCGACAACGACTGCAATGGGGACATCGATGGAGCCGATGCCGCCTGTGGCGGCGGAAGCGCCTGCACTCCGGACGAACCCAACGGAGAGATCACCTGCAACGACGGACTCGACAACGACTGCAATGGGGACACCGATACAGCCGATCCCGGTTGTGGCGGTGGAGGCTCCTGCATACCAACGCCGGGGCAGGAGACCAACGAAACTGATTGCAACGACGGCATCGACAACGACTGCGATGGCAATGCCGATGCCATGGACTCGGACTGCGGCGGCGGCGGCGGCACCTGCTCCTACTCAACGCTCACCGCGGATGCAGGTGCAGACCTGACCCCCACCCTGGGCGATTTCGTGGACCTGGATGGCACCGGGTCCTGTGATCCGGATGGGGACCCGCTCAACTACAGCTGGTTCTTCTACTCCACGCCAGCCAACTCGAGCCTCGTCGACGCCGACATCGCGGATTCCACCAACGATTTCGCATCCTTCACACCAGACGTGGAGGGAGTCTACGAGGTGGAGTTGGAGGTGAGCGACCCGTCCAACAACCTGGACACGGACCGGGTGATTGTCACCACCAGTGCCGGCTCGGGCGGCGGAACCACCGGCACCTATGACGGTCCCTGGACAGGAACCCTCTCCTTCCGGCTGGATCTGGATGGCGACGGCACCTACGACGGAGCAGCCGACGATGCCTGCATCGACTCAAACCTGACCTTCAGCATTTCGGAGACCGCCTCCTCCATCGTCACCGGCGGCGGAACATGCAGCTGGGTACCGGGGCAGGCCGCAAATCCTGCTTCCAGCACTCCAATCGGCTACTCGGTGTCGGGTGGAACCATCGCCGGCACCGATCTGTACGATGGGGATTTCACGGTCCCCACCCTGCTCAACGGTCTCTTCGACCTGGAGTTCACCTCCGCCACGACGGCGACTGGCACGATCGTCCCGGGGCAGCTGACCCTGGGGAACACCACCGTGGACTACGACGGGGTCATTACGGCAGTCCAATAGGTTAGTGGCCCCCATGGACCCACTCGCCCTCGAAGACAGTGATTTGATTCGCCATGATTGGCAGGTGGACGAGGTTGTGGCCGTCCACAACACCCCCCTGATGGAGCTGCTCTACAGGGCGCAGCAGGTGCACCGGGCCCACCATGAGCCCAATGCTGTGCAGCTGTGCAGCCTTCTTTCCATCAAGACCGGTGCCTGTTCCGAGGACTGCGGCTACTGCCCGCAGAGCGCCCACCACAGTGCCGATCTCGGGCCCGAGGGCTTGATGGATGTGGAAGCGGTCCTCTCCACCGCTGAACGGGCCCGGGATGCTGGCGCATCGCGGTTCTGCATGGGGGCGGCCTGGCGCGAGGTGAGGGACGGACCCGCCTTCGACAACGTGGTCGAGATGGTACGCGGTGTCAGCAAGCTGGGCATGGAGGCCTGCGTCACCCTGGGCATGCTCAATGCGGACCAGGCAAAGCGACTCGCCGATGCTGGCTTGAAGTCCTACAACCACAACCTCGACACCTCCCGGGAGTACTACGAGCTCATCATCACCACCCGGCGATTTGAAGATCGGCTCAATACCCTCCAGCATGTGCGAGATGCCGGTGTGACCGTGTGCAGCGGTGGCATCTTGGGCATGGGCGAGTCCATCGAAGACCGGTGCTCCATGCTCTGCACATTGGCCTCCATGAACCCCCAACCAGAGAGCGTACCCATCAACGCGCTGGTGGCTGTGGAGGGCACTCCTTTGGCAGACCGCCCACCGGTAGACCCGCTCGAGATGGTTCGAGCCATCGCCACAACCCGGATCCTGATGCCCAAGGCCATGGTGCGCCTGTCCGCAGGCCGAACCGACATGAGCCGGGAAGCCCAGGTGCTTTGCTTCATGGCGGGTGCCAACTCCTTGTTCTACGGGGAGAAGCTCCTGACCACGCCCAATCCCGATGCCGACGACGATCGGGCCCTGCTGGACGCCATTGGGGCCCACGCCCTGGAGCCTTCCCCCGCCCCTACCTGCTGAGAATCCGAACGGCGCAGACCTTGTACTCGCCGGTGCCGGTCACGGTGTCACCCGCATCGTTGGTGAGCCGATTTGCGGGCTCCTCCGCGAAGTGAAAGGGCATCCACACACACCCCTCGCGCATCTTCGGGCTCACCACCACCTTGGCGCCTACCTGCCCTCGACGACTCTCCACCTGAACCCGGACACCTTCCTCCAGACCCATCCCGACGGCATCCTGGGGGTTCACCTCGATGAAGTTCTCAGGCTGTTTTGCCACCGGTCCGGCTTCTCGCCGGGTCTGGGTGCCCGCGTTGTAGTGGTAGAGGGTCCGGCCGGTGGAGAGTAGCAACGGGTACTCACCATCTGGGAGCTCGTCACTGGGTCGAAACTCGACTGTCTGAAAGGCAGCCCGTCCCCGCAAGGGTCCGCCTTCGTGGAGGGTGCGCGTCCCCTGGGAGCCGGAGTCCGGACAGGGCCACTGCATGCGATTGGTCTCCTCGATGCGGGCATGGGAGATGCCCGCGAACTTGTCACACAAAGAAGCCATCTCGCCGTAGATTTCGCTTGGATGGTTGTAGTCGGGCATGGGGTAGCCACAAGCCCGGGAGAGGGCGCAGAGAATCTCCCAGTCGGCCCAGGCCTCCCCGGGGGCATCCACGGCCTTCCGAACGCGCTGCACCCGTCGATCACTGTTGGTGAACACGCCCTCCTTTTCCGCAAAACAAGCCGCGGGCAGCACAACGTCGGCGTAGCGGGCTGTCTCCGTCATGAAGATGTCCTGGACCACAACGAACTCACAGCTTGCCAGCCCCTCTTCCAGGAGGCCGGCGTTCGGCTCGGACACCAGGATGTCCTCCCCCATGACAAAGAGCCCCTGGATGCCCCCGTGGTCCCCAAGGGCCTTCATCATCTGGTTCAGGTTCAGGCCCGGTTCTGCGGAGAGCGGGACCCCCCAGGCCGCCTCAAAGTGCGCTTGCGTCGCGGGATCCCCCACCCGCTGGTAGCCAGGGAAGAACAGGGGGCTGGCCCCTGCATCGTTGGCGCCCTGCACGTTGTTCTGGCCCCGAAGGGGATTCAATCCCGCTGAGGTGACCCCCAGGTGCCCGGTCATCAGGACGAGGTTGGCCAGGGCGTAGACGTTGTCTGTTCCGTGGGTGTGCTCGGTGATGCCAAGGGTGTAGTAGATGCCGGCCTTGCGGGTGGTGGCATAGGCCCGGGCTGCCTCTCGAATCAGCTCGGCCCCCACCCCTGTGACGGCTTCTGCCTCTTCCGGTGTGTAGCGCAAAACAGTCTCGCGAACGGCCTCGAATCCTTCGGTGTGCTCGGCCACAAACCGCTCGTCTACCAGGTCCTCGGTGACGATCACATGCGCCATGGCGTTCAGCAGCCACACATCAGTTCCGGGTCTCAACTGGAGATGCAGGTCCGCATGGCGAGCCAGCCAGGTCTGACGGGGATCCCCCACAATCAACTTGGCTCCGCGGTAGATCGCCCGCTTCATCTCCATGGCGATGATCGGGTGGGCCTCGGTGGTGTTGGACCCGATGACAAAGAGCACATCCGCATCGCGGATCTCGTCAATGGAGTTCGTCATCGCCCCCGCACCGAACATCGTCACCAGACCGGCGACCGTGGGGGCGTGTCAGGTGGCAGCGCAAGAGTGGCAATTGTTGGTGCCAAAGGCTGCCCTGGAGAGCTTCTGCAGCAGGTAGTTCTCCTCTCCAGTGCAGCGGCTTGAAGAGATGAAACCCAGCGCATCGCTGCCATGCCGACGGGTCACCCCCAACAGCCCCTGGGCCGCCGCAGACAGTGCATCCTCCCAGGAGGCTTCGGCCAAGACCCCGTCTTCCCCACGCACAAGGGGAACAGAAAGCCGTCCGGGGTCGGTAATGAAGTCATAGGCAAACCGGCCCTTGACGCACAGGTTTCCATCGTTGAGGGTCTCGCCAGGGGGAGGGCTGGTCACCTTGACCACCTGGTTCTCCACGCTGTGGAGGTCCAACTGGCAGCCCACACCGCAGTAGTTGCAGGTGCTCCGGGTCACGTCGACTGTGGCCTCTTGTGGGAGCTCCAGCGCCATGGGCTTCTTCTCCCGCATGGCACCCGTCGGGCAGGTGTCAATGCATCCACCACAAAGCTCGCAGCTGGTGTCCAGCAGGCCCCAACCGGCCGCCGTTCCGATGGTGGTGGCAGCGCCCCGTCCCGCCAGGGTGATCGCACTGACACCCTCTACCTCGTCGCAGTAGCGAACACAGCGGGCGCAAAGAATGCACAGGGATGGGTCGAAGTGGATGTACGGATTCGGGTCGTCCCGGGCCGGCCGCGCAGACTCTACCGGCTCCAGGGCTGTACAGGTCCCAATCTGCTCCGCCTGGTCGAGAAGAAGATCCGCAGGGGCCAGTCCGTCCTTGTACCCGCTCCCATGATCCGCCATGTACAGGGAGAGGAGCACTTGCTGGTGCCGCTTGACCCGCGCTGTGGTCGTTCGAACCTGCACGCCATCGGTCGCCTTCCAGGTGCAAGCGGGCTGTAGCCTGCGCTCCCCTTCCACCTCCACCAGGCACATCCGGCAGCAACCCGCCGGGTCCAGCCGGCTGTCATGACACAAGGTGGGGATCTCGACTCCCGCCCGCTGTGCAGCCTCCAGAACGGTCTCCCCTGCCAGGCTCTCCACCTGGGTCCCATCGATGTTCACCTGAATTCGGTCCTTCATGGGTCCTTTCGGCGCTCAAAGGCCTCGGGAAAGTGCTTCATGGCACTTGTGAGCGCCAGGGGTGCTGCGATGCCCAGCCCACAGATACTACTTTCTTCCATCTCCCAGGCGACATCTTCTACGGAATCCAGTGTCGATGGGTCACGTCCCATCAGGTACCGATCCGTCGCCTGCCGAAGGACCCGGGTGCCGATGCGGCAAGGGGCACACTGGCCACAGGTTTCAAGCTCGAAGAAGGCCAGCTGCTCTCGGGCAGCCTCAGCGATGTCCACCGTGTCATTGAGAACCACCACCCCTGCGCTGCCGAGCATCGAACCCACATCTGCCAGGCTCGAGAAGTCCAGGGGGATCCCCCGGTACTTCATGGGGAGAAACCCGGACGAAGCCCCCCCGGGGCTGAAGGCCAACGGTGTGCCAAGGTACCCGCCCGCGGCTTCCACCAGCTCATCGAGACTCACACCCAGTGGCAGCTCATAGACGCCGGGGCGCCCCACGTGTCCCGACACACAATAGAGCTTGGACCCGGGCTCGACACGCCCCTGTGCTCGAAACCAATCGCCTCCGCGCAACACGATCGAGGGCACGCAGGCCAGGGTCTCCACGTTGTTGACCAGGGTGGGGCAGCCTCGAAAACCAACCTCAGTGGGGTAAGGCGGCTTGAGCCGTGGCATCCCGCGCTTTCCCTCCAGGGACTCCAGCAAGGCGGTCTCCTCACCGCAGATGTACGCCCCATGGCCACTTGTGAAGTGGAATTGGAAGCCCTCCAGGTGTTCTCCGGCTTCCTCCACCGCTCGCTCCAGGGAGCGCCGGGCCTCTCCAAAGGCACCCCGCACATAGATGTGGATTTCCCGGGCCTCCACAACCAAAGCCGCAATGGCAAGCCCCTCCAGCAGCAGGTGGGGGCGCTGCAGCATGACCTCCCGGTCCTTGAAAGTGCCCGGTTCCGCCTCGTCGGCATTGCACACCACGTAGCGCTCCTTCACGGCCTGGCCGCGCACCGAACGCCACTTGAAGGCCGCGGGGAATCCGGCGCCACCGCGCCCCTGCAGACCCGAGGCTTCCAATTCCCCTAAAAAGCGCTCCGCTTCCCACTCGCGCACCCTTGCCAGAGCCGCGTAGTCCAGTCGATCCCCGCCGCCAAGGTTGATGGGCAGCTGCTCGTCGTCGGGGGTGAGGGTCGTGGGGGCTTGGGGACCGATTTGTTCATGGTGCTCATCCAGCATGGCCACCGGGCGATCGCAGGTCCCAAGACAGCTCACCGGCTCCGCATGCACCCCCTGGGCCTTCAGGTCTGCCAGAACCTCTTTCGCGCCAAACAAGCGACAAGTCAGCCCGCTGCAAACCCGACGAGGCACTTTGGGAATGAGATGGAAGAACGAGGCCACGCCCCAGATGTCCGCCTCGGGCACTCCGGTTTCCCGGGAGAGCCTGCACACGCTCTCTCCCCGGACCTCTCCCAGAGCCTCCAACTGCTCCAGGATTCCCTCGGCACTGACACCCGAAGGGCGCATTCCTGCTCCTTGAAGCTTGCCTGTGACGCCAGGCAGTAGACCCTTCATAACGGTCCACCTTGCCTTGGAACCGGATAACCAGGAATCGAGTGGCCTCCAGGACAGGCAGGGATCAGGATCATGGGTCAGCTTGGAATCTATGGGTCGGGCGGATTGGGACGAGAATCCGCGTCCCTTGTAGAGTCGCTTGCATCCCAAGGCCGTGTCTGGGACACGGTCGTCTTCATCGATGACAACCCCGAGAAACAGGGTACCGAGATCATGGGACGTCCCGTGCTGGGCCTGGAGGAAGCCGCTCGCAAGTATCCAGAGGCCCAAGTCGTGGGAGCCGTTGGAAACAACGCCGCGCGGCGATCCCTTGCAGAGAAAACCGAGGCGCATGGATTCAAGGCTGCCACGCTGGTGCACCCCAGCGTGGAGGTTCCTCGGACCGTCGAGGTCGGCGCCGGCACCATCGTGCTCGCGGGATGTGTTCTGACCACCCACATCCGGCTGGGTCGACACGTGGTGCTCAATCCCGGTTGCACCGTGTCCCACGACTCGGTGATCGAGGACTTCGCAGCGCTCTCCCCCGGGGTACACATCGCGGGCAATGTGGTGGTGGGTTCCGGTGCATTCCTGGGGACCGGCACAAGCACCGTTCAAGGGAAGCCAGGGGCGCCCCTGGTCATTGGCAGCGACACCGTGGTGGGCGCCGGTGCTTGCGTGACACGATCCCTGGATTCAAACGTAGTGGCGGTGGGTGTGCCTGCGCGGGTCATCAAGCAGTTGGGTTAGCATGGGCTCAACGGAGGATCGGGTGCCTGTTCCGGATCTCTACCCCATCGACTTCACCACG